>NZ_JACCFK010000002.1:667251-1334502 GCF_013410405.1 Amycolatopsis endophytica
CCGAAGCGACGGGCCACCGCGCCGCCGAGGTTCCGACGCGGGCTGCCGGAACGGGCGCCGGGGGCGCGTCCCGGCGGACCCACTCCGCGAAACCCGTGGCACCCGGCACTCCCGACCGCCCAGGTGGCGCCGCGCGCCGTCGCCGGTCCACCACCCCGGCCGAGCCGGACCGCGAAACGGGTCACGGCCACGGGCACGGCCCCGCCGCCCCGGCCTCCCGCCGCGTCAAGCTGCTGCTCGCCTGGATCCTCGGTCCCCTCGCGCTGATCACCGTCGCCGCCGCGCTGGTGCTCTACCCGTGGGGCCAGGACGAACCGACGTCGGCGATCTCGTCCGGCACACCGGTGCACGGCACCATCACCACCGCCACCTCCGGACCGTGCCTGGCCGCCGGGCAGGTGCAGGTCGGCGTCCAGCCCGATCCGGACGCCAAGCCGTGCCTCACCGTGCAGGTGACCCTCGAAGACGGTCCGGCCGGTGGCCGCGGCATCGAACTGACCGTGCCGGTCGAGCCCAGCACGCCCCGCTTTTCCGCCGGTGACGACGTCGTACTGGCCTACAACGGCGGGGACGCCGCCGACCCCGCCTCCTACCAGCTGATCGACTTCCAGCGCGGTCTGCCGCTCGTGGTGCTGGCGGCGTTGTTCGCGGTGGCCGTCGTCGTGCTCGGGCGCTGGCACGGTCTGGCCGCGCTCGGCGCGCTGGTGCTCAGTTTCGTCGTGCTGGTGGCGTTCGTGCTGCCCGCGATCCTGGCCGGGCAGAACCCGCTGCTGGTGGCGATCATCGCCGCGGGACTGATCATGTTCATCGCGCTGTACCTGACGCACGGCCTGTCCGCGCGCACCTCGGTGGCGGTGCTGGGCACCCTGGTCAGCCTCGCGCTGATCGGCGCGCTGTCGGCGCTCTTCTCCGCGGCGGCCTCGCTGACCGGGCTGGACGACAGCACCTCGACGCTGATCGCGTCGCTGGGGCACGGCATCGACGCGCGCGGGCTGCTGCTGGCCGGGATCGTCATCGGCGCACTCGGCGTGCTCGACGACGTCACCGTCACCCAGACCAGCGCCGTGTGGGAGCTACGCCGCGCGAACCCGGCGCTGACCTGGCGCGAGCTGTACTCCGCCGGGCTGCGCATCGGCCGCGATCACGTCGGTTCGGCGGTGAACACCCTGGTCATGGCTTATGCGGGTGCGGCGCTGCCGGTGATGCTGTACTCGTCGATCTCCGGCGTCGGGCTCGGCTCGATCCTCGGTTCGCAGGACGTCGCGCAGGAGATCGTGCGAACCCTGGCGGGCAGTGTCGGCATCGTCGCCGCGGTCCCGGTGACGACGGTGCTGGCCGCGTTGATCGCCAGCCGGGAACCCATCAGTCACATCAGTCCCACCAGCGATCACTAGCCCCAGGACGGCACCCCGGCCTGGTTTCACCCGCCGCAGTGGGGTACGAAAGCCGGGCATACGGTTCCCATCCCCGAGGGAGGGGTCTTGGTCGTCCACGCACTGCCGCGGCGCCTGTCGCTCGGCGTGGCGCGCACCGCCCGCGCCGGCTACCGGACACTGGCGAGCCTGCCGCGGATCGCCACCGCGCTCACGGAACTGCGCGACGCCGCCAAGCACCTGGAACGGCTCGCGACCTTCGCCGCCGAGGAGCTGCCCGAGATCGTCTACCAGCTGGAGGGCATCCGGGAGCAGCTGGCCGCGATCGAGAACCGGCTCGGCGGCCGCAACGGCCAGGAACCGGTCACCCCAGCCGCGCGACGAAGCGGCTCACGGCCTCCATCGTGAACCGCTGCGCGATCTTGCCCGACGGCGCCGCGGAGGCGAGCTGGTACAGCGGCCGCTCGGACACGCCCGCACCCCGCGCTTCGGCCCGCAGCTGCGCCACCAGCAGCTCGGAGAACACCAGGCCGTTGGCTTCGATGTTGTTCGCCAGCGCGTCGGCCAGCCGCCGCAGCGTGAGGATCGGCATCTCGCGCCCACCGGTACCGCTGTAGACGGCGACGTCGATCTTGACGACCTGCCCGCGCTGCCCGGAGTTGAACAGCAGGCTCACCGTGCGCGCGCCCCGCACGTCGGTGACCAGCAGGTCGATCCGCTTCGCCGCGGCCAGGTCCACCCGGCGGGTGCGCCACGTCCGCACCAGCACCGCGGTGCCCTCGAGCCAGAGCTTGCGCCGCACGTTCCACAGCACCACGTAGAGCAGCGGCAGCCCGATCACCAGCGCGGCGACCAGGCCCGCGATCCGGCCGCCGATCAGCCCGGCGATACCGCCGAACGCCGCGGCCATGATCAGCACGCCGACCAGGCCGGAGACCAGCCGCTTGCGCGCCTGCCCCCGATCTTCCTGGTGCAGGGCCAGCCGCTGCGGTTCGGCCTGCTTCCCCGGCTCCTCGGTCACACCTTCCCCCATCACGGCACCGGGACGACGCTGCGCGCCCCGCTCAGGAACGGATTGCCTGCCCGCTCGCGGCCGATCGTCGTGGCCGGGCCGTGCCCGGGCAGCACCACGGTGTCGCCGGGCAGCGGCAGCAGCGTGTCACGCAGGGACTCGCCGAGGCGCCGCTGGTCACCCCGTCCGATCGAACCCGCGAAGAGCGTGTCACCGGTCAGCGCGAGCCGTCCGCCCTCGGGCGTCGCGACGCGGAACACCACGGACCCGTCGGTGTGACCGGGCACCAGGTCGACGGCGATCACCAGCCCGGCCAGCTCCAGCGGCGCGCCGGACAGCTCACGGACGTCGGCGGGCATGGTGTGGTGCAGGCCGCGGTCGGCGGGGTGGATCCACAGCGGAACGTCGTGGGCCGTGGTCAACACCGCGGCATCGGCGACGTGGTCCGGGTGGCCGTGGGTGGCCAGCACCGCGGCCGGGATCAGGCGGTGCTCGGCGAGTTCGCCCGCGATGCGCTCCGCCGCGCCCTCCCCGGGGTCGACGATCACGCACGGAGCGTCCGGACCGGGCGCGAGCAGATAGCAGTTGGCCTGCAGCGCGCCGGTTGCGAACCCGACGACGAGCACGAGAATCCACCTCCGCGATGTCCGGCACCCCACCCTAACCGGGGCTGTACAGGGTCCTCACAGGCTGTGCCCATAGACTGCCGCCACCCGATCGGTGACGTCGAGTGGAATTCTGGAGGGCAGGTGGCGACCAACCAGCAGCGCCGTGAGGCCGCGAAGCGCAAGCTCGAGCGGCAGATGGCCCGCCGGGCGGAGCAGGCGAAACGCCGGAAGATCGTCGGCGTCGGCGCGACCGTCGGCGCGGTGGTGGTGGTCGCCGGGCTGGTGGTGTTCTTCGCGACCCAGGGCGGCGATGACGGCGATGCCGCCGCTTCCCCGACCACGGCGCCCAGCTCGGAACTGAACATCCCGACGCAGCGCGCCGCGGTCCCGCAGCGCACGACGCCGCTGGCGAACCCGGTGCAGTGCGAGTACCCGGCGACGCCGGACCAGCCCGCGGCCAAGCCGAACAACCCGCCGCAGGGCAAGGACATCTCGTCTGCCGGCACGGTGAACGTGACGCTCAAGACCACCGCCGGGGACATCCCGCTGACGCTGGACCGCGCGCTCGCGCCGTGCACGGTGAACAGCTTCCTCAGCCTGGCGCGGCAGGGTTTCTACACCGACACCGCGTGCGCCCGCCTGGGCACCGACGCGAGCCTGATGATGCTGCAGTGCGGTGACCCGACCGGCACCGGCAGCGGTGGCCCCGGCTACTCGTTCGCCGACGAGACGTTCCCCGAGCTGACCTACGGCCGCGGTCTGCTGGCGATGGCCAACGCCGGTGCGAACACCAACGGCAGCCAGTTCTTCATGGTCTACGGCCCCGCCGAGCTGAGCCCGGACTACACGGTGTTCGGCTCCATCTCCGACGCCGGTCTCGACGTGCTCGACAAGGTCGCCAAGGCCGGGCACGACGGCAGTTTCGACCCCAGCCCGGGCGGCGGCAAGCCCAACATGGAAGTCAAGTTCACGGCGGTGGAGGTCAGCTGATCTCGCCGCGGTGGCCTCCGTCCGCTTCGGACGGAGGCCACTTCCGCGTCAGGAGGCCGTGAACTCCGGTGGGCGGCGCGACAGGAACGCGGCCACTCCCTCGGCGTAGTCCTCGCCGTGGATGGCGGCCGACCGGATCGTTTCGATCTCCTCGTCGGTCTCGGCGGCGCCGTCGAGGATCTTGCCGATGATCCGGTTCATCCCGCGGATCGAGGCCTGCGATCGTTCGCACAGCGTCGCCACGAACGCGGACACCTCGCCCTCCAGATCGGCGAACACGTCGTTGACCAGCCCGATCTCCCGGGCCCGTGTGGCGTCGATCAGCCGTCCCGACAGCAGGAAGAACCGCGCGTGCGCCGGGCCGATCAGCGACACCAGCTGGCGGGTGGAGCGGAAGTCGTAGACGATGCCCAGTTTCGCCGGGGTGATGCCGAACCGGGCGCCGCGCTCGGCGAAGCGGAAGTCGCACGCGACCGAAATCTGGCAGCCACCGCCGATGCAGTTGCCGCGGATCACCGCGACGGTCGGTTTGGTCAGGCCGGCCAGCGCCGTCACCGCGCCCTCGACCACCTTGTCGTAGGCGGCGGCACCCTCCGCGGTGGAGCGCAGGCTGCCGAACTCGCTGATGTCCGCGCCCGCGGAGAAATCCGCGCCCGCCCCGGTCAACCGCAGCACCTTGAGCGCCGGATCGGCCTCGACCTCGGCCACCACGTCCGGGATCGCCGCCCACATGTCGCGGGAGATCGCGTTCTTCTTCTCCGGCCGCGCGAACGTCAGCGTGGCCACTTCCCCATCCCGCGTGAACTCCAGTCCTGGCGCCATGCGCCGACAGTAGAGGCCCGGCGCGGTGGCGCGCCGTGAGGCACGCCACCACCCACCCACCGGCTGTAGTTCTTCCCCAGCGGCCTGCCGGGAACCTGCCCGACGATGAGCTACGAAGCCGACGTCACCCGGTACACGTCGTAGACGCCCTCGACGCCCCGCACCACCTTCAGCACGTGCCCCAGGTGCTTCGGGTCCCCCATCTCGAAGGTGAACCGGCTGACCGCGACCCGGTCCCGCGACGTCTGCACCGAGGCGGCGAGGATGTTGACCTTCTCGTCGGCCAGCACCTTCGTCACGTCGGAGAGCAGGCGGTGCCGGTCGAGCGCCTCGACCTGGATCGACACCAGGAACACCGAGTTGGCCGAGGGCGCCCATTCGACTTCGAGGAGCCGCTCCGGCTGCGCGCGCAGGTCCTCGGCGTTGGTGCAGTCGGTGCGGTGCACGCTGACGCCACCGCCGCGGGTGACGAACCCGAGGATCTCGTCGCCGGGCACCGGCGTGCAGCAGCGCGCGAGCTTCGTCCACACGTCGGTGGCGTCCTTGACCACCACGCCGACGTCGTTGGACGCGCGGCGCCGCGTGACCGTCGACGGCGTCGACCGCGCCGCGAGTTCGTCCTCGGCCTCCTCGACCCCGCCGATCAGCGCCACGAGCCGCTGCACGACGTGTTTGGCGCTGACGTGCCCCTCGCCGACCGCGGCGTAGAGCGAGCTGATGTCGGAGTGGTGCAGCTCGGCCGCCAGCGCGCCCATCGCCTCGGCGGAGATCAGGCGCTGCATCGGAAGCCCGACCTTGCGGACCTCCTTGGTGATCGCGTCCTTGCCCGCGTCGATGGCCTCGTCGCGGCGTTCCTTGGCGAACCACTGGCGGATCTTCGCGCGCGCCTTGGGCGATTTTGCGAAGGTCAGCCAGTCCCGCGTCGGCCCGGAGTTCTCCGCCTTGGAGGTAAAGATCTCGACGACGTCGCCGTTTTCCAGCTTCCGTTCCAGCGCGACGAGACGGCCGTTGACGCGGGCGCCGATGCAGCGGTGCCCGACCTCGGTGTGCACGGCGTAGGCGAAGTCCACCGGCGTGCCACCGACCGGCAGCGTGACGACGTCCCCCTTGGGCGTGAACACGAAGATCTCGCGCGCGGCCAGCTCGTAGCGCAGCGAGTCGAGGAACTCGCCGGGGTCCGCGGCCTCCCGCTGCCAGTCGAGCAGTTGCCGCATCCACGCCATCTCGTCGATGTCGACGGACTGGCCGTGATGGGTGCCCTTGGTCTCCTTGTAGCGCCAGTGCGCGGCGATGCCGTACTCGGCCGTGTGGTGCATCTCGTAGGTGCGGATCTGCACCTCCAGGGGCTTGCCGTCCGGTCCGATCACCGTGGTGTGCAGCGACTGGTACACGCCGAAGCGCGGCTGGGCGATGTAGTCCTTGAACCGGCCGGGCATCGGCTGCCACAGCGCGTGCACGACACCCATCGCCGCGTAGCAGTCGCGCACGTCCTCGACCAGGATGCGCACGCCCACCAGATCGTGGATGTCATCCAGGTCGCGGCCGCGGACGATCATCTTCTGGTGGATCGAGTAGTAGTGCTTCGGCCTGCCCTCGACCTTCGCGGTGAGGCGGGAGCCGCCGAGCGCGCCGGTCAGCTCGTCGATCACCTTGCGCAGGTAGATGTCGCGCGACGGGGCGCGGTCGGCGACCAGGCGGACGATCTCGTCGTACTTCTTGGGCTGCAGGATCGCGAACGCGAGGTCCTCCAGCTCCCACTTGACCGTGGCCATGCCCAGCCGGTGCGCCAGCGGGGCCAGCACCTCCAGGGTCTCCTTGGCCTTGCGGACCTGCTTCTCCGGCGGCAGGAAGCGCATGGTGCGCATGTTGTGCAGCCGGTCGGCGAGCTTGATGACCAGCACGCGCGGGTCGCGGGCCATCGCGATGACCATTTTGCGAATGGTCTCGGCCTCGGCCGCGGTGCCCAGCTTGACCTTGTCCAGCTTGGTGACGCCGTCGACGAGCTGGGCGACCTTGTCGCCGAAGTCGGCGGTCAGCTGCTCCACCGCGTAGCCGGTGTCCTCCACCGTGTCGTGCAGCAGCGCCGCGACGAGGGTGGTGGTGTCCATGCCCAGCTCGGCGAGGATGGTCGCCACCGCGAGCGGGTGCGTGATGTAGGGGTCGCCGGACTTGCGCCGCTGGTGGCGGTGCAGCTCCTCGGCGACGTCGTAGGCGCGCTGCAGCAGGCTCAGGTCCGCGTTCGGGTGCAGGTCGCGGTGGATCGCGGCGAGGGGTTCGAGGACCTGCTTGACCGGGGCGGCGCGCTGCGCGGTGATGCGGCGGGCGAGCCGGGCGCGGACACGCCGCGTGGCGGACGGGGCCCGGGTGACCCCCTGCGGCGGCTGCGCGCCGCGGTTGTCGGCGGTCTCCCGGGCGGGCGCCGGGCTTTCGAGCTCCTGGCTCAAGCCCACCTCCTGCTGATCGCGCGGCTCCTAGACCACCAAGCGTAACTCCCTCGGCGGGCGGGCTTGTTCCCCGCCGCGCCGAGCGCCCGCCGGGCGCGCCGAGCGGTCAGACCTTCAGCAGCGACGAGACGGTGCGCCCGGTCAGCGCCGACCGCCCGTCGAGCGCGCTCAGCTCCATCACGACCGATACGCCGGAGACCGTGGCACCGGCCTTCTCCAGCAGCTCACAGGCCGCCGCGACGGTGCCTCCGGTGGCCAGCACGTCGTCGACCACCACCGCGCGCTGACCGGACGTGACCACGCCGGAGGGCAGCTCCAGCGCCGCCGTGCCGTACTCCAGCGCGTAGTCCACCCGCCCGGCCACGCTCGGCAGCTTGCCGGGCTTGCGCACCAGCACCACGCCGAGCCCGCGGGCGTAGCCGACGGCCGCGGCGAGCAGGAACCCCCGCGCCTCGACCGCGGCCAGCAGGTCCGTCCCCGGATCGACCGTGTCACCCAGCGCGTCGACCACCGCGCGGAACCCGGCGGCGTCGGCGAACAGCGGCGACAGATCGCGGAACAGGACACCGGGCTCGGGGAAGTCCGGCACCTCGGCGATCAGGCCGAGCGCACGCTCCAGGTCCACCGCTCAGCGCTTCCGCTTGCCCGAGGGGCGGCCCCGCCGCGGCTGCTGCTTCTGCGTCCGCGCCGGGACGCTCGCCGCCGCCGCGTACGCCTTCTCCTTGCGCAGCTCGGCGTCCAGCGACTCGTCGTCGGCCGGGTCGAAGTCGGCGTCGCGCTCGGCGGCCTTGCGGGCCTGGCTCGCGCGGCGGTTGCGCACCCGCTCGGCCTGCTGCTTGTACTTGGGGTCGCGCATCTTGAAGTCCACCAGCATCGGCGTCGCCAGCAGCACCGACGACAGCACACCGGCGAGCATGCCGGCCAGCTGCACCAGCGCGAGATCCTGCAGCGTGCCCGAGCCGAGCAGGATGTACCCGACGACCAGCAGGCCCAGCACCGGCAGCAGTGCGATGACCGCGGTGTTGATCGAGCGCATCAGCGTCTGGTTCAGCGCGAGGTTCGCCGCCTCGGCGTAGGTGCGCCGGGTCAGGCCGAGGATTCCGCGGGTGTTCTCCTTGACCTTGTCGAACACCACCACCGTGTCGTACAGGGAGAACCCGAGGATCGTCAGCAGGCCGATCACCGTCGCCGGGGTCACCTCGAAGCCGACGAGCGAGTAGACGCCCGCGGTGACGAGAATGTCGTGGATCAGCGCGATCAGCGCGGTGACGGCCATCCACTTCTCGAAGTAGATCGCCAGGAACACCGTCACCAGGACCATGAACACGGCGAGAGCGATCAGCGCCTGCTGGGAGATCTCCTGCCCCCAGGACGCGCTCACCGCGCTGTCGCTGATGGCCTGGGCGCTGGGCTGACCGTTCGCGCCCAGTGGCTGCAGCTCGTCGAACAGCGTCTGCTTGACCTGCGCGACCTGGTCCGCGTCCAGCGTGTCCGACCGCACCTCGATCGTCGCCGCGTCGCCGACACCGACCGTCTGGGCCGAGTCCGGCTGCTCGCCGAGCGCGTCGGCGAACGCGTCCTTGACGGCGTCGGCGGTGATCTCGCCGCTCACCCCGCGAGCGGGCATCTGGATCTGGGTGCCGCCCTCGAACTCGATGCCGAGGTTGAACCCCTTGATGCCGATCGAGGCGATGCACACCAGCACCAGCACCGCGAAGAAGAGGTACCAGCGCTTGCGCTTGCCGACGATGTCGAACGCGCCCGTGCCGACGTAGAGCCGGTGGAACACGCCCTCCTTCTTCGCCGGCTTCGCGGCCGGCGTGGCGCCCGAGGTCTCGGTGGTCGTCTCGTCAGCCACGTCAGGACTCCTTCGCGCCCGCGCCGGCGGGCTCCTTGCGCGCGGACCGGCGCTGCGCGGCCAGCGTCTGCACGCCGCCGAGACCGGTGAGTTTCGGCTGGGACAGGAACTTCGACCGCGAGGCGAGCGCGACCAGCGGGTGCGTCACGAGGAACACCACGATCAGGTCGAGCACCGTCGACATGCCCAGGGTGAAGGCGAAGCCCTGGACGTCGCCGACGGCGATCGCGTAGAGCACCGCGGAGGCCAGGAACATGACCGCGTCCGAGGCGAGGATCGTGCGCCGCGCGCGCACCCAGCCGCGGGGCACCGCGGAGCGGAAACTGCGCCCGCCCTCGCGGATCTCGTCCTTGAGCCGCTCGAAGAACACCACGAACGAGTCCGCGGTGACGCCGATGGCGATGATCAGGCCCGCGACGCCGGCGAGGTCCAGCGTGTAGTTGATCCAGCGCCCGATCAGCACCAGCACCGCGTAGACGATCGCGCCGGACAGCGCGAGCGAGACGATCGTCAGCACCCCGAGCAGGCGGTAGTAGACCAGGCAGTAGACGAACACGAGCGCCAGGCCGATGGCGCCGGCGATCAGACCGGCCTCGAGGGAGGCCAGGCCGAGCGTCGCCGACACGGTGGTGGCGTCGGACGAGGTGAACGACAGCGGCAGCGAGCCGTATTTCAGGATGTCCGCGAGATCCTTGCTCGACTGCTGGTCGAAGCTGCCCTGGATCTGCGTCTGCCCGTCGAGGATGGCGCTCTGGATCGTCGGCGCCGACACGACCTGGGTGTCGAGCACGAACGCCGCGTTCTGGCCGACGTTCTTGGTGGTGAAGTCCGCCCAGACCTGGCGGCCCTCGGACTTGAAGGTGAGGTCCACCGTCCACTGCGGCTTGTTCTGAGCGGGCGGCGACGCGGCGGCGGAGTCGATCTCGGTGCCCTTGAGGAACACCGGGCCGAGCAGGTACTTCGCGGTGCCGGTCTGGTCGCAGGCAATCAGCGGCAGGTTCGGGTCGTCGTTGCCGCGCAACGGGTCCTGGGTCGAGCACTGGAACGCCGTCAGCGCCTGGGAGGCCGTGGCACCCGCGGCGAGGGTGTCGCCGCTGCCGGTGACCAGGTCCGCGGCCTGCCGGGTGTCCTTGGCCTGCTGGATCACGGCCGGGTCCTCGGCCTGCCCGGCCGGCGGCGTCACCGGCGGGGTGGTCGCCTGCTGCAGGTCGAGGACCTTGCGGAAGCCCAGCTGCGCGGTCTGGCCCAGCTTCTTGGCCTGGTCGCCCTGCTCGCCCGGCACCGTGATCACGATGTTGTTGCCGTCGAGGACCACCTCGGTGCCGCTGACACCGATGCCGTTCACGCGGGTCTCGATGATCTGACGGGCCTGGTTGAGCGACTCGCGAGAGGGCTCCGAACCGTCCGGCGTGCGCGCGCTCAACGTCACCCGGGTGCCGCCCTGCAGGTCGATGCCCAGCTTCGGCGTGGGCTTCCCGCCGCCGGTGAAGAACACCAGGGCGTAGAGCACGACCACGATCAGGACGAAGAAGCCGAGATAGCGTCCCGGGCGGATCCGCCCGGCCGGTGGTGCCACGGTGGTGGTTCTCCTCGACGGTCAACTACGCGGACTGCCGCCGGTCACTCAGCGGCGGTACGCAGACACTACTCGCCGCGCTGTGAACGCGGCGTTGACCCCGGCGTCTCCGCCGGACGCCGGGGTTGCCCGCACAGTGGGCCTACTTCTTCTCGTGCTCCAGCGGCGGCGCGATCTGCGGGCCGGGCTTCTCGTCGGCCTCGGCCTTGGGGGTCTCGACCGGCTCGGCCACGGTCTCGGTGTCGACCGTGTCGTCGTCGGAGTCGTTGTCGATCTCGTCGGCGACCTCCGGCGCGACCTTCTCACGCACCGCCTGGCGCAGCCAGGTCGTCACGACGCCGGGCGCGATCTCGATGTCGATCGTGGTGTCGCTGGTCGTGTCGGCCACCGTGCCGTACAGACCGGAGGTCGTCATCACCCGGTCACCCTCGGACAGGCTGCTCTGCAGCTTCTGCTGCTCCTGCGCGGCCCGCTTCTGCTTCCGGGTGCCCATCACCAGCGGGATCGCCACGACGAGCATGAGCAGCAACGGCAGGAAAAGCTGTTCCATGATTCTCCATTCGGCGCCACGGCCGCGAGCCGCCGCACCTATTTGTCCGGATGTCTCATTCGAGTGTGCCAGGCGCCACTGCCCCGGCGAGCACCCGGTCAGTCGAACAGCGTAGGCCCTGGCTGGTCTCCACGGGCGGGCGGGCGGAGTCCCAGGTGCTCCCAGGCACCCGCTGTCGCCACCCGGCCACGGGGGGTGCGCGCGAGCATACCGGCGCGCACCAGGTAGGGCTCGCACACCTCCTCGACCGTCGTCGGTTCCTCACCGACGGCGACCGCCAGCGTCGACACCCCGACCGGGCCGCCGCCGAAGGAGTGCACCAGCGCCGAGAGCACGGCGCGGTCGAGCCGGTCCAGGCCCAGCTCGTCAACGTCGTAGACCTTCAGCGCGGCACGGGCCACGCCGAGCGTGACGTGGCCGTCCTCGCGCACCTCGGCGTAATCGCGGACGCGGCGCAGCAGCCGGTTGGCGATCCGCGGCGTGCCGCGCGAGCGGCGGGCGATCTCGGCGCTGCCGTCGTCGTCGACGGTGATGTCGAGGATCTTCGCCGAGCGCTTGACGACCTGGTCGAGCTCGTCGTCGGCGTAGAACTCCATCTGGCCGGTGAACCCGAAGCGGTCGCGCAGCGGCCCGGTCAGCGCGCCCGACCGGGTGGTGGCGCCGACCAGGGTGAACGGGGCGATCTCCAGCGGGATGCTGGTGGCGCCGGGTCCCTTGCCGACGACGACGTCGACGCGGAAGTCCTCCATCGCGAGGTAGAGCATCTCCTCGGCGGGACGGGCGATGCGGTGGATCTCGTCGATGAACAGCACGTCACCCTCGGCCAGGTTGGACAGCATCGCGGCGAGGTCACCGGCGCGTTCCAGCGCCGGACCGGACGTGATGCGGATCGAGGCGTCCAGTTCGGCGGCGACGATCATCGCCAGGCTCGTCTTGCCCAGGCCGGGCGGTCCGGACAGCAGCACGTGATCCGGCGGGACACCGCGACGCCGGGCACTTTCCAGCACCAGTTCCAGCTGTTCACGCACCCGCGGCTGGCCGATGAACTCGGTGAGCCTGCTCGGCCGCAGCGTCGTCTCCACCTCGCGCTCACCCTGCTGGGGCAGCGCGGAGAGGGTCTCGTCGGCCGGGTGCTCGGTCACGTCCTCATCGTGCACGCTGGACCGGCCTCACTTGCGCCCGAGGGTGGTCAGCGCGGCCCGCAGCACGGCCGGGGTGCCCTCCGCCGTGCCCGCGGCCAGCACCTTCTCCACGGCCTGCTCGGCCTGCTTGGCCGGGAACCCGAGACCGGTCAGCGCCTCGACGACTTCGGCCCGCACCGCGCCCGCGGCCGGGGCGGCCGCGGACTCGGCGGTGCCACCGACCGCGGCGACCTTGTCGCGCAGTTCGAGGGTGAGCCGTTCGGCGCCCTTGCGCCCGATGCCGGGGACCTGGGTGAGCACGGTGATGTTGCCCTCGGCGAGCGCGGTGCGCAGCTTGTCCGGGTCGAGCACCGCGAGCGCGGCCAGCGCCAGGCGCGGCCCGATGCCCGAGACGGTCTGCAACAGCCCGAACAGCTCGCGGGCCTCGGCGTCGGCGAACCCGAACAGGGTCAGCGAGTCCTCGCGCACCACCAGCGCCGTGTGCAGCCGGGTCTGCTCGCCGCGGCGCAGCGTGGCCAGCGTCGCCGGGGTGGCCTGCACCGCGAGCCCGACCCCGCCGACCTCCACCACCACGTGGTCGAGCCCGACCGAAAGGACCTCGCCCCGCACCGAGGAGATCATCCCCGCACTCCCTTCCCGGGCGTCCGCGTGTTCGCGCGCCGCGTCACCGTCGTCCGCGACACGGTATTGGCCGTCTTCGCCGCCGCCGCCAGGCGGGCCTTGTGGGCGCGGGCCAGCTCGGCCGCACGCGCCTCGGCCTCGGCGAGCCGGTCGCGCATCGGCTGGCGCCACAGGTGGCAGATCGCCAGCGCGAGCGCGTCGGCGGCGTCCGCGGGCCGCGGCGCCCGCGCGAGCCCGAGCAGCCGGGTGACCATGCCGGTGACCTGCGCCTTGTCCGCGCGCCCGCTACCGGTGACGGCCGCTTTGACCTCGCTCGGGGTGTGGAACACCACCGGCAGGCCGCGCCGGGCGGCCGACAGCGCCACCACTCCCCCGGCCTGGGCGGTGCCCATCGCGGTGCGCACGTTGTGCTGGCTGAACACGCGCTCGACGGCGACGGCTTCCGGCCGGTAGGTGTCCAGCCAGTGCTCGACGGCGTCGGCGACCGCGAGCAGGCGCCGCTCCAGCGTGTCGTCGACCGGGGTGCGCACGACGTCCACCGCCACGCAGCTGACGGAACGCCCGGTGCCCCCGTCCACCACGCCGAGCCCGCACCGGGTCAGCCCGGGGTCCACGCCGAGCACTCGCACCGATCACCCTCCCGCACCAGTTTCGCCGCGCCGAACACGCGTTCGAGGAGAGGTTACCGCGCGGTGCGGTGTGGTTCCGGCAGGACGCGCCGGAGCGAGTTGATCGTCCTTTATGGACCGTCGAGGCCGGGGGTCCAGCTCTCCGGGTCGCCGCTCTCGGTCAGCACCGGCTGCCACTGCGCGAACCCCTCCGGCGCGCCGTCGCTCCACGGCCACTGCCCGTCCGGGGTGGCGACGATGAGCTGGATCGCCGGGAAGTCGCCGTCGGGGTAGACGAGGAAAGCGCTTCCGAAGTACTCGGGGTAGTGACCTTTCGCGACGTGCTCGACGGTGACCGGCACACCCTGGAAGAAGTCGTCGTAGATCGCGCCGGGCTCGAACTCCTCGCCGTTGGCCGCGCGGTCGACGTAGGCGTCGAGCAGGACCGGGGCCATCTGCTCGGGGATACCGACGACGACGGCCTCGGGGACCTGGTGCAGCGCCCACACGCACGCGGTGAACGAGTAACCGGCTCCGGTGTCGTCGCCGGGCACCGAGATCACCGCGTTGCCGCGGCTTTCGGCCTGGCTGACGATCCATTCGAGGAGTTCGGATTCCTCGGGCGCGAGGGGCTCGGTCGCGGTGTCGGTCGCGGTCTCGGTCACGGCGGGCATTCTGCCGTACGGTGCCGCGTCCGGCACAGCCCCCGCGCGTGGAAAATTTCCCGTTGCACGGCAAGAGCCCTCCGGCGGGACGCGCCGGAGGGCTCTTGTGGGTGAAGCTTTCCTACGCGTCGACCTCTTCGAGAACCTCGTCGGGGACGTCGAAGTTGGCATACACGTTCTGCACGTCGTCGCAGTCCTCGAGCGCGTCGATCAGCCGGAAGACCTTCTTGGCGCCCTCGGCGTCGAGCGGGACGCTGACCGAGGGCAGGAACGTCGGGTCGGCCGACTCGTAGTCGTAGCCCGCCTCCTGCAGCGCCTTGCGCACACCGAGCAGGTCGGTGGCCTCGGAGACGATCTCGAAGTTGTCGCCGAGGTCGTTGACCTCCTCGGCGCCCGCGTCGAGGACCGCCATCAGGACGTCGTCCTCGGACAGCTCGTTCTTGGGCATGATCACGACGCCCTTGCGGTTGAACAGGTACGCCACCGAGCCCGGGTCGGCGAGCGAGCCGCCGTTGCGGGTCAGGGCCGTGCGGACCTCGCCCGCCGCGCGGTTGCGGTTGTCGGTGAGGCACTCGATCAGCACGGCGACGCCGTTGGGGCCATAGCCCTCGTAGTTGATCGTCTGCCAGTCGGCGCCGCCGGCTTCCTCACCGGCGCCGCGCTTGCGAGCGCGCTCGATGTTGTCCTGCGGGACCGAGTTCTTCTTCGCCTTCTGGATGGCGTCGTAGAGCGTCGGGTTGCCCTCGGGATCGCCCCCGCCGGTCCGCGCGGCGACCTCGATGTTCTTGATCAGTCTCGCGAACAGCTTGCCACGCTTGGCGTCGAGGGCGGCCTTCTTGTGCTTCGTGGTGGCCCACTTGGAGTGGCCGCTCATCTCTCCTCCGTCTCGCTCGTCGTCGCCGCGTCCCGCACCATTCCCACGAACAGGCGATGGACCCGATCGTCCCCGGTCAGCTCCGGGTGGAAGGCCGTGGCGAGCACCGGCCCCTGCCGGACCGCGACGATCCTAGCGCCAGCCCCACCGGTGGCCGGTGACTCGGGCACCCTGGCCAGGACCTCGACCCCGTCGCCGGCCTTTTCGACCCAGGGCGCGCGGATGAACACGGCGTGCAGCGGTTGCCCCGAGGTGAGGGTTTCGAACTGCAGATCCGCCTCGAACGAGTCCACCTGCCGCCCGAACGCGTTGCGCCGCACGATGACGTCCAGCGCGCCGAGTTGCTGCTGGTCGGGGCGCCCGTCCAGGGCCTGCCTGGCGAGCAGGATCATGCCCGCGCACGACCCGAACGCCGGCATCCCGCCCGCGAGCCGCTCGCGAAGCGGGCCGAGCAGCCCGAAGGTCTCCAGCAGGCGCGACATCGTCGTCGACTCGCCACCGGGCAGGACGAGCCCGTCGACGGACGCCAGCTCCGACTCACGCCGGACGGCGACGGCCCGCCCCCCGGCGCGCTCGATCATGGCGGCGTGCTCCCGCACGTCCCCCTGGAGCGCCAGCACGCCGATCACCGGTTGCGCGGACACTGCTACCTCCTTCGATTCTTACTGTATGCCGGGTGGCGGGACTGCTGTCCGGTGCGCGCCGGGCGGTGGGACCTGGCGTTCGAGTGAATTCCGGTGGGTGGGGCCGGACCGTCCGATGCCGGCCGTGCGTCTCGGCGGTCGTCGCCCTGTTGTGGTCGCCCGCTCCGACGATTGATCGCCGCGCAGCTCGGCGGTGGCCGCACGCTTCGGAGTTCTGGTGCATGCCCCAATTGCACGATCGGGTGATGGCTGCTGCGGCGCGGGCGCACGAGGTTCTCCTTCGCACACCAGCCAGCGGCAATCACACGAAGGCCCCTCTCGCACGGGTTCCGGTGATGCCCACACGCGAGGGCCGGCACCCGGACAGCCACCGGCTCACACACAGCCCTCGATGGCCGGCCGATCAGCAGCCGAGCACCACCAGCCACCGCCTCGGCCGGACTACCAGCCGCGCTCGGCGAGCCGGTGCGGTTCGGGCACGTCGTCGACGTTGATGCCGACCATGGCCTCGCCCAGGCCGCGCGACACCTTCGCGATCACGTCGGGGTCGTCGTGGAACGTCGTGGCCTTCACGATCGCCTCGGCGCGCTTCGCGGGGTCACCGGATTTGAAGATGCCCGATCCGACGAACACGCCCTCGGCGCCGAGCTGCATCATCATCGCCGCGTCGGCCGGGGTGGCGATCCCGCCCGCGGTGAACAGCACGACCGGCAGCTTGCCGTTGGCCGCCACCTCCCGCACCAGCTCGTACGGCGCCTGCATCTCCTTCGCCGCGACGTACAGCTCGTCTTCGGGCAGCGAAGTCAGCCTCCGGATCTCCGCTCGGATCTTCCGCATGTGGGTGGTCGCGTTCGACACGTCGCCGGTGCCGGCTTCGCCCTTCGAGCGGATCATCGCGGCGCCCTCGGTGATCCGGCGCAGCGCCTCGCCAAGGTTCGTCGCCCCGCACACGAACGGCACGGTGAACGCCCACTTGTCGATGTGGTTGGCGTAGTCGGCCGGGGTGAGCACCTCGGACTCGTCGACGTAGTCCACGCCCAGCGACTGCAGCACTCGCGCCTCGACGAAATGACCGATGCGCGCCTTGGCCATCACCGGGATCGACACCGTCGACACGATGCCCTCGATCAGGTCCGGGTCACTCATCCGGGCCACGCCGCCCTGCGCGCGGATGTCGGCGGGCACCCGCTCCAGCGCCATGACCGCGACCGCGCCGGCGTCTTCGGCGATCTTCGCCTGCTCGGGAGTGACGACGTCCATGATCACGCCGCCCTTGAGCATTTCGGCCATGCCGCGCTTGACACGCGCGGTGCCCCGCTCGGCGGAACTGGAGGACTCAACTTCGGACACGACTCGGCGCCTTTCCGGGAAACGGGGGGTGACGAACTCCAGTCTAGGTACTGGTGGACCGCTCCAAGGTGCCAGTCAGAACCTATCTCGGCAGTCCACTTTCGCCCCGTGGGCGCAACTCGTCCCGCCGGGGTTGCCCGACCATGCTCACCGGGTGTGTGATCGAGGACACACCTTTTGCCGTCGTTCCCGGGGAGCGCGCCATGGCCGACAAACAAGCCCGCACCGTCGATGCCGGAGCCGCGGTCGCTGTGGACGACCCGGTCAAGGTCCGCAACGTGGTCCTGGTCGGCCCCTCCGGCTCCGGCAAGACCACCCTCACCGAGGCCCTGCTCGCGGTGTCCGGCACCGTGACCAGGGCCGGTTCCGTTGTGGAGGGCACCACGGTCTGCGACCACGACCCGGCCGCGGTGCGCCAGCAGCGATCGGTCGGACTGTCGGTGGCGCCGGTGATGCACAACGGCTGCAAGATCAACCTGATCGACACCCCTGGCTATGCCGACTTCGTGGGCGAGCTGCGGGCCGGGCTGCGCGCCGCCGACGCCGCGCTGTTCGTCGTCTGCTCCGCCGAGGGCGTGGATCCCGCGACGGTGGCCATCTGGGAGGAGTGCGCCGCGGTCGGCATGCCGCGCGCGGTGATCGTCTCCCGGCTCGACCACCACCGGGCCGACCCCGACGGCGAGATCGCCGCGTGCCAGGACGCCTTCGGCGCGGGCGTGCTCCCCCTCTACCTACCCGCAGGCGGGTCCGGTGCCGGGCTGATCGGCCTGATCACGCGGCGATTCTTCGACTACTCCGAAGGCTTCCCGCCCCGCGTCGGCGAACCGTCGCCCGAGGACCTGGAGCGGCTGACCGACGCGCGCAACGAACTGATCGAGGGCGTCATCGCCGAAAGCGAGGACGAGACGCTGATGGACCGCTACCTCGCGGGTGAGGAAATCAGCGAGGACACCCTGATCGCCGACCTGGAGACCGCGGTCGCCCGCGGCTCGTTCCACCCGGTCATCCCCGTGTGCGCGACCACCGGCGTGGGCATGGCCGAGGTGCTGGACGGCATCGTGCGTGCCTTCCCGTCGCCACTGGAGCACGAGCTGCCGCCCGTCACCACACCCGACGGCGCCGCCCACCCCGGGCTGAGCACCGACCCGCACGGGCCGTTGGCCGCCGAGGTGGTGCGCACCGCGGTCGACTCCTACGTCGGCCGTGTGTCGCTGGTCCGGGTGTTTTCCGGGACGCTGCGGCCGGAACGTCCGGTGCACGTGTCCGGGCACGGCATGGCCGAGCGCGGGCACGAGGACCACGACACCGACGAGCGCGTCGCCCACCTGTACTCACCGCTCGGCGCGACGCTGCGCGAGGTGCCCTACTGCGTGGCCGGTGACCTGTGCGCGCTGACGAAGGTCGGGTCCGCCGAGACCGGCGACACTGTCTCCTCCCCCGACCACCCCCTGGTGATGCGGCCGTGGCCGATGCCCGAGCCGCTGCTGCCGGTGGCCGTCGTGGCACGCAACCGCAGCGATGAGGACGCGTTGGCGCGCAACCTTTCCCGTCTCGTGGCGGGTGACCCGACGCTGCGCCTGGAGCGCAATGCCGAGACCTCCCAGCTGGTCCTGTGGTGCATGGGCGAGGCGCACGCGGACGTGGTCCTGTCCCGGCTGCGGGCCGGTGGCGCCGAGGTGGACACCGAGCCGGTGAAGACGAGCCTGCGCGAAACGTTCGGTGGCCCGGCCAAGGGGCACGGGCGGCACGTCAAGCAGTCCGGCGGGCACGGCCAGTACGCGGTGTGCGACATCGAGGTCGAGCCGCTGGAACGTGGCGCGGGGTTCGAGTTCGTCGACCGGATCGTCGGCGGCGCGGTGCCGCACCAGTTCATCCCCAGCGTGGAGAAAGGGGTGCGGGCGCAGCTGCGGCGCGGCCTGGTCACCGGGTACCCGGTGGTCGACGTGCGGGTCACCCTGGTCGACGGCAAGGCGCACAGCGTGGACTCCTCCGACGCCGCGTTCCAGACCGCCGGGTCGATGGCGCTGAAGGACGCGGCCGCGAACGGGCGGGTCGTGCTGCTCGAACCGCTCGACGAGGTGGCTGTCCAGCTGCCCGACGAGTACCTGGGCACGGTGCTCGGGGACCTGTCGTCACGGCGGGGCCGGGTACTGGGCACGGAGGCCGCGGAGGGCGGCCGCAGCGTGATCCGCGCCGAGGTGCCCGCGACGGAACTGCTGCGCTACACCACGGAACTGCGTTCGCTCAGCTCCGGCACGGCGACGTTCACCCGGCGCCACGCCCGCTACGACCCGCTGCCGGACAACCTCGTCACGGCACACGCCTGAGCGGGAAGCCGAGCACGAGGGCGCGCTTCCGGCGGCCGGGGCACGGCCGGAAAGTGGAACTCGCGCGCGGGACTCGCGCGGTGGGTCAGTGGCCGAAGAAGCCGCCGGGGCGGCCGTTGCGGTCGGCGAGCAGACCGGCCAGCGTGGCGATCGCGATCTCGGCCGGGCGGCGGGAACCGATGTCGAGGCCGATCGGGCGGTGCACGCGGTCGATGTCCGGCTGGGCCACGCCCAGCGAGCGCAGCGCCTCGACGTGCGGGCCTTCGTGACGCGGGTTGCCCATCACGCCGGTCCAGCGCACCGGCCGCGCCAGCACGTCCCGCAGCACGGTGCCCAGCTCGTCGCGGTGGTGATCGGTCACGACGACGTCGGTGTCGCCGTCCAGGTCCGGCAGCACCGAGACCGCCTCCACGCCCGCGACGCGGGCCGGGTCCGGGTCGAACAGCACCGGCCGGTAGCCGAGGTCCTGGCCGTAGCGCAGCAGGAACTCCGCGACGGGCGAGGCGAACACCGCCACCAGCGTGCGTGTCTCGCCACCCGGCTCACCTTCGCCGTGCGCGACCGCGCACGCGGAAACTGTCTCCGAAGCCATGGGCCAATCCTGCCACTTCCGGCGGGCAACGGACCGCGCCCGACTCCGATCACGGCCGGCGAACGCCGCCCGGCTAGGCTCCGGGCACGGGGGGCTCCGCGATCTCGAAGTACTCGGGTTGCCGCGCGGTGCCGGCGAGTTTGAAGTACCGCACCTTGCGCCGCCGCCGCAACGCCAGCGCGTCGCGCACCGCGTCGTTGTGCACGCGGCGCGCGATGACGACCCGGTGTTCGGCGTCGCCGAGTTCGCCCGCCAGTTCGCCGGGCAGGCGGGCGCGGTCGATGGACCCCAGCAGTCGCGTCAACTCGTTCTCCGCGACCTCCCGCTCGGCCCGCGGCGCCTTCTCGGCGAGGTCCGCGGCCTCGCGCAGGCCCGGCGCCGCGCCGTCGACCGCGGCCACCGCGCGCGCCACCACCGCGCGCCGGGCCAGTGCCGCGTCCAGCGCGGCCCATCCGGCGTCGAGGCGGACGTGCAGGCGGTCCAGCCGGTTGGCCGTCGCCACCAGGAACAGCCCGCCGAGCACGACCACCGCGGCGGCGATCGACACGACCAGGACGAAGGCGCTCACTGCGGCACTTCCTCCGCGCTGACCCGCCGCGGATCGGCGGCGATCGCCGTCTCGTAGACGCGCAGCACCTGCGTCACCACCACCGGCCAGTCGTAGATCGCGACCCGCTCCCCCGCCGCCGCGGCCAGCGACGTGCGCCGCGCCGGATCGCCCAGCAGCTCACGCAGGCAGGCCGCCAGCGAAGCCGGATCACCGGTCGTGAACAGCGCGCCCGCGCGGCCGTCGTCGAGCACGCGGCGGAAGGAGTCCAGATTGGACGCCGCGACCGCGGTGCCCGCCGCCATCGCCTCGGTCAGGATCATCCCGAAGCTCTCCCCGCCGGTGTTGGGCGCGCAGTAGACGTCCACGCTGCGCAGCGCCCGCGCCTTCTCGGCGTCGGAGACCTGGCCGAGCAACTCCAGGTGCGGCGCCAGCTCCGGGCCCGCCATCCGGCGCAGCGCCTCGGGCTCGCCGCGCCCCACGACCAGCAGCCGCAGCTCGGGGAAGTCCGGCACCAGGCGGCGCGCGGCGCCGAGCAGGATCTCCATTCCCTTGCGTGGCTCGGTGAACCGCCCGACGAACCCGATCGTGCCACCGGCCCGCGGGTAGCCCTCCAGCGGCCGCGCGCGGGAGAAGAACTCGACGTCCACTCCGTTCGGGATCTCGACCGCGTCGCCGCCGGCGTGCTCGACCTGCACGCGCCGCGCCAGCGCGGACACGGCGATGCGCGCGGTGATCTTCTCCAGCAGCGGCCGCAGTACCGGCTGGAACGCCGACAGCGTCCGCGACCGCGGGGTGGAGGTGTGGAAGGTGGCCACGATCGGCCCGTCGGCGACCTTCAACGCCAGCAGCGACAGGCTCGGCGCGGCCGGCTCGTGCAGGTGCAGCACGTCGAACGCACCCTCCCGCAGCCACCGCCGCACGCGGGCGTAGGACACCGGCCCGAACTGCAGCCGGGCCACCGACCCGTTGTACGGGATGCCGAGAGCCTTGCCCGCGGGGTGCACGAAGTCCGGCAGATCGGCGTCCTCGTCGGCGGGCGCGAGCACCGACACCTGGTGCCCGCGGTCGAGGAGTGCCCGCGCGAGATCCGTGACGTGCCCCTGGACACCACCGGGCACGTCGAAGGAGTACGGGCAGACGATCCCGACCTTCACGCCGCTTCCTCCCGCGCGGAGACGCCGTCCTCCTCGAAATCGGCGGTCCACAGCTTCTGCATCATGTGCCAGTCCGCCGGGTGCGCCGCGATGTCCCCGGCGAAGATGTCGGCCAGCGCCTGGGTGGCGGCGGGCACCTCGGTGCGGTGCGTGACCCGGATCCGCGGGTGGATCCGGATACCCCAGCCGTCCTCGGTGAACCAGCTGCCGACCGGCAGCAGCGCCGCACCCGTGCTGGCGGCCAGCCTCGCCGGGCCCGCGGGCATGCTCGTCTTCTCGCCGAGGAACGACACCGGGAGGCCGCCGCCGGTCAGGTCGCGGTCGGCGATCAGGCAGACCACGCGGTTGTCCCGCAATCGCTGCAGCAGCAACCGGAACGAGCCGGTGCCGCCGTCGGCGGAGAGGATCTCGAAACCGAGCGACTCCCGGTAGGCCACGAAGCGCCGGAACAGCGACTCCGGCTTGAGCCGCTCGACGACCGTGGTGAACGGGCCGTAGCGTCCGACAGCCCAGACGCCCGGCACGTCCCAGTTCCCGCTGTGCGGCAGGGCGACCACGGCCCCGTTGCCCTCGGCGAGGGCCGCGTCGAGGTTCTCCACCCCGCTGATCGTGGCGTTCACGCTGGCGCGAATGGCTTCGGGATCCATGCTGGGCAGGCGGAAGGCTTCGTGCCAGTACCGCGCGTAGGACCGCACCGCCTGCCTGGTCAGCTCGTCCAGCTCGGCCTCGCCGGCCTGCGGCACGACCCGGGCGAGGTTGCTGCGCAACTGCCGGACACCGGGCCCCCTGCGCCGGGCGGCGAAGTCCGCGGCCAGCCCGAAGCCGGCCTTGGCCAGCGGCACCGGCAGCCTGCGCACCAGGTTCCAGCCCGCCGCGTAGCCGAGATCCGCCATCCGCTCGCCGAACCGGCCCATCAGCCCGCCTCCCGCGCGGAGGCGGCCACGGCCAGCATCCGCTGGACCGTGGTGATCACCGAGCCGAGCGCGAGCAGCCACAGCGTGCCCTCGACGGCGAACGGGACACCGAGGCCCTCCAGACCGGTGCCGACGAGCGCGATGATCAGCCGCTCGGCGCGCTCGACCAGACCGCCGTCGGCCTTGAGGCCCTCGGCTTCGGCCCGCGCCTTGATGTAGGAGATCACCTGCGCCAGCACGAGGCAGACCAGGCAGGCCGCCGCTGCGCGCAGGTTGTGCTCGACCGCGAAGCACCACCAGGCGATACCGGCGAACAGGGCGCCGTCGGCGAGCCGGTCGCAGGTCGCGTCCAGGGTCGCGCCGAACGGGGTGCCGTACCCGCGGGCGCGGGCCATCGCGCCGTCGAGCAGGTCGAGCATCGCGAAGCCCCACACGGTGAACGTGCCTGCCAGCAGCATCCCGTTCGGGAAGAACACCAGGGCGCAGACGATCGCGCCCGCCGTGCCGAACAGGGTCATCGCGTTCGGGGTGAGTCCGGCCCGCATCAGCGCGTGACCTAGCGGATCCAGGGCTCGCGAGACGGACGCTCGCGCGAAGATGTTCAGCATCGGATCGGGGAGGGGGCGGTATCGGCGGGCATGTCCATCGCTGTCGGCGTCCACCTGGGCTGCGGGGTCGGTTTGCTGACCGCAGCCTATCCACCCGCTACGACGATCCGGTGAGGCGGCGCGCCATTGCCGCCGCGTGCCGCTCAGGCGAGCTGGTCGAGCCGGTCCTCCTCGGCGGCGACCGCGGCGGCGCACTGGGGCCGCAGCCGGTCGCGGACGGCGTCGGCGATCTCGCCCAGCGCCCGCACCTGATCCGGTGTCAGCGCATCGAAAAGGGCCTCCCGCACCGCTTCGACGTGCCCGGGAGCCGCCTCTTCGAGCGCGGCGAAACCCCGGTCGGTCAGCCGCGCGAACGACCCGCGCTTGTCGGTTCCGCAGCTGTCGCGGCGCACCCAGCCGTTGGCCTCCATGCGGGCGACGGCGTGCGACAGCCTGCTGCGTGACGAATGGCACTTCTCCGCCAGCTCGCTCATCCGCAGCGTCCGGCCGGGCACCTCGGACAGCACTACCAGCACCTCGTAGTAGGTGTGCGGCATCCCGGCCTCACGCTGGAGCTGGGAATCCACGTGGCCGCGCAGCATGGTGACGGCGACCGAGAACGCCCGCCACACACGTTGTTCGTCTTCGCTGAGCCATCGCGGTTCGGACATGTCGTACATGCTACCCCTAGTTGAGCGCTCAACCAGTGTTCGGTAGTGTCGTTGTTGAGGGCTCAATCAAGCACGTTCCGCAAGGAGATCACAGCATGACCGCTTCGACGACCGAGATCCCCGGCTACATC
Organism: Amycolatopsis endophytica; assembly: GCF_013410405.1. Taxonomy (NCBI): domain Bacteria; kingdom Bacillati; phylum Actinomycetota; class Actinomycetes; order Pseudonocardiales; family Pseudonocardiaceae; genus Amycolatopsis; species Amycolatopsis endophytica. The sequence goes on from NZ_JACCFK010000002.1 coordinate 691,315, forward strand.
GCCGGCACCTGGACCATCGACTCGACCCACTCCGACGTCGACTTCGTCGTGCGCCACCTGGGCGTGTCCAAGGTGCGCGGCCGCTTCGCCGAGGTCGAGGGCGAGATCGTCACCGGCGCCGACCTCGCGGACTCGAAGGTTTCCGCGACCATCAAGGCCGCCAGCATCGACACGAAGAACGGCGACCGCGACGCGCACGTCAAGGGCGGCGACTTCCTCGACGTCGAGCAGTTCCCCACCCTGACCTTCGTCTCCACCGGCGTCCGCGCCGAGGACGGCGAGTACTTCATCGACGGTGACCTGACCGTGCACGGCGTCACCAAGGCCGTCACGCTGGACGCCGAGATCGGTGGCTTCGCCGACGGCATGGCCGAGGGCACCAAGGTGTTCGGCATCTCCGCCACCACCGAGATCAAGCGCAGCGACTTCGGCGTCGGCACGTCCATCCCTACGGCCGTCCTGGCCGACAAGGTCAAGATCGAGCTGAACATCGAGGCCGGCCTGCAGTCCTGAGCCAACACGGAAAGGCCCGGACGCACGACGTCCGGGCCTTTTCCGGGCCGCTCGCCCACCGACAATCCGTCGCCCGGCAACGCAAGCCAAACCAAGACCTACCCGAACCTCCCCCGCCCCGATCCCCAGCCCGCTTCGGTCGCTGATCAGCGACTGGAACGATCCGCGAGGAGGGGCGGGGGAGGTCGTGAGGTGACCGACTACTGCACGGCGGCGCGCCCAGCGGTCACCTCGCCTGCCGCGAGTCCGGTTCAAAGGTCAAGGGATAGCCCTCGCCGGACGGGCCGGCTCCGGGTTTACGGCGCGGGCGCTAGACCCGTTCCCACGCCTCCGACAGCAGCTCGCGCGTCTCGCCCAGCAGCTGCGGCAGCACTTTCGTCTGGCCGATCACCGGCATGAAGTTCGCGTCGCCGCCCCAGCGTGGGACCAGGTGCTGGTGCAGGTGCGCGGCGATCCCGGCGCCCGCGATGACACCCTGGTTCATCCCGATGTTGAACCCGTGCGCCCCGGACACCGACCGCACGACCTTCATCGCGTGCTGGGTGAACTCCGCCAGCTCACGGGTCTCGTCCGCGGTCAGGTCCGGGTAGTCGGCGACGTGCCGGTACGGCAGGACCATCAGGTGCCCCGGGTTGTACGGGTAGAGGTTCAGCACCGCCCACACGTGCTCGCCGCGAGCCAGGATCAGCGCGTCGGCGTCGTCCAGGCCCAGCAGGCGGCAGAACGGGCAGCCCTCGGCCTCGTCGCCGTCCGGCTTGTCCTGGCCCTGCACGTAGGCCAGCCGGTGCGGGGTCCACAGCCGCTGCAACGCGTCCGGGACCCCCACGCCGTCCTGGCCCACCAGTTCCGGGTCGGTCAAGGCAGAACCGCCTTGAGCGCCTCCGCCGTCGGCGAGCTGTTCTCCCTCCGCGCGACCCAGCTGTCGATGGCCTGCACCGCGTCCGCCACCGGCACGCCGTTGATCTGGCTGCCGTCGCGGAAGCGGAACGACACGGCACCCGCTTCGACGTCCTTGCCGCCCGCCAGCACCATGAACGGCACCTTCTGGGTGGTGTGGTTACGGATCTTCTTCTGCATCCGCTCGTCGCTGGCGTCGACCTCGACCCGGATCCCGTTGGCGCGCAACGCCTTCTCCACCCCGCGCAGGTGCTCGACGTGCTCGTCGGCGATCGGGATGCCCACCACCTGCACCGGCGCCAGCCACGCCGGGAACGCGCCCGCGTAGTGCTCGGTGAGCACGCCGAAGAACCGCTCGATCGACCCGAACAGCGCGCGGTGGATCACCACCGGCTGCTTGCGGGTGCCGTCCTCCGCGGTGTAGCGCAGCTCGAACCGCTTGGGGTGGTTGAAGTCCAGCTGGATGGTCGACATCTGCCAGGACCGGCCGATGGCGTCCTTGGCCTGCACCGAGATCTTCGGCCCGTAGTAGGCCGCGCCGCCCGGGTCCGGCACCAGCTCCAGGCCGGAGTCGACGGCGGCCTGCCGCAGCGTCTCGGTGGCCTCCTCCCACTCCTCGTCCGAACCGATGAACTTGTCCGAGTCGCCCCGCGTGGACAGTTCGAGGTAGAAGTCGGACAGGCCGTAGTCGGCGAGCAGGTCGAGCACGAACCGCAGCAGCGACCGCAACTCGCCCGGCATCTGCTCCTGCGTGCAGTAGATGTGCGAGTCGTCCATGGTCAGGCCGCGCACGCGGGTCAGACCGTGCACCACACCGGACTTCTCGTACCGGTACACCGTGCCGAACTCGAACAGCCGCAGCGGCAGCTCCCGGTAGGACCGCCCGCGCGATTTGAAGATCAGGTGGTGCATCGGGCAGTTCATCGCCTTGAGGTAGTACTCCTCGCCCTCCAGGGGCAGCGGCGGGAACATGGTGTCGGCGTAGTAGGGCAGGTGGCCGGAGGTGTAGAACAACCCGCTCTTGGTGATGTGCGGGGTGTTCACGAACTCGTACCCGGACTCCTCGTGGCGCCGCCGCGAGTAGTTCTCCAGCTCGCGGCGGATGATGCCGCCCTTGGGGTGAAACACCGGCAGGCCCGAGCCGATCTCCTCGGGGAAGGAGAACAGGTCCAGCTCCGCGCCCAGGCGGCGGTGGTCACGCCGCTCGGCCTCGGCCAGGCGCTCCAGGTAGGCGTCCTGCGCCTCGGCCGACTCCCACGCGGTGCCGTAGATGCGCTGCAGCTGCGGGTTCTTCTCACTGCCGCGCCAGTACGCGGCGGCGACACGGGTCAGCTTGAACGCCGGGATGAACTTCGTGGTGGGCACGTGCGGACCGCGGCACAGGTCGCTCCACACGCGCTCCTTGCTGCGCGGGTCGAGGTTGTCGTAGATGGTCAGCTCGCCGCCACCCACCTCCATCACCTCGGAGGTGTCCACTGTGTCCTCAACGGACTTCAAGTCGATCAATTCGAGCTTGAACGGCTCGTCGGCCAGTTCCTCGCGGGCGGCGTCGATCGAGTCGACGCGGCGGCGGGAGAACTGCTGCGCGCCCTTGACGATCTGCTTCATGCGCTTTTCCAGCGCCTGCAGGTCCTCGGGGGTGAACGGCCGCTCGACGAGGAAGTCGTAGTAGAAACCGTCCTTGACGGGCGGGCCGATACCGAGCTTGGCCTCGGGGAACTGCTGCTGCACGGCCTGCGCGAGCACGTGCGCGGCGGAGTGCCGGATGACGCTGCGGCCGTCGTCGGTGTTCGCCGCGACCGCCTCGACGGGGGTGTTCGCCTCGGGCGCCCACGCCAGGTCGCGCAGGCGGCCGTCGGCGTCCCGGACGACGACGATCGCGTCGGCGCCCTTGGTCGGCAATCCCGCCTCGCGTACCGCGGCCCCGGCCGTAGTCCCGGCCGGCACCACCACGCTGGCGGCGGGTGCGGCTGCGGCGGACGACGGCTGGTTCACGATGGGCTCCTTCGAACGAAGTGGTGACCCACCGATGCTATCCGCCGCCCGCCAGCAGGTTTGCGCGAGGGACGTCAGACGGTTTCGACGACCTCGTCGTAGTCGAGGCGGGGCAGGCGGTCGAACCACGGGTTGTCGCCGGGCTTGCCGACGTTGATCACCACGAGGGACTTCCACTTCCGGTCGGCGAAGAACTCGGCGTCGATCCCGGCACCGTCGAAGCCGGTCATCGGGCCCGCGGCCAGCCCGGCGGCCCGGACGCCGATGATGAAGTAGCCGACCTGCAGCAGCGAGTTGAGCCGCGCGAAGCCTTCCCGGCCGGTCTCGTCGGCGAAGAGGTCCTTGGCGTCGGGCTTGTGCGGGAACGTCTTGGGCAGGTTCTCGTGGAAGTCGGTGTCGGCGGCCAGCACCACGGTGACCGGCGCACTGGCGGTCTTGGCGCGGTTGCCCTCGGACATGTGCGGCAGCAGACGCTCCTTGCCCTCCTCGGTGCGGATCACGAGCGCACGCAGCGGCTGGGTGTTCATCGAGGTCGGCGCCCACTTGACCAGGTCGTAGATCGCCTGGATCTGCTCGTCGCTGACCGGCTCGTCGGAGAACGAGTTCGCGGTGCGGGCCTCGCGGAACAGCAGGTTCTGGATGTCCTGCGGTACTTCGAGGGTGTCGGCGAGGCTGGTGGTCGCGGTCATGGGTACTCCCGTCGTGCTGATGATGTCTTCCCGCGTTCCAACCTAGTTGAGCGCTTGACTATTTCGGGTGTGCGGGTGGTCACTCCTTCCCCCGTGCCGCCTTCGCGGTCGCCCTACTCGTAGAGGCGCACCCAGTCGATTTCGGCGGTCGAGCGAATCGGCGCCTCGGCCTTGTGCCGGTTGTGGTTCTGCTGGATGACCAGGTGCATCGGCTGGTCGGGGATGGTGCCGGGCGTACCGTAGGTCGCCCAGGCGACACCGTCGAGGTAGCAGGTGACGTGGTCGGGCTGCCATTCGACGGCGTAGTTGTGCCACTGGGTGATGTCGACCGGGTCCTTCTTGGTGTGCCCGGCGTCGATGTTGCCCGGGCCGTGCAGCCAGCTCTCCACGAACTGGCGGGCCGGGTCGTAGATCTCGGCGAAGTCGATCTCGCCGTCTTGGTTGGTGTCGCTTTCCGGCCACAGCAGCAGCACCGGGTTGAAGTCGTGGTCGGCGGGCGCCGGGAACCGCGCGCGGACCTCCCAGCGGCCGTAGGTCTGGTCCTCGCGCCATGCGATACCGCAGGTGGCGGCCGTGTCGTCGCCGTTGCCGACCAGCGTGAGGGTCCCGCCGCGGACCACGCACTGGTCCTCGCTCAGCGTTTCGCCGGAGGTCTCGTTGTACCCGTGGTAGACGTTCCACCGGGACTTGTCGACGCGACGGCCGTCGAAATCGTCGGAGTCAGTGAGCTGCCAGCCGTAGTTGGCCGCGGCCTCGTCGGACCGGTCGGGGGTGACCACCGCCGTGCTCGGGGCCTGGGTGGCCACCGTCGGCGCGTCCTCGCCCGAGTCGTCGAACCGGTCCGACGTCACGCGGACGGCGATGATCGCGACCCCCACCAGGATGGCGCAGGCGACCAGGATGACTACGCGACGTGTCACGGGCGCCACAGTAACGTCCCCCGGAAGAGCTACTAGTTCCGCTCCCCCTGGCGCTTCGCGACCAGGAACAGAGCCTGACGGCGCAGCCGGGCACCGGGTGCCATCGCCGCTCCCACCAGCCGGTCGAGCGGCCGCACGTGCCATCCGGGATCGGTCGCCAGCCCCTCCGAGAGCGCGCGCTGCTCGGCGTACTCGGCACGCTGCGCCCGCGCCGACAGCGAGTCACGCCCGATGCGGAACGCCGCCAGTGACTCGCGCTGCCCGAAGAAGTCGCCGTGGCCCAGCAGCCCGATCCACAGCGCGAGGTCCATCGGGAACTTCCAGCGCGGGTCGAACCCGCCCACCGCGTCGAACTGCGCGCGGCGGAACAGGCCGCCGCCCGGTTCGCCGAGCGGGTTGCCGCCGTGCCGGACGACCTTGCGGATCACCGTGCCCGCCTCGTGGCGGCCGATGAGGCCGCGCAGCCCGCGGTTCGGCGCCATCACCTCACCCGTTTCGTTGATCATGTCGCGGCGCGCGCACACCAGTGCGATCGACGGGTCGGTGGCCAGCACCTCGTACTGGCGCCGCAGGCAGTCCGGGTGCAGCAGGTCGTCGGCGCACACCACCTTGACGAACCGGCCCGTGGACGAGGCGACGGCGCGGTTCCAGTTGTCGGCGATCGGCAGGACGGCCTCGTTGCGCAGCACGCGCAGCCGCGGGTCGTCGAAGGCCGCCAGGATGTCCGGGGTCTCGTCGGTCGAGGCGTTGTCGAGCACGACGAGCTCGAAGTCGCCGAAGGTCTGGCCAAGCACGCTCCGCACGGTGTCGGCGAGGTGACGGCCCGCCTGGTAAGCCGGGATGCACACGGAGACCGTGGGCGCGCTCACGGCTTTCCCCCTTCCGGGTGTAGCACTGAACAGGCAAAACGGTGGTCGGTCGCGCATGCTGGCACGCGTGGGCATCTTCGCGGTGGTCGCCCTGCTCGTGGCGGGGCTCTTCGGCTGGGCTCCGGGGGAACGGGACGATCCTCCGGCACCACCGGCGGTGACGCTGCTGCCGGGAACGGACAATGGACTCGTACTGGGCGTGACGCACGCACAGTACAGCCTCGACTCGTGGCTCACACCCGGGCAGCGGGAGAGCGGGGAGCAGATCCTCGGAGCCACCCCGATGCTGCAGAACCAGCACATCATGGGCTTCGGCGTGGGCAATCCGGAGGAGGTGCCCGGGCGCTACGACTGGTCCCGTCTGGACGAACGGATGGACCTGATCGGACGTACCGGCGGCACCCCGGTGATCACCTTGTGCTGCGCGCCGGACTGGATGAAGGGCGGCGCGGTCGGCACCACGAACTGGGACGATCTGGCCGCCGCCCCGCTGCGCTCGCACTTCGCCGACTACGCGCGCCTGTCCGCCGAGGTCGCCCAGCGCTATCCGCAGGTCCGCCACTTCCAGGTGTGGAACGAACTCAAGGGGTTCTGGGACGACGAGACCGGGACGTGGGACGCGGCCGCCTACACCGACCTCTACAACCAGGTCTACGACGCGGTGAAGGAGGTGCGCCCGGACGCGCTGATCGGCGGCCCGTACGTGGTGCTGACCAGCTGGTCCTCCGCCGGGGCGACCGACCACCCGTCCGATCTGCGCGGACCGTACGGGGTGGTCGACCAGCGCTCGCTGGACGTCGTGGAGTACTGGAACGAGCACAAGCACGGCGCCGACTTCGTCGCGCTGGACGCCTCCACCGGCACCCGCGACAAGGGCCTGATCACCACACCCGATCAGGCGAGCCGGATCTACGCCGACGCCACCCGGTGGGCGCACACGCTCACCGGGCTGCCGGTGTGGTGGTCGGAGTTCTACCCGGAGACCGCTCCCCCGGCGAGCGAGACCACGCAGGATCCGGACACTCTGGAACCAGTCGAGAACACCCGCGGCACCGAAACCACCGACGGCGCCGCCCCGGACGATCAGGCGCGCGCGGTCGCCACATTGGACGCCGTGGCCAGGGCGGCCGACGCGGGGGCGGCGGCGATGCTGCTCTGGCAGCCGGAGGCCAGCGACGACCTGCCCTACGCCGCGCTGTGGTCGGAAGCGCAGAAGGGCACCGACGTGCTGCACCCGACCAGCCTGACCGCGGCGTGGACCTGGCTCGCGCCACGGCTGCGCGGCGGCCTGGTCGACGTGCAGCGCGACCCGTCCGAGATCCTGCAGTTCAGCACCCCGCGCGGGGATTTGACGGTGAACCCGCGGCCGGTGACCGGTCAGCTGAGAACGGCCTGGCGCAGCCTGTCCCTGCCGCCGCTGGCGATCCGGCTGCCGGGCTGAGGCCCTCACAGGGTCAGCCCCACCACGATCCGCCAGATCGCGCCGACCGCCGTCAGCACCGTCAGCCCGACCGCGACGAGGTCCAGCGTGCGGATGCGGTCGGTGCGCGCCGACGCGGTGTCGGTCGAGCGCCGCCCCACGGCCTGTTCCTTGAGCACGGTCCGCCACACCAGCACGACGAGCAGTGCCACCCCGAACAGCGCCGTGACCAGGGTGAGGAAGTCGGCCTGGCTCACGCCGGCTCCGCCACGACGGACGTCTCCCTGATCAGGCGGGCCGGCACCCCGGCGTAGACCCCGGCCACCGGGCAGTCGCGTGCGACGACGGCACCGGCGGCGATGACCGCGTCGTCGGCGATCGTCACGCCGGGCAGGATCTGCGCGCGGGCGCCGACCCACACGCGGTCACCGATCACGACCGGACGCGCCTGCGCCACGCGCGAGACCGTGCCGTCGGGCAAGCGCGGGTGGTGCGAGGTGATGATCATGACCTGCGGGCCGAACTGGCACGCCTCGCCGATCGTGATCGGTCCGACGGCCTCCAGGTAGCACTCGGCGTTGAGGAACGTGCGGCGGCCGATCTCGATGTTGCGCATCGCGCCGTAGATCCGCAGCCCGGGGAAGACGTTGCCGGAGTGGAACCGGCCGCCGAGCGCGCGGTAGCCCAGCAGCCGCAGCGGGCGCGGCACCAGCGCGCTGCCGAGCACGCCGTTGACGACGGCACCGACCGTCATGGCCCACAGCTCGATGTGCACCTGGTCTCGCAACCGCCGCACCAGGGACCGGGTCTCGCTCACGTGTTGTCTCCCCCACTGCCCTGTACGAACTTGTCGGCGGGTGTCGTCCGGCCGAGCACGAGCGACCCGCGGTCGTCGAACACCACGTGGTACACCCCGGTCGCCTCGAGTTCACGCACGAGGTCGGCGCCGTAGGTGTCTCCGACATTGTCGAAGATCTTCATGTAGGCCCACTGCGGCTCGGTCAGCACAAGATAGTCCGGGCCCTTGAGCCGGAGACAGGCGACCAGCGCGGGAACGTCGTCCATCTCGTCCTCGCAGTACCCGTCGACCTCGTACTGCGACACCTCACCCACGCGCGCGAAGGACAGCGGCACCGAGTTGACCAGCGAGTCCACCCGGTCGCCCGGCTGCGCCTCGTGCACGGCCCAGCTGGCCGCGGCGATGTCGCTTTCGTGGAAGCTGATGTAGGCGTCGTTGCCGCCGCGCGCGGTCAGGGTCGAGGCGAGCAGCCCGGTGAGCACGACCCACGGCACGGCGGCCGTCAGGACCGTGCGCCACGGCCGGTTGCGCCACCGCAGCCGCCGCGCGGAGGTGACCGCCCGCTCCAGCGCGAGCGAGGCGGGCAGCGCCATCACCGGCAGCGAGAACAGGAAGCAGCGCATGAAGACCTCGCCACCGTAGGGCTGGGCCACGGCGAGGCCGAACGGCGCCACGCACAGCGCCGGGAGCAGCCACGATTTCAGCGCGTCGCGCCACATCAGCCAGATGCCGTAGGCGGCCATCGCGGCGACGAACAGCGTGATCCCGATGCGCACGGTCAGCACGACGAGCCGCCCCGGGCTGCCGGCGAACCGGGCCAGGATGCCCTCGTCCACCGACGATCCGACGTCGCCGAGCGGGCTGAGGATCATCTGGACCAGCTGGCCGCTCCAGAACTCCGAGGCGCCGAGTGAGAACCACACGATGGCGCCGCCGAGGATCACGAACGGCACCCACGCCGGCCACAGCCGCCCGAACACCAGCAGCAGCAGGAGCAGCGCGCCCAGCACGAACGGCGTCAGCTGGTGGGTCGGCGCGAGCGCGAGCCCGATGAGCACCACCGCGCCCTGCGCCACCAGGCGCGCCTTCGGGCTGGACCGCGGCGCGAGCCGGGCCCGCAGGCGCGCCTTGACCGGTTCGGTCAGGCGGGGCCGCACCAGGTGCCGGAAGGTCAGGGTGAGGGCGGCGAGCAGCAGGATCATCGCCGTGCCCTGCGGGGAGAAGTAGTCCTGCTCGGTCCAGTTCGCGACGAGGTAGAGCCACGGCGCGATCCACGCGGCACGCCGGTTGCCCAGTGCCGACACGGCCAGCGCGCGCACGCCGAGCACCGCGAGACCGGAGAGCAGGACCGGGGACCAGTTCAGGAACGGGATCGCATCCTGCATCCCGGCCGCGCGGGTGATCATCGCGACCAACGAGAAGAACCCGGCCCAGGAGAAGCGCGCGTCGTAGTCGTGCAGGATGTCGCCGTGTGTGGCGATGTACTCGGCGAACCCGGCGTGCAGCCAGGCCACCGGCAGCCGCGCGACCTCCTCGACCGCGGGCTGCAGTCCGTAGACGCCGAGCACGCCGACGAGGGTGTAGAGCGAGAGCAGCCAGGTGCGGGGCCGGTAGCGCAGCAGTTCCAGCACCACGGCGGCGACCAGCAGCGGGTAGGACAGCAGCGTGGGGACCGACAGTTCGGCGACGAGCCCGAGCCCGCCGATCTCCTCCGGCGCGACCGGGTGCAGCCCGATGATCCACAGCACCACCGCGACCCCGGCAAGACCGGGGCCGAAGAACGGGTCGGCGAGGAACGCGGGCCGTCCGGCGCCGGTGCCCAGCCGCGGCCGGGACGAGACCGCGCGGGACGGTTCTTCCGGCGCGGGCGGCGCGAGCCTGCCGGAGGCCGGGATGTAGCGCGTGGGTGTCCCGGCCGGGGGCGGCTGGGTGAACCGCATCGGCTCGCGCGGCCGGGAGGTGGGACGGACGGGCCGGTTCGGGCGGATCGGGCGCAGGAACCGGGTGGGCGGTTCGGTCACGGACGTGCCCCGAAGACGCGTCGCCGCAGGTCGGCCAGCACGGCCGCGGCGAGAACAGCCTGGGCGACGAGCATGCCGACGCCGAACCCGAACTCGGTGGGCACGAGCAGCGCGAGCACCACGGCGGAGGCGGCGGTCGCGGCCTGCAGCAGCGCCACCCCGGCGCCGCGCCCGGCGGCCAGGTGCACCGCGACACCGAGCACGACGACCAGCCGCGGCACCTGCGCGGCCAGCAGGACCCGCAGCAGGTCGGTGCCCTGCGTGTAGTCGGCGCCGAAGATCGCCAGCATCACCCAGGCCAGCGCGGCGCCTGCCGCGAGCAGCGGGACGAAGACCAGCAGCAGCCGCTTGCCCGCGTCGGTGACCAGCGACCGGATGTGACCCGGTTCGGCGGACAGGCGCACCACGAGCGGGTTGACGAACGCCGTCGCGGCCACGTCGAGCGCGTTGATCGCGGTCCACACCACGAAGAACACGGCGTTGGCCTCGGCCCCGAACCGGTGCAGCACGATCAGCGGCACCAGGTTGTACAGCACGACCACGCACACCATGGCCGGGTAGGACGGCGCCAGCAGGCGCACGATCTCGCGGCGGTCGGGCAGCACGCCCGGCTCCCGCGCCGGGGCGCTGCGCCGGGCCGCGCGGAAGATCAGGACCGTCACGACCACGACGCCGATCAGCGTCGGCACGGCCCAGGACAGCACCAGCCCGAGCGCGCCCGCGACCGGGCCGAGCCCGGCGAGCAGGCCCAGCCGCGCGACGCTGAACGAGGTGTTCTCCACCGGCACCCAGCGGGCGAGGCCGAGCCCGGTCAGCACCTCGTCCTGGAACTGGAACAGGGTCCAGCCGATGCCGGCGACGAGGAACCACGCCACCCCGGCAGGCACGCGGTGCACGACCTCGGCACCGGCGGGCACGAGCACGAACGCGACCGAACCGACCACGCCCCCGGCCAGCACCACCAGGTAGGTGCGCAGGAGCAGCTTCGGCTGCCGGGACCCGGCGCGGGGCAGCCAGCGCAACACCGCGGGACCCAGGCCCAGCTCCGCGATCCCGGCGATGAGCAGGAACCCGGACACGAACGCGGAGGTGTCGCCGACCTCGGCGGCGGGCAGCAGCCGCGCGGCCAGCACCCAGCCGATCATCCCGGCCAGCGCGGTGATCGCGGCCGAGGCGGACAGCGCGAGACCGTCGGCCACCATGCCCCTGCCGGGCGCGGACTCCTCCTCGACCGTCATCGCACCTCGCCGGGGCGGCTGCGCACCACGTGGTGCGCGAGCGGGATCGCGGTGACGAACGCGAGCACCACGATCGCCACCTCCGGGTACCAGGTGTGGGTGAGCACCAGGACCTGCGCCACGATCAGCGTGACCGACAGCGAGATGCCCACCGCGCTGACCCAGGTGACCGACAGGTGGCGCACGTTGACGTAGGAGATCAGGGCCCAGCCGGGGGCGGTGAGGACGAACAGCAGGACCGCGAGCGGGCGCAGCGCGAAGTCCACGCCGGACCACACGAGCACGATCGTCATCAGGCAGACAGCGAGCAGCCCGTAGGCGGTGTACCGCCGGATCCTCAGCTGCTGCTCGACCACCCGTGCCCCTCCCCGTCGACCACCATCTTCACCGGCGGCCGGAACCGCCTTCGCCCCGGGCCCGCATCAGGGCCTGCGCCCCGCCCAGCAGACCCAGGCGCTCGTCGCGGCGCAGCTGCCGCAGACGGGACCGCGCGGCGCGGTCGGACAGCGGCAGTTCCGGCGTGCGGGACGCCAGCCGGGCGGCGCCGCGGGGCACGCGGCGCAAGATGGAGAACGCGGTGACCGGGCGGCGCCGCACGGACAGCATCAGCATCGCGGCCAGCCCGACGCCGTAGCCGCGCATCCGTTCCCGCAGCTCCAGCCAGTCGGCGCGGTGGATGTGCCGCGCGACGGCGTGCGGGGTGTGCACCACCGCGCCACCGGCGTAGGCCAGGCGCACGAACAGGTCCAGGTCCTCCCCCGCCATCGTCGGGGTGCCCGCGCCGAGCAGCGGGTCGAAGCCACCGAGGTCGTCGAACACCTCCCGTCGCCACATGGCGCAGCTGCCGGGACCGTAGCGCGCCATCGACAGCGGGTACAGCGGGTCCTCGCGGGCGGTGCCGCGGTCGATCCGCTGCCACCGCACGGTGTTGCCGTAGCCCTTGAGCCGTTCGAACAGCACCTCGGCGTCGGTTTCCAGGCTGGCCGGCAGCACCAGGGAGGTCACGCAGCCGACCGCGGGGTCGGCGGCGAACTCCTCGGTCACGGCGTCGAACCAGCCCGGTTCGACCGCGATGTTCTCGTCGACGAACGCGATCAGGCCGTGGGTCGCGGCGCGGGCACCGGTGTTGCGCGCGGCGCTGACGCCCTTGCGGCGCTCGACCACGTAGCGCGCGCCCAGCGCCTCGACCTCGCCACGCAACCACGCGTCGCCCTCGGGCAGCCGCGGCAGGTTGTCGACCACGATCACTTCGAGCCCGGGGTACCCGGCTTCGAGCACGGCACGAGCGCTCGCCACCGCCTGGTGCTTGCGGTACGCGGTGGGGATGACCACGCTGACCGGCGGCCGCGTGCACTCGGGGCGCCGCCGCGGGGCGGGCGGGGCGGCGAAGTCCGGCAGCCGCACCACGCCGCGCTCGACCGGCAGCAGCAGCACGTCGACGGTGCGGTCGCCGTCACGGACCAGCACCTGCGCGGCGCGGTAGTGCCCCACCGGGCGGTGCGGGACGGGCAGCACCTCCGGCGCGGTGCGCGCGTCGACGGTGGCGATGTGGATGGGGCCGTGCACCAGCGCCGCGGAACCGAGGGGCCGCGGCGCGCGGGTCCGCAGCTTGCCGCGCAGGTACCCGGCCGCGGTCGAGGACACCACGGTCACCACGCCGAGCACGCCCGCAGCCCCGGCCGTGCGGCCGAGCGCGAGCCGCCCGAACTCGCGCACCACCGCGGCCGGAATGGTCCGGCTCAGGTAGTCGCGCTCGGTGGACAGCGCCGCCTCGCTGCCGACCAGGCGCGACACGTAGGCCTTGGACAGCCCCTCGCCCCAGCCGCGGTGGCGCAGGTAGCCCCAGGTGATGCGATCCTCGGTGACGCGGTGGTGCACCACGGCCTCCGGCCGGAACACGATCCGCGCGTCCGGCGCGGCCTGCCGCAGCCGGATGCACAGTTCGGTTTCCTCGCAGCCCAGCGGCGTGCGCCCGATGCGGCCCAGATCCTCGGAGAACGCGCCGGCGAGCGCGAACGCCTCGCGGCGGAAGGACATGTTGCAGCCCATCAGGTTGCGCACCGGCGCCTCGGCGGCGGGCTGCCCGGTGTAGGTGCAGCCGACGACCCAGTCCAGCTCGCCGGTGCCCGACCGTCGGCCCGCCGGGAGCTTCGCCGGCCGCTGCCCGCCGGGCCAGCGCGGCCGCGCGGAGCCGCCGACGGCCATCACGTTCCGGTCGCGGTACCCGGCCAGCAGCTGCTCCAGCCAGTCCGGCGCGGCTTCGGCGTCGTCGTCGAGGAAGGCGATCACGTCGCCCTTGGCGAGGCCGAGCGCCGTGTTGCGGGCACCGGACAGGCCGCGCCGCCCGGCGTTGGGCACCACCGTCACGCCGACGAACTCCGCGGCTGCCCTGCGCTCCAGCTCCGGGTTGTGGTCGATGACGACGACGACCTCGCGCGGCGGCGCCGTCTGCTCGCGGACCGAAGCGACCGCCGCCGCCAGGTCGTCCCAGCGGCGTTCGGTGTAGGCGCAGATCACCACGGTGGTGTCGGGCTGGGTCATGCTTCGGGAACTCCGGTGTCCAGCGCGAGCGGCGCCGGGACGTCCGCTACGGGCTCGGGGGTGAACAGGCCGAACCGGCGGCTGCGACGCTGACGGCCGACGCGCTGCCACTCGGCCACCAGCGTGCGCAGCACCCGCCCGCCGTCGGAGAAGGTACGCAGGTTCGTCTCGCCGTGCAGCCGGGCCCGCTCGACGCTGGGCACCTCGGTGATCCACAGGCCCAGCGCGGCCATCCGGCAGTTGATGACGGTCTCGATCTCGAACCCGTCACCCCACAGCATCTCCTCGCCGGCGGGTGCGAACACCGGCGGCAGGTTCAGCAGGGGAACCAGGTCCCGCCAGAACGCGTTGTAGCCGTAGCAGAGGTCGGTGAAGCCGGCACTGAAAAAGGTGTTGGACAGCTTGTTGAGCCCGGAGTTGCCCGCGGCGCGGAGGTGCGTGATGTCGTGGCTGCCGCCGCCCGGCGCGAACCGGGTGCCCTTGGCGAAGTCGGCGCCGCCGGTGAGCGCGTCCACGAACCGTTCGATCTCCGCCGGGTCGGCCGAGCCGTCGGCGTCGAACATGACGATCACGTCGCCGGAGGCGGCGAGGAAGCCACAGGCCAGCGCGTTGCCCTTGCCGCGGCGGGTCTGCCGGATCACCCGCGCGCCGGGACGGGCGGCGCGCACCACCTCGGGCGTGCCGTCGCCGGAGTCGGCGTCGACCACCAGCACCTCGTGCACCGGCGGCAGCTCGGGCAGCACCTCACGCAGGTTCGCCGCCTCGTTCTTGGCCGGGACCACGATCGTGACGCGCGGATCGGCGCCGCGCCGGGGTGGGTGCGCGGCGGCGAAGGCGAACGCGTCGCCCAGGCTCTCGTAGTCGGTGACGGGACTGGGGGAATCCATGATCGTCAACGCCGTGCTGTCCTTGCTGGTGGGCACACCGGAAGCGGCGCGCGGGGGTCGGGGGCGGGGCTTGCTGCAACGTGTGACGCGTGGCCCTGCGGTCAGGTTCGGTGTCTTCGCAGATCGGCCGCCAGCGCACCGGCGGCCTGTTCGGACTTGAGCCAGGCCAGGCGCGTGTAGCGCTGGGTGAAGGCGTCCATGGTCAGGCCGTGGCGGGTGTAGTGCGCGGCCAGTTCCCTCGCACCGGCTTCGACGGTCCAGACCGCGTCGTAGCCGGGAAGCGCTTCCCGGATGCGGGAGAAGTCCACCCGGTAGGAGCGGGGGTCCGGGCCTGCCTCGCCGGTGATCAGCAGCTCCGAGCCCGGTACGGCGGTGACCACCGACTCGGCGATCTGGCGCACGGTCAGGTTGTTGGCCTCGGTGCCGACGTTGAAGGCCCGGTCGTGGACGGCTGCGGCGGGCGCGGTCAGCGCCGCCGCGAAGGCCGTCGCGATGTCGTGCGCGTGGACCAGCGGCCGCCACGGCGTGCCGTCGGAGAGCACCCGCACCTGTCCGGTCAGCACGGCGTGGCCGACCAGGTTGTTGAGCACGATGTCGGCGCGCAGTCGCGGCGAGAAACCGAAGGCGGTGGCGTTGCGCAGGTACACCGGGCTGAACCCGTCGCCCGCGAGGTCGTGCAGATCGTCCTCGACCCGGACCTTCGACTCCGCGTACGGGGTGACCGGCCGCAGCGGCGCGTCCTCGGTCACCAGGTCCTCCCCCGCCGCGCCGTAGACCGAGCAGGTGGAGGCGTAGAGGAACCGCGACACCCCGGCGTCCTTGGCGAGCTTGGCCAGCTGCACCGACGCGGTGTGGTTGATCTCGTAGGTCAGCTCCGGGGCGAGCGCGCCCAGCGGGTCGTTGGACAGCGCGGCCAGGTGGACCACCGCGTCCACTCCGGACAGCCGGTCCGCGGTGACGTCGCGCAGGTCGCCCGGTGCGCCCGGCGGGTCGTCCGGGTCCGGCCCGAGCACGCACGCCGCGAACAGGCCGGAGTCCAGGCCGAGCACCTCGTGCCCGGCCTCGCGCAGCACGGGTGCCATCACCGAGCCGAGGTAGCCCTGGTGGCCGGTCAGCAGGACGCGCATCATCGCACCCCCGCCGGAAGCGTGGACGGGTGTTCCCACAGCATCCAGGGCCGCGCTCCGCTTTCGTAGGCCGCGTCGAGCGCGGCCCGTTCCTTGAACGTGTCGGCCGGCTGCCAGAACCCGCGGTAGGGGTGGGCGATCAGCCGGTCCTTCTCGGCCAGCGCGCCGCACCCGTCCTCGACCAGATCGCCGTTCTCCGGGATGTGGTCGAAGATTTCCTGCCGCAGCACGAAGTACCCGGCGTTCTCCCACAGCGGCAGGCGGGCGGCCGACCTGATCCCGGAGACCCGGTTGGTGCCGTCGCGGAACTCGACGCAGTGGAACGAGGACTGCGGCGGCACCACCATCATCGACGCCCCGGCGTCGGAGGCGGCCAGGTTGTCGACCATGACGTCGAGCGGGGCGTCGGTGAGCACGTCGGCGTAGTTGGCGAGGAACATCTCCTCCCCCTCGACGTGCTCGCGGACCCGGCGCAGCCGCTCACCGATCGGCGATTCGATGCCGGTGTGCACGAAGGTGATCGACCAGTCGCTGATGTCGGTGGACAGCAGCTCCACCTCACCGCCGCGCAGCACGAAGTCGTTGGACGCCGTTTCGGTGTAGGACAGGAAGAAGTCCTTGATGTGCCGCGCGCCGTAGCCCAGGCACAGGACGAACTCGGTGTGCCCGAAGTGGGCGTAGTAGCGCATCACGTGCCACAGCAGCGGACGCGGTCCGACCAGCTGCATCGGCTTGGGGACGTCGTCGGCGGGGCCGTTGCGCATGCGCATCCCGTAGCCGCCGCAGAAGAGCACGACCTTCATCAGTTCACCTCGACAGCTTGCAGCGCGGGCGTTGGCGGGCAGACGACCTCCAGCTCCGGGATCGCGAACACGAGCCGGCCGCCCCAGTCCGCGATGTAGCTCAGCTGTTCGGCCAGCTCGGCGCGCAGGTTCCACGGCAGCACCAGCACGTAGTCCGGCCGGTCGCGTGCGATCCGTTCGGGCGCCAGGACCGGGATGCGGGTGCCGGGGGTGAACCGGCCGTGCTTGTACGGGTTTCGGTCCACTGTGTACTCCAGCAGGTCGGGCCGGATGCCGCAGTGGTTGAGCAGGGTGTTGCCCTTGCCCGGAGCACCGTAACCGACCACGCGCTCGCCGCGGCGCTTCGCCTGGATCAGGAACTCCAGCAGCGCCAGCCGGACCCCCTCGACGCGCTGGGCGAAACCGGCGTAGCCGGACAGCTCGTGCAGCCCGGCCGCGCGCTCCCGCTCCAGCACCGCCGCGACGCGCGGCGACGGCTCACCCGCGACGCCCTCGGGCCGCGCCCACACGCGGATCGAGCCGCCGTGCGTGCCGAGCAGCTCGACGTCGGTGACCGTCAGCCCCGCGGTCGCCAGGGCGCGGCGCGCCGAAAGGAGCGTGTAGTACTGGAAATGCTCGTGGTAGATCGTGTCGTACTGGGTCAGTTCGACGAGGCTGAGCAGGTGCTGCACCTCGATCGAGATCCAGCCGTCGTCGGCGACGAGCGCGCGCAGCCCCTTCGTGAAACCCAGCAAGTCCGGGATGTGGGCGTAGACGTTGTTGGCCACCACCAGATCCGCCGGGCCGTGCTCGGCGCGGACCGCGGCGCCGGTCTCCGCGGTCAGGAACTCGGTCAGCGTCGGCACCCCGGCCTCGCGCGCCGCGGCGCCCACGTTGACCGACGGCTCGATGCCCAGGCAGCGCACGCCGCGCGCGACGACATTGCGCAGCAGGTAGCCGTCGTTGCTGGCGACCTCGACCACGAAGGAGCCCGCGCCAAGGCCCAGGCGCTCCGCCACGGTGTCCACGTAGTCCTCCGCGTGCGCGAGCCACGAGGAGGAGAACGACGAGAAGTAGGCGTACTCGGTGAACGTGCGCGCCGGGTCGATCAGGGGCGGCAGCTGGGCCAGCAGGCACTCCGGGCAGACCCGCAGGTGCAGCGGGTAGGCCGGTTCCGGCGCGTCGAGCTCGTCCGGCGCGAGGAACGACTCGCACGGCGGGCTCGCGCCGAGGTCGACGACGCTCCGCAGGTCCGGCGAACCGCACAGGCGGCAGGACAGCGGATCGGCTGGCATGTGGCGGTTGCTCCCCTGTGATTGAACCACCCCGTCCCGTAACGGGGCTCCCATCACCGTGACTATAGGGATGGCGCTGACCAGCGTTACGCGTAACCGGGTGATCAGAGCGGCCCAATCGGGTGATCAATCACACTCTCTGTAGTTGCGGACATCACGAAAAGTCACTAGTAAGAGATCATCTTCATGTTCTGACCGGTTTAAGAGGTTCAGACCTATCCCGTGATCCACTCGCAGTGTTCCCCGTCGAGCTGGGGGAAGGCAGCCCGCACTTCGGTCTCCAGATCGGGAACGAACAGCAGGACAGCGCGCGGGATCGGGTGGGTGAGGGCCTCCGGACCGACCACCGGTATCCGGGTACCGGGCATACGCCGACCGCGTTTCGCCGGGGAGATGTCGACGATCTCGGGCAACAGATCGATATCGATCCCGGCACGGCGCAGTAATACAACGGCGCGCGAGGCCGCACCGTAGCCGACGACCCGCTCTCCGGCGTGCTCACGCAGGCGCGCTCGCACCCGGTCGCACCCCGCCTCGACCAGCCGGCCCAGTCCGGCGACGACCGGGATCGAACCGGCTCCCGCGCTCCGCTCGGCGGCGGCGAGTTCGGTCGTCGCCCCGTCCGCACTCAGCTCGCGCCCGAGTTCGAGCAGCACCGTGCCGCCGTAGAGGTCGAAGGTCCAGCTGCGCCCGGGACGCAGCCCGGCCGACGCCGCGAGCGTGATCGCCGCCGGGGTCGAGTAATAGGCGAAATGCCCGTGCCGCAAGGCGTTCCACTGTCCCTGCCGGACGATCGAGGCCAGCGAGTGGAACTGCATCAGCAGCACGCCGCCGGGCGCCAGGCGGTCCGCGCGCCGGGCCATCGCCGCGCGCTGGTCCGCCTCGTGCATCAGGCCGAAGCTGTCGATCACGACGTCGGCCGGCGCGTCCCCGGCGTCGCGCATCCCGGCGGCGCGCAGCAGCGGCAGCCACGATCCGCCGTGCGGGCTACCGAACTCGGCCACCGTCGCGCCCGCACGCACGATCCCGGCGCGGGCCAACCGGGCCACCGCGTCCGCCGCCTGGTCGGTCAGCGCCTTCGGCTCGACCCCGGCCGGTTCCTCGACGGTGCCCGGATCCTCGGCCAGCTGCGCCAGCGCGCACCGCGCGCACATCCACATCCGCAGGGGCCACACCGGGTCCGGACCCGGATCGGCGGCGGGCGGGAAGAGATCACAGGGCGGCTGGTCCCCCAGATCGAGCACGATCTCGCCGTCGGCCCCGCCGCACGCCCGGCACGTGATCACCGCGCCCCCTCGGCGAGCGTGAGCGCGAGCTTGTCGACGTAGAAGCCCTCGGCGTAGCGGGTGTGCTGCTGCACGCCGCGCAGCCGGGCCAGGCCGAGGAACGCGTCACGGGTGTACCAGTCCCGGCCGTGCTGCGACGGGTAGTGCTTGGCCAGCAGGTCGGCCTTGGCCTCGGCGACCTCGTCGGTCAGCGGCTGGTACACCGTGGGCTGCCCGAGGTCGCCGTCCCACTTGAGGATTTCGTAGCCGAGGACCGGCTGGTCACGGAACACGGTGGGGGCGATCTCGGCGAGCAGCCGGTGGTCCTGGTGGCGGTCGCCGGGCTGCGGGGCGAACACCAGGTCCGGCACGATCCGGCCGCGCAGCGCGGTGACGGCGTCCTTGACCGCGTCCCAGTGCGCGGGCAGGCGCCCGTCGGGCAGGTCCAGCACGGTCAGCTCCACGTGGGCCGGGGCGCAGAACTCCGCCAGCGCGGCCCGTTCCTCGTCGGCGCGCTCCGTGCCGCCGCCGGAGAGGACGAGCGCGTGCACCGCGAGACCGGGCCGCCCCGCACACAGCGTGAGCAGCGCGCCGCCGGCACCGATGGCGAGATCGTCGCAGTGGGCGCCGAGCAACGCGACGGCGGTGAGGTCGGGAAAGGAGACAGCCTGCACGCCGGGCAGCGTGCCAGAGACCGCGTCAGTACGCTCCGCGGCCTCCGGCGACGGCGCGGAAGGTCTTCCACAGGATGGCCATGTCCAGTGCCAGCGACCAGTCCTCGACGTAGCGCAGGTCGAGCCGGACGCTCTCCTCCCAGGACAGGTCGCTGCGGCCGCTGACCTGCCACAGGCCGGTCATGCCGGGTTTGACGAGCAGTTTGCGGCGGGCGGCGCGCTCGTAGTTCTCGGTTTCGGCGGGCAGCGGCGGGCGCGGCCCGACGAGCGACATGGTGCCGCTCAGGACGTTGAACAGCTGCGGCAGCTCGTCGAGCGAGTAGCGGCGCAGCACCGCGCCGACGCGGGTGACGCGCGGATCGCGGCGGATCTTGAACAGCGGCCCCGAGCCCTCGTTGTCACCGAGGAGGCCGCCGCGCATCCGGTCCGCGTCGACGACCATGGTGCGGAACTTGACCATGGTGAACGTGCGGCCGTCGCGGCCAACGCGCGGTTGCCGGAAGAAGACCGGCCCCCGGTCGTTGAGCTTGATCAGCGCGGCGATCGCGAGCAGCACCGGCGCCCCCAGGGCGAGCATGGCGGCCGCGCCGAGGCGGTCGACGATGTCCTTGACCACGCGGCGCCCGCCGGTGAACGTCGGCGCCGACACGCGCAGCAGCGGCATGCCCAGGACTCCGGAGACGTTGAGCCGTGGCCCGGCGATGTCCATCAGGACCGGTGCGACGACGAGTTCGGCGCCGGTGCCTTCGAGGTCCCAGGCGAGCCGCTGCAGCCGCCCGGGTGTCCAATGCGGATCGGAGGTGACGGCGACGACGCGGTAGCCGCCGCGGCGGACCTGCTCGGCGAGCTCGTCGAGTCGCCCGGCCACCGCGATGCCGCCGATCTCCCCGGTGCCGCGCTCCCCCTGGCCGGTGGCCGTGCAGACGGCCGACACCTGCCAGCCGACGTGCGATTCGGAACGGGTGCGCTGGATCAGGTCCCGAAGGGTGCGGGGCGATCCGGCGGCGATCACGGAATGCATGCACTCGCCGGCGCGCCGCTGGCGGTGCAGCACCTGCCGCAGCGCGTACCGCAGCGGGAACGTGATCAGCGCGACGCACGGTACGGCGTAGAAGACCCACGGCTGCACGTCGAGCGCGCCGAAGAGCAGTCCCGCGAGCGCGACGACCACCGCGGCCGCCACCAGGCTGCGGCCGAGGCGGCGGAATTCTTCGGTCCCCTCGCCGAGGACGTGCTGGCTCCACGCGCGGTTCACTGGCAGCGAGGCGAGGATCGCGAACGCCGTGCCCGAGGCGTGCAGGAAGTAGGGCCGCCCGGTGAGGTCGAGGACCAGCAGTGCGCCGCTCACGATCACCACCAGTGTGGCGATCACGTCCGCCAGGATCACGTACCCGCGGTACCGGGATTCCCACGGCTGGGCGGCGGCGCGTGGGGTCGCCTTCTCCCCCGGGCCGACGGCGTGCAGCCGGGCGTGGCCGGACGGGCCTCGCGTCTCGGAGCCCAGCACCGGCTCCCCCACCGGGACAGGCTTGCGCACCGGCTCTTCCATCCGACCTCCCGCGACGACGTCCGGCTTGGTGCCGACGCGCCCCGAACACGCCGACGATTACTGTACGTAACCGTGCTCCCGTGGCCACCACGCCCGCCAGGGGTGGCGCCTGCCCTGGAATCGGTGTCGTCCGAAGCGGTGTTACAAGCCACTTCCCGGAAAACACCGCGTCGGCCGAACCTCCCGCGGCCACGGTTCGATCACAACGAGGTGACGGATTGCACTCGTTGCTCAGCCCCAAACAACTACTACGGGTAGCCAGTGAATTGACCACTTCAGCCCACGTTTTACTCAGTGAAATGCCAAAGCTAAATTTGCCCCGTTCGGGGCATTGCCGAGCCGCCACCCGGCCCGCGAGGATTGCTCCCGCCGCACGGGTTTCGTTTCCTTCCCCGCGCGGCAGCCAGCTGTAGGAGCACAGCCATTGACACGGCCGCGGCTGGCCCCAGGGAACCTCGGCGCACTTTTTTCAGTAGCCCCTCCCCGGTGCGCCGAGGTTCCCTCCCCGCGCCTCTCTCCCTGCACTGACGAGACTTCGCGCACGAGAACGCAGAACTCGCGCACACGTTCGGCGAGTCCCACACTCCGGCGGGCAGTTCCACACTCAGCACACCGAACCCCGCGCTCGCCAACCGCGCCCGGCAACGCAACGCGACCAGCGCCGAACCACACCCCTCCCGCAACCCGATCCCCAGCTACATCGGTTGCCGAGCCATCGGGTCAAGCCACGCTTTCCCGGCTTGACACGATGTCTGGGCAACCGAACACTGAAAGATCGGGTTCGGGAGGCCCAAAACGCCGGGCGCGCCAGCGCCCAGGCGCCAGGGCGTAGCGAAGCGAAGCCCGGCGCCCTCAGCCGCGCGCAGCGCCAAAGCGCGCGCAGCGCAGAACCCGCGTAACGAGAGCGGCACTCGTGACCGCAGACTTCGCACCCGCAACCGCAGACTTCGCGCACGAGAACGCAGAACTCGCGCACACGTTCGGCGAGTCCCCCTTCCGGACACCGAGTCCCACACTCGCACGCCACGCACGCGCGAAACCGCCACCCGGCAACGAAACACGCCCAGCCTCCCGAACCACCCCTCTCCCGCAACCCGATCCCCAGCCAACTCGGTTGCCGGGCCATCGAGTCAAGCCACGCTTTCCCGGCTTGACGCGATGTCTGGGCAACCGAACACTGAAAGATCGGGTTCGGGAGGACCCAACGCCGGGGCGCGCCAGCGCCCACGGCCCGGGGCGTAGCGAAGCGAAGCCGGTGCCCTGGATACGCGCGTAGCGCAGAACCCCAGCCACGCAGCGCAAACCCGCGCAGCACCAACCCCCGCAGAGAACCCGCGTAGAGAAACCTCAGCCAGAGAACCCGCGCGGAAGAACCCCACGCGCCACCCCAGCAGCGACGGCTCACAAACCCCCGGCAGGCTTCGTGGCCAGCTCCTCCGCGATCCGCCGCAGCGCTTTGGCCGCCGCCCCGACATCCCGATGCGGAAACCGCGCCATAGGAGCACTCAAACTGATCGCCGCAGGCAGATTCGTCCCCACCAGTGGAACGGCAACACACCGCCCGTCCGCCTCGTTCTCCCCATCATCCAACGCATAACCAACAGTCCGGATCTTGTCCAGCTCGGTCAAATAGTCCTCGACGGTCACGATCGTGTGCTCCGTACGCGGTGGCATCCCGGACCGGTCCAGGAGTTCGCGCACGCGCCGTTCGGGCAGGTGCGCCGCGATCGCCTTGCCCAGTGCGGTGGAGTGCAGCGGGTCACGGTCGCCACGGGAAGCGGCCAGGCGCACGCCGCGACGGCTCTCGATGATGTCGATGTAGATGATGTGATCGCTGTCGAGCAGCCCGAGGTTGGCTGTCTCGCCGAACTCGTCGCGGACGCTTTCCAGCCACGGCCGCACCCGTTCGCGCAGCAACTCCAGGTGCCGGGACTGCATGCCGAGGAACCCGAGCCCGAGCCGGCACAGGCCGGTTTCCTCGTCACGTTCGACATAGCGGTGGGCTTCCAGCGTCCAGAGGTAGCGGTAGGCCGACGATTTCGGCATTCCCGTGGCTTCGACCACCTCGTTGAGCGTGATCCCGTCCACGGACTCCTGCAGGAGGTCGAGGATGGCGCACACGCGGTCGACGGCGCGCAGTGAGTAGTCGCGATCTTCGGTGGGTGTCCCATCCGGGGGAGGTTCGTCGGAGTTCCGGTGCGGCGACAGCGAACTCACCTCGTTTCAGCAGCAGGAGTGAGCGTTTCATGTTACCGCGAACACGCTGCTTTTCGCACTGAACCCACGGGACCAGGCGGCTGACGAGGAAGGGGTGACGGCCGTCTCCCGCGTCGGAGTGACGTGGGCCCATGACCGGAATGAAACGACAAGACCCCAGGTTGGAAGCCGTGGGACTGGTTGAAAGTCCTGGCTCGTGCCTGGGGCCGGTTCCGCGGTGGCGGAGACAATCGGTGGGCGATACTGGGATCGAACCAGTGACCTCTTCGGTGTGAACGAAGCGCTCTCCCGCTGAGCTAATCGCCCCCGTCCGTACGAGGAAGAACTCTAGCGGACGGCCCGCCGGGGACTGCAAATGGGTGGTCTTTGGGCCGCACGCTGCGGATACGACCCGATACGCTGCGGAGAAGCCCGAGGTGATCGTGCCCGCACCCGGCGGGGACGCGATCCAGGTCACGTGCCAGGCTGCGAAGCCGAACTGTCCTGCCGACGTTGTACCGAGCAGTATGTGTGGGTAGACGATCAGCGAGGCCGGTCCCGCACGCCGGTACCGCGCGAGCAACGGGTGAGAGTTTTTCGCGACCCGTCCGGGTGAAGCCGGGCGGAACCGCGAATCGAGACGGCGGGTTCGTGCGTCTCACACCCGGACGCTCGGCCGAGCGGGCCGTGAAGGGAGACGAAAGGTAAGACGATGCGTAACGACCACGTGACGCTCCGCTCCACAGCGGTGTTCGACCTCCTCGCGCCGCGTGCTCCGGCCGTGCCCGTGAAGGTCGAGCTGCGCTATGACACCCGCGATCCCTACGCCGTCGTCGCGGCGTTCCGCACCGGCCGCGCGGGCTGGGTCGAGTGGGTCTACGCCCGCGACCTGCTCGCCGACGGGCTGCTCGCCGAGGCAGGGGACGGCGACGTCCGCATCCGCCCGTCGGTCGAGGACCCCGAGTCGGTGATGATCGAACTGAACTCGCCGTCCGGGCACGCGGTGTTCGAGGCGTCGGCGCAGGAACTCGCCGACTTCCTGGACCGCACCTACGACGTGGTGCTGCCGGGCAACGAGCATCTGTGGATCGACATGGACGATGCCCTGACCCACCTGATCCCCAACGACCTTGGATAGCACCCGCACGGGGGGTGCGGAACAGCCACCCCCCTGCGCCCGGACGTGACGGGGTCGGATATTGTTTTCACACACCACGGCGACGGGGTCACACCCGGAGTCACGGTAGGCGGACGTAGCGCAGCTGGTAGCGCATCACCTTGCCAAGGTGAGGGTCGCGGGTTCGAATCCCGTCGTCCGCTCGGAGGAGCCCACTCGGGCCCGTCGGTGGAGTGGCCGAGAGGCGAGGCAACGGCCTGCAAAGCCGTGTACACGGGTTCGAATCCCGTCTCCACCTCGCGCGATTAGCTCAGCGGGAGAGCGCTACCTTGACACGGTAGAGGTCACTGGTTCAATCCCAGTATCGCGCACCATCTTCTTCCAGCACCACACCCAGCCCGGTTCTCGGTCACGAGAGCCGGGCTTTCGTGACTACGAGGGACCTCCGCCGGCAAGCCGGGCAGCCGAGGCGCCTCCTCGCCTCCCGCTCACGGCGACCTTCCTGTGGCCGTCCCGGCGTGAGGGGCGTCATGAGCGCTGTGACGTGGGGCAAAACGCGGCCGATGGGGGCGGTGCGGGCTGTTAGCGTCCGGGGACTGTCCTTGTTGTCCCGGAAGGTGCACGCTCGTGTCCGCCGACCTGTCGTCCGTCATCGCGGCCACCGCGCAGTGGCTGTTGCGCGCCTATCCGCCGGAGCGGGGTCCGCTGAGCGGCGCCCTCGCCGAGGCGCAGTGCCGCCAGGCCGCGACGGTCGCCGCGTGGCTGCGGTACCCGACCGAGCTGGACGCCGGACTGCTGGACGTCGTCGGTCCCGGCGGCTCGGGGCGTCTGGACTGGCTGACGGGCGTCGACGTGGCACCGGATGAGGACGCGGCGTGGCGGACCTGGGTCGACGAGGTGGTGGCCAGCTGGGCCGCGTGCCTGCTCGCCGACCGGGCCCTGGCGGTGACGGCGACCGCGACGGTCACCGGCTCGGTCCACGCGGGTGGCCTGGCGCCCGACTTCCGCCGCCTCACCGACCCCGACGGGCGCGACCACCGCGCCGCCGTCCTGCTGCGCCACCCCGATCTGCTGGCCCCGGTCGCCGACCTGCACCGGGCCGACCTGCTGACCCGGCTGGGCACCCCGAGGGCCGAAGCCGCCTGACCCGCCCGGCCGGGCGATCGTCGGTGTGGACTTCCGGCGGGGCACGGGCGGGCGGTCATTGTTTGAGCGGCGCGCGCCGTCCCACCAGCCAGGCCAGGTAGATCCCGCCG
Organism: Amycolatopsis endophytica; assembly: GCF_013410405.1. NCBI lineage: Bacteria > Bacillati > Actinomycetota > Actinomycetes > Pseudonocardiales > Pseudonocardiaceae > Amycolatopsis > Amycolatopsis endophytica. The sequence continues at coordinate 717,365 of NZ_JACCFK010000002.1, forward strand.
AGGAGGCCGGTCACCACGCCCACTGGCAGCAGGTGACCGGTCGCGCGGGCGGCGGCGATGTCGGACGCCTGCAACAGCACCGCGCCGACCAGCGCCGAGGGCACCAGCGGCCGGGTTCCGGAGCGGCAGAGGATCTTCGCCAGATGCGGAGCCGCCAGCGAGACGAACGCGACCGGGCCCGCGGCGGTCACGGCGGTGCTGATCAGCGCGATGCCCAGCGCCAGCAGGACGAATCGTTCGCCCTCGACGCGCAGGCCCAGTCCGCGGGCGCGTTCGTCGCCCATTTCGATCATCCGCAGTGCCGGGCCGCGGCTGATCGTGAGCGGCACCAGCACCGCCACGGCGACCGCCACCGGCACGACGTGGCTCCACCCGCGGCCGTCCAGGCTGCCGATCAGCCAGTTCGCCGCGGACTTGGCGTCGTAGAAGTCGGCGCGGGAGATCATCAGCGAGTTCACCGCGAGCAGGATCGCGTTGACGCCGATGCCGACCAGGATCAGGCGGCTGGGCCGCAGGCCGTGGTTGTAGGACACGGCGTAGATGACCGCCGCCGAGATCACGCCCCCGGCGAGCGCGCCGAACCAGGTGGGCAGCGCGAGCGGGCCGAGCACGGTCAGCGACAGCAGGGCGCCGGTGGCCGACCCGGTGGTGAAGCCGAGGATCTCGGGACTGCCCAGCGGATTGCGGGTCAGGCTCTGGAAGACCGCGCCCGCGGTGCCCAGCGCCATCCCGACGCCGATCGCGGTCAGCGCGCGGGGCATCTGCCAGTCGTAGACGATCGCCTCGTCGCTGATGCTGCCCTGCCCGGCCAGTGTGTTCAGCACCGCGCCCGGCGTCATCACGTGGTTGCCCGGCCACAGCGCGACCAGCCACAACCCGATCACCAACAGCGCCAGCACCACGCCGACGACCGTCGACCGCCGCTCGACGCGGACGGACCACTCCCGCACCCGAACCGTCACAGCTCCGTCAGTCTCCTCCGCCGCGCGATCAGGACGAACACCGGACCGCCGAGCACCGCGCACATGATCGCCACCTGGATCTCCCCGCCGGGCAGCAGCACCCGGCCGATGATGTCGGCGACCAGCACCAGTGTCGGCGCGAACACGATCGAGTAAGGCAGCAGCAGCCGGTGGTCCGGTCCGGTGAAGGCGCGGATCAGGTGCGGCACGGTGAGGCCGACGAACGCGATCGGCCCGGCGGCCGCCGTGGTCGCCCCGCACAGCACGGCCACGACCACCACGCCGAGGACCCGCGTGCGGCCCACCTTCGACCCCAGGGCGGTGCCCGCGTCCTCCCCCAGCGCCAGCGCGTTGAGCGGCGCCGCCAGCAGCAGCGCGCCGAGCAGCCCCGCGATGGCGAATGGCAGGACCTGCCAGACGACGGTGGCGTTCGGGACGTTGAGCGACCCGACGATCCAGGACCGGTACTGCGCGAACGACGCGGAATCGAAGTAGACGAACGCGTTGGTGAAGGCGGTCAGCGCGGCACTCACCGCCGTGCCGGCCAGCGCGAGCCGCAGTGGCGCCGTTCCGGTGCCCGCGCGGGCGCCGAGCACGAACGTCACCGCGGAGGCGACCGCGGCGCCGAGGAGGCCGAACCAGACGTAGCCGGTGAAGGCGTCCAGCCCGAACAGGCTGACGACCGCGACCACGCACGCCGCGGCACCGGCGTTGACGCCGAAGATGCCCGGATCGGCCAGCGGGTTGCGGGTCAGCGTCTGCATGACGACACCGGCCACGGCCAGTGAAGCCCCGGCGATCACGCCCAGGATGGTGCGGGGCACGCGCATCGAGTGCACGACGGTCGAGTCGTACCCGCCGTCGCCCGACCACAGCAGGTGCCACGCTCCCGCGAAGCTCAGGTCGCCGGAACCGGTGCCGATGCTCAGCACCACGACGGCGAGCAGCAGGACGAGCCCGGCCGCGAGGACGAGCACGTGACGCCCCGCCCGGAACCGGATCCGGGCCGTGGCCTCCGCCACGTCGGTCATCGCCCCCTCCCCTTCCCACGCGATCAGGTGAAGGTTAGCCTTCCCTAATACCGGGGCACTGTAAACCCCGTGGACGACAGCGAGGAGAACGGGACCATGTCGCTTGGCCTTCCGCCCATCACCCGGCGCAGAGCACTTCTCGGCGCGGCCGGAGTGGCCGCCACCGCCGTGCTCGCCGGATGCACGAACAGCGCCAACGACACCGCCCAGCAGACCGCGTCCACCGCAGGCGGCCCCTTCGACTTCACCGACGACCGCGGCCAGGCCGTCCACCTCGACGGCAAGCCGACCCGGATCGTCGCATACGCGGGTTCGGCCGCGGCGCTGTGGGAGTACGGAATCCGCCCGGTCGGCGTGTTCGGGCCGCAGAAGCTCGCCGACGGCAGCCCCGATCCGCAGGTGGGCCGCGTCGACCTGAGCGCGGTCACCTCGCTCGGCAACGCGTTCAACGAGTTCGACGTGCCGGCCTACATCAAGCTGGCGCCGGAACTGCTGATCTCCATGGTGGTCAACGCGAACGGGCTGTGGTACGTCCCGCAGGACTCCGCTGACGAGATCACCGGCAAGGCGCCCACCGTCGGCATCCGGATGGTGCGGGAAAGCGCCACCAAGGTCATCGAGCGGTACGAGGCGCTCGCCAAGGCGCTCGGCGCGGACACCGAGACCGACGCGATCAAGCAGGCCCGTTCGGAGTTCCAGACCGCGACCACGCGCCTGACCGACGTGGCGAAATCCAAGGGCGGTCTGCGGGTGCTCGCGGTGTACGGGTCGAAGGACAAGCCCTACATCGGCAACCCGCTGGCGCACGCGAGCCTGCGTTACCTCTACGAGGCGGGCGTGCCGATCACGAACGTGGGCGACCAGGCCGACACCGTGACCTGGGCACCGGACCTGAGCTGGGAGCAGATCAACCGCTACCCGGCCGACCTGATCCTCTACGACGTGCGGACCCAGGCGCTGACGCTGGACCAGCTCAAGCAGATCGACGTGTTCAACCAGCTGCCCGCGGTCAAGGCGGGCGCGCTCGTACCGTGGCGCACCGAGAACCCCTACACCTACTACTCCTACACGCAGATCGCGAACGAGGTCGCGGACGCGGTCGCGAAGGCCACCCCGGGACTCGTCTGATGGCGCGGCGCGAACGGCGGTGGTTCCCGATCGTGCTGCGGGAGCTGGAGGTGCTGCGCGCCTACGACCTCACGCCCCGCATGCGGCGCGTGGTGCTCGGGGGCGCCGAGCTGGGAGCCTTCCGCCGCTACGGGTTCGACCTCACGCCCTTCCACACCGAGGCGCCCGACGATCACGTCAAGCTGTTCTTCCCGGAGCCCGCCACCGGTGTGCTGACGCTGCCGGAGCAGGACGACGGGCATCTGGACTGGCCGGACGAGCCGCGCCCGATCGGCCGTGACTACACGCCGCGCCGGTTCGACGCCGAGGCCGGTGAGCTGGAGCTGGACTTCGTCGTGCACGCGGGCGGGATCGCTTCGGGCTGGGCCGCCTCGGCCCGTCCCGGCGACCGGATCTTCGTGGCCGGGCCGAAGATGGCGACGGTGGTGCCGGTGACCCCGGCCTGGTATCTGCTCACCGGCGACGAGACGGCGCTGCCCGCGATCGGCCGCTGGATCGAGGAGCTGGCGCCGGGCACGCCGGTGAAGGTCGTGGCCGAGGTGCCGGGGCCGGACGACGAGCTGAAGCTGGGCCCGGATGCCGAGGTGACGTGGCTGCACCGCGGCGACGCCGCGCCGGGGAGCGTGGATCTGCTGGCCCCGGCGCTGCGGGCGCTGGACTGGCCCTCCGACGACGTGTACGCGTGGGCGGCGGGCGAGACCGGCGTGATGCGTGGCGTGCGGGACCACCTTCGCAAGGAGCGCGGCCTGCCCGCCGAACGGGTGAACGTGACCGGCTACTGGAAGCGCGGTGAGTCCGCGTTCCCGTCGGAGCCGGGCGAATAGATGACGAAGCTGTTCATCGACCTCACGCCCGTGCGTGAGAGCCGTGGCTTCCGCGTGGTGTTCGTGGCCCGGACGGTGTCGCTGTTCGGGCTCGGGCTGTCGCAGGTGGCGCTGCCGGTGCAGGTGTTCGGCCTGACCGGATCGTCGGCGCAGGTCGGACTGGTGAGCCTGGCGATGGCGCTCGCGCTGCTGTGCGGGACGCTGCTGGGCGGAATCCTCGCCGACCGCGGTGACCGGCGCACGCTGATCGTGCGGGCGCGGACGCTGGCGATCCTGGCCGGGGTGGTGCTGCTGGTCAACGCGGCGCTGCCGTCGCCGTCGCTGTGGGCGCTGTACCTGGCCGACGTCGTCAACGGCTTCTCCGGCGGTCTCAGCTCGACGGTGCTGATGGCGGTGTCGCCCGCGCTGGTCGGGCGGGCGCAGCTGCCCGCCGCGGGCGCGCTGATGACGCTGACCACGCAGGTGGGGCTCATCGTCAGCCCGTCGATCGGCGGTCTGCTGATCGCGGGGCCCGGGCTGGCCTGGACGTACGGGATCGCCGTGGCGGCGGCGGTGTGCACGGCGGTCACGCTGCGGGGCCTGCCGAAGCTGCCGCCGGCGGCGACCGGGGAGGAACAGCGGCATCCGCTGCACGCGATGGCGGAGGGGCTGCGGTACGTGGTGCGGACGCCGGTGGTGTTCGGGCTGATGGTGATCGACCTGTTCCCGATGCTGCTGGCGATGCCGAACGCGCTGTTCCCGGCGGTGGCGGCGGAACGCTTCGGCGGTGACCCCGCGGTGACCGGCCTGTTCTACACCGCGCCCGCGATCGGCGCGATGGTCGCGGCGCTGACGAGCGGCTGGACGGGTTCGCTGCGGCGCCCCGGCTGGGTCCTGTGCGGGGCGATCGCCCTGTGGGGGCTGGGGGTCGCCGGGTTCGGGCTGTCGTCGGCCGTGTGGCTGGCCGTGGTGCTGCTGGCGGTCGCCGGGTTCGGCGACAGCGTGTCGGAAATCCTGCGGCGGGCCCTGATCCAGGCCCACACTCCGGATGCGTTGCAGGGCCGGGTGTCCAGCCTGTGGCTCTCCCAGGCGACGGTCGGTTCCGCGGCGGGCAACACGGTGTCCGGCTTCGCGGGCCGTTTCCTGGGCACCGGGGTGACCCTCGTCGGCGGCGGAGTGCTGTGCGTGGCCGGTGCGCTCGGGACGACGCTGTCGGTACGCGGACTGCGCACGGTGCGCACCGACGTCCCTGCCGAGAAGTAGCCGCTCACCCGACGGAGGGCCCGGCTGGCGGCCGGGCCCTCCGTCGTCACTGCGCGGTGAGGGCGGCGACGGTGCGGGCCTCGAACAGTTGCCGGGGCGTCAGCTCCAGACCGGCTTCCCGGGCGGCGGCGACCAGGCGCATGGCGAGCATGCTGTCGCCCCCGAGGTCGAAGAAGTCGTCGTCCGGGCTGACCGCGGGCAGGTCCAGCACTTCCGCGACCAGTGCGCACCACCGGCGTTCCGCGTCGGTTGCCGGGGGACGGCCCGAGGTGAGCGCGGCGAAGTCCGGTTCCGGCAGCGCCGCCACGTCCAGTTTGTTGTTCACCGTGTAGGGCAGCGCGTCCAGCGGCACCACCAGGGACGGCACCGCGTGCGCGGGCAGCACCCCGGCCAGGTGCGCGCGCAGCCCGGCGGGATCGGGAGCGGCCCCGAACACCACGTAGGCCACCAGGCGCTTGACCCCGCCGCGTTCGGACGGGACCACCGCGGCCGCGCGCACGCCGGGGGCAGCCATCACCGCGGCCTCCACCTCGCCCGGTTCGATCCGGAAGCCCCGGATCTTCACCTGGTCGTCGGCGCGGCCGAGGTACTCCAGCGCCCCGGACGGGGTCCACCGCACGATGTCGCCGGTCCGGTACATGCGCCCCCCGGGTGCGGCCACGAACCGGGACGCCGTCAATGAAGGCCGACCGTGGTAGCCCCGCGCGATCCCCGCCCCGGACAGGTACAGCTCCCCCGCCACGCCGGGCGGCACCGGCCGCAGCTCGTGGTCCAGGACCCGCGCCACGGCGCCCCGCACGGGACGTCCGATGACCGGCCGCTCGCTGTCGGCGGCCCAGGCGAACGTCGCGTCCACCGTGCCCTCCGTCGGCCCGTACAGGTTCACCGCCGCGCGGTCCCGCAGGCGCTGCCACGCCGCGTCGGGGATCGCCTCGCCGCCGACGCCCAGCGTCAGCAACGGCAACTCGATCCCGGTGGCCGCGATCTCGGCGAACACCGACGGCGCGACCTCGATGAAGTCGATCGCGTCGTCGGCCAGCCGTCGCGCCATCGCCGCCGGATCACGCTGCAGCTCCTCGTCGAACAGGTGCACCGCGTGCCCGTGGTACATCCACAGCAGCGGCTGCCACGAGGCGTCGAACGAGAACGACCACGCGTGCGCCACCCGCAGCCGCCGCCCGCCTGCCCGCTCGACCGTGGGCTCGTACAGCTCACGACGGTGGCTGTGGAACAGGTTGACGATGTTGCGCTGCTCCACCACCACACCCTTCGGGGTGCCGGTGGACCCGGAGGTGTAGATCAGGTACGCGGCGTCCTCGCCCCGCAGCGGTGCACCCCGTTCGGCGTCGGTGACCGGACCGTCCGGCAAGCCGCCGATACCGTCCAGTGTGGACAGCACGACCGCGGGGCGGGCGTCGTCCAGCATGAACCGGATCCGCTCCGCCGGGTAGGCGGGGTCGATCGGCAGGTACGCCGCGCCCAGCCGGTGCACGGCCAGCAGCGCCACGACGAACTCCGGCACGCGCGGGAACTCCAGCGCCACCACCGATCCCGGTTGCACACCCCGCGCCAGCAACGCCCGCGCCAGACGGTTCGCGGTCGAGTCCAGCTCGCCGAACGTCCAGCTCCGCCGTCCGACGAGCGCCACCGCGTCCGGGTCCCGCTCCACCTGCGCCCGGAACAGCCCGTCCAGAGTGGAGGGGCCGGACACGTCCGCGGCGGCGCCGTGTGACCACGATTCCAGCAGCTCCCGTTCCGCCGTGGGCAGTGCCTCGACGGACGCGGCGGGCCGGTCCGGATCCGCGGTCAGCGACCGCAGCACCGTGTCCAGCCGCGCGGCCATGCGCTCGACCTCGTCGCGGGCGAACACGTCCGGCCGGAATTCCAGGACGATCCGGAACTCCTCCTGCGGGTACACCGCGACCGTCAGCGGGTAGTGCGTCACCGACCGCCCGCCGACCCGGTCCACCTCCAGCCCGCAGCCGCGTGCCTCGGCCTTCACCAGATCGGCCTCGACCGGGAAGTTCTCCACCACCAGTAGCGTGTCGAACAGCGGTCCGGTGACGGCCTGGAGGTCGGCCAGCCCGGTGTGCTCGTATTCGACCAGTGCCGACTGCTGCGCCCACAACCGGCGGATACCCTCCGCGGCGCTGCCCGCGCCGCCGCTGCGCACCCGCACCGGCACGGTGTTGATGAACAGCCCCGGCACCGATCCGGCACCGGGCAGCTCCGCGGGCCGCCCGGACACGGTCGTGCCGAACACGACATCGGACCGCCCGGTGAGCCGACCCAGCACCGTGCCCCAGGCGTACTGCAGGACCGTGTTGACGGTGACGCCCAGCTTCCGCGCCAGTGCGCCGACGGCCGTGACGAGCGACCGATCGACATCGAGCACGACGTCCTCGCTGTCGGACACCGTCGCCTCGGCACCGGCCGGCGCCAGGTACGTCGGCTCGGTGATTCCCTCCAGCGCCCGGGTGTAGGCGCGGACCCCGGCCCCGGCGTCCTTGCCGCCCAGCAGGTTCAGGAAGTCCTGATAGGACGGCCCGGCCGGCTCCGCCCAGGTTCCGGCGTAACGGGCGAACAGCTCCCGCGCGAGAAGCGGCAGCGACCAGCCGTCCAGGATCAGGTGGTGGTTGGTGACCACGAGCCGGTGCTCCCCCGGCGCGATCCGGGCGAGCAGGAACCGCAGCAGCGGCGGGCGGTCCAGGGCGAACCGGCGTTCCCGCTGCTCACGCTCCATGCGCGGCAGGTCCTCCTCGGTCGCGTCGACCACCTCGAACTCCGCTGCGGTCTCCTCGCCGACGAAGGCACCGGCGCTGGTGAACCCGGCACGCAGGTTCGGCCTGGCCCGCAGCAGATCCGCTGCCGCGTCCCGCAATCGCGGAACGTCGAGGTCGCCGGAGACCCGCAGCACCAGCTGCATCGTGTAGACGTCCGGGCCGTCACCGTCGAAAGTGGACAGGAAGAACAGGCCGCGCTGCAACGGGGTCAGCGTCGGCGCCTCCCCGGTGACGACGGCCGCCGGTTCGGCCATGGCGGCCCGCTCCGCGAGACCGGCGACCGTCGGGTGGTCGAAGACGGTGCGGACATCGAGGTCCAGCCCGGCCTCACGGGCGGCGCTGACGACCCGCATCGCGGCGATCGAGTCACCGCCCAGGCCGAAGAAGTCGTCCCGCCGTCCGACGGCGTCCAGACCGAGCACTCCGCACACGATCGAGGCGATCGCGCGCTCGGACTCGCCCCGCGGCTCGTCGCCCTCGCCGACCACCGGCCCCTCCGGCGCGGGCAACGCGCGGCGGTCGATCTTGCCGGTGCCGGTGAGGGGCAGGGCATCCAGCGGCACCAGCACGTTCGGCACCATCGCGCCGGGCAGCAGTCCCGCCACGTGCTCGCGCACCTCGGCCGGGTCCGCGCCGGACACCAGGTAGCCGACGAGCCCGCCGTCGTGCACCGCGGCGGCCGCGGCGGACACGCCGGGGTGGCTCGCCAGTGCCGCCTCGACCTCGCCCAGCTCGATCCGGACGCCCCGGATCTTGACCTGGTCGTCGGCGCGGCCCAGCAACGCGATGCCGCCGTTCCGGCGGACACCCAGGTCGCCCGTGCGGTAGAGCCGTTGCCCGTCCGGGGCAGCGACGAACCGCGTGGCGGTCAGCTCCGGCGATCCGAGGTAACCGCGTGCGAGACCGGCCCCCGACAGGTACACCTCACCCGGCACGCCGTCCGGAACCGGGCGCAGCGCGGCGTCGAGCAAGTGGCACGCGGTGTTGTCGATCGGCGTGCCCACACCCGAACCGGGTTCGGCGGTCAGGCAGGCCAGGCTGTCGCCGCTGGCCTCGGAGCTGCCGTAGAAGTTGGCCAGCCGCGCGCCGGGCAGTGTCTTCGCGAAACGCTCGGCCAGCGCGTCGGCCAGTGGCTCACCGCTGCAGATCCACTCCCGCACCGAGGTCAGGGATCCGGCCTCGTCGAGCAGGGCCGACAGCAGGCTCGGCACCAGCGTGACGCGCCGGACCTGATGGCGGGCGATCAGGCGCGCCAGCGCCCGGTGGTCCCGGACGGCGTCGTCCCCGGCCAGGACCACGCGCGCTCCGGCCAGCAGGGCCGAAAGCAGTTCGGTGGAGGCGTCGACGAAGCTGATCGACGATTTCGCGATCACCGTGTCGCCGGGCGCGAGCGGCTGCACCCGCTGCTGCCAGGCCAGCCGGTTCGCCAGCCCGCCCTGGGTGCCCACGACGGCCTTCGGGGTGCCCGAGGAGCCGGAGGTGAACAGCACCGACACCGGCTGGTCCGGCCGCACCGTCACCGGGCGGACCGGCCGCAGCGGAACCTGCTCCAGGTCCACGATTTCGGCATCGGTGTCCGGCAGCCGGACTTCCGGGGTGGTCAGGATCCAGCCGGGCCGGGCGGCGCCGAGCATCGCGGCCAGGCGCGCCCGTGGGTGCCCCGGATCGAGCGGCAGGTACGCGGCGCCGCCGCGGAGCACGCCGAGCAGGCCGATCACCAGGTGCGCGGTGCGCGGAACCGCCAGTCCCACCACGGTTTCCGGCCCGGCGCCGCGGGCGCGCAGGTCGGCGGCGACGCGGTCGGCCGCGGTGAGCAGCCCGGCGTAGGTCCACTCCCCCTCGTCGGTGACCAGCGCGACCGCGTCGGGCGTCCGCGCGGCCTGCGCGGCGAAGCGGTCGGCGACCGAGCCGTCCACGGCGATTTCCGTGCCGTGCGACGCTTCCCCGGACGAGGGCAGCGGGTCGAACCGGCCCATCCGCCGGTCCGGATCGTCCGCGAACTCGCCCAAAAGCCCGGCCAGCATCCCCGGTACCCGCGCGGCGAGCTCGCCGGACAGCAGGTCCGGCCGGTAGGACAGGCGCAGCCGCAACCGGTCGTCGATCGGGTCGATGAGCAGCATCGCCGGGTAGTGGCTGCTGTCGGTCGGCTCGACCTCGCCGATGGTGAGCCCGGCGCGGCGCTGGATCTCGCTCAGCCGTCCGGAGTCGATCGGGTAGCTCTCGAACACGACGACGGTGTCGAACAGTTCGGGCAGGTCCGCGGCGCGCTGGATCTCGCCGAGGCTGACGTGCTGGTGGGCGACCAGCCCGGCCTGCTCGCCCTGGTGGCGGCGCAGGAATTCGCGCACCGCCTCACCGGGACGCAACCGCGCCCGAACCGGCACCGCGTTGATGAACAGGCCGACCATGCGCTCGACGTCGGGCAGTTCGGCGGGCCGCCCGGCGACGGTCATGCCGAACAGCACGTCGTCGCGGCCCGTGAGCCTGCCGAGCACGATCGCCCACGCGGCCTGCACGAGCGTGTTGAGCGTGACCCGCTCGGCCCGCGCCAGGTCACGCAGGCGTGCGGTGAGATCCGGGTCGAGCAGGTGCGCGGTGGTCCGGGGCGTGGACTCTGCGGCGGGCCGCGGCGCACCGATCAGGGTCGGCTCGGTGACCCCGGCCAGCGCGTCGCGCCAGGCGGCACGGGCGTCGCCGGCGTCCTGGCGGGCGAGCCAGGCCAGGTAGTCCCGGTAGTCGGCGGCGGGCGGCAGCGCGGCCGTCGATCCGCCGTCGGCGTAGGCGGTGAGCACCTCGCCGATCAGCAGCGGGCTGGACCAGCCGTCCATCAGGACGTGGTGGCTGTGCAGCACGAACCGGTAGTCGCGCGGGCCGAGGCGGCCCAGGATGATCCGCACCAGCGGCGGACGGGACAGGTCGAACGGCTCCGCGGTGAGTTCCGCCAGGCGCCGCGCGAACTCGGCCTCCGAGGCGGCGTCGACCTCGTGCCACGGGATGTCCACGTGGTCGGCGATGACCTGCACGGGCTCGCGCAGACCGTCCGAGTAGATCGCCGCGCGCAGGTTCGGGTACCGCGCGAAGACCGCGTCCACCGACCGGCGCAGCAGCGCGGCGTCCAGGCCGCCGGTCAGCTCCAGCGACAGGGTCACGGTGTAGAAGTCGGCGCCGAGCGCGGACTGGACGTAGAACCCCTGCGCCAGCGGCGACAGCGGGAGGATCGCCTCCAGCCCGGCGGTCTGCTCGCGGGCCCAGCGGGCCTCGATCAAGTCGCGTTCGCCCGCATCCGGCCCGAGATCGATGTCCGCAAGGGACCCGCCAGAGACGGGCCGGGCCACGCTTGCCAGCCCGCCGATCGTCGGATGCTCGAACACCGCGCGCGGCTCGAACTCCCAGCCCGCCGCGCGCGCCCGCGCGAGCAGCTGGATCGAGGCGATCGAGTCGCCCCCGGCGGCGAAGAAGTTGTCCGCCGTGCCGACCCGGTCCACGCCGAGGAGTTCGGCGGTCAGCCCGCACAGGACGCGTTCGGCCTCGGTGACCGGTTCGACGTGCTCGCTCACGGCGAACTCGGGGGCAGGCAGCGCACGCAGGTCGAGTTTGTTGTTGGGGGTCAACGGGAACTCATCGAGCACCACCACGGCCGCGGGCACCATGTAGTCCGGCAGCGACGCCGCCGCCGTGGCACGAAGTTCAGCGGTGTCCACCGCCGCATCGGCGGTCAGGTAGGCGACCAGGCGGTCGTCGACCACGGACACCACGCACTGGCGGACACCGGGCTGCGCGGCGAAGGCGTGCTCGACCTCGCCCAGTTCGATCCGCAGACCGCGGATCTTGACCTGGTTGTCGGCGCGGCCGTGGTAGAGCAGTTCGCCCTCCGGCGTCCACGAGCACACGTCACCGCTGCGGTAGAGCCGGTCGCCGGGCGCGCCGAACGGATCGGCGACGAACCGTTCGGCGGTCAGGGCCGGGCGGCCGAGGTAGCCGTAGGCGATGCCGTCGCCGCCGAGGTACAGCTCACCGCGCACGCCGACGCCGACCGGGCGCAGGAACTCGTCGAGCACATAGCAGGTCTTGTTGACGTCCGGCTTGCCGATCGGGATGACCGTGCCCGCGCGGGCCGGATCGGTGTCCCACATGGTCGAGTTGACCGTGGCCTCGGTCGGGCCGTAGGCGTTGACCATCCGGTGCACGCTGGCCCATTCGGCGACCAGCTTCGCCGACATGGCCTCGGTGCCGACGGTCAGCGTGCAGCCCGCGGGCAGGCAGCCGGGACCGGGCAGCGAGTTCACCACCGACGGCGGGATGACCGCGTGGGTCAGCCCGGCGGCGCGCGCGAACTCCGCGAACGCCTCACCGGCGCGCGCGTGCTCGGGTGCGATCACGAGCGTGCCGCCGGAGAACAGCGTGTGCGACAGCTCGGCGAAGGTGACGTCGAACCCGGGCGTGGCGAACTGGCTGCACACGCACCCGTCCAGCGGGCCGGTGCTGCGCTCGAAGGTCGCCACGAGCGCGGCCAGTCCCGAGTTCGGCACGACCACGCCCTTGGGCAGACCGGTCGAGCCGGAGGTGAAGATCGCGTACGCCGGGTCGAGCACGGTCGTCGTGGCCTCGCTCGGCAGCGGCTCGTCGCTCAGCGCGGCGAGGCGCCGGTCGTCCGGATGGACCACCGTCGCGTCGCCGGTGTCGATCTTCGCGGCCACCTCGGGGGTGGTCACGACGAGGCGCGCCTCCGCGGTCTCCAGGATGTGCGCGATCCGGGCCGGCGGGTAGTTCGGGTCGACCGGCACGTACACCGCGCCGAGCGCTCCGGCGGCGAGCATGCTGATCCACACGTGCGGGGTGCGCGGCAGCAGCACGACGACGTGGTCGCCGCGCCCGGCGCCGCGCTCGGCGAAGAGCCGCGCCAGTTTCCGGGCCCGGGAGGCGGTTTCGGCGTAGCTGTATTCGACGTCGTCACCGATCAGGGCCGGGCGGTCGGGGACGCGTTCGGCGTGGCGGTGGAACAGCTGCCACAGCGTCCGCCGTTCCAGGTCCTGCGCGGTGTCGTTGAAGCGGTGCACAACCAGTTCGCGCTCGGGGTCGTCGGTCACCGGCGCCTGGCTCAGCCGCCGCGCGGGGTCGGCGAGCAGGTGTTCCAGCAGGCGCACCAGCTTGTCGAGCAGGCCGTTCGCGGTGGAGCGGTCGAACAACGCGGTCGCATACGACAGGGACAGCGTCCAGGCCGTGTCCCAGCCGGAGTCCCATTCGGTGAGGTCGAAGGCCAGGTCGTACTTGGCGACCGCGTAGCCGGGCCGGAGGCGTTGCGCGGCCAGTCCGGCGAAGTCCGGCGTCCGGCGCGAGCGCCGGTTGTGCGCCACCGACACCTGGAACAGCGGGTGCCGGGACAGCGACCGTTCCGGGTTGAGCAGCTCCACGACCCGCTCGAACGGCAGGTCCTGGTGCGCGAACGCCTCGGCGTCGGCCTGCCGGACGCGGTCCAGCAGTTCGGTGAAGGCCGGGTCACCGCTGACGTCGGTGCGCAGCACGACGGTGTTGACGAACAGGCCGACCAGATCTTCGGTGCCCGCCGGGCGGCCGGACACCGGCACGCCGAGCGGGATGTCGGTGCCCGCGCCGAGCGTGCGGAGCAGCACTGCGACCGCGGCCTGCAGCACCATGAACGGGGTGGCCCCCTGCCGGGCCGCGACCTGCCCGATCCGCTCGGTCAACGCCGCGGGCAGCGTGGTTTCGGCCAGCGCTCCGGCGTAGTCGGCCCGCGCCGGGCGGGGCCGGTCGGCGGGCAGCACGGTCTCTTCCGGCAGCCCGTCCAGCGTGGCGGTCCAGAACTTTTCCGCGTCCCCAGTGGACTGCTCGCGCTGCCAGACGGCGTAGTCGGCGTAGGTGACCGGCAGCGGCTCGAACCGCGGCGCCGATCCGGTGGTGCGGGCGCGATAGGCCGCGGCGAGGTCGGTCAGCAGCGGGGTCACCGACAGCTCGTCGGCCGCGTGGTGGTGGACCAGCAGCAGCACGACGGGATCGCCGCCGTCGCGGCCGACGATGATCCGCCACGGCTGCTCGGTGTCCAGCACGAACGGGTGGTGCAGGTCGGCTTCGGTGAGCGGGCCCTCGCGGACCTCGACGACGGGAACAGCCGGGACGAGGTGCTGCCGCGCGACGCCGTCGGTCTCCACCAGCAGGGTGCGCAGCGGCTCGTGCCGCTCGGCCACGTCGGTGCACGCGGCCCGGAACGCGTCGAGGTCGAGTGCGCCGCCGAAGCGGAGCAGGAACGGGATGTTGTAGTTCGAGGCCGGGCCGTCCAGCCGGTAGAGGAACCAGAGTCGTTGCTGCGCGGGGGAAAGCGGGGCGGGTCCGTCGTGATCGCGTCGCATCGGTCCGGATGCCCCGGCCGATCCGCCGGAGAGCCGGGCCGCGAGCCCGGCGACCGTGGGCGCGGTGAACACGTCGGTGACGGTCGCGGAATCGGAGATCGTCGCCCGGATCCGCGCCAGCAACCGGGTGGCGAGCAGGGAATGCCCGCCCAGTGCGAAGAAACTGTCGTGCACGCCGACCTCGTCCACCCCGAGGACGTCGGCGAACAGCTCCGCCAGTGTGCGCTCCTCGGGCGTGCGCGGCGCGGTCCGCTCCGGTGCCGCCGCGGCGGCCGGTTCGGGCAGGCGGGCCCGGTCGACCTTGCCGCTGGGCGAGAGCGGCAGGTCCGTCATCGGCACGAACACCGACGGGACCAGGTAGTCCGGCAGGACCTCCGACGCGTGCCGCCGCAGCTCGGCCTCGTCGGCCTCGCCCACGACGTAGGCGACGAGCTGCTCGCCCCGCGCGACGACGACCGACGTCGTCACCGCGGAGTGTTCGCCGAGCACGGCCTCCACCTCGCCCGGTTCGATCCGGAACCCGCGCACCTTCACCTGGAGGTCGGCGCGGCCCAGCACCTCCAGCTCACCGTCGGCACGCCAGCGCGCCAGGTCGCCGGTGCGGTACCGGCGCCGCCCGTCCGGCGCGGCGACGAACCGCGACGCGGTCAGCCCCGGCCGGTTCCAGTAACCGAAGGCCAGCCCGTCCCCGCCCAGGTACAGCTCACCCATGACGCCGGGCGGCACCGGCGCGAGGTCGGCGTCCAGGACGTGCACGGTGGTGTTCGCGATCGGCGCGCCGATCACCGGGCGCCGCGCCAGCTTTTCGTCGAGCACGGCGGCCGTGGACCAGATGGTGGTCTCGGTCGGTCCGTACAGGTTGGACACCGACCGCGCGCCCTCCACCAGCCGCGTGGCCAGCGACGGCGGCAGCGCCTCGCCTCCGACGAGGACACGCAGGCCGGACAGATCGGGGTAGCCCTCCACGATGGACCGCCAGAGCGAGGGCGTGGCCTGCATGACCGTGGCGCCGGTCGCGGTCAGCACCCGGCCGAGCTCCCGCGGGTCGTGCACCAGCTCCGGTGACCCGATCACCACGGCCGCCCCGCTGATCAGCGGCAGGTACAGCTCCAGCGCGGCGATGTCGAACCCGACGGTGGTGACCGCGACGAGCCGGTCGTCCGTACCGAGCGTGAACCGCGCGGCCATGTCCTGCAGGAAGTTCGCCAGCGCGCGGTGCCCGACGAGCACCCCCTTGGGCCGCCCGGTCGAGCCGGAGGTGAAGATCAGGTACGCCGGATCGGCCGGGCGCGGGCCGTCGGTCACCGGCTCGGCGGCGTCCGGCACGTCCGTCAGGTCCGCCTCGGTGAGGACGAACAGGGGCCGGGCGTCGGCGTAGAAGGCCGCGATCCGGGCCTCCGGCAACGACGGGTCGACCGGCAGGTAGGCGGCGCCGGTGGCGAGGGTCGCGAGCAGCCCGGCCACCAGGTTCGCGCCACGCGGCAGGGCCACCGCGACGACCTCGCCGCGCCGCGCGCCCCGCGAGCGCAGGAACGCGGCGAGGCGGAGCACGTCGTCGGCGAGCTGCCGGTAGGTCCGCTGCTCACCGCCGGGCACGATCACGGCGGTCGCGTCCGGGGTGGCCTCGGCCTGGGCCAGGAACAGCTCGACGAGGGTGCGGTCGCCGTACGGGCGCGCGGTGTCGTTGACGGTCTCCAGCAGGTGCCGGGTCTCCGCGGCGGTGAGCAGCGCGACCTCGTGCAGACGGCGGCTGGGCGCCTCGGCGAGCGTGTGCAGCATCGCCCGGTACCGCTCGGCGAGGCCGCGGACGGTGTCGGGCTCGAACAGATCGGTGCGGAATTCGAGGAACCCGGCGAGCCCGTCACCGCGCTCGGTCAGGTTCACGGTGAGGTCGAACTTCGCCGTGCCCGTGGACACCAGGCGTTGCCCCAGCGGGTGCGGACCGAGGTGGTCGGCGCCGCTGAGCGGGGCGTGGTAGGCGAACAGCACCTGGAACAGCGGGTGCGTGGCCAGTGACCGTTCCGGGTTGAGGTGCTCGACCAGCAGCTGGAAAGGCACGTCCTGGTGGTCGAAGGCGGACAGATCGGCCTCGCGCACGCGCCCGATCAGCTCGCGGAACGTCGGGTCGCCGCCGGTGTCGGTGCGCAGCACGACCGAGTTGACGAAGAACCCGGCGAGGTCGTCGAGCGCGGAGTCGGTGCGCCCGGCCACCGGCGTGCCCAGCACGATGTCGGTGCCCGCGCCCATGCGCGTCAGCAGCGCGGCGAAGCCCGCGTGCAGCACCATGAACAGCGAGGCACCGGCGTCGTCGGCCAGCGCGCGCAACCGGCCCGTCAGATCCGCGTCGAGCGTGAACTCGACGGTGGCACCGGCGGCCGAGGCGACCGCGGGGCGCGGCCGGTCCGTGGGCAGGCGCAGCTCCGCCGCGTCCGCCAGTGTCCCGGTCCAGAAGTCCAGTTGCCGCTTCGCGAGATCGCTGAGGCTGCCCGGGCGGCCGATGAGCTTGCGCTGCCAGCGGGCGAAGTCGCCGTAGCCGACGGGCAGCGGCGCGAACTCCGGCTCCGCTCCACGCAGCCGCGCCGCGTACGCGGTGGCGAGGTCGTCGGCCAGCGGCCGCAGCGACCACTCGTCGCCCGCGATGTGGTGCACCACCAGCAGCAGCGCCGATTCGGTGCCGGTCTCGGCCAGGCACGCCCACAGCGGCGGCTCGGTGGTCAGGTCGAACGGGTGCCGGGCGGCCTCGGCGACCGCCTCGTCGAGGTCCACGACCACGCGGTGCACCAGTTCGACCGCGTCCGCGGGCACCAGGCGCGCGACCGGCTCGTCCGGAACCGAGGCGTCCACCACCGAGCGCAGCACCTCGTGCCGGGTCACCAGGTCCTGCAGCGCGGCGCGCAGCACGGCGACGTCCGGTCGGCCGTCGATGCGCAGTTCGAGGGGGATGTTGTAGGCCGGTCCGGCCTCGTCCAGCTGGTGCAGGAACCACAGCTGTCGCTGGCCGTAGGACAGCGGGGTCTCGCCCGGCGTCCGCTCCAGCACCGGCCGTCCACTGTGCACGGCCAGCCGCGTCGCGGCCTGTGCCGGGGTGGGCGCGTCGAACAGGTCCCGCACCGCGAGCTCGGCCCCGAGCCGTTCCCGCACGAGCACCGACAGGCGCACCGCGAGCAGCGAATGCCCGCCGAGAGTGAAGAAGTCGTCATCCACCCCGGCCTCGACGCCGAGCAGCTCCGTGAACAGCCCACAGAGCGCCTGTTCTTCGGCGTTGGCGGGCGGGCGCGAGGACATCGAGCCGGAGGCGGAGACCTCGGGCAGCCGGTTGCGGTCCACCTTGCCGTTGGGGGTCAACGGGAACTCGTCGACGGCGACGACCAGCGACGGGACCATGTAGGCGGGCAGCACCTCGGCCGCGGTGTCGGCCACCCCGGTGGTGTCGTCGGCGGCCACGTAGGCGACCAGGCGGGTGTCCCCGGCGCCGAACTCACGGGCCACCACCACGGCCTGGCGGACGCGGTCGTCGCGTTCCAGTGCCGCCTCGATCTCGCCCAGCTCGATGCGGAACCCGCGGATCTTGACCTGGTGGTCGGTGCGGCCGAGCACGGTGAGCACGCCGTCGTCCCAGCGCGCCAGGTCCCCGGTGCGGTACATGCGGCCGGGCCCGAACGGGTCCGCGACGAACCGGGACGCGGTCAGCGCCGGCCGGGCGTGGTAGCCCTGCGCGACACCGGTTCCGGCGAGGTACAGCTCCCCCACCGCACCGTCGGGCACCGGGCGCAGCGCGCCGTCCAGCACATAGGCGCGGGTGTTGTCGATCGGTGTGCCCACCGGCGGCAGACCGGGTCCGGTCAGGTCCGTCGACGCCGACCAGATGGTGGTCTCGGTCGGCCCGTACACATTGGACACCGAGCAGCCGCGGTCGCGCAGCGCGCCGACCAGTTCCTCCGGCACGGCCTCGCCGCCGACGAGAGCCCGCAGGCCGTCCAGCCGGGCGCCGGTTTCGATGAGCCCGCGCCACAGCGACGGCGTGGCCTGCATGACCGTGACCCGCCGGTCCTCGATCTCGCGGGCGAGCAGGAACGGATCGCGGACGGTGTCGGCGTCGGCCAGCACGATCGTCGCGCCGGTGATCAGCGGCAGGTAGAACTCCAGCGCGAAGATGTCGAACCCGACGGTGGTGACCGCGAGCAGGACGTCGTCGCCGGTGAGCGGGAACCGGGACGCCATCGCGTGCAGGAAGTTCACCAGCGCCCGGCGCGGGATCACCACGCCCTTGGGACGGCCGGTCGAACCGGAGGTGTAGATCGTGTAGACCGGGGCGAGCGGTGAAGCGGTGTGCAGCGGTACCGGCGCCTCCTCGCCCCACGGGACGTCGATCTCGAAGCGCGGCACGGCGTCCACCTCGGGCAGAGTGCCCGAAGTGGTCACCAGCAGCGCGGGCGCGGCGTCGGCGAGCATGAACTCCACGCGGTCACGCGGATAGCCGGGATCGACCGGCAGGTAGGCCGCGCCCAGCTTCTGGATCGCCAGCAGCGCCGAAACCACCACGGCGGTGCGCGGCAGGGCGACCGCGACGAGGTCACCCGGCCGGACCCCGCGGGCCGCCAGCGCTCCGGCCAGCCGGTCGGACTCCTCGTCCAGTTCGCGGTAGGTCAGGGTGCGCGACGCGGTGATCACGGCGGGCCGGTCCGGATCGTCGGCGGCGCGGGCGGCGAACAGCACGGGCACGGTTTCCCGCTCGTCGAACTCCCGCGCGGTGTCGTTGCGGCCGTCCACGATCTCGCGGCGTTCGGCGTCACCGAGCAGGTCCAGCCGCGACAGCGCGGTCTCCGGGGAAACCGCCCACCGCGCGAGCAGGCCCAGGAAACGCTCGCGGTGCCCGGACAACGCGTCCTCGCTGTACAGCGCGGGGTTCGCGTCGAACGTCAGGCCGATCCGGTCGGTGTCGCCGACGGTCACGGTCACCGACAGGTCGTCGACCGGGCCCGGCGACAGCGGCACGCTGCGGCCGGGGCAGCCGCCGAAGTCCTCGGCCGTGTCGAAGGGCTTGACGTTGACCCAGGGGCCGAGCAGCCGCCGGCGCCCGCCGAGCAGCCTCAGATCGCGCCGCAGTTCCTCGGACCGGTACTTCTCGTGCTTGCGGACCTCCCGCACGCGCGCCGAGACCTGGCCGATCAGGTCACCGGCGCTCGCTCCCGGCGCGACCGACAGCCGCAGCGGCACCACGTTCACCGTCGTGCTCGGGATCCGCCGCGCCACCGAGCCGAACCGGCCCATGAACGGCATGCCCAGCACCACGTCCGGCGCGCCGGTCGCCAGGTGCACGTACAGCGCGAACGCCGCCGTGACGACCTCGCCGACGGTCACGCCGGTGTCCCGCGCCAGCTCCGTCAGCCGCGCCGAGACCTCCGCGCCCGCGTCACTCTCCTGCCGCCGGAAGCCCGCCGACGGCAGCGCGGTCCCCGGCGCCAGCGCCGCCGGTTCGATGCCGTCGGCGAACTCCTCGGCCCAGAACTCGCGGTCGGCCTTCTGCCGCTCCGAGCCCTGGTACTCCTGGTCCTCCGCCACGAGGTCGGCCAGCGGCCGGAACCTCGCGGGCGGAGGCGTCTCCTGCCGGACCGCGGCCGAGTAGCGCTGGGCCACCCGGCGCACGATCAGGCTGAACCCGTAGGCGTCGGCGAGGATGTGGTGGATCCGCTGGTACCACAGCACCCGCTGCTCGCCCACCACGAAGACCACTTCACGCACCAGCCGCGCGCCGGCGAGATCGCCGGGCGTGGTCAGGTCCGCCGCCATCGCCTCCCGCGCCGCCGCCACCGGGTCGGGCTCCGCGCGCAGGTCGGCAATCTCCACGCGGTCCCGTTCCGCATTCGGCGGCAGGATCTCCTGCTCGCCCTCGGCGGTCAGCCGCACCCGCAGCACGTCGACGTCCGCGATGGTCGCGGTGATCGCCGCCGCGAACGCCGCGACGTCGAGGTCGCCCTCGATGTCCAGGTAACGCGCGGTGTGGTAGGCCGGGCTGCCCGGATCGACCTGCTGGGCGGCCCAGATCGCCTGCTGGGCAAGGGTGAGCGGAAGCTGCGACAAGGGATCTCCGTGGTTCGTTCTGCTACGCCGTGGACCGGCCGCTGATCAGCTCCGGATCGCCGGGCACGGGCTCGGCGGGGTCGGTGCCGACCTTGATCTGGCGGTTGTCACCGTCCACGTGCACCACCGACGGCTTGTGCCGCGCGACCTCGCTCTCCTCGAACACCGCGTAGCTCATGACGATGACGAGGTCGCCCGGGTGCACCAGGTGGGCGGCCGCGCCGTTGACGCCGATGACGCCGCTGCCCGCGGGCCCGGTGATCGCGTAGGTCTCCAGCCGCGCGCCGTTGGTGATGTCGACGACCTGGACCTGCTCGCCCTCCACGATGTTCGCCGAGGCCATCAGGTCCGCGTCGATCGTCAGCGACCCCACGTAGTGCAGGTCGGCCTGCGTGACCGTGGCGCGGTGGATCTTGCCGTTCATCAGAATGCGCTGCATGCCACCCTCCTCACGGCGCCGCGGTCAGATCGGTCGCGGGCTCCTGCCAGTGCAGACCGTCCGGAGTGGACACGAGGCCGCCCTCGCGCACCGGGTTCACCGCGTTCTCGCCGTAGGCACCGCGGGCCTGCACCTCGTTCATGCCGTCCATCACGTCGCGCACGACCTTGGTGCCGAACAGGGCGAACATCCGCTCGCCGCTCTCGGTCTGCATGGTGCCGGTGCGCTCGACCGCGTCCTCCAGCGCCGTGCTCGACCCGCGGAAGCGCCGCACCACGGACTCGGCGTCGGTCAGCGCCTCCTCGTCGGAGGCGACACCGCCGACCAGCGTCACGAACGCCTCGATGTCGGTCGCGGAGAAGTTCGTGACCTTGCGGGCCTTCCAGAAGTAGGAGTCCTCATTGGCCTGCATATCGTAGAACGAGGACAGGAACTCGTAGAACACCCCGAACTCGTGGCGGTAGCGCGCCTCGAACTCGGCCATCGCCCGGTCCTCGGCGATCGTGCCGGCCAGCACGCTGTTGATCGAGCGCGCGGCGAGCAGACCCGAGTAGGTGGCCAGGTGCACGCCGGTGGAGAACACCGGGTCGATGAAGCACGCCGCGTCCCCGGCGAGCACGATGCCCGGCGCGGAGAACGAGTCGTTGGTGTAGGAGTAGTCCTTGCGCGTCCGGATCTCGCCGTAGGTGCCCTCGGTGACCCGCTTGGCCCCGGCGAGCATGTCGCGCACGATGTCGCAGCGGTCGATGAAGCCCATCAGGGACTTCTCGCGCTCCTCCTGCGTGCCGCGCACCTTGTCGGCCTGGTCGCGGTGCACGACCGCGCCGACGCTGGTGAGGTTGTCCGACAGCGGGATGTACCAGATCCAGCCCTCGTCGAAGGCGGCGCACAGGATGTTGCCCGAGTCGGGTGCGGGCAGGCGGCCGCCGCCCTCGAAGTAGCCGAACAGCGCCAGGTTCTTGAAGAAGTCGGAGTAGATCCGTTTGCCCTGGGCGTACTTCGACAGCCGGGTGCTGTTGCCCGAGGAGTCCACGACGAAGCGGGCCTCGATGGTGCGCGACTGCCCGCTCTCATCGGTGTAGGTGACGCCGGTGACCCGGCCGCCGGTCTGCACGGCGTCGGTGACAGCGCAGCCCTCGCGGACGTCGACGCCGAGCTTCTGCGCGTTGCGCAACAGGATCTCGTCGAACTTCATGCGCTCCACCTGGAACGCGGTCGAGTTCGCCGCGGACAGCTTGGGCGACAACGCGAACAGGAAGTTCCACGGCTGCGGGTTGACACCCCAGCGGAAGCTGCCGCCACGCTTGACGGTGAACCCGGCCTTCTCGATCTCCTCGGTGACGCCGAGCATACGGCAGACGCCGTGGATCGTCGCGGGCAGCAGCGACTCGCCGATCTGGTAGCGCGGGAAGTGCTCCTTCTCCAGCAACACCACCCGGTGCCCCGCCATCGCGATCAGGGACGCCGTGGTCGACCCCGCGGGACCGCCACCCACGACCACCACATCGGCGCGGTCATCAACGTTCGACATGTGCGTTCTCTCCTCGCGTCATCCGGCGCCCAGCAGCCGGTACCAGCCGGTGATGGTGGGGTCCTCGGCGAGCCGGACCAGGTCGACGTCCGCACCGGCCGCCCGCCACTTCGCGACCAGGTGCATCACCCTGATCGAGTCCATGCCGACGTCGATCAGGTCCTCGTCGTCGGTGACCTCCTCGCCATCGAGTTCGAGCACCTCCACGACGTCGGCGCGGATCTCTTCCAGCGTCAGCGCGCCGCTTGCGCCCACTGCTGCCTCCTGTTCGGTTCGGACAACTTCGCCACGAGGGCGTCGGTAGTGGTCACCACGGCGCAGCGCGAGGCCGCGTACCGCACCGCGAGCCGGTGGTCGTCGGCCGAGAAGTCCGCGACCGCGTCGGCGACGAAGAAGGGCTGCACGTCCTGCATGAACGCCTCGGCGGCGGTGAGCAGGCACCCCAGATGCGCGTAGACGCCGGTCACCACGAGCTGGTCGCGTCCCCAGCCGCGCATCCGGTCCCGCAGGTCGGTGCGCTGGAACGCGCTGTAGCGCCACTTGGTCAGCAGCACGTCGTCGGCGCCGGGGGTGAGTTCGGTGATGATGTTCTCCTGCTCCGGCACCGCGCGCAGGCCAGGGCCCCACAGGTCGGTCAGCAGCCTGCGGTCATCCGGTGCCTGGTCCCCGGGCTGGGCGGAGAACACCACCGGAATGCCCAGTGCGCGCGCCTCCGCGCACAGCCGCGCGATGTTGGGCACCACGGTCGCCAGCGGTTCCGCGTCGCGTTCGTAGGCGGCGATGAAGTACCGCTGCATGTCGTGCACGAGCAGCACGGCGCGCTCCGGATCGGCCGTCCAGGCGGCTTTGCTCTCCGGCAGCTCGTCGCCGCCGGGCACCGCGTACGGCGCGATCGTGGGTAGTGACACCGGTTTCAGCTCTCCTCTCCGCGCAAGGCACGGGCGATCGCCTGGCGGAGGGCGGCCTTGCTCACCTTGCCGACAGGGGTGTGCGGGAACTCCGCGACGATGCGGATCCGGTCGGGCAGCTTGAACTCGGCCAGACCGCGCTCGCGCAGGAACCGCTTGAACTCGGCCGGGCGGGGCGCCTGCGCCGGGTCCTGGGGGATGACGAACGCGCAGGTGCGCTCGCCGAGGTAGGTGTCGGGCATCGGCACGACCGCCGCGTCGTGCACCGCGGGGTGGGCCAGCAGCTGGTTCTCGACCTCTTCGGCGGCGACCTTCTCGCCGCCGCGGTTGATCTGGTCCTTGGCGCGGCCCTCGACCACGAGGTAGCCCTCCGGCGTGCGGCGCACGACGTCGCCGGTGCGGTAGAAGCCGTCCGCGGTGAAGGCGACCGCGTTGTGCTCGGGCGCCCGGTAGTAGCCGCGGATGGTGTACGGGCCGCGGGTGAGCAGGTGCCCGGTCGCGCCCTCGGGGACGTCCTCGTCCTGGTCGTCGACGATGCGGACCTCGTCGTCCGGCGAGATGGGCCTGCCCTGCGTCGCGGTGATCAGGTCCTCGGGGTCGTCCAGGCGGGTGTAGTTGACCAGCCCCTCGGCCATCCCGAACACCTGCTGCAGCGTGCAGCCGAGTTCGGGCCGGACGCGGCGGGCGGCCTCCTCGCTGAACTTCGCGCCGCCGACCTGCAGTACCTCCAGCGACGACAGGTCCTCCGTCGCGGCACCGGCGGCGCGCAGCCAGGCCAGCGCCAGCGGCGGCACGACGGCCGTGATCGTCACCCGCTCGGACTCGATGAGCGGGAAGACCACCTCCGGCGCGGGCGAAGGCGCGAGCACGACGGTGCCGCCCGCGTGGAACACACCCAGCGAACCCGGTGAACTCATCGGGAAGTTGTGCGCCGCGGGCAAGGCGACCAGGTACACCGAGTCCTGCGTGAGACCGCAGATGTCGGCGCTTTCCCGCACGCTGTAGAGGTAGTCGTCGTGCGTGCGCGGGATGAGCTTCGGCGTGCCGGTGCTGCCTCCCGACAGCTGCAGGAACGCCACCTCGTCCGGCGCCGGTGCGTGTGCCTCGCGCTCCGGGTGCTCGCGGAGGCTGTCGAAGGAGGTGTACCGGCCGGTCTCACCGACGACCACCACGTGCTTGAGCCCGGGCACGGCGGCGGTGACCTGGTCGGCCAGCCCGGTGTAGTCGAACCCGTCGTGGCGGGCCGGGATGACGTAGGCGACCGCTTCCGCGTGCTCGCAGAAGTAGCCGATGTCGGCGAAGCGGTGCGCGGGCAGCGAGAACACCGGCAGCGCGCCGAGGTGGAACAACGCGAAGACCGTCTCGAAGTACTCGGCGGTGTTCGGCAGCTGGACCACCACCCGGTCGCCCGCGCGCACCCCCAGCGCGTGCAGGCCCGCGGCCACCCGTGCCGCCCGCGACGCGAGCTCGGAGTAGGTCCAGCGGCGCTCGCCGTCGACCACCGCGACGCGGTCGCCGTGCGTGCGCGCGGCTCCGGCCAGCAGGTCCGGGAACGTCTGCCCGGTCCAGTACCCGGCCTCGCGGTAGCGGCGGGCGAACTCCTCGGGGAACGGGCTCATCCGGCCATCTCCAATCCCATGGCACGCAACAGGGTCTGGAACTTCGCCGACGTCTCGTCCAGCTCGGCCGCCGGATCGGACCCGGCGACGATGCCGCCGCCCGCGTAGAGCCGCATCGCCTGCCCGGCGACCTCGGCGCAGCGGATCGCGACCGCCCACGCGCCGTCCCCGGTCGCGTCGACCCAGCCCGCCATTCCGGCGTAGAAGCCGCGGTCGAACGGCTCCAGGTCGCCGATAGCCTCCCGTGCGGCCACCGACGGCGTCCCGCACACGGCGGGGGTCGGGTGCAGCGCGGCGGCCAGCCGCAGCGAGGAGACCTCGCGGTCGTGCAGCGTGCCGCGGACCTGGGTGCCCAGATGCCACATCGTCGGCGTCGCGACCAGTTCCGGTTCCGCGGGCACGGTCAGCTCCCGGCAGAACGGCCGCAGCCCGTCCGCGACCGCCTCGACCACCAGCGCGTGCTCGGCGCGGTTCTTCGCCGAGGCGGCGAGCCGGGCAGCGTTTTCCTTGTCCCGCACCGGATCCGGCGAGCGTCGCGCGGATCCGGCCAGCGGGTGCGACCGCACTTCGCCGCCGGACTTGGACACCAGCAGCTCGGGGCTGGCCCCGGCGAGTACCGCGTGGTGCGGCAGCGGCACCGCGAACGAGTACGCGGCCGGGTTACCCGCCACCAGGTTGCGCAGCACCGCGCCGACGTCGACCGGTTCGCGGCATTCGAGGTCCAGCACGCGGGCGAGCACCGCCTTGTCCAGGCGCCCGTCCTCGATCCGGGCGGTGAGGTCGGCGACCGCCGCGAGGTGCTTCTCCGGCTCCGGAACGGGGTTGAAGTGGATCACCTCACCGGTGTCGACCGGGCCCGAGGGCCGCGGCCGCGTACCGGTGCGCACCGTCTCCGGGATGGTGAGCGCGGCGGCGGCGCCGGTGTCGAACGGGAAGGCGCCCAGCGCGATGGCCGGGCCCGCTTCCGCGAGCGCCTGGGCCACCTCGTCGGCGAGGGCGTCCGGGGAGCCGGTGGTCCACGTGCGGACCGCGCCGGAACCGAGGATCGCGCGTTCGGAGTCGGCGAAGAACACGTCCGTCGGCCGGTAGGCGGCCAGCGGATCGGCCGTCATGCCTTGCCTCCCAGTGTGGCGCCGCCGTCGACGTAGAGCTCCTGCAGCGTCACGTGGCCCGCCGCCGGTGAGGCCAGGTACAGCACGGCGTCCGCCACGTCGGCCGGCCGCGCGACCTTGTTCAGCGGGATGCCGACCTTGTAGGTGGCCGGGGACCCGGCGATCAGGTCGGCCTCGGACACCCCCATGCCCGCGAGCATCGGGGTCGCGGTCGACCCGGGCGCCACGACGTTGCACCGGATCCCGTGCCGCGCCAGCTCCAGGCCGAGCGATTTGGTGAACATGGTGGCCGCGGCCTTGGACGCCGCGTACGCGGCCATCCCCACCCTCGGCACCCCGCCCGCGTTCGAGCTGATCGTCACGATCGAACCCGCCCCGCGCGGGACCATGCGCCGGGCCACCGCCCTGCTGACCAGGAAGACCCCGGTGGTGTTGACCGCGAACACGTCCTGCCAGTCCGCGTCCGGCATCGCGGTCACCTCGCCGGTGCGCAGCACTCCCGCCCCGTTGACCAGCACCGAAACCGGTCCGTGCCGACTCTCTACTTCGGACACCGCGGTCTCCACCGCCGCGGCGTCGGTGACGTCCACGGCGCACGCGCGGACATCGAGCCCGCCGGCCGCGCACTTCGCCACCTCGCCCTCCAGGGTTTCCTCCCGCACGTCGGCGGCCACGACCCGCCTGCCCGTCTCCGCGAACGCCCTCACCACCGCGGCGCCGATACCCTGGGCCGCGCCGGTCACCAGGACCACGCCTTCGTCCGCCGATCCCTGCTTCGTCACGGGGCTCATCAAACCTTAGGCAAGGCTTACTTAACAAGCCTATGGGTAGCCTTACTTAAGGTGATCCTTCACATGTTCCGCGGTAGTGACAAGAAGCCCTCACCCGATCAGCCCAGTGCACGCTTGCCCGGACCGACCCGACCATGTTAGGTAACCCTATCCTTATTGTGGGGGTTCGATGAGTACCGAGCAAGTCGTGTTCCTGGTCGCCGATCTGGCTCTGATCATCGTGGTGGCGCGGTTGTTCGGGATGCTGGCACGGCGCTTCGGCCAGCCCGCCGTGATCGGCGAGGTGCTCGCCGGCATCTGCCTCGGCCCGACGCTGCTCGGCGGACTGTCCGGCACCCTGTTCCCCGCCGACGTGCGTCCGCTGCTCAGTGCGCTGGCCCAGGTCGGGGTCGCGCTGTTCATGTTCACCGTCGGACTCGACGTGGACCGGAAGCTGTTGCGGGGCCAGGGAAAGATCGCGGTGGCCACCTCGGTCTGCTCGATCCTGCTGCCACTCGCGCTCGGCGCCGGGGCCGGTCTGCTTCTCGCGGGTTCCCACCCCGGTCCCGACCGGCTGGGGTTCGTGTCGTTCGTGGCCGTGGCGATGTCGATCACCGCGTTCCCCGTGCTGGCCCGGATACTGGCCGACCGCGGACTGCGCGACACGCGCCTCGGTGGGCTCGCGATCGCGTGTGCCGCCATCGGCGACGTGGTGGCCTGGGCGCTGCTCGGTGTCGTGGTGTTCGTGGTGAGCGGCAGCGGCGGCGATTCCTGGCGGCTCCTCCTGTTCGTCCCCTACGCGGCCGTGATGCTGCTGCTCGTCCGACCCGTGCTGCGCCGCCTGCTCGACCGCCGCGGGCCCGGCACCGGCGGATACGCGGTCGTGCTGGCGGGCCTGCTGGCCTCCGGCGCGCTGACCGAGTGGATGGGCCTGCACCTGATCTTCGGCGCGTTCCTGTTCGGCGCAGTGGTGCCGCATGAGGTCACCTGGGTGCGCACCGAGCTGCAGAGCCACCTGGGCAAGCTCAACGACGTGCTCCTGCTGCCGGTGTTCTTCCTGATCGCGGGCCTGCAGGTGGATCTGGCGGTGATCGGGTGGGACGGGCTCGGCGAGCTGGCACTGGTGCTGGCGGCGGCGATCACCGGCAAGTTCGGCGGCGCCTACCTCGGCGCCCGCGGGTCCGGTCTGCCGTCACCGGACTCCGCGCGGCTGGGCATCCTGCTCAACACGCGTGGCCTGACCGAACTCGTCGTCCTGGGTGTCGGCCTGAGCCTGGGCGTCCTGGACGGCGAGCTCTACTCGGTCATGGTCGTGATGGCGGTGCTGACCACGGCGATGGCCGGGCCGCTGCTGCGGTTCACGAGAAGCCGATCACCGACACCATCAGCGGTATCAGCAGCATGATCAGGACGGCGCCGAGCACGTCGAACACCGCGCCGGAGCGGATCATCTTCGTGATCGGCACCGCTCCGGAGCCGTAGACGATCGCGTTCTGCGGCGTCGACACCGGCAGCATGAACCCGAAGGACGCGGCGAAGGTCGCGGCCAGCGCGGGCGTGAACGGATCGACCCCGGCGCCGAGGGCGATCGGGATGACGATCGGCACCACCACCGCGGCCGAGGCGGTGTTGGAGGTCGTCTCCGACACCAGGATCGACAGCAGCACCGCGAAGACCGTCAGCGCGACGCCGGTGGTGAGCCCGAGGGCGCCGGCCAGCCCGTTGCCCACCCGTTCGGCCAGCTCCGTGCCGGCCAGCAGGGATCCGAAGATGATGCCGGTGCCGAACAGCAGGATCGTGCCCCAGTCGATGCGCACGGCCTCCGACCAGGTGAGCGTGAACGTGCGTCGTTTCCAGTCGGTGGGCAGCAGGAACAGCAGCGCCGCGCCCGCGACGGCGACGATGCCCTCGTCCAGGCGGTTGCTCACGGTGTCGTAGGCCGCGGAGTCGTTGCCCGCCACCAGCGCCACGATGCCCGGCGTCACCCACAGCACGACGGTGATCGCGAAGGCGATGAGGGTGTTGCGCTCGGCCCGGGACAGCGGCCCCAGCTTCGCGCGCTCCCCGGCGACGTACTCCTCCACCCCGGTCAGCTTCGTGATCTCCGGGCGGTTGAGCAGGATCAGCACCACGATCAGGACCACGAACATCGCCACGCACGCGGGCAGCGCCATCGTCGTCCACTGCAGGAACGAGATCCGCTCGCCGGTCGCCTCCTCGATCAGGCCGCGCCCGATCAGGTTCGGCGGCGAGCCGATCGGGGTGAGCAGGCCGCCGACGCTGGCGCCGTAGGCGAGCACGAGCATCAGCGCGATGCCCACCCGCAGGCGCAGCGGGTCGAAGCGCTGGTTCTCGCCCAGCTGCCCGCGGATCAGCTCGGCGATGACGGTCAGCAGCCCGACGGCGGTCGGCAGCAGCATCGCCACGGTCGCGGTGTTGGAGATGAACGCCGACAGGACGCAGGTGACGAAGCCGAGCGCGGCGATCACGCGCCACGTGCTCTTCCCGACACCCGGCATGGACAGGATGAAGAACGCGAAGCGCCGCGCCAGCCCGTGCCGCAGCATCGCCTGCGCCAGGATGAACGCGCCGATGAACACGAACACGGTCGACGAGCCGAACGGCTCCAGCACGTCGTCGGCGGGCAGCACCCCGAGCACCACGATGGCGGCGACGCCGATCAGCCCGCCGACCGGGATCGGCACCGGCTCGCACACCCACAGCACCACCACGCCCAGCAGCACCGCCGCCAGCGTCTGCTGATCGGACTCCAGCGCGGTGGGCACGACCAGGAACACGATGGTCACGAGCGGGGCGAGCACGAACCCGACGGTCCGCCGGGCCCGCTCGAACCGCTCCTCCGCCGGGGACAGCTTCTGCTCCGCCAGGCCCCGGTAGGTGCCGCCGGTCAGCAGGGCCGAGGTCACGCTCTCCGTACGCTCACTGGTGCGTTCCTCACTGGTCGACATGACAGGGACGATAGCCTCGTAAGTGATCTGCGTCACTAGCGAAAACCCGCTTTACAGGAAGATCGTCGCCTGCCCATAGTTTCCCGATGTTCACGATCCCACTGGGCGAGGACGCGCGGCTCGAACCGCTCGAACCGTGGCGGGCCGCGGAGTTCCTGGAGCACATGAACCGCGGGCGGGAGTTCATCGGGCAGCACCTGACCATGCCGGACGCGGTGACCGACCTGGAGTCGAGCCGGGAGTACCTGGCGGACTACGCGCGCAAGGCCGCGGCCGACACCGGGCGGATCTACGGCATCCGGCTGGCGGACCGGCTGGTCGGCGGCGTGCTGTTCCGCACCATGGACGTCGAACGCGGCCACGCCGAGGCGGGATGCTGGCTGGAGCCCGCCGCGGCCGGCCGCAGCCTGGCGACGCGGGCCGCGCGCGTGATCATCGGCTGGGCCATCGAGCAGCGCGGCATCCACCGCGTGGAGTGGCGGGTGGCCGCCCGGAACGAACCGAGCATCGCCGTCGCACGGCGGCTCGGCATGACGCGCGAGGGCGTACTGCGCGAGCTCTACCCGCACCAGGGCCAACGGCTCGACGTCGAGATCTGGTCGGTCCTGGCGCACGAATGGACAGCGTCACGCTGAGCCGCTGCCACCCGGCGGCCGGGGCCCGAGGAGCATCATCACGACCTCGGTCGCCACGTCGGCGATCCCGGCCAGGTCGCCGCCCTCCTCCAGGGTGATCGCGATCAGCTCCCGCAGCCCGCCGAACAGGGTGATCGCCAGCGGGCGCGACGGCGGGATCACCCCGGCGGCCTTGAGTTCGGGCGTGTCGGCCAGCGTGCGCATCAGAGCCACGAACGAATCCATCGTCTCGCGCGACAAGGCGCGTCCCGCCTCGCCGAGTGACGGGGCGGCGCGCATCCAGCTCAGGCACAGCGCCGGATCGCTTTCCATCGACGCGATCAGCGCCTCGACCGCCTGTCTGGCCTGCACCTGCCAGGGCGCGCCGCGCTGCACGGTGTCCGCGACCTGGCGCACCATCCGCGCGTTGGTCTCGCGCAGCAGCTCCACGAAGCAGTCCTGCTTGCTCGCGAACTGCTCGTAGAAGGTGCGCTTCGAGGTGCGGGCGTGGTTGACCACGTCGGCGATGGTGACCTCGTGGTACTCCCGCTCGCGGACGGCCGCGGCCATGCCCTGCAGGAGCCGGTCGCGGAACCCGGTGTCGGCGGCGGTCACAGCCGTTCACCTTACCCACCGGCTCGCCGCTTGACCGGACCGCGACTTCCCCTCTACCGTTCGTGGTACCCGGCAGTACCACGACGGAGGTGGTGGGCGTGCTCGTCCAGGACGGCGTGAAACCGGTCGTGCGGTGGGGCATCGGCCACGCCCTGCCCCGCACCGCGCTGCGCGCCGCCGCCCGGCGCGGGGACCTGCAGGCCCGGCTGGTCGCCGAGGCCGCGGTCTCCCCCACCGCCGCGCTGCACGGCCTGTTCGACGAGATCCGCGGTCACGGCGCGCTGTACAAGGGCGCGTTCGCCTACGTGACCACCAGCCACGCCGCCGTGCGGGAAGTGCTGACCAGCAACGACTTCCGCACCGGTGTCGGCGGGGCGGCCGACGGGGTGCTGGCCCGGCTGTCCGAGTGGTCGGCCACCGACGTCCTGCACCCGATCGCGCCGCCGTCGCTGCTGGCGACCGAACCGCCGGACCACACCCGCTACCGCAAGCTCGTGACGCGCGTGTTCACCGTGCGTGCCGTGGAGAAGCTGCGCGAGCGCACCGAGGAGATCGCCCGCGACCTGCTGGACCGCCTCGACCCGTCCGGTCCGGTCGACCTCGTCGAGACCTACTGCAGCCTGCTGCCGGTCACGGTGATCGCCGAGATCCTCGGAGTCCCGCCCGCGCAGCGCGCCCGCGTGCTGGAGCTGGGCACGGCGGCCGCGCCGAGCCTGGACCTGGGGCTGCCGTGGCGGCAGTTCCGCGCGGTGGAGTCGGCCCTGGCCGCGTTCGACGCCTGGCTCGGCGAGCACCTGGACCACCTGCGCGCCAACCCCGGCGACAACCTGCTCAGTCAGCTGGCCGCCGCCCGCGAGGACGGGGTCGGGCTCACCGATCTCGAACTGCGCGCCACCGCCGGGCTGGTGCTGGCCGCCGGGTTCGAGACGACGGTGAACCTGCTCGGCAACGGCATCGCGCTGCTGCACGACCACCCGGAGCAGCTCGCCGCGCTGCGGTCCGACGAGTCGCTGTGG
This sequence comes from Amycolatopsis endophytica, assembly GCF_013410405.1. Taxonomy (NCBI): domain Bacteria; kingdom Bacillati; phylum Actinomycetota; class Actinomycetes; order Pseudonocardiales; family Pseudonocardiaceae; genus Amycolatopsis; species Amycolatopsis endophytica. The sequence continues at coordinate 749,374 of NZ_JACCFK010000002.1, forward strand.
CCGAACGCGGTCGACGAGATCCTCCGCGTCGACCCGCCCGTCCTGCTCACCGGGCGGACTTCTCAGCGCGACACCGAAATCGGCGGCGTGCGGGTCCGCGAAGGGTCGGTGGTCGCCACCGTCCTGGCCGGAGCCAACCGCGATCCGGCGGTGTTCGACGAACCGGCGCGGTTCGACGTGCGGCGCGAGAACGCGCGCGAGCACATCTCGTTCTCCGCGGGCCGCCACTACTGCCTGGGCGCGTCACTGGCACGGATGGAGGGCGAGGTCGGGCTGCGCGCGCTGTTCGACCGCTTCCCGGACCTGCGCCTGACCCCCGGCGCGACACTGCGCGACACCCGTATCCTGCGCGGTTTCGAGCGACTGCCGGCGCGGTTGCGCTGAACGAGAAGCCGGGAAAGCGTGGCTTGACCCGACGGCTCGACAACCGAGGTGGGCTGGGGATCGGGGCCTGGGGAGGTGAGGTCGACCTGGTGGTCGGGTTGCGTTGCCAGGTGCGGCGACAACGCGAACCGGCGGCCGTCCTAAGCGGACACCGCGACGCCGATCGACTCCGCGGAGAACGCCTTCGGCGCGCCCGGTTCGTAGAAGGAGTCCAGCTCCCGCAACTCGAACCCGGCGGTGATCAGCAGCTCGGCGATCGGGCGGGTCAGGTGACAGCCGCCGAAGACGCGTTGCTGCAGCGGGTCGAACCGGTGCTGCCAGCGGCGCACCTTTTCGTCCGGGGCGAGCCCGTGGTCGACGAAGTGCAGCGTCCCGCCGGGCATCAACACGCGACGGATCTCCCGCAGCGCGGCCTCCACGTCCGGGATCGTGCACAGCGTGAACGTCGACAGTGCCGTGTTGCACGAGGCGTCCGGCAGCGGCAGCGAACGCCCGTCCAGCCCGGACCGGGAGATCGGCACCCTCGACGCGGTCAGCCGCGGACCGGCCAGTTTCCACGCCACCTCGGAGGGTTCGATCGCCTCCACCAACGTGACCGCGGGCGGGTAGAACGGGATGTTGTGGCCGGAGCCGAACCCGACCTCCAGCACCCGCCCGTGCAGCCCGGCGCACACCCGCGCGCGATGCGGGTGCGCCGAGGCCGCGCCGCAGGTGGCGTTGACGATCCGCGGCACGATGTGCCGACCGTAGATGCCCATCACGCATACCCCCTGTCGACTCCGACGATACCGCCTCGGCAGCCGTTTCCGTGGCACCCCATCGGGCCATCGGCCACGCGGAACGGAGCCGTCGCGGGCACGGGTGGGCGCGAAGCGGTTCGCGCCACCGGAACCGCCGTCCGGACGGGCGAGTTCGACGCCCGCGAGCCCGGCCCCACCGCACCCCAGGGCGGCACGGAGGTGCCCGAAATGCCCGATCTGACCGCGATCGTGGGCACCGGCTGGGTGCACGGCGCCGACTACCTCAACCTCGACGTGTGGACACCCGACCCGCGCTCGGACCGCCTGCCGGTCATGGTGTTCGTCCACGGCGGCGCCTTCACCGGCGGGTCCGGCGGCACCCCCGGCTGCGACGGGACCCGGTTCGCCGAGGACGGTGTCGTGCTGGTGACCGTCAACTGCCGGGTCGGCGTGGCCGGATTCCCGCGGATGCCCGGCGCCCCGGACATCCGCGGGCTGCTCGACCGGATCGAGGCGCTGCGCCGGGTGCAGGAGCACATCGCGGCGTTCGGCGGCGACCCCGGCAACGTCACCGTGTTCGGCGAGCCCGCAAGGGCGCTCAGCCTCGGCGCCCCGCTCGCGGCGGCGCCTCGCACGAGCTCATCACGGATCAAGCCGACCTCGTGACCACCGCCATCGCCGGTCGCCTCGGGGCGCCCGCCACCGTGGAGGCGTTCGCGGAGATCGACCTGCTCGTGGGCAGCAACACCGACGAGATGAACCTCTACCTGGTCGCCCTGCCCGCGCCGCCGGTGAGCGAGCCCGCGCTGCACGCCGCGGTGTCGGCGCTGCACCCGGACCCGGCGAAGCTCGTCGAGACCTACCGCCGCGAGCGCGGCCTGGACGATCCCGGTGAGCTGCTGTCCGCGGTCGGCACCGACTACATGTTCGCCGTCCCCACCGCGCGGCTGGCGCAGGCACTCCCCGTGCTCCGCCGGGACCTGGCGCTGCGAGTTCACCTGGCGCTCCCCCGCCTTCGACGGGCGGCTCGGCGCCTGCCACGGCCTGGGTGGCGTTCGCGCGCGGCGGCGATCCGGGCTGGCCGCGCCACACGACGGATGAACCCGCGGTGCGGATCGGTCCGGAGTGGACGACCACCGCCGCCGCCGACGGCCCGGAAAGAACGCTGTGGCAGGACGCCCACGTCGCACCGCCGGGGACGGCCGGGCAGATCCGCGCAACCCGCGTGGCGGCTACGGGAGGTCCGGCGGAACCAGCGCCAGCTGCAACCCCCGCAACCGGCCGGGTTCACTGATCAGCTCGTAGCCGCCGATCAGATCACCGTCGACAGTGAACCGGATGACCGACCGGAGACACCCGCGCGGCGCGATCACCAACCCCAGCCCCCCATCGACGAGAACGAGCTCGGCAACCGGGGCATCCCGCCCGAACACGACGATCTCCTCCGCCACCGACCGCGCCCCGCGCATCTCGGGCCGCCCGTCCGCGCGACGCGCCACATCCGGATGCAGCACCGCGAGAATCGTCTCCACGTCACCGACCCGCGCGGCCGCCAGAAACGCCTCGATCACCCGCCGGTGCCGCACCACATCGACCGGTTCCGCCGGCACGCCCCGGACCTTCGCCCGCGCCCGGCTGGCCAGCTTCTTCGTCGTCGCCGTGGAACGATCCACCACCGGGGCGATCTCGCCGAACGGGACGGCGAACACGTCGTGCAGCACGAACGCCACCCGCTCGTCCGGGCTCAGCCGGTCCAGGACCACGAGCAGCGCGCGGCCCACGTCCTCGGCGAGGAGGAACTCCTCGTCCGCACCCGGCAACGGATCCGGGTCCGGCACAGGCTCCGCGCGGGAGCGCTGGCGCAGCATGTCGAGGCACACCCGCGACAGCACCGTCCGCAGCCACCCGCCCGGGTTGCGCACGTCGGTGGTGTCCGCGCGGGCCATCCGCAGCCAGGTTTCCTGCACCGCGTCTTCGGCGTCGGCCAGGGAGCCCAGCATCCGGTACGCCACGCCGCGCAGCTGGTCCCGATGCGCCTCGAAATCCACCGGTCACCTTTCGCCGTCCGCCGTCGTCACCACAGTAGGACCCCGACGAGAAGGGACACTGTGGACGTCTACGAAGCCGTGGCCACGCGCCGAGCGGTGCGCGCCTTCACGAACACCCCGATTCCGGATGAAACGCTCGAACGCGTGCTGCATGCGGCGGCGCGGGCCCCGTCCGGTGCGAACCTGCAACCGTGGCATATCTACGTGGTGACCGGCGCCCCGCTGGCCGAGGTGAAGAAACGCATCGCCGAACGAGTGGCGTCGGGCGACCCCGGCGACGCGCGGGAGTACTCGATGTACCCGCCCGGACTGCGCTCCCCGTACCGAGACCGCCGGTCCGCGGCGGCCGGACAGCGGTACCGCGCACTGGGTATCGCCCGCGACGACGAACAGTCCCGGCACGCGGAGGTGGCCCGCAACTGGGACGGCTTCGGCGCCCCCGCACTGCTGCTGTGCTACCTCGACCGCGCCATGGGCCCGGCCCAGTGGGCGGACGCCGGAATGTACCTGCAGACGGTCATGCTGCTGCTGCGCGCCGAAGGCTTGCACAGCTGCCCGCAGATGGCGTGGTCGGTGTACCGCACGAGCGTGGCGCAGGTGGTGTCCCCATCGGAGCGGCTCGTGCTGTTCTGCGGGCTGTCGATCGGCTTCGCGGATCCTACCGCCGCATACGAACGCATCGCCCGTGCACCGCTGTCCGAGACGGTCACCTTCGTCGGCGGATGAGTCAGAAGCAGGTCGAGTGACCGGGATGCTCGCGCGCGTACCGCTCGACGGCGGCGCACTCGCCGACGTACTCGTGGTAGTCCCCGAAACCGCCGATCGAGCCGCCCCGTGGTGTTTCCGCGTAGACGCCGGGCGCGAGCATCGCCACCGGATCACCGGAGAGGTGCGCGGCGTAACGCGGGTCGATCGTGCTCTTCATCGCGAACCGCGGGTACCCGGAGTCCGGGGCACGCAGGATGGAGTAGCCCGAAAGCGTCCCGCCGCCCTCCGGCGTGTCCCGTCCCAGGGTGATCAGCCCGATCGTGCCGCCGACGAGGATGCCGGCCGCCACCAGCGCCACCCCACAGCCCACCTTCTCCCGCCTGCCCCAGCTCATGACCCGTATGTCGCCGTCACGCGATCGCCGTTACGGCCCGCCCGCAGTTCGTTCCCGCAGCAGGCCGCGGTCTCCGTGGAGAGGCCCTCGGCGGAGGACCACGAGCCGGTCAGCCGACCCGCCGCACGTCGAGCCGCTCCTCGGTGGCGGTGCCGTCCGGGCCGCGCGCCACGCGGTAGGCCCCGGCGCCGGCGCGTTCGGCGAGCGCCCCGGCCATTGCGGTGCCGCGGTAGAGCAGCCCCGCGCCGTCGTCGGTCGCATAGCCCGTGGGCAGTGTGCCGTCCGCGATCAGCGACTGGAACAGCGGCCGCCGCGCGGGTTCGCTGTCGTAGTGGACTCCGTTGGACCACGGCAGCAGCGCCAGGCCGTTGGTGACCGGCCGCAGTTCGGGTCCGAACGAGTCCGTCGTGCCGCCCGCGTGCCAGCAGATCGACCCCGCCGACACGCCGGTGAGCACGACCCCCGCCTGCCACGCCTCGCGCATCACGGTGTCCAGCCCGTGCAGCCGCCACAGGGCCAGCAACCCGGCGACGCTGCCGCCCCACACCCAGATCACGTCCTGCGACAGCAGGTGCTCCCGGACGTCCTCGACGTTCGGCATCGGCAGCACGGCCAGGTGTGAGCCCGTCCAGCCTTCGCGCCAGGCGTTGTCGAAGAACGTGGCCGCCAGGCGGCGGTCGTCACCGCAGGCGGTGCCGAGGAAGCACACGCGTGGCGCCCGGCCGGTGACCCCGGCGAGGTCGACGGCGTGACGGGTCAGGGGCCCGACCTCCCAGTCGAGCCGGGCCGAGGCACGCAGACCGCCGGAGGTCGCGAGGATCGTGGGTTCGTCCGCTGCCACGCCCGCGATCCTAACCGGGACACGTCCTGCCTGCTTCGTGCCGACAACGAACGGCTGCATCCGGGCAACCACCACCTCAGGTTTGTTCCGGATACCGCTCTCGCCCGCTTCGTCCTACGGTCGCTGCAATGCCGCGGATCCGGAGGTTCCGATGAAGGCGATCGTCCAGGACACCTACGGCTCCCCCGAAACCCTCTCGCTGCGGGAAACCCCGCAGCCGTCCCCCTCCGCGCGCGAAGTGCTCGTCCGGGTGCGCGCGGCCGCGGTCAACGCCTACGACTGGCACATGATGCGCGGCGACCCGTGGGTCATGCGGCTGGCGCACCGCTCCACGCGCGAGCCCCGCGCCCGCATCCGCGGCCGGGACCTCGCCGGAATCGTCGAATCCGTCGACGACGAAGTCACCACGCTGCGTCCTGGCGACGAGGTGTACGGCGACACCGGTGAAGAAGACGGCGCGTTCGCCGAATACGTGTGCGTGGCGGAAAACAAGCTCGCTCCCAAGCCCGGCAAGCTCACGTTCGAGCAGGCCGCCGCGGTTCCGCTGGCGGGCACCACCGCGCTCGTCGGGTTGCGCGACGCGGGGAAGCTCCAGTCCGGGCAGCATGTCCTGATCAACGGCGCGTCCGGCGGCGTCGGCACGTTCGCCGTGCAGATCGCGAAGGCGCTCGGCGCGACCGTGACCGCGGTGTGCCGCACGCGCAACGCCGAACTGGTCGCCGAACTCGGCGCCGACCACGTCGTGGACTACACGCGTGAGGACTTCACCCGCGGCGAGGCGCGTCACGAGCTGGTGCTCGACCTCGTCGGCAACCGGTCACTGGCGGAGTTCCGCCGGGTCCTCACCCCGGACGGCACGCTCCTGCTCTCCGGCGGCGGAGTTTCCCGTGGCGGCACCCTTTTCGGCCCGATGGCGCTGATCGTCCGGGGCCGCCTCACGTCCCGGTTCGTCAAGCACCGGATCGGCGAATTCTCCGGATCGTCGAACCGGGACCTGCTCACGTCGCTGACCGAATTCATCGAGTCCGGGCAGGTCGAGCCGGTGATCGACCGCAGCTACCCGCTGGAGAGGACCGCGGAAGCGATCCGCTACCTGGAGACCGAGCACGCCAGGGCGAAGGTCGTGCTCACCGTCTGACCGCCGCCACGCGCAGGGTCATCGCGGCGTCGGGTGGACGAGGTGAAGCTCTTCCCTCCCGTGGTCCCGGTCCGAGCGCGGCCGTGATCCCGGTCAGGTGCAGCACGTCCGCCCGATGGCCACAGTGGACTCCGCTCCCCCGATGCCCACCGGCAGCACGGATCCGCCGGTGGCGCGGCCCCAGGCCGGGGTGGACAGCGGCGCCGGCGTCACGACCGTCGTGATCCACCCAGCTTCAGCAGGACCTTGCTGCTGCCGCTGCCCCGGTCGGCGGCGACCGCGAGCGCCTCGCCCGCGTCGTCCAGGTCGAAGGTGTGCGTGATGATCGGCGAGACGTCCAGGCCCTCGCCCAGCGCCCGCACCGCGTCGGTGATCTCGTCGACGAACCGGTAGGAGCCGGTCCAGCTGATCTCGCGGGTGACCAGGTCACCGAGCACGGACGGCGCCGGTTCCCCCGGCAGGTTGCCGACCTGCACGAGCGTGCCGCCCCGCGCGGTCGCCCGCAGCGCACCGCCGAGCGCGGCGGGTGCGCCGGAGGCTTCGAAAACCAGCTCGACATCCTCCGGCAGCGCGGCACCCGATCCAAGGTCGACGGTGTGATCGGCGCCCAGCCGCCGGGCGATTCCCAGTGCCGAGGGGGCGAGGTCCGCGGCGATCACGGTGGCCGCACCGGCGAACTTCGCCGCCGCCACCACGAGGCATCCGATCGGCCCGGCACCGTTGACCAGCACCGTCCGGCCGGTCACGTCACCGGCACGGTGCACCGCGTGCATCGCCACGGCCAGGGGTTCGGCCAGCGCACCCTGCCGCGTGCTCACACCGTCGGGCAGCGGCCGCAGCTGACCTGCCCGCACCACCCGCAGTTCGCTGAACCCGCCGTCGGTGTGCGGGTGGAAGGCCGCCGAGCCGAAGTACCGCACGCGGGGCAGCAGGTTGGTGCGCCCGGCGATCCGCTCCGGCAGCGCGGCGTCCCCGACCGGCTGTGCCGGGTGGACGGTCACCGCCGTGCCGATGTCCACGGTGGTCACCCCAGGGCCGAGACCGGCGACGCGCCCGGCGACCTCGTGGCCGAGCACCAGCGGGTCCTTGAGCACGGCCGTCCCGGAGGCGCCGTGGCGCCAGTAGGCGACGTCGGAACCGCAGATGCCGCCCCACTCCATCGCGACGAGGACCTCGCCGGCACCGGGCACCGGATCGGCCAGGGTGTCGACCCGGACGTCACCGGGGCCGTGCACGACGACCGCTTTCATGCCGCGTCCTCCAGCCGGACCAGGTCACGGTCGCGGGTCTCCGGCGCGAGGAAGGCCGACACGAACGTGATGAGCGAATAGACGATCAGCATCGCCGCGATGGGCCACCAGTGCCCGGTCCAGGCGGTCAGTGACGCGGCCAGCACCGGCCCGATCGCGGTGGCGAGGATGCCGCCGATCTCCTTGGCCACGGCCAGCTGGGTGAACCGCGTGCGGGAGCCGAACAGCTCGGCCATCGTCACGCTCTCCAGCGAGAACAGGCCGAGCACGCCGATGTTGAGCCCGACGATCATCGCGATCGTCAGCCCGGCCGTGCCGCCGGAGGCGATGGTCAGCATCATCGGCACCGCGATCAGCACGGTCAGCAGCGACAGACCCAGGTAGACCGGGCGGCGGCCGTACTGGTCGCCCAGCAGGCCCACCACCGGGATGGTGACGAACCCGAGCAGCGAGCCGTACACGATCGCCGCGGTCGGCACGGACTTGTTCACCATCAGCTCGGTCGCGATGTAGCCGACCAGGAACGTCTGCACCAGACCGGAGTTGCCCGCCTGCCCGAACCGCAGCCCGAGCGCCAGCAGGAACGCCTTGCCCTTGCGTTGTTTGAGGCCCGCCTCGATGGTGCTCTCGCCGGACTCCTCGATCTCCTTGCGGGACAACGCGACGCCGTTCACGACGTCCGGCCGCTCCTCGAAGACCGGGCTTTCCTTGAGGTTGGCACGGACCCACACGCCGAACAGCAGCATCACGAAGCTCAGCAGGAACGGCAGTCGCCAGCCCCAGCTCAGCAACTGCTCGTCGGACAGGACCGCGAGCAGCACCGCCCACAGACCGGACGCCGCGAGCGTGCCGGAGTTCGTGCCCAGCGACACCAGCGACGAGATCAGGCCGCGGCGCTGGGCCGGTGCGTACTCGGTCAGCATCACGGTCGCACCGGCGATCTCCGCGCCCGCGCCGAAACCCTGCACCAGGCGCAGCGCGACGAGCAGGATCGGCGCGGCGATGCCGATGGTCGCGTACGGCGGCAGCACACCGATCAGCGTGGTCGACACACCCATCAGCGCGATCGTGACGAACAGGACCTTCTTGCGGCCGATCCGGTCGCCCATCCGTCCGAAGTAGACCGCCCCGGCCAGTCGCGCGACGTAGCCGACACCGTAGGTCGCCATCGCCGCGATCAGGCCGATCGCCGGGCTGACGTTGGGGAAGAAGATCTTGTTGAACACGATCGCGGCGGCCAGCGAGTACAGCTGGAAGTCCATGAACTCCATGGCCGTGCCGAGCCAGCCGGACACGGCGGCCCGGCTGAGGTCCCGCGTCGTCCTGGTCACGGCCCCCTCCGCCGTCTCGGTGCTGTCGGTCATCGTGCGCTCCTTCGCTTCACGGGGCAGGGCGGGGGTCGTCAGAGGGTGACGCGCCCGGCGCGGACGGCGGGCAGGTTGTCCGCGATCGCGGCCACGACTGCGGGGTCTTCGGCCAGGTCCGCGCCGCCGACCGTGGTCAGCAACCGCGCGAGGGCAGTCCGGTCCCCTGGCGCGTCCCAGCAGGCGGCCAGCTCGGCCGCCGCCGGGTCGGTGGTGCCGTGTGGCCGGCGGGTCGCGTGCGCCCACGCCGCCAGCGCCAGGGCCAGCACCGGGCCGGTGCCGCCCCGTTCGCGCAGGACGGGCAGCCAGCGCTCGGCGATCTTCAACGAGCCGTCCGAACCGATCTGCCGCAGCTCGTGGCCGATCGCCGGGTTGGCGAACCGCTCGACCAGTGCGTTCACGTAGGCGGGCACGTCCAGATCCGAGTCCGGCAGGGTCGGGGCGACCTCCGCGGTGAAGCCCCGGACCAGTGCCTCACCCCAGCCGGTGGCCAGGACGTCGGCGACGGTCCGGCATCCCGCGGCGAGGCCGAGGTAGGCCATCGCGGAGTGCGCGCCGTTGAGCAGGCGCAGCTTCATCAGCTGGTGCGGCGCGACATCCGGGACGAGCAGCGCGCCGTCGGCCTCCCAGCGCGGGCGCGACGCCGCGAAGGAGTCCTCGATCACCCACTGCCGGTACGGCTCGCCCGCGACCGTCATCTCGTCCCGCACCCCGAGCGCGGTCGCGGCGGCCTCGCGGTCGGCTCCGGTGACGGCGGGCACGATCCGGTCGACGACCGTGGACGGGAACGCGACCGACTCGTCGAGCCAGCGCAGGAAGGCTTCCGGCCGGCGCGCCGCGGCGGCGAACCCGGTGAGCACGGTCTTGAGCGCGGCGCCGTTCCCGGCCGCGTTGTCGCAGGACACGACGTTGACCGGGGCACCGGAGGTCCGGAACCGGCTTTCGAGTGACGTGGTCAGCCTGCCGATGACGGTGCGCGGCGGCGCTCCGGCGAGGTCGGCCGCGATCGCCGGGTCGGTGGTGTCGAGGCGGCCGGTGCGGGGGTCGCGGAAGTAGCCCTTTTCGGTGACGGTCAGGGTCACGACGGTCACCTCGGGGCTGGTGAGCAGGGCGTCCACGCGGCCGGCGTCGGGCACCATCTCCAGGGCTTCGACGATCGAGCCGACGACCCGGATGCCCCCGGCGGGCCCGCGGTCGGCGACCGAGAACAGGCAGTCCTGGGCACGCAGCGCCTCGACCGGCCACGGTGACCGCGGTGCCACGGCGGCGATCCCCCACGGCTGGCCGGCGGCCTCGGTGTAGACGGCCTGGTGCGCGCGGTGGAAGGCGCCCAGTCCGAAGTGGACCACCTTGGCTTCGAGGTCGCGCGGATCGGCGAGCGGGCGGTGCTCCGGTGCCAGTGTGTCCAGTGTGGACCGGGACAGGGTCGTGCTCACCAGTCGTGCACCGAACCGTCGAGACGGCGCGCCACCGGCAGGTAACGCGGCTCGTAGGGGAACTTCTCGGCCGCCTTCTCGTCGTACTCCACGCCCAGGCCCGGCTCCTCCGACGGGTGCAGCATCCCGTTCGCGAAGGACACCCCGCCCCGGAACACTTCCAGCGTTTCCGGCACGTGCGGCATGTACTCCTGGATGCCGAAGTTGGGGACCGCGAGGTCGACGTGCACGGCCGCCGCGAGGGTGACCGGCGACAGGTCGGTCGCGCCGTGCGAGCCGGTGCGGACCTGGTAGAGCGCGGCGAGGTCGAAGATGCGGCGCAGGTGCGTGATGCCGCCCGCGTGCACCACGGTGGTGCGGACGTAATCGATCAGCTGCTCGGTGATCAGGTGCTGGACGTCCCAGATGGACGACAGGTTCTCACCGACCGCCACCGGTGTCGTGGTGTGCTGCCGGATCAGGCGGAACGCCTCCTGGTTCTCCGCCGGGGTCGGGTCCTCCATCCAGAACAGGCGGCAGTCCTCGACACGCTTGCCGAAGCGGGCGGCCTCGATCGGGGTGAGCCGGTGGTGGACATCGTGCAGGAGGTGGAAACCGAACCCGTGTGCCGCACGCACGGCCTCCAGATAGGACGGTGCGAAGTCCAGGTAGTCCTCGGTGGACCAGGGCTGTTCGTCGGGCAGGGAGGTGGCGGCCGGTTCGTAGACCACGCCCTTGCGCACACCGTAGGTGCCGCCGACGCCGGGCACGGCCGCCTGCGCGCGGATCGCGCGGTAGCCCTGCTCGCGGAAGCGGGCGACGTCGTCGAGCAGTTCGGGCACGTCGGCGCCGCTGGCGTGGGAGTAGACCAGGACGCCGTCGCGGGAGCGGCCGCCGAGCAGCTGGTAGACCGGCAGGCCGGCGACCTTGCCCTTGATGTCCCACAGCGCGGTGTCGACGGCGGCGATCGCGGTCATCGTCACCGGGCCGCGGCGCCAGTACGCGCCACGGTAGAGGTACTGCCAGATGTCCTCGATGCGTGCCGGATCGCGGCCGGTGAGCAGCGGGACGACGTGGTCCCGCAGGTAGCTCGCCACGGCCAGTTCACGGCCGTTGAGGGTCGCGTCGCCCAGGCCGGTCACGCCGTCGGACGTGGTCAGGCGCAGGGTGACGAAGTTGCGGCCCGGCGAGGCCACGAACACCTCGGCGCGCTCGATCGTGCTCACGGAAGCTCCTTCGGTGTGGCAGTACTTGTATACAAGCACCCGTCGTACAGTGCGTCAACTAGTGCGGCAGCCGTTGTCGGCTAGTGTCGGCGTGGTGACGGAACGAGGGCGCACGAACCGCAGGCTCGTCTACGAGAAGCTGCGGCGGAAGGTGCTGACGCTGGAGCTGCCGCCGGGGGCCGCGCTGTCCGAGAACGAACTGGCGGCTAGTCTCGGCGTGAGCCGCACCCCGGTGCGGGAAAGCCTGATCCTGCTCGCCGAGGAGGGACTGGTGCAGGTGTTCCCGCAGGTCGGCTCGTTCGTGTCGCGGGTGGACCCGCGGCGGGTGGCGGACGCGCAGTTCCTGCGGGAGGCGGTCGAACTGGCGGCGCTGGAGGACCTGCCGGAGTCGCCGGACGTGGCCGAGCTGGAGGAGAACCTGGCGCGCCAGCAGGAGCCGGGCATCGACCTGGAGGAGTTCTTCGCGCTCGACGAGGAGTTCCACCGGGGCCTGCTCGAGCTCAGCGGGCACGACCCGGCCTGGCCGACGGTCGTCTCGGCGAAGGGCCACCTCGACCGCGCCCGTCGGCTCGGCCTGCACGAGGCCAACACGCCCGAGGTGTTCGCCCGGCAGCACGGCGAAATCCTCCGCGCCGTGGCGGCGCACGACATCCCGCTCGCCCGCGAAACGATGCGCACCCACCTGCGCGAGGTCTTCGCCGACATCGAACGCATCCGGGAACGCAAGCCCGACCTGTTCGCCTCCAACACCGGCACCACCCCCGTCCGCCGCAACGTGGTCGTCTGGGAATAGCCAACACACCGCCCCCGCCGGCCAACACGCCAGCGGGAACGGCCAACACGCCGACGCCCCCGCCGTGTTGGCCGCTCCGGGCGGCGTGTTTGCTGGTGCGGGGCGTGGGGTCAGCCTTCGATCCAGGTCAGGGGGTCGGCGATCACCCGGGCGATCACGTGGCCCGCCGCGCCGCGCAGGGCCGCGTCGGGGCCCAGCTTCGAAGCCCGCACGGTCAGCCCCGGCGCCAGGCGCTCGACCACCCGGCGCCGGAAGTCCGCGCCGAACGCCGCCAGGCGACCGCCGAGCACGATGGTCTCCGGATCGAGCAGCGCCCGCACCGAGACCAGCGCCTCGGCCAGGGCCTCGCCCGCCCGGTCCAGCGCCCGCACCGCCGCCGGATCGCCGCGCCGCGCCCGCTCGGCCAGCGGCTCCGCCCCGCCCAGCAGCCGGGCGGTCCCGGGATCGGCCACACCGGCCGCCGACGCCATCGCGGCCCGGCCCGCGTAGAGGTCCAGGCAACCACGCCCCCCACAAGGACACGCGTCACCGCGACGACGGACCGGGACATGCCCGAGGTCGCCGGCGAGCGTGACCGCCGGGTCCAGCGGCGCGAGCCCGATCACCTCCTCACCGCCCAGGTACAGCCAGTCCCGCGCCGCCCCGGCCTGGTACTCCGCCAGCGCCGCGCACGCCACCTCCCCGGCCACCACCACGTCCAGCCCGTGCAGGTCCAGTGCCCGCAACTCGCCCGCGACCAGCGCCCGCGCGTCGACCTCCCGCCAGCCCAGCGGCAACGCCGACACCAACCCGGACCGCACCGTCCCGCCGATCGCCACGCCGACGCCCGCCACCAGCCGCCCGGCGGTCGTGGCCTCGTCGAACAAGCGCCGCAGCACCGGGCGCGCCGCGCGCACGCCCTCCTCGGCGCCCGCACCGGCCACGTCGAACCGCCGGATCTGCCGCGCGAGCGGACGCCCGGACAGGTCCAGGATCACGCCCGCGATGTGCCCGGCGCCGAACTGCAGGCCCAGCGCGACCGGCCCGTAGGGGTCCAGCACCAGCCGCCCCGCCGGACGGCCCGGCACGCGCCCCGGCTCCGGCCCCAGGTCCCGCACCAGCTCCGCCCCGGTCAGTTCGGTGACCAGGCTCGACACCGTCGCCTTCGTCAGCCCGGTCCGCTGCGCCAGCTCGACCCGCGACACCGGAGCGTCCCGCGCGATCAGCTCCATGACCAGCGCGGCGTTGTGCCGCCGCATCGCCTGCGCGCCCATCGCTTCCACGTTCGTCAGTTTAGTGAATTGACGAACCCTGGCGAGAGTGACCGCCGTCGGCGTAGACAGACGGCAACGACGACGTGACGAAGGAGCGGTCCCCATGGCTGAGGTCAGCTACCGGCAGGCGTCGCGGCTCTACCCCGGCTCGCCGCCGGTCCGGGCCGTGGACAGCCTCGATCTCGACATCACCGACGGCGAGTTCCTCGTGCTGGTGGGGCCGTCGGGCTCGGGCAAGTCGACCGCGCTGCGCATGCTCGCCGGGCTGGAGGACGTCGACGAGGGCGCCATCTACATCGACGGCAAGGACGTCACAGCCACCCCGCCCAAGGACCGCGACATCGCGATGGTGTTCCAGTCCTACGCGCTCTACCCGCACATGACGGTCGCCGAGAACATGGGCTTCGCGCTCAAGCTCAAGCGCGTGTCCAAGGCCAAGATCGCCGAGCGCGTCCGCGAGGCGGCCGCGCTGCTCGACCTGACGCCCTATCTCGACCGCAAGCCGAAAGCGCTTTCCGGTGGTCAGCGCCAGCGCGTCGCGATGGGCCGCGCGATCGTGCGCGAGCCCGCGGTGTTCCTGATGGACGAGCCACTGTCCAACCTGGACGCCAAGTTGCGCGTGGAGACCCGCGCCAACATCGCCGCGCTGCAGAAGCGCCTGGGCACCACCACCATCTACGTCACGCACGACCAGGTCGAGGCCATGACGATGGGTCACCGGGTCGCGGTGCTCAAGGACGGCAAGCTCCAGCAGTGCGACACCCCGCGCAACCTGTACGAGCGCCCGCGCAACGCGTTCGTGGCCGGGTTCATCGGCTCGCCCGCGATGAACCTCAAGACCGTCGCCCTGACGGCCGATGGCGCGCAGCTCGACGGGCTGACCGTCCCGCTCCCCCGCGCGACGCTGGCCGCCGCGCATCAGGCCGGGGTCGAGTCGGTGACGCTCGGTCTGCGGCCGGAGTCGCTGCGCCTGGCCGGTGCCGGCGAGCAGGCCGCGAAGCTGACCGTCGAGCTGGTCGAGGAGCTGGGCGCCGACGCCTACATCCACGGCGGCGTGAAGATCGGCGACCGCGTCGAGCGGTTCGTGGTCCGCGCCGAGGGCCGCCGTCCGCCGCAGCTGGGCGAGACCGTCCAGATCGCCGTCGGCGAGTCCGAAGAGGTGCACGCCTTCAACCCGGAGACCGGCGAGCGCCTGCCCTCCGAAGACTGAGCGGACCGATCGAACAGTGGGGCCGGGTGGCGATGCGCCGCCCGGCCTTGACTGCGTGTGCGCCCCCGAATTAAGTTACTCCGGAAAACAAAAGCCTGGAGGAGCTGCGATGGTGCGCCAACCGACAGTCGAGGACAAGTTCTCGTTCGGCCTGTGGACCGTGGGCTGGACCGGCACGGACCCCTTCGGCGGGCCGAGCCGTCCCGCGCTGGACCCGTGGGAGTACTCCGACAAGCTCGCCGAACTGGGCGTCTGGGGCATCACCTTCCACGACAACGACGTCTTCCCCTTCGACGCCGACCTCGCCACGAAACAGCGCCGCACCCGGCGGCTCAAGGAAGCCGCCGACGCGGCCGGCCTGGTGATCGAGATGGTCACCACCAACACCTTCAGCCATCCCGTCTTCAAGGACGGCGGCCTGACCTCGAACGACCGCGGGGTGCGCCGCTTCGGGCTGCGCAAGGTGCTGCAGGCCGTCGACATCGCCGCCGAGATGGGCGCGACGACGTTCGTGATGTGGGGCGGGCGCGAAGGCTCCGAGTACGACGGCTCGAAGGACGTCTACGCCGCCTTCGAGCGCTACAAGGAGGGCCTGGACACCGTCGCCGGCTACATCAAGTCGCAGGGCTACGACCTGCGGATCGGCCTGGAGCCCAAGCCGAACGAGCCGCGCGGCGACATCTTCCTGCCCACCGTGGGCCACGCGCTCGCGCTGATCGCGCAGCTGGAGCACGGCGACATCGTCGGTCTCAACCCCGAGACCGGCCACGAGCAGATGGCCGGACTCAACTACACGCACGCGCTGGGCCAGGCGCTGTGGAGCGGCAAGCTGTTCCACCTCGATCTCAACGGCCAGCGCGGCCTCAAGTACGACCAGGACCTCGCGTTCGGCCACGGCGACCTGATCTCCGCGTTCTTCACCGTCGACCTGCTGGAGAACGGCTTCCCCGGCTACCCGGACGCGCCCCGCTACACCGGTCCGCGGCACTTCGACTACAAGCCCTCGCGCACGGAGTACCTCGACGGCATCTGGGATTCCGCGCGTGCCTGCATGTCGACCTACCTGATGCTCGCGGACAAGGCGGCGGCGTTCCGGGCCGATCCGCGGGTGCGCGAGGCGATGGACCGTGCGGGGATCCTCGACCTGGCCGAGCCCACGCTGGGCGCGGGCGAGTCGGTCGCCGACTTCCTCGCCGCCGACGACGGCTTCGACCCGGAGAAGGCGGCGCAGCGCGACTTCGGGTTCGTCCAGCTCCAGCAGCTCGCGCTCGAACACCTCATCGGCTGATTTTGTTCACCCACTGAACAGAAGATCGCCTTCGTGAGGATCCCGCCCGTGACGGCTCTCGATTCGCGCACCAGTGCGCGCCAGTCCAGTCTCCGGGCGAGCAATCTGGCACTGGTGGCGCGCACGGTGTGCGCGTCGGCGCGGCCGCTGTCCCGCGCGGACGTGGCCGCGGCGACGTCCATGACGCGCGCCACCGCGACCAGACTGGCCGACGAGCTGGTGGCGGGCGGGGTCCTCGCCGAGATCGAACCGGACACCGGCGGCAGGCGCGGCAGGCCGGCCACTCCCCTGGTGCCCGGATCACGGCTGGCGGCGGCCGGGCTGCAGGTCAACGCCGGGTTCCTGGCGGTGCGGGTGGTCGACCTGCGGGGCCGGGTGGTCGCCGAGTCGCTGGAGTACGCGGATCTGGTCGGCAGTGATCCGGCGGAGACGCTGGAGCGGCTGGGCGCGTTGTCGGCGCGGGTGCTGGGCGGGCTGCCCGGCCTCCGGCTGGTCGGCGCGGGACTGGCGCTGCCCGGGATCGTGGCCGCCGCGACCGGGACGCTGTTGCGCGCGCCGAACCTGGGCTGGTCCGGGGTGCTCCCGGCGGAGCTGCTGGATCCGGCGGCCATCGCGGGACTGCCGCTGCGCGTGGGCAACGAGGCCAGCCTCGCGGCACGGACCTTCGCCGAGGTCGCGCCGGGACGGCCCGGCCCGTTCCCCGATTTCGTGTACCTGTCGGGTGAGATCGGCATCGGCGGCGCGGCCGTCGTGGGCGGCGAGGTGATGGCCGGACGGCACGGGTGGGCCGGCGAGATCGGGCACGTGTGCGTCGACCCGGCGGGTCCGGCGTGCCGGTGCGGTTCGACGGGCTGCCTGGAGACCTACGCCGGCCGCGACGCGCTTCTCGCCGCGGCCGGGCTGACACCCGCGTCGACGCCCGCGCACCTGGCCGAACTGGCCGGTTCCGGCGATCCGCGGGCGCGGGAAGCGGTGACGGCGGCCGCTCGGGCGCTCGCGGTGGCGCTGGCCGGGGTGATCAACGTGCTGGACATCCCGACGGTCGTGCTCGGCGGGCACCTCGCGCAGATCGCCGACCTGCTGCACCCCGAACTGGAGGCGCGGCTGCGGGAGCGCGTGCTGTCCGCGGAGTGGACGCCACCGGCCATCCAGGCGGCGAAGAACAACCCCGCCCCCGGCGCGACGGGCGCCGCCTACCGCGAACTGACGGCCGTCCTGGCCGACCCGGCCCGCTGGCTCCCCTGACCCCTCCCCGCGAGTCCCACGCTCCCGCACGCGAGTTCCACGTTCCGGCACGGGAACTCCGCACTCGCCACCGCGGTGCCATCCAGTGCCACCGCGGCGGCGATCACCGGGCACCCCCGGTTTGCCCCTGCCCGATCCGGTGGGGGAAGCTGACCGGGACGTCTCGCGCTCGGCTGGGAAGGGAGAGGGCGACGGCGCCCGCATGGTGACTGAATCGAACCGTCTCGTGTCCGCGTCGCCCGCCGGACTCGATGCCGGCTGGGACGGCGCCCCGCACCCCGCGTTGCTGGCCGACGCGGACGGCACCGTCCGGGCGGCGAACCAGCACGCCTGCCTCCTGTTCCCCGCGCTGCGTCCCGGCCGCCCGCTCGGCGAGTGCGCCGCCGCCTGGCTGCGCGAAGCGCACCGCGAGTTCAGCGCCTCCACCGCCGAGAAGACCGTGGCCTGCGGCGAGGTCGGCGACCGGAGTTTCGAGGCGCACCCGGTGCGCCATCCCGGCGGCGAGGTCACGTGGTGGCTGCTGGAGACCACCCAACTCCGCCGCGCCCAGGACGCCCTGCGCACCGAACGGGAGCGGGCCGCCTTCCTCAGCGACGCCTCGAACGCGCTGCTCGGCTCCCTCAACGTGCCACGCAGCATGGAGGTGGCCGCCGAGCTGGCCGCCGCGCACCTGGCCGACGCCGCCTGGATCGTGGCGCCCGGTCTGCGCCGCCGCCACCCCGCCGTCGTCTGCGCGCGCGGCGGCCGTCCCCGCTCGCTCACGCTGGACATCGATCCGGACGCGCTGCCCGGGCTCGCCGAGGCACTGCAGGGGTTCCCGCCGGTGCCGTCCCGCTGGATCGACCCCGCCCAGGCCCCGTCGTGGCTCCTGCCGGAGGGGTTCGGCGAGGCGGGCTCGATCGTGGTGACCCCGCTGCCCGGTCACGGCGTGCCTGCCGGGGCGCTGATCCTGGTGCGCCACGCCGGGCACCATGCCTTCACCGAGGACGAAGAGATCTTCGCGCGGCTGTTCGCGGCGCGCTCGGGCGCGGCGATGTCGGCGGCCCGGCTCTTCGAGCAGCAGAGCTCGATCACCGACATCCTCACCGAGGAACTGCTGCCGCCGGTCCTGCAGCAGGTCGACGGGATCGAGTTCGCCGGCGGCTACCGGCCGGCCCAGGACGGCGACCGCATCGGCGGCGACTTCTACGATGTCCACCCGGTCCGGGCCGGCGAATCGCTGGCGCTGCTCGGCGACGTGTGCGGCAAGGGGCTGGAGGCGGCCGTCCTCACCGGCAAGATCCGCAACACGCTGCAGGCGCTGCTGCCGATGGCCGGCGACCACGCCCGCATGCTCCGCCTGCTCAACTCCTCGCTGCTCAGCTCGCACCACACCCGGTTCGCGACGCTGGCGCTGGCTTCGGTCTCCCGGCAGGGGATGACGATCCGGCTGCGCCTCACCTGCGCCGGTCACCTGCCGCCACTGATCGTGCGCACCGACGGCAGGGTCGAGGAGGTGTCCTGCCCCGGCAGCCTCATCGGGGTGCTGCCGGAGATCGAGGTGTCCAGCGAGGAGGTCGTGCTCGCCCCGGGCGAGACGTGCCTGCTCTACACCGACGGCATCACCGAGGCGCGCGGCGGCCCGCTCGGCGGCGAGATGTTCGGTGAGGAGCGCCTGCGCCGCGCACTCGCCGAATGCGCCGGGATGCCCGCGGAGGCGGTCGTCGAGCGCGTGCAGATGCTCGCCACCGAATGGGTCGGCAGCGCCCAGCACGACGACATGGCCCTGCTCGCGATCACCGCCCCACGCGGGCGGCACCTGACCGCCGTGAACGGTCCCGGAAGGTAGGACCCGCATGAACAACGCCCTCACCGACCCCGTGACCGGCGCCGCGCACCACGCCGGCCTGCTGTGGAACGCCGTCCTGGACGGTGACGAGTACACCGCGACCGGGATCGTGCTCGCCGCGCTCGGTGACGGCGTGGACGCGGAGACCGTCCTGCTGGACGTCATCGGCGCCGTGCAGCGCCGCGTGGGCCGGGAGTGGGCCGCCAACCGCATCAGCGTCGCCCAGGAGCACGCCGCCACCGCCATCAACGAACGCGTCATCGGCGGCCTGGTGCGTGAGCTGCCGCGGCCGCGGGCGCACCGGGGCCGGATCACGGTGTCCTGTGTGGACGGTGAATGGCACGCGCTGCCCGCGCGCCTGCTGTCCGAGGTGCTCAAGCTGCGCGGGTTCGGTGTCGACTACCTGGGCGCGCAGGTGCCGGCACCGCATCTGATCACGCACCTGCACCGCACCGGCCCGGAGGCCGTCGCGCTGTCCGGTTCGCTGCCGACCCGCCTGCCGACGGCGCACGCCACGATCAGCGCGTGCCAGGCGGCCGGGGTGCCGGTGATCGCGGGCGGCGCGGCCTTCGGCGCCGACGGCCGGTGGGCCCGTCTGCTCGGCGCCGAGGCGTGGGCCCCCGACGCGCGGGCGGCAGCGGACCGGCTCACCACCGATCCGCTGCCCCGCCCGCGCGCGGCGCACCAGCCCCTCGACGACCTGCCGCACCTGGCCGACCAGGAGTACACGCTGGTCACCCGCAGCTCGCCGCAGCTGGTGCGGGCGGTCTACGCCGGGCTGGAGGACCGGGTGCCGGGCATGCGGGACTACACCGAGCTGCAGCGCCAGTACACCGCCGAGGATCTGGCGCACATCGTCGAGTTCCTGGCCACCGCCCTCTACACCGACGACGGTTCCCTGTTCACCGCGTTTCTCACCTGGACCGCGGACATCCTCGCGGCGCGCGGCGTGCCGCCCGGCTCGCTGCTGCCCGCGCTGGACCTGCTCGCCGGTGAGCTGCGTGAGTTCCCGCGCGCCACCGCGCTGCTCACCGAAGCCCGCGCCGGGCTGGCGCGCGGCACGGATTCCGGCGGGCCCTGATGACTGCCCTGCGCGCGATCTGGACGACGCCCGACCCCCGCACCCTGCGCGGCGCGCTGAGCGGCGATCTGGACCAGGTCACCGGGGACGACCTGCTCACCGAGCTCACCGCGCAGTTGACGCCCGGGCTGGACGACGTGCGGCTCGACTGCGGCACCCTCGGCCACTGCGACTCCTACGGACTGTCCATCCTGCTGATGATCGCGCGGCGAGTCCGCGCCTCGGGTGCCAACCTGCACCTGGACGAGCGTCCCCCGGAGCTGGAGCGGCTGCTGCACCAGACCCGGACGTTGGACTTCCTCACCGCGCGCGCACCCGCCGAGTAGCCCGGCGTCCCTCACCCTCCGGAGGAACCCTTGTCCGGCTTGGGTTTCTTGGGCGCCTTCGCCGGTTTGGGCGCCTTGGACTTCTCCGGTTTCGCGGTCTTCCCGGCCTTGGGCCCGCCGGATTTCCCGGCCTTGGGTTTCTTCGGTTCCTTGGCGGGTTTGGCGTCCTTGCCCTTCGCCTTCCCCGGATGGTCCTTCGCGTGGCTGCTCGGCGGGCCGGGGTTGTCCGGCCACTGCGACGGAACGCGCGGCGGGGTGTGGTGCGGCGTCTGCTCCACCGCCGCCGGAGCGGCGGGCGGCGCCGCCAGGACCGGCGGGGTGTGCTGGGGAAGTGGCGCGGTCGCGATCGCGGCCAGCGTCACGACGGCCACCGTCTTCGACACCGCCGTCGCACCGGCCGCCGGTGCCCCGCCCAGGAGCCGGCCGAGCAGCGGGAGCAGGCCCAGCGCGGGCAGTCCGTTGTTGAGAGTGCCGAGCACCGCGGCGACGCGACGGCACGCCGGGCACCCGTCCAGGTGCGCCTCGACGGCCTCGCGCTGCCGGGTGGTCACCTTGCCGCGCGTCCACGCGCCCAGCCTGCGGCGGGTGTTGCGGCATCCGTCGTCGCGCGCGGTGGGGACGTGGGCCTGCAGGAACGCCTGCCGCAGCCCCTCACGGGCCCGCAGCGCGAGCGCCGCGACTCCGTTGGGTGTCATGCCGAGTTCGCGGGCCAGCCTGCCGGGGCGGGTGCCCGCCAGTTCGGTGTGCCACAGGACGTAGCGCCAGCGTTCGGGCAGGGTCCGGAACGCGGCGAGCGCGACCTCGCCGGTCAGGCGGTCCACGACGATCTCCTCGACACCGGGCGTGCCGTCTTCGCGCAGCCTCCAGGCCTCCCGCCGGTCGCGGCGGCGCGCCCACTCCACGGCGAGGTTGCGCAGCGTCACCAGCAGGTAGGGGCGGAACCGTTCGGCCGGTCCGCCGCCGTCGCGGATCGCCGCCAGCACCCGCGCGAACGACTCGGCCACGAGGTCGTCCACCTCGGCGTGGTCGCGCCACAGCATCGACGCCACCCGCCGCGCCACCGGCTGGTGCCGCCGGAAGAGGTGGTCGTAGGCGAGGGAATCGCCGGCGCGGACAGCCTCGATCAGGATGGTGTCGGTGTCGCCCGCCATGCTCGTTCTCCCTGCGGTCGGGTGTGGCCGGTCCACTCTAGAAGTCGGCGGCCTTGCCGATGTAGATCTCGGAGAAGGAGGCCGCCGCGGCGGGCGAGCCGAGCAGGCGCCGCAGGCGGGCCTGGGCGAGCCGGGCACGGAACGGGTCGGCGGGCGGGTCGAGGGTGGAGCTGTGGAAGATGTCCGACAGCCACTGCGAGAACTCCTGGTATTGCCACACGCGGGCCAGGCAGGTGTCGGAGTAGCGCGTCAGCGGGCCGTCGTCGCCGCCGTAGTGCGCCTCGATCGCTTCGGCGAGATGGAACGCGTCGTGCAGGGCGAGGTTGAGGCCCTTCGCCGCGATCGGCGCGACCAGGTGCGCCGATTCGCCCGCCAGGAACAGGCGGCCGCGGGCCATCGGCTCGACGACGTAGTTGTGCATGTCCAGCACGCGTTTCTCGATCAGCTCGCCCTCGATGAGCGGCCCGTCCGGCACGCCGAGGCGCTGGTGCAGCTCGGACCAGACGCGCTCGTGCGGCCAGTTGTCCTCCGAGTCGCCGGGCGGGCACTGCAGGTAGAAGCGGGTGACGGTGTCGGTGCGGGCCATATGGGCGGCGAACCCGCGCGCGTGGATGCCGAACAGCACACCGTCCGCGCTCGGCGGGGCCTGCGCGAGCAGCGCGAGCCAGCCGATGCCGTAATCGTGGGTGAGGAGGTTGCCGTCGAGGTGGTGGCGGCTGACGCCCTGGGCGCCGTCGCAGCCGGCGACGAAGTCGCAGTCCAGGCGCTTCGCGGTGCCGTCGGCGGCGGTGAAGGTGACCGCCGGTGCCGTCGAGTCGACGTCGTGCAGGACGACGTCACGCACCCCGAACTCGATGGCGCCCCCCGTGTCGGCGTAGCGCCCGACGAGGTCGGTGACGAGGAGCTGCTGCGGGTAGACGAAATGCCGTTGTCCCGCCCACTGTTCGTAGGAGAAAGGGTGGCGGCCGTTCTCGAAGCGGAACTCGAACCGGCCCTGGCTGGGCGCCTTGTCCAGCAGACCGCTCGCCAAGCCGCGCTCGTCCAGCGCGCGGACGGCCCACTCCTCGATGAACCCGGCACGCGGGCGCGCCTCGATGAACGCGCGGGTCTGCTCCTCGATCACCACGCAGGAGATGCCCTTGTCCCGCAGCACGTTGGCGAGGGCCAGCCCAGCGGGCCCGGCCCCGACGACGACAACCCCGCTCCGCGCGCCCACGACGCCTCCCCAGGTGGTGCGATTGCGGCATTTTGCCGGAACCGCCCAGCGATGGCAACGCCCTCACGCGCCCCCGATGCCACTTGCGTGCCACCAATGCGGCATTGAGGGCTTCCGGCGAGGGCCAGGGGTCAGCGGGTGGGGCGGCGGCGGACCTGCTCGACGGGCCGCCCGGGCCGGTGCGCGACCGTGCCCTGGTACGGGATCGCGTAGGTGGCCAGGTGACGGCGGAGCCTGGCGCCGTCCGTGGTGCCGACGGGGCCGCCGTCGAAGCGCTGCCCGGCGAACACCTCGCCCACGAACTTCGCCACCGCCTCGGGCGGCGGCAGCAGCTCACCGCCCAGGTGGCACACCACGCTCAGCTCGTGGCCGGTCAGCGACTCGGTCACCACGCCCCAGCCGTCGTACTCGTTCCACACCAGCGCCGTGTCCTGGCCGGGGTGGTCGGGCAGCCGGTCGTCGAGCGCGAGATAGGCGTAGGCCGGCGGCGGGTCCAGGTGGGCGTAGTAGGCCTCGCCGCTGCACCCCAGCTCCTCGGCGACCGTGCCGACGTACCGGCGCAGCCCGGTGGCCGCCGCGTGCTCGAATTCCGGATACATCTCACGCCCCGTCGTGTGAGTGGTGCCTGTCCCAGGGGCTACCACCTGACCGGGTGAGGGAAACGTCAGGTGAAGACGCCGAGTCCGGTGTGGTTCCGCAGCTCCTCGAAGATCGTCACTCCGCGGGATCGTAGTCCAGGTTCGGCCGCAACCACTTCTCGATTTCCGCCTGCGGCAGACCGCGGCGGGCGGCGTAGTCGGTGACCTGGTCACGTCCGAGGCGGCCCACCGTGAAGTACCGGGAATCCGGGTGGGCGAAGATCAGGCCACTGACGCTCGCGGCGGGGGTCATCGCGAAGGATTCCGTCAGGGCGAGGCCCAGGTCCGAGGCCCGCAGCAGCTCGAACAGCTCCCGCTTCTGGCTGTGGTCGGGGCTGGCCGGGTATCCGAGCGCGGGGCGGATGCCGCGGAAGCGTTCGGCGTGCAGGTCCTCCAGCGCGGGCTTCGCGTCCGGCTCGAACCACTCGCGCCGCGCCTGGAGGTGGATGTACTCGGCGAACGCCTCCGCCAGGCGGTCGGCCAGCGCCTTCACCATGATCGCCCGGTAGTCGTCCTGCTGGGCCTCGTAGTGGCGCGCCAGGTCCTCCGCCCCGTGCACGGTCACCGCGAAACCGCCCAGGTGATCGCCTGCCGGTGCGATGTAGTCCGCGAGGCAGCGGTTCGCACGACCGTCCGGTTTGGACGTCTGCTGGCGCAGCATCGGGAACCGCACACCGTTGTCCAGCAGGATGTCGTCGCCCTCGCTGTGCGCGGGCCAGAAACCGTAGGCGCCACGGGCCTCCAGCAGGCCCTGGTCCACGATCTCGTCCAGCAGCGCGTTGGCGTCCTCGAACAGTTCGCGCGCCACCGGCTGGTCCAGGATCGCCGGGTACTTGCCCTTGAGTTCCCAGGCCAGGAACAGGAACTGCCAGTCGATCATCTCGCGCAACGCGGGCAGCCCTGGCGAGACCGCGCGCACCCCGGTGAACGAGGGGACCGGCAGCTCGTCGAACGACACGCGCTCCGGGTTGGCCCGTGCCTTCTCCAGCGTGAGCATCGGGCGGCGCTGCTTGTTCGCGTGCTGCTCGCGCAGCCGCTCCTGCTCGGCACGGTTGGTCTCGTCCAGCACCATCGCCCGGTCGGTGTCCAGCAGGTCCGACACCACCCCGACGACCCGGGACGCGTCGAGCACGTGCACCGTCGTCGTGTCGTAGGCGGGCGCGATCCGTACCGCGGTGTGCTGCCGGGACGTGGTCGCCCCGCCGATCAGCAGCGGGATCTTCAGGCCACGGCGCTGCATCTCGGCGGCCACCGAGACCATCTCGTCCAGCGACGGCGTGATCAGGCCGGACAGCCCGACCGCGTCGGCGTTCTCGGCGACCGCCGTGTCCAGGATCTGGGCCGCGGGCACCATCACGCCGAGGTCGATCACCTCGTAGTTGTTGCAGCCCAGCACGACGCCGACGATGTTCTTGCCGATGTCGTGCACGTCGCCCTTGACGGTGGCCAGCACGATCTTGCCGTTGCCGCGCTCGGTCTGCATGCGCCCGGCCAGCCGCGCCTCCTCCTTCTCCCGCTCCATGAACGGTTCCAGGTAGGCGACCGACCGCTTCATCACGCGCGCGCTCTTGACCACCTGCGGCAGGAACATCTTGCCCGAGCCGAACAGGTCGCCGACGGTCTTCATGCCGTCCATCAGCGGGCCTTCGATGACCTCCAGCGGCCGCGGGAAGTCCTGCCGCGCTTCTTCGGTGTCCTCTTCGATGTAGTCGACGATGCCGTGCACCAGCGCGTGCCGCAGCCGCTCCGCCACCGGCGCCTCGCGCCAGGACAGGTCCACGACGCGCTTGCGGCCCTGGCCACGGACGGTCTCGGCGAACTCGACCAGCCGGTCGGTGGCGTCGGCGCGGCGGTCGAACAGCACGTCCTCGACCAGTTCGAGCAGCTCGGCCGGGATGTCCTCGTAGACGGCGAGCTGACCGGCGTTGACGATGCCCATGTCCAGTCCCGCGCGCACCGCGTGGAACAGGAACGCCGAGTGCATCGCCTCACGCACGACGTCGTTGCCGCGGAAGGAGAACGACAGGTTGGAGATACCGCCGCTGGTGCGGGCGCCCGGGCAGCGTTCCTTGATCAGCGGCAGCGCCTCGATGAACGCCTTGGCGTAGCCGTTGTGCTCGGAGATGCCGGTGGCGACGGCGAGCACGTTGGGGTCGAAGACGATGTCCTCGGGCGGGAACCCGGCCTCACGGGTGAGCAGGTCGTAGGCGCGGGCGCAGATCTCCACCTTGCGCTGCGTGGTGTCGGCCTGGCCCTTCTCGTCGAAGGCCATCACGACCACACCGGCGCCGTAGTCGCGGACGCGGCGGGCCTGGCGCAGGAACTGCTCCTCACCCTCCTTGAGGCTGATCGAGTTGACCACGCCCTTGCCCTGCACGCACTTGAGCCCGGCCTCCAGCACGCTCCAGCGCGAACTGTCGACCATCACCGGGATGCGCGCGACCTCGGGCTCGGTGGCGATCAGGTTGAGGAACGTCGTCATCGCCTGCTCGGAGTCGAGCAGATCGGCGTCCATGTTGACGTCGAGCAGGTTCGCGCCGCCGCGCACCTGGTCCAGCGCGACGTCGACGGCGGCCTGGTAATCGCCGGACTCGATGAGGCGGCGGAACTTCGCCGAGCCGGTGACGTTGGTGCGCTCGCCGATCATCACGAACCCGGTGTCCGCGCCGAGGTCGAACGGCTCCAGCCCGCTGAACCGGGTGTGCGTGCGCGGCGGCGGCACCACGCGCGGGGCGGCACCGGCGACGGCCTGGGCGATCTTCGCGATGTGGTCCGGGCCGGTACCGCAGCAGCCGCCGACGATGTTGACCATGCCGCTGCCCGCGAATTCACCGAGCATGGCGGCGGTTTCGTCCGGGGTCTGGTCGTAGCCGCCGAAGGCGTTGGGCAGGCCGGCGTTGGGGTGGCAGGCGACGTAGGTGCCCGCCAGGCGGGACAGCTGCTCGACGTGCGGACGCATCTCCTCCGCGCCCAGCGAGCAGTTGACGCCCACGACGAGCGGGCGCGCGTGCTCGATCGCGCTCCAGAACGCCTCGACGGTCTGCCCGGACAGGGTGCGGCCGGACAGGTCGACGATCGTCACCGAGATCCACAACGGCAGGTGCGGGGCGACCTCGCGCGCGGCGGCGATGGCGGCCTTGCAGTTGAGGGTGTCGAAGATCGTCTCGATCAGCAGCAGGTCGACACCGCCCTCGGCGAGCCCGGCGATCTGCTCGGCGTAGGCCTGGCGGACCTCGTCGAAGGTCACCGCGCGGTAGGCGGGCTCGTCGACCTTCGGCGACAGCGACAGCGTGACGTTGAGCGGGCCGATCGAGCCGGCGACGAGCTTCCCGCCTGCTTCGTCGGCGGCCTGCCGCGCCAGCCGCGCACCGCGCACGTTCATCTCGTGCACGAGGTGCTGCAGCCCGTAGTCGGCCTGGCCGATGCTCGTCGCGGTGAAGGTGTTGGTGGTGGTGATGTCCGCGCCCGCGGTGAGGTACTGGCGGTGGACGTCGAGGATGACGTCGGGGCGGGTGAGGTTGAGCAGGTCCGGGTCGCCGGTGACGTCCTTGGGGTGCTCGTCGGTGATCAGCTCGCCGCGGTAGTCGGCCGGGGTGAGACCGGCTCCCTGCAGCATCGTGCCCCAGGCACCGTCGAGCACGGCCACCCGCTGGTCGAGGATCTCGCGCAGAGCCGTCGTCGTGTCCACCGGCACCCTCCCATCAGTTTGGGAGGCGCCCTTGTTGCGGATTCACGGGGAGCCGAGCGTGGCGGACCCGAGGTCCGTTGCAGCGCCTCTCGGCCTCCGGCCAGGGTACTGGACGGCGCGCGGGCGCATCAAACGCCCGTTCCGCGATGTGGGCGTCGGCTGGTGGCGAAGCAGGCGGGGCCGGCCGGCACCGGTTCCGGCCGCCCGTCGTTCCGGCTGGCCGCCGCGTTCGGCACGGACGGCAGAACGGCGGGCCGGCTTCCCCAAGCCGGCCCGCCGTCGGAGACCGTCTGCCCTCGCGGCCCCGACCGGCCGGGCATCGACCTCCCGCGGGCGCCATCCCCCGACGGAACCCGCTTCCCCGCCGTGCGGTGCCCCGAGCACCCGCACGTGCTCCACCAGTATGCGCCGCGCAGACCCGTTCAGCGCAAGGCCGAAGTCCCCAAAGAAGGGACTTTGTGCCCATTGCCGTCCACAGTGGATCTTCCCGGACCGGCTGGGGACACACGATCTTTCGCGGTCACGGCGGCGGCTGGGGCATGAGTGGCACGGGAGGGTGAGACCCGGCGAGGGCGCGCACGCAAAGTGGTGGTGGCGGTCGGGCGCCGTCGGTCACGGCGTCGATCTGGCCCCACTGGAGCGCCACCCCGGTGCTCAACGGCCGCCCCGGCAGCGCGGGCCACAACGCGCGCCACCGGCCCGTGCGACGCGGGATGCTCACCGTTCCCCCGGCGCCGGAGCAGGCCCATACCGTTCTCCGGCAGCCGGAACACCGTGCCCGGATGCGCGACCACCCGGCCCGCGAACGCCGCCAGCTCGATCCCGGCCCCGGCGCACGCGCCGTGCACTCGCAGCACCTGCACGAGCACGGCCTGCCGCAGCACGATCGCCTCGGCAGCCGGGTCCGCGCTCACCGCGACCTGCGGGCCGCACGCGCCGCCGCTCCGGCCATCCCGGCAGGCACGTCCTCGTCGAGATCGACGGCGAGCAGCGGTCGCGGCACCTGACCGGCGTCGTCGGTGAGCGGCCCGTGCGCCACGCCGGCGGCGAGCGCGGAAATCCCCCGTGGCCCGGTCATGCCGTGCGCGCCCGGCTCCCGCCCGCGCCGGGACGCTCGCGGACGCCGACGGTCATCAGCGCGATGTCGACGTAGCGCTCGGCGAGTTCGTCCGGCGAGAGCGGACCGCCGTCCGGGTGATACCAGCGGCCGATCGACTGAAGCATGCCCAGCAGGGCCCGCGCCGTCTCGGCCGGCCGCTTCGCGACGAACACACCCTCGGCCACGCCGTCCTCGACGATGCGGCCGACGAGAACCTCGATCTCCTTGCGCCGCGCGGCATAGCGCTTGCGGCTCTCGGCGGAGACGTGCCGCAGCTCGAAGTCCAGCGCCGCGAGCCGGGTGCGGTGGGCCAGGTGCAGCACGATCGCCTCGACGACGTTGACCAGCCGCCGCTCCGGCCGGTCACCGGCCTCGTCGGCGGCCTGGCGCACGCGCCAGGCGAGATCGCTGGTGGCCTCGTCGACGAGCGCGGTGAACACGCCCTCCTTGTTCTCGTGGTGGTAGTACAGCGCGGGCACGGTCTGGCCGACCCGGCGGGCGATGTCACGCACCGGGGTGCCGTGGAAGCCCTGCTCGTGGAACGCCTCCAGCGCGGCCGCCAGGATCGGCGTCAGCTCGAGCGGCCCGTACTCCCGCCACGCGCCCTCGGGTCGCGTCATGTCCTGCCCATCGAAGAGGTCACCGGGAAACGATAACCGGGGCAGCGCGGCGCGGCGTCGAACGCACCCCATGCCGGATGGGGGGCGTCGGCGGGGCGGTCGCTAGCCGATCTGCTGGCCGGACCAGCGGGTGCGGATGCGGCGCCAGGCGAGCGCGTAGGGCTCAGCCGGGTCACCCGGCCGCACCACGCCGTGCGCGACGTCGGAGCGGGAGCGCGCAAGCTCCCGCTCGGCGAGCGAACGCGGTACCTGCAGCACCTCGACGATCTGCCAGAAGAGCTCTCCCGGTCCGGCTTCTGTCCCGTCCGCCATGCTCGCAGGATGGCGGGTTCCGCCGCCCGCCGCCACCGCAACGCCGGATTCCACGCGATCGGAACCCGGCCGGGTCACGACAGCGCCTCCTCGGCGGTACTGACCACCTCGGCGGCCTGGGCCTCCTCACCACCCTGCAGTTCGGCCCAGTCCAGGCCGATCGCGGCGACCACATCGTCGAAGATCGGGGTCCGGTCGCTCATGACGCGCCCCGCAGGACCGGCTCGGCACACATACGTTCCCCTCCAGCGTCGTGTACAGCCTCGCGAAGCCGGAAATTAACACGCGGCCAGCAGGCCGCGCCACGCGGAATCCCATGAACGGGGGACACCGCCGGGGGTGGCGGTCCACTGAGGAGTTTGCGTTGACCCACCCTGGGGTACTCCGGCTTGTGGACCATGCGCAGGCGCCGGTGATCGAAACGGTCCGGGCCTACCGCGAACGCGGTCACCTCGGTTTCCTCCCGCCCGGCCACAAGCAGGGCCGGGGCCTCGACCCGCGGCTGGCCGAGGAGCTGCTGGTGTCCCGCAACGCGCACGGCGATCCGCGGGCGCCGGCCTCGCGCGCGGACCTGCTGGGCACGACGAGCCCGAGTTCGCTGATCTTCGCCGGGCTGGACGGCTGGCGACGGCATAGGGTGCAGCACGGGGAGGAACTGCTCGGGAGGGCACTGGAACTGTGCCGGTCGGTGCGCACGGAACTGGCCGCGCTGCCCGGGATCCGGGTGCCGGAACGGGACGACCTGGTCGGGCCGGGGCCGGCCGACGACCACGACCCGCTGAAGACCCTGCTGGACCTGGAAGAGCTGGGCCGTTCCGGTACGACGCGAGCGAATGGCCGCGCGAGCACCACCGGATCGACGTGGGCCTGTCCGACCACCGCCGGATGGCCGCCCAGATCACGGTCGCCGACGACGAGGAGACCACCCGCCGCCGCGCGACGCGTACTTCGGGCCCGCCGAGGACGTTCCGGCGGCGGAGGCGGCCGGCCGGATCTGCGCCGAGACGATCAGCCCGTACCGCCGGGCATGCCCGCGGTGGCGCCCGGCGAGGTGATCACGCGGCCGGTGGTGGACGACCTGCGCGGCGGGCCCGGCGCCGGCATGTACCTGCCCGGTCCCGCCGATCCGGCCCTGGACACCATCCGCGTGGTGCGGGACTGGCCCGTCAGCAGAAGCCGGCGTCGTGGGCCAGCAGGGCGATCTGCGTCCGGTTCCCCAGATCCATTTTGGACAGCACACGCGTGATGTGCGCTTTCACGGTCGCCACGCTGAGGTACAGCTCGGCCGCGATCTCGGCGTTGGTCAGTCCGCGGCCGACGCCCAGTGCCACTTCGTGCTCGCGCGGGCTCAGCACCCCGAAGGCCGCACGCGCCCGCTCGTAGGAGCCCGCTTCGACCGCGACCCGCTCCATCAGGCGGCGCGTGATGCGCGGCGCCAGGATCGGGTCGCCCGCCGCGACCCGGCGGATGGCATCGGCGATCTCGGCTGGCGGCGCGTCCTTGAGCAGGAACCCGCTCGCCCCGGCCCGCAGCGCACGCAGGACGTTCTCGTCGGTGTCGAACGTGGTCAGCACGATCACCTCCGGCGGGTTCGGCCGGGCACGGGCGCGCTGGGTGGCGAGTATCCCGTTCAGGCGTGGCATCCGGATGTCCATCAGCACGACGTCGGCGGGGTGCGCGTCGAGTGCGGCGGGCACCTCGTCGCCGTCGCCTGCCTGGCCCACGACCGCGATCTCCGGGGCGCCGTCGAGCATCATCGTCAGCCCGGCGCGGACGAGGGCGTCGTCGTCCACGAGCAGCACGCGCACGGTCATGCCGGCCACGGTAGCTCGGCGGACAACCGGAACTCCCCCGCGGCGGCCTCGTGGTCGAGCCTGCCCCCGGCCAGCCGCACGCGTTCGGTCAGGCCGGCCAGACCGGTCCCGGTGCCCGGCCCGGCGGCGCCACCGCCGACCGGATTGGTCACCTCGATCCGCAGCCGCGCACCGGGTTCGCCGCCGAGTTCGATGCGGACCGGGCTGCCGGGCGCGTGCTTGCGGGCGTTGGTCAGGGCCTCCTGCAGCACCCGGTAGGCGGCGCGGCCGGTCGGGCCCGGCACGGCGGCCGGATCGCCGAGCCCGTCACGCAACTCGACCGCCGTGCCGACCGCCCGGGACTCCTCGACCAGCTCGGACAGTTCCGTCAACGTCGGCAGCGGGCCCTCCGGATCCTCATCAGTACCCCGCAGCAACGTGATCACGGTGCGCAGCTCGTTGAGGGCCTGGTGCACGGTCGCGCGGATGACGCCGGCCGCGTGCGCGATCCGCTCCGGCGAGCTGTCCGGCCGGTACTCCAGCGCACCGGCGTAGGTGGCCAGCAGCGACAGCCGGTGCGCGAGCACGTCGTGCATCTCACGGGCGATCCGGGTGCGCTCGGCCGCCCGCGCCTCGGCCACCCGGCGGCCCTGTTCGGCCTCGGCGCGGCGGGCCCGTTCGGTGAGCGAGACGATCAGTGCACGGCGAGCCTCCGCGAGCGCGCCACCGCCGACGAGCGCGGCGTGCCCGAGCACCACCAGCACTGCCCACCACTCGTAGGGCAGGCCCGGTACCGGGCGCCAGATCCCGCGCACGAGGTGCCCGCTGACCCCGGCCGCGGCGACCCCCACCGCCACGCCCAGCGGGCCGCGCCGGGCGACCTGGATGACGCCGATGCTCGCCGGCGGGGTCGCCGTCGCGCCGAACGCGGTCAGCACCATCAGCGCGAGCGCGCTCGTCACCGGCCACCGGAACAGCAGCGGCACCAGCGCGCACCCGAGTACGCCGAGCACGATGTCGGCAGCCAGCGGCACGCCCCGTACTCCCGAGGCGATCTCCCCCGCCGCTGTCGCGGCGAACCCGGCGGCGGCGGCGACCGTCAGGCCGGTCCTCCCCCGTTCGCAGAACAGCTCGCCGTGCACGAACCGAGACTACGGTGGGGCACCGGGCACGACCAGCGACCAAAGTCGACATCGCTCGCGACCCTCGGCCGACGCGCGCGCCGCGGATCTTCGGCACACTGGCCGCCATGACCGACACCACATCCGGCACCGTCGAGGTTCCCGCCGCGGGCACCTACCGCCTCGACGCGTCCCGCTCCGCCCTGTCCTTCACCACCCGCCATTTCTTCGGCCTCGGCCCGGTGCGCGGGACGTTCCGGATCCGCGAGGGCCGGCTGACCGTCGCCGACCCGGTCGCCTCCTCCAGCGTCCTGGCCACCATCGACGCGGCCAGCATCGACACCGGCAACAGCGCCCGCGACCGGACCGTGCGCTCCGGTCAGTACCTGGAGACCGACCGGCACGCCGACATCACGTTCGCCTCGACCGGCCTGGAGCAGTCCGGCGGGCAGTGGGTCCTGCACGGCACGCTCACCGTGCGCGGCACCAGCGGCCCCCTCGACGTCCAGGTCGAATCGGCGGAGGTGCAGGGGCCGCGGCTGCGGCTGCGCGCGACGAGCCGCGTCGACCGCTACGCCTTCGGTGTCACCGCGATGAAGGGTATGACCGGGCGGTACCTGGACCTGCGGCTGGAGGTGGTCGCGGAGCGCGTGTGACCGGCCGGGCAGCACCCGGCGCGAGACGAGGAATCCGGAGAAGAACGAAAACCTGGGGGATACGATGAAGAAAATGCTCTCGACCGGGATCGCCGGCGCCGCGGCGCTCGCCGCGATCACGCTGACCACGACGCCGGCACAGGCGGCCGACGGCTACTACCGCTGTCCGCCCTCGCACCTGTGCCTGTTCACCGGCCCGGACGGCACCGGCGCCATCGCGACGTTCCAGGTCGGCTCCCCGGACCTGCGGCAGCAGGGAGTGGACGCCAACGTGGCCTCGGTCATGAACCTGACCGCCAAGGGGGTGTGCGGGTGGAGCGAGCCCGGCTACACGGGCGAGACGCTGATCGCCTGGCCGGGAACCCACGGCCAGGGCACCAACCTCGGCGACTACGCCCGGTACCGGCTGAGCTCGGTCAAGGTCGGCTGCTGACCTGCCCGCGTCGCCGGGGAAGCCGTGGCGGTTCCCCGGCGACGCCGCTACGCGCCCGGCGCGGGGCTCGCCGAGCCGAGCGGCTTGTCGGTCAGTGGGAGCCATCCCGGCATCCGCAACGGCGGGGCCGCCGCTTCGGTGCACACCATCACCGGGCCCCGCCGCGATGCCACCTCCAGCGTCCCGTCCTGGCGCAGCCGGACGGTGACCACCGCGGCCTCCGGCTCCCCGGAACCGGAGGCCGCGTGCCGCGAATGGTCCTTCGTGCGCAGGGCGAACGCGACGAACCCGAACGCGGCGAACACGACCAGCCACGCGGGACCGAGCATCAGGTACCCGAACGACCCGCCGTCGGTGAAGGTCGCCGCGACCCCGCTCTGCATCGGGCCGTAGGTGGGCAGGAACCGCAGCACCGCCTGGTCCTTGCCCGGGTTGATCACCGGGTTCTGCACCATCACGTCGACGAGACTGACCATGATGATCACGAACATCCCGGCCAGCTCGGTCGGCACCGCGACACCCAGCGCCACACCGAGGCCGCCGTAGGTCAGGCCCGCCGAGAGCAGGCTCAGGAACAGCAACCCGCTCGACCGCGGATCGGTGTAGAAGGTCATGACGACCGTCGCGTACCCCGACACCAGGATCGCCACCAGCACCAGCCCGGTCAGCTTCGCCAGCAGCAGCACCGGCCGCGGGTAGCCGGCCAGCACGAGACGCTGGTCGAACTCCCGCGACCGCCGCACCGAGGCGAACAGCATGAACCCGATGATCAGGGTGAGCGCGTTGAGCGCACCCGAGATCAGGGCCAGCTCGCTCGCGTCCACGGTCACCGGGGACGGCGCGATCCGCGACTGGTACTCGACCGGACGGGACGGGATCACCGTCCGCACGATCGCCAGCCAGCACGGGATGAAGAACAGCACGAGCAACAGAGCCAGCCGGTTGCGGGCGTGCTGCGTGACCTCGAAGGCGACCGCCTTGAGCAGCGCGGCCTGCCACGTCGTCGAATCCGCGATACCCGCGTGCCAGCGGCGCGCCCGCTGGAGGAGTTCCGGCACGCTCGCGGTCATGACGCGGGCTCCAGCTCGGCGCCCGCCATCGCGTCGGCAGGCTCGACCTGCCCGCCGGACAGGCGCAGCAACCGGTCGAACCGGTCGGTGTCGTGTGCCAGGTGCGAGATGACCAGCACCGAGCGGCCCCGCGCGCGCAGCTGGTCGGTCAGGGTCCAGAACGTCAGGTAGTTCTCCCAGTCGAAACCCTGGTACGGCTCGTCCATCAGCACCACCTCCGGGTCGTGCATCAGCGCGATCGTCAGGTTGAGCTTCTGCCGGGTCCCGCCGGAGAGCAGGCCGGCCCGCGTGTGCCGGAACGGGGCCAGCCCGAGCTGTTCGGCGAGCATCTCGGCGACCGCGAGGTCGTCGAGATGGTAGGCGCTCTGGAAGTACCGCAAGTGCTGGCCGACGGTCAGCTCGTCGTTGACGACGATGCGCTGCGGACAGTAGCCGAGCCGCCCGCGGTGCACGACCTCGCCGCGGTCCGCGCGCAGGACGCCGGACAGGACCCGCAGCAGCGTGGTCTTGCCGGCACCGTTCTCGCCGAGGACGCCGAGCAGTTCACCGGGCCGCAGCCCGAACTCGACACCCCGCAGGACGTGGCGGGGCCCGAACGACTTGTGCAGGTTCACCGCCTGCAACACACAGTCCGAACTGGACACAGGATCTCCTCGTGGGTCAGCGGGTGCGGCGGATGGCCTGGTGGACGAGTTCCGCGAACGCGCGGCGCGCCACCGCGGGCAGTCCGGCGGAGTCGAGCGCCCCGCGGGCTTCGCGTGCCCGCGCCTCGATCAGCTCACCGACGACGTCCTCGGCGCCGGTGGCGGTGATGACGTCCCGCAGCCGCGCCGCGCCGTCCTCGTCGAGGCCGGGGGCGCCGTGCAGCTCCCGGATCACCGCGCGCTGCCGGGGGCCGGCGCGCCGCCAGGTCAGGGCCATCAGCACGGTCTGCTTGCCCTCGCGCAGGTCGTCGAGCACGGACTTGCCGGTGGTGCCGGGCTCGCCGAACACGCCGAGCAGGTCGTCCCGCAGCTGGAACGCCTCGCCGAGCGGACGGCCGTAGGCGCTGCACCAGCGCAGCAGGGCGGGGGTGCCACCGGCGAGCGCGGCCCCGATCTGCAGCGGCCGTTCCACCGTGTACCCGGCGGTTTTCAGGCGCAGGGCGCGCCAGCTGCGGTCGAGCACGTCCTCGGTCCACTCGCCTGCCAGGTCGAGGTACTGGCCGGCCATGACCTCGCTGCGCATCGCGTGCAGCACCGGCGAAGCCCGCCGCAGGTCGTCCTCGCCGAGACCGGCCGTCAGCAGCATCTCGTCGGCCCAGGCCAGGCACAGGTCACCGAGCAGGATGGCCGCGTTGACGCCGAACCGGGCGGCCGACGGCTCGTCGTCGCCCTGGTAGCGGGCCGCCAGCTGCCGGTGGACGGTGGGGCGGCCGCGGCGGGTGTCCGAGGAGTCCATGACGTCGTCGTGGATGAGCGCGAAGGAGTGGAACAGCTCCAGCGCGGCGCCTGCGCGCGCGACCGGGCCGCCGGACGGGTCGCCACCGGCGGCGAGCCACCCGCAGTAGCAGAACAGGGGCCGCAGCCGCTTGCCGCCGCGGACGAATTCACGCAGCACGCCGACCAGTGGCGGCAGGCACCGGTCGGCGGGATCGCGGGCCTGGGCGTCGAGGAACTCGCCGAGGGCGGCGTCGACCTCCTGCCGCACCCGGCCGAAGTCCGCTTCCGCCGGCGGCCGTGGTCGCGGGGGTGCGGTCACATCGGCGAGCCGAGTCGACATGAATTCTCCTCACAGGACGGGAAAAGACGCGATCGGAGAAGTAGCACCGGGCCATGCGGCCGAAACCGCGGAACGCGGTCACCACACTTCCGGGACGGTGAGCCGACCCTGTGAGCGAGCATTCGGGTTTTCCCATCGCCGAGCGTGAACACCTTGCGCCACAAGGGAAAGCGCAACTCGTTCGAATGAAGCTGCGAACGGGTCTTGAATCCCGGCACGCTCATCCGGCAACGTGGAGCGGGCCGGTGCTCGCCGGAGAACACGAATTCCCTTGTACGGCAGGCTTTTCCCGCCGTGCCCGCACCTCCGCCCGGCGACGGGTGCGAACAGGAGGATCCGCATGACCGTCCCGATCCGCACCGGGAAAGTGGTCCCGCTCTTCCCCGTGGGCGGCGCCGAAGTGCTGGTGCCGCGCGAGATCCGCTGGCCCGGCGGCACCGAGCCGTGCCCGGCCGCTCCCCTGCTGGCCGCCGGGCTGCGCCGCCGCGGGCTGCGGGTCGCCGACGGGATCGTCCTGGCCGGGTCCGGGCCACCACGGCACCTGCCACCGCACGAGCGGGCGGCGCTGGCGCCCGGCTGGGCAGGCGCGCCCCTCGGCGTGCCCGGTCCGGCGCTGGCGGTCGGGCACCTGTGCAAGGGCCACGGCGAGGCGATGCGCGCGGAGTTGTCGGCGGCGGCGCGGGCGCTGCGGCCGCGCAGGGTGCTGCTGACCGCGCCCCGCTCGTTCTGCGCCGGTGTCGAACGTGCGATCCGCGCGGTGGAGCGGGCGCTGGCCGAGCACGGGCCACCGGTCCACGTGCGCAAGCAGATCGTGCACAACACCCACGTGATCGAGGATCTGGCCGGCCGCGGCGCGGTGTTCGTGGACGAGCTGGACGACGTCCCCGAGGGCGGGCTGGTGATCTTCTCGGCGCACGGCGTGCCGCCGTCGGTCCGCGCGCGGGCGCGGGAACGGTCGCTGCGGGTGGTCGACGCGACCTGCCCGCTGGTCTCGAAGGTGCACGCGGAGGCACGGCGGTTCGCCGGACGGGGTGACACCGTCGTGCTGATCGGGCGCCGCGACCACGAGGAGGTGATCGGCACCGCGGGCGAGGCGGCCGCGGCGACGGTGATCGTGGAGGACGCCGGCGACGTGGCGAGCCTGCGGGTGCCCGATCCGCGGCGCGTGTCCTACCTGACCCAGACCACGCTGGCGGTCGACGAGACCGCCGACGTAATCGACGCGCTGCGGAAACGGTTCCCGGCGCTGCGCGGGCCCCGCTCGGACGACATCTGCTATGCCGCGACCAACCGGCAGGCCGCGGTGCGCGCGGTGCTGCCGGACGCCGACCTGCTGCTCGTGGCGGGCTCGCCGAACTCGGCCAACTCACGGCATCTGGTGGAGCTGGCGCACCGGCTGGGCACGCCCGCGCACCTGGTGGACCGGTGCGAGGACATCCGGTTCTCCTGGCTGCGCGACGCCGCGACGGTCGCGCTGACCGCCGGGGCGTCGGCCCCGCCCGGACTGGTGGAACGCCTGGCCGGGGTGCTCGGCGGGCTCGGGCCGGTCACCGTCACCGAACGGGTCACGGCGGTGGAGACCCTGCGCTTCGGCGACCCGGCGACGGCGGGGCTGTCGTGACGACCGTCGAGCTGCGCCCGTTCTACTGCCCGGTGGAGTCGAAGATCCACCCGGACGTCGAGGTCATCGAGGAACGCGCGATCGCCTGGATCGACCGGGTCCGCTTCTACCGCGACGACACCGAGCGGAGGCGCGTGATCGGCACCAACAGCGCCGAGTTCTACGCCCGCTTCGCCCCGGGCGGGGTCACCGGCCACGTGCAGGCCGCCGCGCACTGGGTGTACTGGGGCTTCGCGTTCGACGACGCCCGGTGCGACTCCGGCGAGTTCGCGGGGTCACCGCAGGAATTCCTGGCCATGGCCGGTCCCCTGCAGCGGGCACTGGAAAACCCGTGGCACCCGGTTGCCGGCGACGACCCGTTCACCGCCGCCCTGCAGGACATCGGCCGGGGGTTCGCGGCGTGCGCGACGCCCACCCAGGTGCGCCGGTTCTGCGACGCCCACCGCGCATGGCTGTTCGGGGTGGCGTGGCAGATCGCGTGCCAGGCCCGCGGCCGCATGCCGGACCTGGCCGACTACGCGCCGATGCGGCTCAACAGCTCGGGCGGCCCGCCGACGCTGGCGATGCTGGAGATCGCGGCGGGCCAGGAGGTCCCGGCCGCGGAGATGGACTCACCGGCGGCGCGGGCGCTGACCGAGATGGCCATGCTCGTCGCCGCGTGGGACAACGACCTGCACTCCTACCGGAAGGAGGAAGACGAAGAACACACCGCGATCAACCTGATCAACGTCCTGCGTGTCCGCGGCGGGCTCGGCGACGAGGAGTCCGTGGTGCGGGCGTACGCGTTGCGGGACAGGGTGATGTGCCGGTTCCTGCGGCTGCGCTCGCAGGTCCTGGCCGGGCCGGTCAGCGGTGCGCTGCGGACCTACCTGGACAACCTGGGCCGGGCGATCCGCGGCAACACCGACTGGGCGCTGCGGGTGCCCCGCTACAACGGCTACTCGGGGCCCGGTTCGGACCCGCGCTGGGCCGACGAGCCCTCGGACCCCTGCCCCGACCCGGTGCCCATCCCGGCGATCGCCCGGTGGTGGGACTCGTTCTGATCTCTGCCGATTCGATTCCCGGAGGAAACGTCATGAAGCGTCACGTCATCCGGAGCCTGGTCGCCGCCGCCA
This sequence comes from Amycolatopsis endophytica, assembly GCF_013410405.1. Taxonomy (NCBI): domain Bacteria; kingdom Bacillati; phylum Actinomycetota; class Actinomycetes; order Pseudonocardiales; family Pseudonocardiaceae; genus Amycolatopsis; species Amycolatopsis endophytica. Next base: position 788,200 of record NZ_JACCFK010000002.1, read on the forward strand.
CCGCGGGGTCGGCGCTGGTGCTCACCCAGGTGTCCGCGTCCGCCCAGACCCCGGCGCCCGCGCAGGAAGCGGGGTGGGCGCCGGTGCAGGACCTGGGCAGCGCCTACCTCTGCCAGGCCGCGGGCATGGCCGGGCAGACCTTCGGGCGCTGGCAACCCGGCCAGTGGCAGTGCGTCGGCCCGGTGCTGTGGGTCAGCAACGACCCGCTCCTGAGCCCCGGCACAGCCCCCGGGGGTGCTCCCGCCTGACGCGGCGGGCCGCTCGCGTTGGACGGCCGTTCGGGGTGGCGTCGCAGGTGCCGGGGCCCTGCGGCGTCCGGCCCGCCCCGGTGCGGATCAGACCGGTTCCACCACGAAGATCTCCAGGTCGCGGGGCGTGCCCTTGGCGCGGAACCACCGTTTGCGCCGCACCGGGAAGCGCGCCGGGTCGAGGGTGTCGCGTACCGGGGCCGAGATCAGCACCTGGCCACCTCCGGCGGCGTCGGCGACCCGGGCCGCGACGTTGACGTCCACGCCCAGGTAGTCGCGGCCGAGCCGGCGCGGTGTTCCGGCGTGCAGGCCCGCCCGCAGGCTCGGGCGGTGCCCGGAGATCTCCAGCTCCCCGACCCGCGCGCACGCCTCCAGCGCGGCCTCGACACCGGCTTCGGCGTCGGCGAACACCGCCATCAGCCCGTCGCCGAGTCGTTTGACCACGCGGCCACCCCGGCGGGTGATCTCGGGCTCGCTCACGCGCCCGACCTCGCGCAGCAACCGCAGCGCGTCGTCGTCGCCGGCCTCCAGCGCCCAGCTCGAAAAGCCGACCAGATCGGTGAACAGGATGGTGATCTCGGCGGTCTCGCCCTCCCGCCGCGATTCGGTGAACGCCTGCCACACCTGCACGGCCGTCAGGCCCAGCTCACGCAGCACGCTCGGCTCGGGATTGTCCGCCAACGCCCGCGCCAGCCGGTGGGACGGCAACCGTCCGGCGGTCGAGAGCGGGTCGCCCATCTCGCTGTCCCCCGGCGCGAGCCGCCGCACGAACCGCGCCGTGCGGAGCAGGCTGTCGCGCCGGTCCACCTCACGCAGCGCCTGGCCGAGCCTGCTGCGGCGGCTCTCGTCGGTCACCACGCCAGGATAGTGGGCGACGATCATTCCCCGCGACGCCTCGGCGACCGCCGAACTCGCCCGCCGGAACGCGGGACTCGCGCGGGGTCAGCGGTCGCCTTCGCCGCGGGCGGCCAGCGCCTCGCCCAGTTCGTCGGCGTGCCGCACCGTGCGGACCAGGAACGGGACCGTGAACGCGACCGGCGACCGCTCCGCACCGCGTGCCTTCGCCGCTTCCCGGACCTCGCCCGCGATCCCGGTCAGCGTCGCCACCGCCTGCAGCGTCAGGCCGATCAGCAACCCGAGCCGCCCCGCGGGCAGCCCGAACCGGCCCAGCGTCCCCTCGATGGCGTCCACCAGGTCGTCGATGCGGGTCGTGATCGTCACCAGGTTCGCCGCGGCCAGCGCGGCGACGATCCGCAGGCACACCACCACCGCGGGCTCCAGCCCCAGCAGCCACCACTGCAGCGCGAACACCACCACCACGAGCAGCCCCAGCGACCGCAACAGGCGCAGGCAGCGCCCCCACGACACCCGCGCCACCGCGTACCCCAGCACCGCCAGGACGCACACCGCGCCCAGCCACGCCGGCGACCGCAGCACGAGCACCACCACCGCGAGCACCAGCAGTGCCAGGAACTTCACCCCCGCCGGGGTGCGGTGCACGAGGCTGGTGCCCGGCTCGTACCAGGCGTTCACGCGATCAGCTTCCGGTAGTGGGCCAGCGCCGGCTCCGGTGCGTCGTCGGCCACGACACGTCCGGCGTCCAGCACCACGATCCGGTCGAAGTCGCCCAGCAGGTCCAGATCGTGCGTCACCAGCACCACCTGCTGCGGCAGTCCCGCCAGGGTCTCCGCGAAACGCCGCTTGTTGCGCAGGTCCAGCAGCGTCGTCGGCTCATCGCAGACCAGGATGTCCGGTTCCAGCACGAGCATCGCGCACAACGCCAGCAACTGCTTCTGCCCACCGGAGAGCTGGTGCGCGGGATGGTCGGCGTACCCGGCGAGACCGTACTGCTCCAGCGTCTCCGCCGCGCGCCGCGCACGTTCCGCCTTGGACAGTCCACTTCGGCGCAGCGAGAACGCGACGTCCTCACCGGCGGTGGGCATCACGATCTGACTGTCCGGATTGGTGAACAGGAACCCGACCCGCCTGCGCACGGCCCGGCCCTCGCGCGCCGGGTCCAGTCCGTCGACCACCACCCGACCGGAGGTCGGCGTCACCAGCCCGTTGACCATCCGCGCCAGGGTCGACTTGCCGGATCCGTTGGCGCCCACGAACGCCACCCGCCGCTCCGGCAGCCGGAGGTCCACATCGGACAGCACGACCCGCTCACCGTAGCGGTGCCCGATGCCCTCGAACTCGATCATGCGGTCTCCCACGTCGTCGCCACACCCACGCCGCCCCCGGCCGACAGCGCGGCGAGGCCGCGGGCGGCCGCCCGGTGCCGCACCAGTGTGCCGAACAGCCGCACCACCAGCACGGCGCCCGAGGCACCCCACGGGTGACCGAGCGCGATCGCGCCACCGTCCGGGCTCACGATCCGCTCGTCGATACCCGCCGTGTCCAGGCACGCCAGCGCCTGACCGGCGAACGCCTCAGTGAACTCCACGACGTCCGGCGCGTGGTCCAGCACCCGCCGCATCGCGGGCACGGCCCCCAGCCCGAGCCGGTTCGGGTCCACCGCCGACGTCGCCGACGCCACCAGCCGCAGCCCCGGCACCCCGAGCCGCCGCCGCACCCGCTCGCTCACGATGAGCACGGCCGCCGCACCGTCGTTGATCCCGCACGAGTTCGCCGCCGTCGCGGTACCGTCCGGGGTGAACGCGGGCCGGAACCGGGCCAGCCGCGCCTCGGTGAAGCCGTCGCGCGGGCGTTCGTCCCGCACGACCCCGCGCACCGGGACGATTTCGGCGTCGAACCGCCCCTCTCGTTGCGCTACGACGGCACGGGCGTGACTGCGCGCGGCGAAGGCGTCCTGGCGTTGCCGGGAAATCCCCGCCTCCGCCGCGACCAGGTCCGCCGCCGGGCCCATGTCCGGGTCGCCGATCTCCGCGGGCGCGAACGGCGCGCGCGTGTAGAACCGGCCCGGCTCGCTGCTGCCGTCCTCGCGCCACGCGCGAAACGGCGCGGTCGAGGCGCTCTCCACTCCGCCCGCGATGAACGCCTCGCCCTCCCCGGCCCGGATCATCGCCGTCGCCAGGGTGATCGCGGCGAGCCCGCTCGCGCACTGCCGGTCGACCGTCACTCCGGGGACCCCGAGCCCGGCCCGCAGCGCGGCGACGCGCGCGGGGTTGCCGCCCGGACCGAAAACGTTGCCCAGCACCACATCGTCGACGGTGTCCAGGCCGGTGTCGTCGAGCAGGGCACGCAGCACCGGCGCGGCCAGCTCGTCCACCCCGATCCCCCGTAGCGCCCCGTGCGCGTTGCCGATCGCGGTCCGCCGGGCGGCGATGACCACAGGTGCGCTCATGTCAGCGGTTCCGCGGCCAGGGTGCCCGCCGCGAGCTGGGCGGCGGCCGCGGCACGGGCCGGTTTGCCCGAGGAGGTACGCGGCAGCTCCTTGGTGACCAGCCAGCGGCGCGGGCGGTCGGCGGGCGCGAGCCCGGCCCGGGCGGCCGCACGCAGCTCACGCAGGGTCGGCTCGCCTTCGACGATCGCCGTGACCAGTTCGCCGAGACGCGGATGCGGCGTGCCGGTCACGAGGACGTCGTCGACACCGGGCGCGCTTCGCAACACGGCCTCGACCTCCTCGGCAGGCACCAGCTTGCCCCCGCTGGACACCACGGAACCGGCGCGGCCGCGCACCACGAGCGCGCCCGCCGACCAGGAGACCAGGTCGCCGACCGTGGACCAGCCGGTGGCGGGCACCAGCCGCCCGTCCCGCAACCGCCCGCTGTGGGCCAGGGGCGAGCGCACCCACAGCACGCCGTCACGCACATCCAGATCCACCCCCGGCACCGGTCGCAAACCCGTGCCGTCGCGGCGGATCGCGATCAGCGAATGCTCGGCGGAACCGTAGTACTCGATCAGTTCGGCGTCCGGGAGCACGCGCGCGAACCGCGCACGGACATCGTCACCGAGGTGCGCGCCGCCGCACACCACGGTCCGCAGCGCGCACGGGCCGCCCCGCCGCTCCAGCACCGACAGCAACGCCGACAACATCGCCGGGACCAGGTGGACCGTGGCCGCCTCGGCGCGCGCCGCGACCTCCGGATCCCAGCGCGGCAACGACACGATGTCCCGGCCGCACCACAAGCCGTGCAGCGCGCCGAACAGGAACAACGACGAGCTGAGCGGGCCGGGGATCAGGACCGGCCCGGGCAGCGGCCCCAGTGCGTCGAAGCTGCGCAGCCACGAGTCCCGCGTGCGGACGAGCACCTTGGGACTGCCACTGCTGCCCGAGGTCGTCGGCAGGTAGAAGAAGGTTTCGCCGCCCACCGGCTCGACGGGGTCGCCGGGCGGTGCCGTCACTCCGGTCACGACCAGGTCGGGCGCCGCGTCGGCGAGCACGGCCGCGCGTTCGCGGGACGTCCAGGACGGTTCGATCACCAGGGTCGCGGCGCCCAGCAGGTCGGCGCCGAGGAACCACGGCAGGACGTCCGGCACGTCGAGCGCCACCCGCGAACCCGCGCGGATCCCGCGGCCCGCCAGCCACCGGGCCGCGCCGTGGGCACGCGCGCACGGCGGCGCACCGCCGGTGATCGGGGCCATCATTCGCTCCGCGACGCCGATCCCACCAGCTTGCCGGGCAGCGCGCGGTGCACCACGGCCCCGATCAGGGCGACGGCGACGATCTTGGCCGCGTCGCCGGGCAGGAACACCAGCGACTGCACGGCCGCGGTACCGAGGTCGCCGGTGTAGACGCCGAGGAAGGTGATGCCGAAGACGTAGTCGACGAGGATCCCGGCGACTCCGGCGAGCAGCAGCACCGGCACGTTCGCGCGGTTGATCCGGGCCACCACCAGCCCCACGACCAGCGCGGAAAAGATCCAGCCGATCAGGAAGCCACCGCTGGGCCCGATGAACGGCGCGATCCCGCCGCGGCCACCGGACAGCAGCGGCAGGCCGATCGCGGTCAGCGCCAGGAACAGCACGACCGACGCGGTGCCGCGACGCGCACCCAGCACGCAGCCGGCGAGCAGCGGGCCGGCGTTCTGCAGGATGACCGGCACGCCCGAGCCGCCGACGTAGAGGCCGGGGAAGAGCCCGAGCACCGCGATGAACGCGGCGAACACGACCGTGCGGGCGAGGTCGGCCGCGGGGAGGGTGGCACGTGGTCCTGGCACGCCGGAGACCGTAACGCGCGGCTCCCCGCGACGGGAAAGACGCAGGTCACATTCCGCCGTGATCCATTCCGTGGAACAGCACGCCCCTGGTGTCCACCCCGATTGACATCTAACATGTCAGTTGTGGAACGAGTCCGGCGCACGTTGCTGCGCGAAACGGCCCACGCCGTCATCCGGGACGCGATCGTGCGCGGCGATCTCGCCCCGGGCAGCGTGGTGCGCGACGCCGACCTGGCCGAAGAGCTGGGGCTGTCCCGCTCACCGGTGCGGGACGCGCTCGCCCGGCTCGCCGACGAGGGTCTGATCGGGACCAAGCCGCAGAGCCACACGCGGGTCACTCCACTGGCGTCCCGCGAGGTGCGCGACGCGACGGCCGTGGTGCGGGCGATGCACGAACTGGCCGCGCGCACCGCGGTCCCGCTGCTGCGCGACGAGGACTGCGAAGCGATGGCCGCCGCGAACGACCGCTTCGCCGCCGCTGCCGGGACGGGCGACGTGGACGAGGCCCTGCGGGCGGACGACGAACTCCACGACGTCCTGGTGCGGGTGTGCGGGAACCGCGCGGTGGCGGCGACCATCGAGCGTTATACGCCGCTGATCCGGCGCCTGGAACGGATCCGGTTCAGCGACGGTCACCGGTCGGCCGAGCTGCACACGCGGTTGATCGCCGCCTGCCGCGCCCGCGACACGGACGCGGCCACCGAAGTGACCACCGAGATCTGGCGCGAGCTGGAAGACCTCGCCGACTGACCCCGCGCGCGAGTCCCACGCTGAAGCCCCGACCGGAACGGAGTTCCCATGTCCCTGGAATCCTTCGAGCGTTATCCCCTGCTGTTCGGGCCCTCGCCGGTGCACCGGCTGGAGCGGCTGAGCGCCCATCTCGGCGGCGCGGACGTCTGGGCCAAGCGCGAGGACTGCAACTCGGGCATCGCGTTCGGCGGGAACAAGACCCGCAAGCTGGAGTACCTCGTCGCGGACGCGCTCGCCCAGGGATGCGACACGCTGGTGTCCATCGGCGGCGTGCAGTCCAACCACACGCGGCAGGTCGCGGCCGTCGCCGCGCGGGCCGGGCTGCGGTGCGTACTGGTGCAGGAAAGCTGGGTCGACTGGCCGGACGCCGTCTACGACAAGGTCGGCAACATCCTGATCAGCCGCCTCGCCGGGGCCGACGTGCGCCTGGTGAAGGCGCGCTTCGGGATCGGGTTCAAGGAGAGCTGGGAACAGGCGCTGGACGAGATCCGCGCGCGGGGCGGCAAGCCGTACGCGATCCCGGCCGGTGCGTCGGACCACCGCCTGGGCGGGCTCGGCTTCGCGCGGTGGGCCGCCGAGGTCGCCCAGCAGGAACGGGAGCTGGGCGTGCACTTCGACACCATCGTCGTCTGCTCGGTCACCGGATCGACGCAGGCCGGGATGATCGCCGGATTCGCCGCGCTCGACGAGAACCGGCCGCGCCGGGTGCTGGGCATCGACGGCTCCGCCAAGCCGGAGGAGACCCGCGACCAGATCGCCCGCATCGCTCGGAACACGGCGGGGTTGCTGGGGGTTTCGCGGAAGCTGGAGGTCGAATTGGACGAGCGCTACCACGCCGGGACCTACGGCATCCCCGACGAGCAGACCCTCGACGCGATGCGCCTGGCCGCGCGGACGGAAGGCATGATCACCGACCCGGTGTACGAGGGCAAATCGATGGCCGGACTCATCGATCTGGTGTCCCGCGGGGAAATCCCAGCGGAGGAGACGGTGCTCTACGCCCACCTCGGCGGCCAGCCCGCCCTCAACGGCTACAGCGCGCTGTTCATCTGAGCACCACCGCCCCCGAACCAGCCAACACACCGCCCGGAACGGCAAACACGCCGGAGCTTCGCCGTGTTTGCCGCTCGCGGCAGCGTGTTGGCCCGTGCGGGCGGCGTGTTGGCCGCCGGCGGGCGCTGTGGGTCAGTGGTCGGTGCTGAAGGCGGCGTCGAAGGCCGCTTCGGGCTTGTCCCACAGCAGGTTGCGGATGAAGCCGACCGCCTCCTCCGCGCCGCGCAACCGGTCCATGCCGGCGTCCTCCCACTCGACCGAGACCGGGCCGCGGTAGCCGATCGCGTTGAGCGCGCGGAAGCATTCCTCCCAGGGCACGTCGCCGTGGCCGGTGGACACGAAGTCCCAGCCCCGCCGGGCATCCGCCCAGGCCAGGTGTGAACCGAGCCGCCCGTTGCGGCCGTCGAACCGCTTCTTCGTGTCCTTGCAGTCCACGTGGTAGATCTTCTCGGCGAAGTCCAGGATGAACCCGACCGGATCGAGGTCCTGCCATACGAAGTGCGACGGGTCCCAGTTCAGCCCGAACGCCGACCGGTTGCCCACGGCTTCCAGGGCGCGCCGGGTCGTCCAGTAGTCGTAGGCGATCTCCGACGGGTGCACCTCGTGCGCGAACCGCACCCCGGCCTCGTCGAACACGTCCAGGATCGGGTTCCACCGGCGGGCGAAATCCGCGTACCCGTCGTCGATCACCTCCTGCGACACCGGCGGGAACATCGCCACGTACTTCCAGATCTTCGACCCGGTGAAGCCGATGACGGTGTCCACGCCGAGTTTCGCCGCGGCGCGTGCGGTGTCGGCCATCTCCGCGGCGGCCCGCTGCCGCACGCCTTCCGGCTCACCGTCGCCCCAGATCCGCGCGGGCAGGATGTTGCGGTGCCGCTCGTCGATCGGGTCGTCGCACACCGCCTGCCCGACGAGGTGGTTCGAGATCGCCCACACCTTGAGCCCGTGCGCGGCCAGGATCTTGTGCCGCCCCGCCACGTAGTCGTCCTCGGCGAGCGCGCGGTCGACCTCGAAGTGATCGCCGCTGCACGCGATCTCCAGCCCGTCGTAGCCCCACCGCGAGGCGAGACGGCACACCTCCTCGAACGGCAGATCGGCCCACTGGCCAGTGAACAACGTGACCGGACGGCTCATCGCCGGCTCCCTTCTGTCGCTTTCAGCCCTTGCACACTCAGCAGCAGGTCGCGCACCTCGGTCGCGGCGAGCCGGGCCCGCTCCGGCACGTCCGGGTCGCCGCACAGCAGCACCGGCCCGTCCGCCGGGGAGTCCGGCAACCGCCCGTGCGAGCCGCGCACCGGCGCCGGGTCCAGCGGCACCGTCTTCATCGCGTACCGCAGGCCGATCTGCTTGCGCACCAGGTTCATCCCGGCCTTGACCTTGACCAGCGGGTCGGCCGGATCGAAGAACAGCTCCGCCGGGTCGTAGCCGGGTTTGCGGTGGATCTCCACGCCACGCGCGAAGTCCGGGGCGCGGTCGTCGTCGAGCCAGTAGTAGTAGGTGAACCACGCGTCGGGCTCGGCGGTCACCACCAACTCGCCCGCCCGCGGATGGTCGATCCCGTAGCGCGCCTGGGCTTCCCGGTCCAGCACCTCATCCACACCGGACAGTTCCGCCAGCAGGTCGCGCACCCGTGGCAGGTCGGCCGGATCGGTGACGTAGACGTGCGCGACCTGGTGGTCGGCCACGGCGAAGGCCCGCGACGTCCACGGGTCCAGGTACTCCATGCCGTCCTGCGTGTAGACCTCCAGCAGCCCTTCCCGCCGCAGCGACCGGTTCACGTCGACCGGCCGGTGGGCGTCGGTGATGCCGTACTCGCTCAGCGCCACGACCCGCACGCCGTCGGCCCGCGCCTGTTCCAGCAACGGCGCGACGGACACGTCGACCGCCCGTGCCGCGGCGATCGCCTGCGGGGAGTCGGGGCCGTAGCGCTGCAGGTCGTAGTCCAGGTGCGGCAGGTAGGCCAGGGTGAGGTCCGGACGGTCCTCACGGAGGAGCTCCGCGGTCGCCCCGACGATCCAGTCGGTCGAGGCGATCGACGCGGTCGGGCCCCAGTACTGGAACAGCGGGAACTCGCCCAGCCGCGAGGTGAGCCGGTCGTGCAGCCGCGGCGGGCGGACGTAGCAGTCCGGCGCCTTCTTGCCGTCGGCGTAGTAGATCGGACGGGGCGTGACGGTGAAGTCCGTGGTGGCCCCCATCGCATACCACCAGCACACGTTCGCCGCGCGGTAGCCGGGGCTCGCCGCGCGCGCGGTCTCCCACAGCTTCTCGCCCTCGACGAGCTTGTTGTGCTGGCGCCACAGGAACACCTCACCCAGCTCGCGGAAGTACCAGCCGTTGCCGACGATGCCGTGTTCGTTCGGCATCCGCCCGGTCAGGAAGGTCGACTGGGCACTGCAGGTGACCGCGGGCAGCACCGTGTCCAGCTGCGCCTGCCAGCCCTGCTGCCCCAGCCGCCTGAGGTTCGGCATGTGGTCGAGCAGCCGCGGGGTCATGCCCACGACGTCGAGCACCAGGAGCGGGTTCATGCCTTCGCCACCAATCCCGCGGCGAAGTCCAGTTCCGCCGCGATACCGCCGATGAGGTCCTGCCGGTGCGCTTCGGGCAGCACCGTCCAGGTGTAGGTCTCCACTTCCAGGTGCGCCGGCTTCGGTGGCAGCGCGGCGAGGGCCTGTGACAGCACCTCGGTGGTCGAGGACAGCGGCGCCGCCGGGGTCGCGTGCAGCGGCACGTGGAAATGCACGCGCCACGGCCCCTCCCCCGGCAGATCGGCGAACGCCCCGCCCAGATCGTCGGCCTTGCGGACACCCGCGCCGGACGCCTCACGCGTCTGGTGCAGGTACCGCGGCTCGTCGAACGCCGCCAGGGCCGCGCGCGCCGCCGGATCGCGCGGGTCCGGCACGTGCAGGGCCGCCGACATCTGGACCTTGACCACGTCCAGCCCGGCCGCGGTGATCTCCGCGACCGCCCCGGCCGGGTCGGCGAAGGACACCGCGAGGTGGCAGGTGTCCAGGCACAGTCCGACGTACTCCGGATCGACCCGTCCGGTCAGCCAGGAGACCGCGTCGTGCACGGTGTCGAGGATGCAGCCCGGTTCCGGTTCGACGGCGAGCCGGATGGTCCGCTCCTGCCGCCGCAGCCCGGCGGTCACCTCGTCGAGCTGTCGCGCCGCGGCCGTGTCGTCGGACGCGGTCCACGGTTCGCGCCAGCCCAGTGGCAGGGTGGAGATGCTGCCGAACTCCGCGTCGTCGGGCAGCAGCCCGGCGAGCACGATCGCGCAGTCGAGCGTGTAGTCCGCCCGCGCGCGGTTCGTCCACCGCGGACGGTAGACCTTGTGCTTGACCACCGGATCGTGGAAACCCCGGTACGGGAACGCGTTGAGCGTCACCACTTCCAGGCCGCGCGCGTCCAGCTCGGCGCGCAGCCGCTTGATCTCGATACGGTCGGCCGCCAGTGCCGACGCCACGTCGGCGGCCAGCCACAGCCCGAGCCCGAGCCGGTCGGTGCCGAGCCGTTCCCGCACCGGCAGCGCGTAGGAGTCGAGCTGGCCGAGGACCCCTGGGAGATCCTCGGCCGGGTGGACGTTGGTGCAGTAGGACAGGGGTGTCACGCTTCGTCCCGCCCGCCCCGCAGCACGGAGTTGCCTTCGAAGGTTTCCTTGGCCGCGCTGAACCCGGGCAGCTCGTCGAGCACCAGGCGCCCGCTCTGACCGTAGAAGGCGACCGGGTTGTCCCACAAGACGGTGTCCACATCGGACTCGGGGAACCCGCCGTCCAGCATCGCCAGCCCGGTCTTGTGCACCTTCAACGGGTCCGAGCGGCCCCAGTCGGCCGCGGAGTTGACCAGTACCTTCTCCGTGCCGTACTCCCGCAGGATCGCGACCATGCGCTGCTCGTCCATCTTGGTGTCCGGGTAGATGGAAAAGCCCATCCACGCCCCGGACTCCTTGACCAGGCCGACGGTGACCTCGTTGAGGTGGTCGACCACCACCCGTTCCGGGGCGATGCCGGACTCGGTCACCACGGCGAGGGTGCGCTTGGTGCCCTCCAGCTTGTCGCGGTGCGGGGTGTGCACCAGCACCGGCAGTTCGTGCTCCTTCGCCATCTCCAGCTGGCGGGCGAAGACGTCGTCCTCGGCCGGGGTCATCGAGTCGTAGCCGACCTCGCCGACCGCGACCACGCCGTCCTTGGCGAGGTACCGCGGCAGCACGTCGAGCACCGCGGTGCAGCGCGGGTCGTTGGCTTCCTTGGGGTTGAGCGCGATCGTGCAGTGGTGGCGAATGCCGAACTGGGCCGCGCGGAAACGTTCCCAGCCGATCAGGCCGTCGAAGTAGTCGGTGAACGACGCCACGCCGGTGCGCGGCTGGCCGAGCCAGAACGCGGGCTCGACCAGTGCCCGCACGCCCGCGGCGTACATGGCCCCGTAATCGTCGGTGGTGCGGGAGGTCATGTGGATGTGGGGATCGAACAGGCGCATCAGGACTTCACTTCCAGGAGGCGGAGGGCGTCGGCGGGAACCGGGCGGCCGGCGGCCCGGCGCTCCCCCGCGTAGTCGGTGATCATGCGGAGCAGTTCGTCGTCGGCCCGCCGGTCCAGCTCGGCGACCGCGGCCAGCGGGATGCCCACGAACAGGCATTTGAGCACGCCGTGGCGCCAGCCGTGCTGGTCGAGGTGCCGGGCGGCGAACGGGCCGAGCGCCGCGGCGACCAGCCCGGTGTCGTTGGTGCGCAGGGCGTCCTCGACGAGCATCAGTCCGGTGGGAACGGCCCGGTCGCCGACCGAGGCCAGCGCCCGCAGCACGCCCCGCCGCTCGGCGCCGTCGCCGTAGCGGTAGAGGTCGGCCAGTTCCGCCGCGAACTCCCCGGCCGGGAGCGCGGCGGCGAGCGTGGTCAGCAGCCGGGTGCGGGCGAGGTCGTCGGCCGTGCCGTGCACGACGCCGTCCGGATCGGTGTCCGGGTGCAACGGTCCGCGGCCGACGTGCCGTCCGGCCGCCGGGAACAGCGTCCGGATCGACGACGGCTCGCCGGTGATCCGCCGCTGCGCCTGCCCGAGCCAGGACTGGTCCAACCGCGCGGCTCGTAGTGCGGTCAGCGCCGCCCGCGCGACCTGCGGCGCGGCGTGGCTGTGCCGGGGCAGCTCGACGGCGGCCACGCCGGTGTAGCCGGTCTCGTCCAGCGCGGCCAGCGTGGCAGGCAGGTCGAGCTGTCCGTCGCCGAACTCCAGGTGCTCGTGCACGCCCGGCAGCATGTCGTCGAGCTGCACGTTGACCAGCAGCCCCTTGGCCTGCCGGATGCAGTCGGCGGCATCGGAGGGCTCCACCGCGACGCAGTGACCGACGTCGAGGGTGATCCCGAGCGCTTCCGGATCGCCCAGCTCGGATCGCAGCCGCAGCGCGCCGGACAACGTTTCGACGAGCATGCCGGGTTCCGGTTCGAGGCCGAGGCGGACACCGCGCCGGTCCGCCTCGGCCAGCACCACCGGCATCCTCGACCGCAGCCGCTCCCACGCCGTCTCGGAGTCCACAGTGGAGACTCCGGACCAGAACGACACGCAGTCGGCGCCCAGGCCCTCGGCGACACGGATCGCCCGCCCCAGAAAATCCAGCCGCTTTTCCGCGTTCTCGCTGACCAGGGTCGGTTCGTGCTTGTGCCACGGGTCGAGCAGGAACCGTGCGCCGGTTTCGACCACGCAGCGCAGACCCAGCCCGGACAGCCGGGCCGCCACCCGGTCCACACGCGCGGCCAGGTCGTCCGCGTACGGGTCGAGGTGCTGGTGGTCCAGGGTCAGCGCGACCGAGGTGTAGCCGAGGCCGGCGATGATGCCCAGCGCGTCGTCGAGCCGGTGGCCCGCGAACCCGTTGGTGCCGTAACCGAGGTGGTAGCCGCTCATGTCGGGCTCACCTTCCGGCCGAGCCGCTTCGCCAGTGGCAGCGCCAGCGCGACCAGGCCCGCCCCGAGCACGCCGCCGCGCCGGGCCGCCAGCGCGGCCTGCAACGGGACCATGCCGTGGATCCCGGCGGCCGTCGCCGTCCGGACGACCGCCGCGGTCGGCTTGCGCACGGCCGCGTACTGCTTCGACCCGACGCTCACGCCGTACCCGGCGGCCGCGGCCAGCGCGGCGACCCGGTGCGCCGGCGCACCGCCGCGCCCGGACACCGCCGCCGCGGCCGACGCCGAGGTCAGTGCCAGCGCCCCGGCCGCCCGCGCCGGAGAAGCACCGTGCACCTCCCCGGCCGACAACGCGGTCACACCCAGCGTGTGCCCGCCGAGCACCGCCGCGGGGACCAGCGCCTTCGCCGCGCCCGAACGCCCCGCGCCGAGCAGGACGTCCAGCGACCGGCACACCGCCATCGCGGCCGGGGCGAGCGGGGTCTTCTTCACGACGACGTCGTACGCCCACACCGCCGCCGCGAGGGGCGCGGCGACCTTGAGCGCGTCCCGGCCCCCGGCGACCGCGGCGAGCCCGAGGCCCGCGCCGGTCAGCCCGGCCGCGACGCCGAGCGCCCGCGGTGCACTGATCCGCCCGGACGGGATCGGGCGTTCCGGGCGCTCGACCGCGTCCAGCTCGCGGTCGGCCCAGTCGTTGAGCGCCATGCCGGACCAGTAGATCGCCACGGAGGCGAGCGGGAGCGCGAGTCGCCTGCCCCGCAACGGACGACCGGCCGCGGCGGCGCCCGTAACGGTGTCGCCGAGGACGCTCAACGCGGCCGGTGCCCGCACGAGCTGCACGTACGGGTTCACTCCTGCCGTCCCAGCGACGCCGCCCATTCGGTGAGGTTCCGCGCCTGCTCGGCGAAGCGGTGCTCGCCGGTACCCACCGGGTCCTTGAAGAAGAACGCCAATGCGCCCAGCGGACCGGTCTCACCCGCGCGGAACGCGGCCGCGGTCAGCCGCGCCAGGTCCAGTACCAGCGGTGCCGCGAGCGCCGAGTCATAGCCGGTCCAGGTGAACTGCAACGTCATGCGCGCGCCGAGGAATCCCTCGAACGACACGTGGTCCCACGCCGTCTTCTGCTCGCCCAGGTCCGGCACGTGGTCGATGTGCAGCGGCGCCGTCACGTCGTCGCCGAGCAGCGCGGCCAGGCCGCGGGCCTTGGACTCCAGCTTCCCGGCGGCCTTGACGGGGTCGGCCAGTGTCGCGCCGTCACCGCCGCCGAGCAGGTTGGTGCCCGCCCACGAGCGCACTTTGAGCGCCCGCGCCGCGAACATCGGCGCCAGCACCGTGCGCAGCAGCGTTTCGCCGGTCTTACCGTCCGATCCGGCGTAGGGCAGGCCCTGCCGCCGGGCGAATTCGGTCAGCGCGGGCAACCGGATGCCTGTCGACGGCGTGAAGTCGACGAACGGGCACCCCGCCGACACCGCCGCGTAGGCGGCCAGGGAACTGCCGGGCAGGACCTCACGGCCCGGCTCGTCCAGCGCCGCCACCAGCGCGTCGAGGTCGTGGTGTTCCGGCGTGTCCGCGGTCGGGGGTTCCGTGGACGCGACGTTGACCACGACGACGGCGGACAGGCCGTGCCGGGTGCGGAACTCGCGCAGGTCGTCGGCCATGCGGGCCGCGGTCTCGGCCTGTGTGCGCCCCGTCGGCACCGGGCGCAGGCCGCCCTCGACGGCACGCAGGCCGTCGCGGATCGCGTCCAGCAGTCCCGCCGGGAGCAGCCCGCCGTGGGTCAGTTGCTCGGCCTTCTTCTCCAGCGGCGTCTCCACCAGGTCGTGCCCGCCGACGACGAGCTCGTCCCAGCCGGGCAGCACACCCGGCGCCACCTCCAGCCGCTCGGTCACGCAGCCGTCCGGTCCCACCAGGCCGGACCGCATCGCGAGCAGGCCGCTGATCGCCGTGGTGGCCACCGAGCCACGCGCGCCGATCAACCACAATCCAGTCTTCTCAGGCATCGATCACCCTTTCGGTCGACCCTGATACGCCGGTCCACGAGGTTCCGTTGCCCGCGCTGTCCTGCACCGCCTGCAGCACCCGCTGGACCTGCAGGCCGTCGGCGAAGCCGGGCTCGGGGTCACGCTGCTCGCCGATGGCGGTGAGCAGATCGGCGATCTCGTGGGTGAACGTGTGCTCGTAGCCGAGCAGGTGACCGGGCGGCCACCACGCCCCGACGTAGGGGTGCGAGGGCTCGGTCACCAGGATCCGGCGGAATCCCGCCTCCGCCGGATCGGTGTCCCCGTCGTAGAACGACAGCTCGTTCATCGACTCGAAGTCGAAGGCGAGACTGCCCCGCGAGCCGTTGACCTCGACGCGCAGCGCGTTCTTGCGGCCCAGCGCGAACCGGGTCGCCTCGAAGGTGGCGACCGCGCCGCCGGTGAAGCGGGCGAGGAACACCGCGCAGTCGTCGACGTCGACCTCGCCCAGCGCGCTGCCGGGTTCGCCGGACAGCGGCCGCTCGCGCACGAACGTCTCGGTCATCGCCGACACCCCGGCGATCCGGTCACCGAGGATGAACTGGGCGGTGTCCACGGCGTGCGCGGCGATGTCGCCCAGCGCCCCGGATCCGGCCTTGTCCCGTCGCAGCCGCCACGTCATCGGCGCCGCCGGATCGGCCAGCCAGTCCTGCAGGTAGGCGGCCCGGACCTGCCGGATCTCGCCCAGCCTGCCGTCGGCGACCAGCTTGCGCGCCAGCGCGATCGCCGGTACCCGCCGGTAGTTGAACCCGACCATGGCGCGCTGCCCGTTCGCCGCCGCGCGCTCGGCCGCCGCCGCCATCTCCTCCGCCTCGGCGACCGAGTTGGCCAGCGGCTTCTCACACAGCACGTGCTTGCCCGCGGCGAGCGCGGCCAGCGCGATCTCCGCGTGCGAATCGCCCGGCGTGCAGATGTCGACGATGCCGACGTCCTCCCGCGCGACCAGGGTGGCCCAGTCGGTCTCGACGTCCGGCCAGCCCTGCCGGGCGGCCGCGGCCTTCGTGCGCTCCGGGTCGCGGCCGCCCAGCACGGCCAGCCGCGGCACCAGCGGGACGTCGAAGAACCGGTGGACCGAGCGCCAGGCGTGGGAGTGGACCGCGCCCATGAAGGCGTGTCCCACCATGCCCACGCCGATCACGGCGCCCGGCTGGTCAGGAGTCGAAGGCGACATCGGCATAGGAATCGACGTTCTCCTTGGTCACCACGGCCGAGTAGGTCGTGACGTTCGCGGGGATCTCGTGCTCGGCGAGGTCGCCGATGCCCTTGTTCTGGCCGAGCAGCCGGGCCAGCGCGATCGCCGAGGACGCCATCGACGGGCTGTAGAGCACCGTCGCCTTCATCACGCCGCTGTCGGCCTTGATGAGGTCCATCATGTTGCGCGATCCCGCGCCGCCGACCATGAAGAACTCGCTGCGGCTCGCGTTGTCGATCGCCGCGAGGACACCGATGCCCTGGTCGTCGTCGTGGTTCCACAGCGCGTCGAGCTTGGGCGCCGACTGCAGCAGGTTCGAGGTCATCTGCTCACCGCTTTCCGGCGTGAACTGCGCCGACACCCGCGGGCCCACGGCGAAGCCGTTCTTGGCCAGCGCGTCGCGGAAACCCTGGCTGCGTTCCTGGGTCAGCGGCAGCGAGTCGATGCCCGCGACCTCGCCGATCACCGGGCTGGCCACACCCTTCTTCTTCAGCTCCGAAGCGATGTAGTTGCCCGCGTTGACACCCATGCGGTAGTTGTCGCCGCCGATCCAGGTGCGGTAGGCCAGCGGCGTGTCGAACACGCGGTCCACGTTGACGACCGGGATGCCGGCGTCCATGGCCGTCTGACCGACCGCGGTGAGCGCCGCGCCGTCGAAGGGCAGGATCACCAGCACGCCGACCTTCTGGTTGATCAGCGTCTCGACCTGCGCGATCTGCTGGTTGACGTCGTTGGTGCCCTCGGTGGCGGTGAAGGTGACGTCGGAGAACTGCCCGGCCTGCGCGCGGGCGTTCTTCGTCATCGCCGCCATCCAGCCGTGGTCCGCGGCGGGCGCGGAGAAGCCGATGGTGACGTGCGCGCCCGGCTGGGCGTTGTCGCCCTGGTTGCCCGCCACCGCCTGCGGTGTGGACTGCGGTGACTCGTTGGAGGTGCAGGCGGCCAGCAGGGCGCCGGCACCGACGGCGGCGCCCCCGGTGAGGAACCGGCGTCGCGCGAGGGAGGTTGGTCCGGACATGGCGAGCTCCAGTGGTCGTCGGTGTTCGGGGATCGGGGTTGGTCGTTCCTAAGTGGACTTACGACTACGGTTGGTGCGGAACTGCAGGAGGACGGCGAGCACGATGATGGCGCCCTTGGCGATGTTCTGGATGTCGGTGTCGAGGTTGTTGAGCGTGAAGATGTTGCCCAGCACCGTGAAGATCAGGACACCGATGAGCGTGCCGATCAGGGTGCCGCGGCCGCCGGAGAGCAGCGTGCCGCCGATGACCACCGCCGCGATGGCGTCCAGCTCGTAGTAGAGGCCGTTGGTCGAGGCGCCCGAGGTGGTGCGCGCGACGACCATGAGGGCCGCGATCCCGCAGCACAGCCCGGCCACGCCGTAGACGAGGGCGGTGTGCCGCTTGACGTTGATGCCGGCCAGCCGCGCGGCCTCGGTGTTGCCGCCCACCGCGAACGTGCGGCGGCCGAAGGTGGTGCGGTTGAGCAGGATCCAGCCCACGACGAACACCAGCGCGAACATCCAGATCAGCACCGGGATGCCGAGGAAGTCACCACGGAAGAAGTCCAGGAACCCGGCCTCCCGCACGACCTGGGTGTTACGGCCGCTGATCCGTTCGGCCAGTCCGCGCGCCGAGGCGTACATCGCGAGCGTGGCGATGAAGGGCACCACCCGGCCGTAGGAGACGAGCACGCCGTTGACCAGCCCGCAGCCGAGGCCGACGCCGAGCGCGCACAGCACCATCACCACCGGGCCGTAGGACTGCGTCGCCAGCGTCGTCGCCCACACGCTGGACAACGCGACGATCGAGCCGACGGACAGGTCGATGCCGCCACTGATGATCACGAACGTCATGCCGACGCTGACCACCCCGATCGCCGCGGCCAGCCGCAGGATGGTCGACAGGTTGCCCTCGGTGAAGAACGCGTCCGGCCGGGTCAGGAAACCGACCAGGCACAGCAGCACGAACACGGCCAGCAGCCCGGCCAGCCGCACGTCCACCGGGAACCGCCCGCGCGGGGCCTTCGCCGACGGCGGCGCGGTCCGCGGCGGCGGCGCCTCCGATGAGGAACCGGCTTCGGGCAACACCGACGAGGGGTCCTTCGTCATGCCGCACTTCCCTCCATCACCAGGTTCAGGACGTCTGCTTCGGTCAGCTCGGACGCGGGCGCCTCGCGGACCACGTGGCCCTCGCGCAGCACGAGTACGCGGTCGGCGAGCCCGAGCACCTCGGGCATCTCGCTGGAGACCAGCACCAGCCCGACCCCGGACGCGGCCAGTTCGCGGATCAGCCGGTACAGCTCGGCCCGCGCGCCGACGTCCACGCCGCGGGTCGGCTCGTCGAGCAGCAGGATCGAGCAGCCGCGCACGAGCCAGCGCGCCACGACCGCCTTCTGCTGGTTGCCGCCGGACAGGGTGCCCACGGCGCGACGCGGGTCGGCCGGGCGCAGGTCGAGCTGTTCGAGCCGCTGCGCCGAATCGCCGAGTTCGCGCGCCCGCTCGGTGAACCCGAAGCGGCTGTAGGCGGGCAGGCTGGCCAATGTGACGTTGTGCGCCACGGACATCTCCAGCAGCAGCGCCTGGCTCTTGCGCTCCTCGGGAGCGAGCCCGATCCCGGCCCGCACCGCGGCGGGTACGTCACCGGGGCGGAGGCGCTTGCCCTCGACGAAGACCCGGCCGCCGTCCGGTTTGCGCGCACCGAAGATCGTTTCCAGCAGTTCGCTGCGCCCGGCGCCGACCAGACCGGCCAGGCCGAGGATCTCACCGCGGCGCAGCGTGAAGCTGACGTTCTCGAACTCGCCGCGCCGGGTCAGGTTCTCCACGCGCAACAGTTCGGTTCCGGTGTCGAGCGTGGATTCCAGGCGCTCCGGGTAGACCGTTTCGACCCGGCGGCCGGACATCAGCGACACCAGGTGGTCGGTGGACACGTCGGCGACTTCGAGCCCGGCGGCGACGGTGGCGCCGTCCTTGAGCACCGTGACGCGGTGGCCGATGCGGCGGATCTCCTCCAGCCGATGCGAGATGTAGACGACGGCGACTCCGTCCGCCGTCAGCTCGCCGACGATGCGGAACAGGTTGTCCACCTCGTCGGAGGCCAGCGCGGCGGTGGGTTCGTCCATGACGATCAGGCGCGCGTCGTGGACCAGCGCGCGGGCCATCGAGACCAGCTGCTGCCCGGCGGCGGAGAGGTCGGCGACCTCGCGGTCCGGGTGGATCTCCGGGTGTCCCAGGCGGGCCAGGAGTTCGGTGGCTTTCGCGCGGGCCTGCCGGTCACGGGTGAAGCCGCCCTGCGACGGTTCGTGGCCGAGGAAGATGTTGTCGGCCACCGACAGCGCGGGGATCAGGTCCAGTTCCTGGTACATGGTCGCGATCCCGCGGCGCAGCGCCGCGACCGGCGAGGACAGGGTGACTCCTTCGCCGCGCCAGCGGATCTCGCCCGCGTCCGGCTGGTGCGCTCCGGCGAGCACCTTGATCAGGGTCGACTTGCCCGCGCCGTTCTGGCCGAGCAGGCAGTGCACCTCCCCCGCCCGCACCGACAGCTCGACACCGTCCAGCGCCCGGACACCCGGGAACGTCTTGACAATGCCGCGCATGGTCAGCAGGTCTTCGGTCATCACGCCTCCACGCTCACCGGGGTTCCGGCCGGGGCCGGGGTCGGATCGTCCAGCAGGGGCCGGATCGCGGCCTGCGCCGCGCCGGTGCCGACGGCGCTGAAGCCCAGCCGGGACGCGACGATGCGCGGGCCACCCGCCTCGGCGGTCACCGACCGGGCGGCCAGCTCGATCCGGACCGGTTCGGTCAGCCACTCCCGCAGCGCCGCGAAGTAGCCGCCGAGCACGACCATCCGCGGGCCGAGCAGGTCGGCGAACACCGCGATGCCGTGCCCGAGTGCGGCACCGAGCCGGGCGAGCGCGCCGAGGACGCGGCGATCGCCCTGCTGGGCGCGCTGGCGCACGACGGCGGTCCGCTGGGCCAGGTCGAGCGCCGGGTCGCAGACCAGGTCGCCGGGTGTGGCGAACGAGCGCAGGAACGCGTCGATGCCGACGGCGGTCTGCCAGCAGCCGCGGCGACCGCAGACGCACGGGTGGCCGGCCGGTTCGAGGGAGACGTGCCCGGCCTCCGCGCCGCGGAGCAGGGCGCCCCCGCTGATCAGGCCCGCGCCGACGCCGGGGCCGCCCAGCAGGAACACCACGTCCGGGCAGCCGCGGGCGGCACCGGTGTCGGTCTCGGCGAGCGCGGCGAGGCCGGCGTTGTGCCCGGCGGTGATGCGGTCGAGCGGGAAGCCGGTGCGGGCGGCGAGCCCGGCGGCGACGTCGACGTCCCGCCAGCGCAGCGAGGGCGCGGCGCGGACGGTGGCGTCGTCGGTCAGCCCCGGAACGGCGACCGCGATGCCGGCCACGGTGCTGTCCACTGCGGACATCGCGGCGTCGGCGAGTGCGGCCAGTTCGTCGAGGGTGCGCTCCGGGCCGAGCGCGCGGACGTCCAGCGCGGTGCGGCGCCGGGTGGCCGCCGTGCCGGAGAGGTCCAGGACGGTGCTGCCTACGTGGCCGGTGTCCACTTCCAGGCCGATGCCCCAGGCGGTGCGCGGTTTCAGCTCGACCAGCTGGCCCGGACGGCCGTGACCGCCCTCGTGCCGCCCGCCGGCGCGGACGAGATCGCGGCTTTCCAGCTCGGCGACCAGGTTGGAGACGGTGGCCTTGCCGAGCCCGGCGCGCACCGCGAGCTGGGCGCGCGACTGCGCGCCGTGCCGGCGCAGCAGCCGGACGAGCAGGGCGAGGTTCGCCCGCCGGACACCGGCACGATCCGTCGGCCGGTCGAGAGTGTGCGGCACCGCGGAAGCTCCACTTCGCTGGGAAACTGGCCGGATCTCAGTGCTCTGGGTACCGGCCTACTCTGACTGGCGGGGTACTTCTGCCACAATCCGGCAAAAGGAGTAACAATCGAATCGTTACTTTCGAACGAACCTGCCGAAAGTGCTACCACCAGGATGCAGAACGTGACCGGTCAGCCGGCGACGCTGAACGCGTGATCGGAGGCGAGCCAGGCGGCGCCGATCACCGCCGCCTGATCCCCCAGCTCGGAGAGCACGATGGGCAGGTTCCCGGTCGCCAGCGGCAGGGACCGCCGGTAGACGGAGCTGCGCACCTCGGCCAGCAGCGTGTGCCCCAGATGCGCCACGCCGCCGCCGATGACGACCATGCCGGGGTTCAGGAAGCTCACCAGCGAGGCGACGACCTGCCCCAGCCTGCGCCCACCCTCGCGCACGAGCGTCACCGCCGCGAAGTCCCCCGCCTGCGCGGCCTCGGCAACGTCACGAGCGGTCAACGCCTCCCGCGCCTCCAGCAACCCCGCCAGATATGGTGACCGCCCGCTGCGGGCCAGCGTCAGCGCGTCCCGGGCCAGTGCCGCGCCGCCGAAGTAAGCCTCCAGGCACCCGACCTCGCCGCAGGCACACGCCGGGCCGTAGTCGTCCAGCTTGATGTGCCCGATGTCGCCCGCCGTACCCGCCACCCCCCGGTAGACCCGGCCCCCGACGACGATCCCGCCCCCGATCCCGGTGCCGACCTTCACGAAGATCAGGTCGTCGAGCGAGCGCGCGACCCCGGCGTGCCGCTCCCCCAGCGCCATCACGTTCACGTCGTTGTCCACCGTCACCGCGCAACCCCAGTGACCCGCCAGCCGGTCGCGCACGGGGAAGCGGTCCCAGCCGGGCATGATCGGCGGCGCCACCGGAAACCCTTCGCGGAAACTCACCGGGCCGGGCAGCCCGATCCCCGCGCCCGCCAGGCGGCCCGGCGCGTCCTGCAGGACCTTCGCCGCCAGCTGCTCCACCCGGTCCAGCACCGGCACCGGCCCGCGCCGCACGTCGCAGTCCTCCACCGCGTGCGCCAGCACCTCGCACCGCCCGTCCGTCACGGCCACGCCCACCGACGTCGCCCCGACGTCCACGCCCAGGAAACGCACGTGGCCCGCGAGGCGGACCATCGTCGAGCGGCGGCCACCGCGACTGGCCGCCGGACCACCCGCCGACACCAGCCCGCCTTCGGCCAGCCGGGTGATCTCGGCGGCGAGCCGGGCCCGCGGCACGCCCAGGCGTTCGCCGAGTTCGACCCGCGCCAGCGGACCCTCGTCCCGCAGCAGAGCGAGCAGTCCGGCCTGCTCGCGGGTCTCGGCCGACGGGGGAAAACCGCTGGTGGTCACGGGGCACCAGCCTCCTCGCTGCTCGCGCGTCCACCGACGATAGCCGGGCGGACCCGCCTTCTGGGCGGATCCGGCGGAACTTTGTTCGCAGAAGTCCGAAACCCTGGACACTTCCGGCGAAAGGCTCCTACGTTGACCGGCGCACGTGGCAGGGGGTCGGTACTGACCGAAGGAGAAACCCGTGTCCCACTCGTCGTTCGACCGCCGCGGATTCCTGCGCACCGCGGCGGGGGCGACCGTCGCGGTCAGCGCCGCGGCACTCGCCGGATCACTGCCCGCGGCCGCGAGCCAGGGCGGCGGCCGTCTCGTTCCGCAGAACCAGATCGGCATCCAGCTCTACAGCGTCCGCGACAAGGTCTCGCAACTCGGCTTCCGCACGGTGTTCGAGGAACTGTCCCGCATCGGCTACCGCGAGATCGAGTTCGCGGGCTACACCCAGAACACCGACATCCTCGGGCGGCAGATCACCGTGCCCGAGATCGCCCAGCTGCTGTGCGACTTCGGGCTCAAGGCCGTCGGCAGCCACGTCGGTCTCCCCAACTTCCGCGCCAATCTGGAAGGCGAACTGGACAACGCCGAAATCCTCGGCCTGAGGCACATCGGCACCGCCAACGCACCCACGAACGTGACCACTGTGGACGGTTACCGCGCGGCGGCCGACGAGTTCAACACCTTCGGCGCCGCCGCGCGCCGCCGCGGCATGAAGTTCTACCAGCACAACCACGCCGGTGAGTTCGCCTTCGCCACCGACCGGCCCGACGTCCGCCTCTACGACGTCTTCTTCCGCCACACCGATCCGCGCCTGGTGTACCTGGAGATGGACGTCTACTGGGCCTACGTCGGACAGCACCTCTACCCCGGCTTCGAACCGGCCGACTACATCACCCGCGCTCCGCACCGCTACCCGTTGCTGCACCTCAAGGACGGCGACGAGAACCCCGACAACCCCAACGGCTACGACATCGTCGAATTCGGCGCGGGCGACCTGCCCTACCGGAAGTTCCTGCGGCGCGTCAACGGCCGCGGCCGCTACCACGGCATCTGGGAACAGGACACCGCACCGAACACGCTGCCCAACCCGCCCGGCTCGTTCGCCGCGGCCCTGCGCAGCTTCCGCGCACTCAAGGACCTCCGCGGCTGACCCCGCAAACCCCCACCCGAAACCCCACCGGAGTGATGTCGCGATGCACCCTGCCCTGAGACGGCTGCTCACCGCCGTGGCGGTGACGGCCCTGCCGGTGCTCGGCCTCGCCGTGCCCGCCGCACCCGCCATGGCCCAGGCGGAGGATCCCGCGCTGGACTGGAACAACTACGAGAAGATCACGCTCACCAAGAACGTCGGCGAGCCCATCGACCTGGCCGTGCTGCCCGACAACCGCGTCCTGCACACCGCGCGCAGCGGCGAGGTGCGGCTGACCGACCCGAAGACCGGCGTCACCAAGGTCGTCAACACCATCCCCGTCTACCAGAACTCCGAGATGGGCCTGCAGACGGTGACGCTGGACCCGGATTTCGCCGCGAACCAGTGGGTCTACCTGTACTACTCCCCCACGCTCGACACCCCGGCCGGCTCCGCGCCCAACACCCTGCCCGAAGGCGCGGACGACTCCTACTGGCGGCAGTGGGAGGGCTACGACGTGCTGAGCCGGTTCAAGTGGACCGGCGACTCGCTCGATCCGAGCACCGAACAGGAGATCATCCGCGTCACCACCAATCGCGGCCAGTGCTGCCACGTCGCCGGTGACGTCGACTTCGACGCCCATGGCAACCTGTACCTCTCCACCGGCGGCAACACCCCCGCCTCCGGCCCGAACGTCAACGGCTACACCCCGATCAACGACGCGCCCGGCTACAACCCCGGCCTCGACGAGCGGCGCGGCTCGGGCAACACCAACGACCTGCGCGGCAAGATCCTGCGCATCCACGTCAACGACGACGGCAGCTACACGGTCCCCGAGGGCAACCTGTTCGCGCCCGGCACCCCGCAGACCCGTCCGGAGATCTTCGTGATGGGCCTGCGCAACCCGTACCGCATGACGGTGGACAAGGCCACCGGTGCGGTGATGTGGGGCGACTACGGCCCCGACGCCGGCACCGCCGACCCGGACCGCGGCCCGATGGGCTACGTCGAATGGCAGACCACCACGAAGGCGATGAACTCGGGCTGGCCCTTCTGCACGGCCGACAACACCCAGCCCTACCGGGACTTCGACTTCGCCACCCTCACCCCGGGCCCGGCGTTCGACTGCGCCGCACCGGTCAACGACTCGCGCTGGAACACCGGCCTCACCACGCTGCCGCCCGCCACCCCGGCCACGCTGTGGTACGGCGACGAGGACGACGACCAGCCGTGGCCCGAGCTGACCGCGTTTCGCTCCAGCACCGGACAGGCCCCGATGGGCGGCCCGGTCTACCACTACGACGCGGACAACCCGTCGGCCACGAAGTTCCCGCAGTACTGGGACGGCAAGGCGTTCTTCGGTGAGTTCTCGCAGGACTACGTCGCCGCGTTCACGCTGTCCGGCCCCGACGGCCCGGTGACGAAGCTGGAGAACTTCCTGCCCAACGCGGATCTGTCCACACTGGGCCAGCCGATCTGGGACAACCCGATGGACCTGGAGTTCGGCCCGGACGGCTCGCTCTACGTGCTGGACTACGGTGACGGCTTCTTCCGGCAGAACCCCGACGCCGGCCTCTACCGGATCGACTGGGCGCAGGGCGACAAGACGCCCACCGCGCGGATGACCGCGACCCCGTCCTCCGGGCAGGCGCCCCTGACCGTGGCGTTCGACGGCAGCACCTCCAGCGACCCCGAGGGCTCCGCGCTGACCTACGAGTGGGACTTCGACGGTGACGGCACGTTCGACGCCACCGGCGCGCGGGCTTCCCACACCTACACCGAAAACGGCCAGGCCGAGGCCCGGCTGCGGGTCACCGACGACGCCGGCAAGCACGGCCTGACCTCGAAGCAGGTCACGATCGGCAACACGGCGCCGACCGTCGGGCTCACCGCACCGGCGCACGGCGGGTTCTTCGACTGGGGCGACTCGGTTCCCTACTCGGTGACCGTGAACGACCCCGAGGACGGCACGACACCGGACTGCGACCGCGTGGCGTGGGCGTTCGGGCTGGGCCACAACCAGCACGGTCACCCGGTCGACAGCGGCACCGGCTGCAGCGGCGCGGTGGTGACCCCGACCGACGCGGGCCACGGTGAGACGGAGAACGTCTTCGGCGTGCTCAACGTGACCTACACCGACAACGGCGCGAACGGTGTGCCCGCCGCGACCGGTGAGGCGCAGGCGATCCTGAACCCGAAGCTGATGCAGGGCGAGCACGCCGACACCAGCAGCGGCGTGACGATCACCGACGACACCTCGGCCTCCGGGCTGCGCTCGGTCACCGGGTTCGACGCCGGTGACTGGCTGGCCTACGACCCGGTGAACTTCACCGGCATCACCGGCGTGCAGACCCGGGCACACGGTGCCGGACAACTGCAGCTGCGGTGGAACGCGGCCGACGCGGCGCCGTTCGCGACGGTCGACGTGCCCGCCGGGGACGGCTGGCAGACGGTCGAGACGGCGTTGGGCGGTCTGCCCGCCGGCGCCGGTCAGCTGTTCGTCACTTCGAGTGGCGGGGTCGATGTCGACGCTTTCACCTTCCAGGGCCCCGGTGTCGCCGACGGCACCGCGCCCGTCGTCACGGCGGAGCTGACGCCGTCGGCACCGACCGGCGCGAACGGCTGGTACACCGGGGACGTCACGCTCGCCGTCTCGGCGACCGACGACGGCACCGTGTCGAGCAGGCAGTACTCGGTGGACAACGGCGCCACCTGGGCCGACGCGGCGAACCCGGTGACGCTCTCGGCCGAGGGCGCGACCACGGTGCTGTACCGGGCGACCGACGGCAGCGGCACCGTGTCCGAGCCCGGCACGGTGACGGTCCAGATCGACAAGACCGCGCCCGAGGTAACCGTCGCCGGGGTGACCGAGGGCCAGAACCCGGGTGACTCGGCCACGCTGACACCGGTGCTCACGGCCACCGACGCGACGTCGGGGCCGGGCGCGGTCACCGCCACCCTCGACGGGCAGCCGGTCACCTCCGGCCAGGCGGTCGAGCTGTGGCGGCTGCCGCTCGGGGCGCACCAGCTGTCGGTGACGGCAGCCGACCAGGCCGGGCTCACCACGACGCGGACGGTGTCGTTCACGACCGGCACGTCCTACACCGACGTGCGGACGCTGATCGACCGGTTCCGGGACGCGGGCTGGGTGACGAAGGCGGGCGCGGTGCAGCTGCGCGTCACGCTCGACCTCGCCGAGTGGCATGCGGATGGCGGCCGGGTCCGGCCCGCGCAGGAGGCGCTGCGGCTGTTCGACGCCATGGCCGGCCGGCGGTGGAACGTGCCGGACCGGCTCGCGTCGGACACTCTCCGTCGTGACGCCGCCGCACTATCCGGTGCGATGAAGCCCTGATCGGACGTTCCCCGGGCCACCCTCGGTGCGTGAGGCGCACTGAGGGTGGCCCTGCTCGTGTTCGCGGCGGCTGGCAGGATCGGGCGCCATGCGCATCCGCTCGGTTCTCGCGGCCCTCGCGGCGGGCTCGCTGCTCGTCGCCTGCTCCACCCCGGACGACGATCCGGTCATCACCGGCCCCGGATCGGTCACCCCGCGCGCGGACACCGGGTTCACCGTCGCGGCCACGGGTGACGTGCTGATCCACCCGGCCCTGACCGACCAGGCCACGGTCGACGGCGGCGGCACGCGCGACTACCGGCCGCTGCTGGCCGGGATCGCCGACGACGTCAGCGGCGCCGACCTGGGCATCTGTCATCTGGAGACACCGCTGGCTCCCGAGGAGGGCCCGTTCGAGGGCTACCCGGAGTTCAGCGCGCCACCGGAGATCGCGGACGCGCTGGCCGCGACCGGGTACGACGACTGCTCCACGGCGTCGAACCATACGATCGACCAGGGCACCGACGGCGTGGACCGGACGCTCGACGAGCTGGACGAGGCCGGGATCAAGCACACCGGATCGGCGCGCACCGAGCAGGAGGCGGACACGCCGCTGGTCCTCGACGTGCACGGGGTGAAGGTCGGGCACGTGTCCTACACGTTCGGGTTCAACGGCAAGAAGCTGCCCAGCGGCAAGCAGTGGGTGTCGAACACGCTCGACGCGGACGCCGTGCTGGAGGAAGCCAGGGCGGCCCGCGCCGCGGGCGCGGAGGTCGTGATCGCGAGCCTGCACTGGGGCACCGAGTACCAGCACGAGCCCACGTCCTCGCAGCGCGGGATCGCGGAGCAGGTACTGTCCGATCCGGCGGTCGACCTGATCATCGGCCACCACGCGCACGTCGTGCAGCCGATGGAGAAAATCGGCGGCAAGTGGGTCGCCTACGGGCTCGGCAACTCGATCGCGCGGCACGAGGAACCCCGCGGCATCACCGAAGAGGGTCTGCTCGGACGGTTCCACTTCACGCGTTCGGGGCAGGGCTGGACGGTCGACCGGGCGGAGTACGTGCCGACCGTGATCGACCTGGGCCCGCCGATCCGCCTGCGCACCGCCGACGACCCGGGACTGGATCCTGAGCGCGCCGCGGAGGCGGTGGCGCGGACGGACGAGGTGGTGCTCAGCCTCGGCGCTGGTGGCGCTGGCCTCGCCCGCGGCTGACCCGCGCGAGTCCCACGCTCCGTCGGGCGAGTCCCACGTTCCCGGGCGCGAGTTCCACCTTTCCGGGCGCGAGTTGCGCGGTCGTGGGCGCTACGCGGGTTGTTGGCGCTGCGCGCGGCTGAGGGCACCGGGTTCGCCCCGCCCCGCCCCGCCCCGGGCCGCAGGCGCTGGCGCGCCCCGGCTTGGGGTCCTCCCGAACCCGATCTTTCAGTGTTCGGTTGCCGAGGGGGCTGGGGATCGGATTGCGGGAGAGGAGTGGTTCGGGTGGTGGGGCGCGTTGCGTTGCCGGGTAGCGGTTTCGCGCGTGCGTGGTGTGCGAGTGTGGGACTCGGCGTCGGGAAGGTGGGACTCGCCGAGAGGGCCCGCGAGTTCTGCGTTCCCGTGCGCGAAGTCCGCGTTCGCGCGCGGGAAAGGTGCGGTCAGGCGGGGTCGGGGGCCGGGCTGAATGCCTGGAAGCGCTCGCCCTCGTCGCTGCGCACGGGCAGGACCGCGCCGCCGTCGGTGAGGTACCTGGCGAGGTTCGGGGCGTACCCGCCGACCATCGCGTGTCGTTCGACGGCGCTGGATGCCGCGTACTCGCGCCCGCCCGGCGCGGCTCCCAGCGGGCGCACGTGGCGCGGCAGCAGCTTGTAGAACCCGGTGCGCGAGGTGTGGACGGGGCCCAACGGGTCCAGGTCCGCGGCCGCGAACGCACCCGGTTCGAACGCCAGCCCGTTCGCCCGCGCGCGCTCGACCATCCACAACAGACTGATGTCGGCCAGCGCGCGGTCCGGGTAACCACCGCCGACGTCGGAATGCACACCGGAGAACCACACCTGCTCCACGCGCTGCCCGAGCGTGCCCGGACGCGGGTGCCACAACGCCGGCTTGAACGGCGGGCGCTGCTCGTCGATGGCGAGCGCCT
Source organism: Amycolatopsis endophytica (assembly GCF_013410405.1). NCBI lineage: Bacteria > Bacillati > Actinomycetota > Actinomycetes > Pseudonocardiales > Pseudonocardiaceae > Amycolatopsis > Amycolatopsis endophytica. The sequence continues at coordinate 817,238 of NZ_JACCFK010000002.1, forward strand.
GGTAGGCCGCGTCGACGCTCGAACTCAGTTCGGTGTCGTGGAACTGCCACCGCCGGTTGATCAGGTTCACCAGCCGCATCCCGGACAACGGGATGCCGAGCGACCCGACGGTGTCCCACACGCCGAGGAACCGGATGCGCGTTTCGCGGGCGAAGGACCGGCGGAACAGCTGCGCCGACACCTCGCGTGGATGTGTCCTGTCCCGGCGGCTGCGGTAGAGCGCGTACGCCTCGCCGATCCGGTCTTCGTGCTGGTGCCGCAGGATGCCGCAGTTGCGCACCAGCCCGGCGAGGCTGCGCGCGGTGTAGGCGCCCCGGCTGAACCCGAACAGGAACAGCTCGTCGCCCGGTTCGAAGGTGCGGACCAGGAACCGGTAGGCCTCGCGCACGTTGCGGGACAGCCCGAACCCGAACGCGCCACCCCACAGGCGTTCACCGGGCCGCGTGCCGACCCCCGCGTGGTAGTACATCCGCTGCTCGCACCCGGTCCCGTCGGCGGGCGCGATCGCCAGCGCGACCCGCGAGACGTTGGTCGGCGCCGGCTGGTCCGGCGTGTTCCAGGTCCCGTCGCAGCAGATCACCACGCGCTTGGCCATCGTGCCCACTCCCCTCGACGTCCGGTCTGTCGTCGCCAGGGCGGCCGGGGTTACTCCCGCGAAAGGCTACTTGGCGGTAGCATCGTCCGGCTGACGCACTGACCAGCGTAAACGCGAGTCGAATTCAGGTTTTACGAGGGGGCCAGCAGTGCCGGACTATCGCAGCGCGAAGGCGCTCGCGGCCACGCCGAGAGGCTTCGCCGCGGCCTTGAAACCGCACGCCCGCCCGCTCGCCGAGGCGATCGTGCGGGAGGTCCGGGGTTCGGTGCCGGAGTACTCGGGACCGAACGAGGGCCCGTTCGCCCGCGCGCTGGCCGAGGGGGTGGAGATCGCGGTCCGGCACTGCATCCGCTGCGTCGGCAACCCGCGCCCCGACCACGGGGAATGGGTGAGCCAGTTCCGCCAGCGCGGACGGCGGGAGTTCACCGAGGGCCGCACCCTCGACGCGTTCCAGGCCGCGGTCCGGATCGGCGGGCGGGTCGCCTGGCAGTACCTCACGCCGGTGCTGCGCGATCTCGGCGCGACCCCGCAAACGCTCACCGCCGCGGCGGAGGCGATCTTCGCCTTCGTCGACGAGCTGTCCGCGACCGCGCTGGAGGGATTCCAGGAGGCGCAGCGCCCCGCCGATGTCACCCGGCACGAGCACCGCCTGCGCCTGCTCGCACTCGTGCTGGCCGAACCCCAGCCCGATCTCACCGGAGCCGCCGCGGCCGCGGAATGGCCGTTGCCGGAGACGGTCAGCGTCATCGCGTTGTCCCACAGCGTGGACATTCCGGTGCACGAACTCGGCGACGACGTCCTCGCCGACCACCTCCGCGTGGTCTGGCCCGGTTCCGCACCGGACCTGGAAGCGCTGTCCGGCAACTGTGAACGCGTGTCCGTGTCGCCACCGGTCCCGCTCGCGCAGGCCGCCGCCGCGCACCGCCTGGCCCGCCGCGGGCTGGAACTGCCCGGCGGGGTCGTGCACTGCGCCGATCACCTCGACCAGCTCTGGCTGCGCTCGCAGGACTTCCTCGCCGACCGCCTGGGCGGGAAGTACCTGCGCCCGCTGGATTCCGTCAGCGGGAAGCAGCGGGCGCGGCTGGGCGAAACCCTGCTGGCCTGGCTGGAAACCCGGGGTGGCGCACCGGAGATCGCGCGGAAGCTGCACGTGCACCCGCAGACCGTGCGGGCCCGGCTGCACCAGTTGCGCGAGCTGTTCGGGGACCGCCTCGACGACGCCGACACGCGGTTCGGAATCCACCTGGTGCTACGCAGGCAGCTCGCAGGCACTGACCTCGCGGAAAGGAGTTTGTGACGAACAGGCGAACCGCCACCCGTCCGAATGTCACCCCTCTCGACACTCGTCACCCGAACGGGTGGAACAGGAATTCGGAGTGTGTCAACGGTTCTTGCCAACGTCATCCGTCGATGCCATGTTGGCTTCGCGAGCGGATCACGAGCAGTGCCCCGCTGGCGAAAATCTTCGTCCACCGCACCGCCGCGGATTTCCCGAGCAGGGGTTGACATGACGATCGAAGCCGAGGTCCGGCCGAGCCGCACCGCGCCGCCGCGAGCGCCCCAGCCCCGCCGTCCCCGCGGCGAGGGGGCGGGGTCCGGCCGCGCCACCGCGCTGTGGGCATCGCTGCCCGCCGATCTGGCGCCGGTCTTCCGCCCGCACACCGACGCGCTCACCCGGGTCATCCTCACCGAGATCCAGCGGCAGGTGCCGGAGTACGCGCGGCCACTGGAGGGCCCGTTCGGCCAGGTCATCGTGCGCGGCGTGCGGGAGGCCATCGGGCAGTGCCTGGACAACCTGGGCAACCCGGCGGTGTCACAGGAGAACTGGATCGGGGTGTTCCGGCACCTGGGCCGCATCGAGTACAGCGAAGGCAGGCCGCTGGACCAGATCCAGACCGCCTACCGCGTCGGCGGGCTCGCCGCCTGGCGGTTCATCGCGAAGCTCGGCCAGTCGCTGGGACTCCCGGCGGACCTGCTGTGCGTCGGCGCGGAAGCCGTTCTGGCCTATGTGGACGAAATTTCGGCGTTGTCGGTGCAGGGATACCGCGCCGCGCAGGCCCGCGCGGCGGGCACGCGCGCCCGGCAGCGGCGGCAGCTGCTCGGCCTGGTCCTGTCCGAGCCGGCGCCCGCGCCGCAGGCCGTCCAAGGACTGGCCGGGGCGGCGGGGTGGCGGGTGCCGGAGGAGGTCGTGGCGATGGCGCTGGAGCCGCGGCGCGACCAGCACCGGTTGACCCCGCCCGCACTGCCCGCGGACGTGCTGGCCGACCTGGAGAGCCCGCAGCCGTGCCTGCTCGCGGCCGCGCCACCGGAGGGCCTGGCGGCGCTGCTGCGCGGGTGGCGGGTCGCGGTCGGGCCACGGGTGCCGCTGGCGCAGGCGGCGATGTCGCTGCGCTGGGCGCGCCGCACGATGGATCTGAGCGTGCGCGGTATCCTCGCGCCGGAGCCGGTCCTGCACGCCGACGACCACCTGACCACGCTGTGGATGCTGGCGGACGAGTTCCTGATCAGCCAGCTGCGGGACACCTGCCTGGCCCCGCTGCACGGCCTGACCGACAAGCAGCGTTCGCGGCTCGGGCAGACCCTGCTGGCGTGGCTGCAGTCCAGCGGGAGCGCACCGGAGATGGCCGACCGGCTGGGCGTGCACCCGCAGACGGTGCGCTACCGGATGCGCCGCATCGAGGAACTGTTCGGCGACCGGCTGGGCGACCCGGACCACCGCCTGCGCCTGGAAATCGCGCTCCGGGCCGCCGAGTTGCTGACGTGAGGCCTCAGGTGGCGGGCGCGGCCGTCAGGTAGGCCTCGCGGCAGGCGGTCCGCGCCAGTTTTCCCGCCACCGTCCGTGGCAGTGTGCCCGGCGCCTCCACGTGCACGGCGCGCACGCGTGGTTCGTCCCCCACCGCCCGTTCGACCGCGGCGGCGTCCACCGGCTCCAGTGACTCCGCGAGCACCACGACCGTTCCGTCGACGGCCGGGAGGACCACCGCGGAACCCGGCACCAACCCGGGCACGGCCTGCTCGATCGCCGCCTCCACGGATTCGGCCTGCCATTCCCGGCCACCGGCCCGGAAGCGGTTCTCCAGGCGCCCCAGCACGGTCAGTTCACCACCGGAAAGCAAGCCCACGTCGCCGGTGCGCAGCCACCAGCCGGGCTCCCCCGCGTCCACCTCGTCCCGCAGCAGCGCGCAGAACGTCTCGGCCGAGGCGGTGGGACGGCGCCAGTACCCGCGCGCGACGGTCGGGCCGGTCACCCAGATCTCGCCCGCCACGCCCGCGGGCAGCGACCGGCGGCTCCGCGGATCGACCACCGCCACCGTCCGGCCCGGCCGCCCCGACGAGCCCGGACCATCCCCTGTGGACGCTGCGGACACCAGCCCGCTCGCCTCCAGCAGACCGTAGGCGGCGCGGTGCGCGTCCGCCCGGAGACCGGGCAGGACCGCGCGGGACCGGGCCGTCTCCCCCACGTCGACCACCGCCCGGACCCCGCTGAGGTCGATACCCTCCGGTGCCGGACACCGTGCCAGGAACGTGTTCGTCGCGGCTGCCACCGCATCCGGGTGCTCGGCGAGCGCGCGCAGCCACGTCTCCGGCCGCTCCCGGACAAGCGCGGCGGGCAGGTGCACCGTCGGGCAACCGGCTAACAGCGGCGCGGCCACCGCGAACGTGAGGTTCGCGCCGTGCAGCGGGAATCCGTTCACGACGACGGCCGCGCGGTCGCCGAGGGCCAGCGCCTGCGCCGTACGGGCGGCGGAGTCGACGAGGTTGGCGTGGGTGAGCACGACCCCGACCGCATCGGAGGTGTAGCACAGGCACGCGAGATCCGTGGCGTCCGGCTCGGGCACGTCGAAGAGGTCTCCGGGCACGGAGTCGACCGCGACGATCCGCCACACGGCCACCCCGGCGGCGTCCAGCAGCGCACGCACGTCGAGCAGCCTCTCGCTGGTGGTCAGCACGATCTCCGGGGCGGCGTCGACGAGCGTGGCGCCGAGCCAGGCGTCGTCGCGGCCCGGCGCGAATCCGGGCACCGCGACCAGCCCGGCCCGCAGGGTCGCGAGGAACCCGACGACCCACTCGGTGCCCTCGTCGGCGAGGATCGCGGCCCGGACACCGTCGAAGCTGAACCGGCGCAGCCACGCGGCCACCGCCGACACTCGGCGGTCCAGCTCGTCCCAGGTGAGCGAGCGGCCGGGATCGGTCACCGCGACGGCGTCGGGCGACCGGCGCGCCCAGGTCGCCAGAAAACGCGGCAAGGACGCAGGAGAAATGGTCACGGCGAAAACCGTAGTGATCTTGCGAAGAGGGTGTCAAAACTTGTGACCATGATGCCAGCGCAGTGGCCGGATAGTTGTCAGGCGGGTGAGCACGGAACAGGAAGAACCGGGTGAGCTGGGTTTTCTACCCGCGTGCCAACTTCCCCGCGGAAACCACTGCAACTGGTGACAAGTTTTCCAAGGCGGACCGCGAGCGCTTGATACGCCATTTTCCGGTCATTACCTTACTCATTGGTAACCCGTTTCCCGGAAATCAATGGAGATTACCCATGAATCGTAGGAGCATTGCCGGCGCGATCGTCTCCGGGTCCGTTCTGGCCGTCTCGGCCGCGGCCGGCCTGCTCGCCGGAGCCGGCACCAGCGCCGCCGACCCGGCCACCCTCACGCTGACCTACACCTGCCCGTTCCCGCTGATCGGCAACCAGCAGATCAGTGTGGCGATCAACGCGGACGTGCCCGCCACGGCGACCGTCGGCGAGCCCACCCCCGAGTTCGCGATCGAGGCCGTCGCCACCGTGCCCGAGACCGCCACCGCCGGCCTGAACCTCGTCGGCGCCAAGACGGTCGAGGGCACCGCCCAGGCCAGCGCCGCCGTCGACGCTCCCGAGGCGAGCCTGCCGGTCACCGTCCCGACGACCATCGCGCCCACCGAGATCCCCGCCTCCGGCGCGTTCGACGTCACCGCGACCGGCACCACGCCGTCGCTGACCTTCACCCAGGCCGGCGAGGCCACGGTGACCGTCGGGGACCTCCTGCTGACCCTGCACCCGAAGACCGCCGACGGCTCCGACACCGGCCTCGGCACCTTCGACTCGCAGTGCACGCAGGACGCGGGCCAGGACAACACGCTGGCGACCGTGCAGATCAACGAGGCGGCGCAGTCCGCCACGGAGCAGCGCGTCCGCTGACCGTTCACCGGTGGGGCGTCCGGGTCTTCCGGGCGCCCCACCGGTGGCTTCCCGCGCAAGTGTGAAGATCGGTGGCACCGGGTACGCCACGCGCGTGACACCGCGTGACGACGAACCACTCGACCTGGGCGCGACGGAACTGTCCGGCGCCGAGGAGGACCGCATCCGCGACGAGCACGACCTCGACCGTCCGGACGTGTTCGACGAACGCAACGCGGTGGACGACCGCGCCGGGACGCGCTCGAACCTGCTGCCCGAAGAGGAACACGCCGGCAGCGCCGACCCGGAGGCGCAGGCCCGCGAGGTGCTGCGCGATTCGGACCTGCGCACCGAGGTACCGGAATCGGCGCCGGACACCATGATCGAGCGGCGCCGTCCGGAAGAGACCACCTGAGCGGTGCCCGCGCTGGTTCACTGGGGGAATGGATCTTCACCTGAGTGGTAAGCGCGCCATCGTGACGGGCGGCAGCCGCGGGATCGGGTTCGCCGTGGCGCGGGCCCTGACCGCGGAGGGAACCGACGTCGCGCTCGTCGCCCGCGATGCGAAGGCACTCGAACAAGCCCGCGCGCGGATCGGCGGCAACACCCTGGCGGTTGCCGCGGACGCCACCGACGACGACGCCGTGCGTGCGGCCGTGGCGCGGACCGTCGCGGAGTTCGGCGGCGTCGACATCCTGGTCAACGCCGCCGCACAGCCCGCCGACCCGACGAAGCCCACCGAGCTGGCGAAGCTGGACGACGACGACCTGCGCGCCGAGATCGAGACGAAGGTGCTCGGCTACCTCCGCTTCGCCCGCGCCGTCGCGCCGTACCTGATCGAGCGCGGCTGGGGCCGGATCGTCAACATCTCCGGGCTCAACGCGCGCCGCACGGGCAGCCCGTTCGGCTCGATCCGCAACGCCGGGGTGTCCGCGCTGACCAAGAACCTCGCCGACGAACTGGGCCCGCACGGCATCAACGTCACGGTCGTGCACCCGGGTCTCACGGTCACCGAACGCACCCCGGCGATGATCGACGCCGTCGCCGCGGCGCGCGGGGCCACCTCCGCGGAAGCCGCGGACCTGCTCAGCCGCGGCTCCTCGCTCGGCCGGATGATCACCGCGGCGGAGGTCGCGGACGTGGTCACGTTCCTCGCGTCCCCGCGCAGCGTGGCCGTGACCGGCGACGCCATTCCGGCCGGCGGCGGCACGCCGGGGCCGATCTTCTACTGACCGAGCACCGCCCACCCGTGCGGCGGCACCGTGGGCCACGGGGCCTTCCCGTCGGGCGAGGAGGAGTCCAGCACGCGCAGCCCGTCGATGCCCACCGGGAACCGGTACGGGTCGTCGCTGGTGTTGAGCAGTGTCAGGATCTCCTGGTCGCCGTCGCGGGAACGCAGGGCCATCGCCCGGTTGGCCAGGTGCTCGACCTCCGTGCGGGCGCGCACCAGCCACGGATTGCGCCGCCGCAGGCCGATCAACCGCTGGTGCAGCCGGTACACCGGCCAGCCGTACGGGGCGAGCCCGGCGGAGTCGGACGGGAACTCGGGGCGGATCTCGTCGTCACCGCTCTCGCGCTCCTCCTTCACGCCGCGGAACGCCTGCTCGTCGCCGTAGTACACGCTCGGGACGCCACCCACGGTGAACAACACGGCCAGCGCGTGCGCCAGGTGCCGCTCGTCGGGCAGCTGGCTCGCCAGCCTGGTCACATCGTGGTTGCCGGCGAAGGTCTGCGGGACGAAGGAGCCCATCAGCTCGTCATGCCGTTTGAGCGCCCAGGACAGCTCGAAGAAGTTCCCGTCGCGCAGTGAACTCCAGATCGCCTTCCACAGCTCGTACTGGGTGACCGTGTCGAGGCCGCTGCGGGCGACGTAGGCGGTGTAGTCGCCGTGCAGCACCTCGCCGACGAACCACGCCTCCGGGTTCCGCCGCCGCACACCGGGCAGCACGCGGGCCCAGAACTCCGGCCGCACCGCGTAGGCCGCGTCCAGGCGCCACCCGGACACGCCGCGCGCGAGCCAGTGGTTCATCACCCGCCCGACGTAGTCCACGACGGCGGGCTGCTCGTGGTCGAGCGCGACGAGGTGCCGGTGGCCCTCGAACACCGCCACGTCGCCGGCCTCGCGCCGGAACCACTCCGGGTGCGCGAAGCTCCGCGCGACGTGGTTGAACACCCCGTCCAGCACGATCCGCAGACCACGCCCGCGCGCCGCGGCGACCAGGCGGTCGAAGTCGGCGTCGTCGCCAAGCCGCGGGTCGATCCGGAAGTGGTCGATCGTGTCGTAGCCGTGCGTCTCCGACGCGAACACCGGTCCCAGCAGCAGGCCGGAACAGCCCAGCTCGATCGCGTAGTCGAGCCATGCCTCCAGCCGTCTCAACCGGTGCGCGGGCTCACCACCCGCTGTCAGCGCCCGCGGCGCACCGGTGAAGCCCAGCGGGTAGACGTGCCACCAGATCGCGTGGTCGGCCCAGCGCGCCATGCGTACTCCTCGTCTCGTCGTGTGGCGGCACCCGTCCCGCACCGGGATCCTGGACGGGTGGATGCCGACCTCGCCGCCCTCGCGCACGCCTACGGAGTGGCCACCCGGTACGAAAACGCCGAGCAACGCGAGGTCGAGGTCGAGCCGGACGTCGTCGCCTCCGTTCTCGCGCAGTTCGGCGTGGACGCGTCCGGGCCGGACGCGGTCCGCCGCGAACTGGCCGCGGTCCGCGAGCGACGGGCAGCAACGGCGCTGCCCCCGACCCTCGTGCTGCGTGAAGGTACCGAACACGACGCGGGCGGACCTGCTGTCCTGCATTTGGAGGACGGCACCCGGCGGGAGACCGGCCGCATGATTCCCGCCGATCTGCCGCTGGGCTGGCATCGCGTGGAGACCGCCGACCAGAACGTCGTGCTCGCCGTGGTGCCGCACCGCCTGCCGGAAGTGCCGCCGGCCTGGGGCTGGATGCTGCAGCTGTACTCGCTGCGCTCGCACGACTCGTGGGGTGCCGGGGACTTCGGCGACCTCGCCGTGTTCGCCCGCCGCTCGGCCGCCGAGCTGGGCGCCGGGGTGGTGCTGGTCAACCCGGTGCAGGCGATCAGCCCGGTTCACCCGGTCGAGCGCTCGCCGTACTCGCCGTCCAGCCGCCGCTACGCCAACCCGCTCTACCTGCGGGTGAGCGACACCGCGGAGTTCGCCCGCGCGGACGAGGACCTGCGCGCGCGGGTGCTCGCGCTGCGCCCGGACAACCCGGACCTGATCGACTACGACGCGATCTGGAGCGCCAAGCTCACCGCGCTGGAGCTGCTGTGGCCGCTGCACGAGCCCGTCCAGGTGGACGACGACATGCGCGACTTCGCCACCTTCGGCGCGCTCGCCGAACGGCACGGCCCGGACTGGCGCGAATGGCCCGGGCCGCTGCGCGACCCGCACAGCGCCGAGGTCGGCAAGGCCCGCGACGAGCTGGCCGACCGGATCGCCTTCCACGCCTGGCTGCAGCGGCTGTGCGAGGACCAGCTGGGCCGTGCCCGCGAGGCGGCGGGCGCGATGCCCGTCGGGATCGTGCACGACCTGCCGGTGGGCGTGCACCCCGGCGGCGCGGACACCTGGGCGCTGGGCGACGCGTTCGCGCCGGAGGTGACCGTCGGCGCGCCGCCGGACGCTTTCAGCCAGCAGGGCCAGGACTGGAACCTGCCGCCGTGGCGGCCCGACCGGCTGGCCGAGCTGGGCTACGCGCCCTTCCGCGACGTGCTGCGCGGTGTGCTGCGGCACGCCGACGGCATCCGCGTCGATCACGTGGCCGGGCTGTGGCGGCTGTGGTGGATCCCGCCGGGCGAGCCGCCCTCGCGCGGCACCTACGTGCACTACGACGCCGAGGCGATGCTGGGCATCCTCGCGCTGGAGGCGCACCGCGCGGGCGCGGTCGTCGTCGGCGAGGACCTGGGCACGGTCGAGGCCGCGGTCACCAAGACGCTGCACGAGCGCGGCGTCCTCAGCTCCGCGGTGCTGTGGTTCCAGCGCGACTACGACGCGCCGGGCCACCCGTTCCTCGCGCCGGAGGAGTGGGACCCGGACGCGATGGCCAGCATCACCACGCACGACCTGCCGACCGTCGCGGGCTGGCTCGCGGGCGAGCACGTGCGCGTGCGGGCCGAACTGGGGCTCCTCGACGGACCGCCGGAGGAGGAACACGCCGCGGCCGAGGCGGAGCGGGCGGACCTGCTGGCGTTCGCCGCCGCGCGGGGCGTCCCGGCCGGCGATCCGGTGACGGCGCTGCACACGCTGCTCGCCTCCGCCGCCTCGCGGCTGCTGCTGACCGCACCGGCCGACGTGGTCGGCGAGCGGCGGCAGCCCAATCTGCCCGGCACCACCGACGAGTACCCGAACTGGCGCATTCCCTTGCCCGTCACCGTCGAAACGTTTTTCGCGGACGCACGACTGCGCCACTTCGTGAACGCTTTGCGCGTGGCGCGCCCGTTGACCGGACGGAACGCGTGACGCCCCGCTAGATTGGGCACACATCCGTACCGACGGCCCGCGACCGCAAGAGGAGAACCTGTGCCGCCCTGGCCCGGAACGCCCTACCCGCTCGGCGCCACCTACGACGGCGTGGGCACCAACTTCGCCCTCTTCTCGGAGGCGGCGGAGTACGTCGAGCTGTGCCTGATCGGCGAGGACGGCACCGAGGAGCGTCACCGCCTCACCGAGGTCGACGGGTTCGTCCACCACGGGTACCTGCTCGGCGTCGGCCCCGGTCAGCGCTACGGCTACCGCGTGCACGGTGACTACGCCCCCTCCCGCGGCCCGCGCTGCAACCCGAACAAGCTCCTGATCGACCCCTACGCCAAGGCGATCGCCGGTCACGTCGACTGGGACGAGGCGCTGTTCGCCTACCCGTTCGGCTCGCCGGACGAGCGCAACGACGCCGACTCCGCGGGGCACGTACCGCACGCGGTGGTGGTCACGCCGTTCTTCGACTGGGGCGACGACAGGCCGCCGCGCACGCCGTACAACGAGACGGTGATCTACGAGGCGCACGTCCGCGGCCTCACCATGAACCACCCCGAGGTGCCGTCCCGGTTGCGCGGCACCTACGCCGGGCTGGCGCACCCCGCGGTGATCGACCACCTGACGAGGCTGGGCGTCACGGCCATCGAGCTGATGCCGGTGCACCAGTTCATCACCGACCACGGCCTGGCCGACAAGGGCCTGCGCAACTACTGGGGGTACAACACGATCGGGTTCTTCGCGCCGCACGAGGGCTACGCGGCGCTGCCCGAGCAGGCAGGCCAGGTGCAGGAGTTCAAGGGCATGGTCAAGGCCCTGCACGAGGCGGGCATCGAGGTCATCCTCGACGTGGTCTACAACCACACCGCCGAGGGCAACCACCTCGGCCCGACGCTGTCCATGCGCGGCATCGACAACCAGGCCTACTACCGGCTGGTCGAGGACGAGCCGCAGTACTACATGGACTACACCGGCACCGGCAACTCGCTGAACGTGCGCAACCCGCACACCCTGCAGCTGATCATGGACTCGCTGCGGTACTGGGTCACCGAGATGCACGTCGACGGCTTCCGCTTCGATCTCGCCGCCACGCTGGCCCGCGAGTTCTACGACGTCGACCGGCTGTCCACGTTCTTCGACCTGGTGCAGCAGGATCCGACGGTGAGCAGGGTCAAGCTGATCGCCGAGCCGTGGGACGTCGGGCCCGGCGGCTACCAGGTCGGCAACTTCCCTCCACTATGGACGGAGTGGAACGGGCAGTTCCGGGACACCGTGCGGGACTTCTGGCGCGGCGAGCCGTCCACGCTGGGTGAGTTCGCCTCACGCATCACCGGATCGTCGGATCTCTACCAGGACGACGGCCGCCGCCCCTACGCCTCGATCAACTTCGTCACCGCGCACGACGGTTTCACGCTGCAGGACCTGGTGTCCTACAACCGCAAGCACAACGACGCCAACGGTGAGGACGGCCGTGACGGGGCCGATGACAACCGGTCGTGGAACTGCGGTGTCGAGGGCCCGACCGACAAGGCCGAGGTACTCGAACTGCGGGGCAAGCAGCGCCGCAACATGCTCGCCACGCTGCTGCTGTCGCAGGGCGTGCCGATGCTGCTGCACGGCGACGAGATGGGCCGCACCCAGCAGGGCAACAACAACGTCTACTGCCAGGACAACGAGACCGCGTGGATGGACTGGTCGCTGGCCAAGACCAACGCCGACCAGGTCTCCTTCGCCTCGGCGCTGGCCGCGTTCCGCAAGAAGCACCCGGTGTTCCGGCGCCGCCGCTTCTTCGCGGGCAAGCCCATCGGCAAGGGCGAGGAGCTGCGTGACATCGCCTGGTTCACGCCGTCCGGCGAGGAGATGAAGGAACAGAACTGGGACGACGGCTTCGGCAAGGCCATCGTCGCGTTCCTCAACGGCGAGGGCATCAACGACCTCGACCCGCGCGGCATCAAGGTCGTCGACGACTCGTTCCTGATGGCGTTCAACGCGCACTACGAGGACATCGAGCTGACCCTGCCCAACGCCGACTACGGCGAGGGCTGGGCCGTGGTGGTGGACACCGAAACGGGCACGGTCGCCGACGAGCCGGGTGAGGCGATCCCGGCCGCGGGCACGCTGAACCTGCCCGCCCGCTCGCTGGTGGTGCTGCAGCGGGTCGGCGCATGAGACCGTCGTCGACCTACCGGGTGCAGCTGCGGCCGGAGTTCACCTTCACCGACGCGGCGGCACAGATCGGTTACCTGCGCGCGCTCGGCGCCGGTGCGCTGTACGCCTCGCCGGTGCTCGACGCGACGCCAGGGTCCACGCACGGCTACGACGTGGTCGATCCGACGCGGGCGCGGCCCGAGCTGGGCGGCGAGCAGGCCCGCAAGGAGCTGGCCGCGCGGCTGCGCGAGGCCGGGCTCGGGTTCGTCGTCGACATCGTGCCCAACCACATGGCGGTCGAGGTCGCGAAGGCCAACCCGTGGTGGTGGGACGTGCTGCGCCACGGCCCCGGTTCGGCGCACTCCGGCTTCTTCGACATCGACTGGCGCCGCGGGAAGCTGCTGCTGCCCGTCCTCGGTGACGACGCCGACGTCGCGAAGCTGGAGGTCGACGGCGATGAGCTGGTCTACTACGAGCACCGCTTCCCCCTCGCCCCGGGCACCGGCGAGGGCACGCCGCGGGAGGTGCACGCGCGGCAGCACTACGAGCTGATCGGCTGGCGCCGCGGCAACGCGGAGCTGAACTACCGACGTTTCTTCGACATCACCACGCTCGCCGCGGTGCGGGTGGAACTGCCCGACGTCTTCCACGCCACGCACGGCGAGGTGCTGCGCTGGGTCGCCGAAGGGGACGTCACCGGGCTGCGTGTGGACCACCCGGACGGCCTGGCCGACCCCGGTTCCTATGTGCGGATGCTGCGCGCGGGCGCGCCGGGGGCGTGGCTGGTCGTGGAGAAGATCCTGCACCCGGGCGAGGACCTGCCGCAGAGCTGGCCGGTGGACGGCACCACCGGCTACGACGCCCTGCGTGAGATCACCGGGCTGTTCGTCGACCCGGCGGGCGAGGCGCCGCTGACGGAGCTGGCCCGGTCGCTGGGCCAGCCGGTCGGCTACGCCGAGGTCGAGGACACCGCCCGGCGCCTGGTCACCGACGGCATCCTGGTGTCCGAGGTGCGCCGGATCGCCGCGCTGGTGCGCGGGGTCGAGCCCGAGGCGGCGCGGGGCGCGGTGGCCGAGACGATGATCGCGTTCCCGGTCTACCGGTCCTACCTGCCCGAGGGCGAGGCGCACTGGGCGGCGGCCATCGCGACGGCCCGCGCGGCGCGGCCGGACCTCGCCGAAGCGGTCGACGCGCTGGACTTCCAGGTGCGTGAGGACCCGCACGGCGAGCTGGCGACCCGCATCCAGCAGACCTCCGGCATGGTCGTCGCCAAGGGCACCGAGGACACCACCTTCTACCGCTACACCCGCTTCGCCGCGCTCAACGAGGTCGGCGGCTCGCCGGACGACTTCGGTGCGGACGTGGACGACTTCCACGCGATGGCCGCCGCCCGCGAAGCCGGGTGGCCCGCGGCGATGACCACGCTGACCACCCATGACACGAAACGGTCCGAGGACGTGCGAGCCCGCATGGCCGTGCTGTCGGAAGTGCCGGACGAGTTCGCCGGCGCGGTCCGCCGGTGGACCGAGCGGCGCGGCATCGACGAGCCGTCGCTGAACCTGCTGGCGTGGCAGACCCTCGTCGGCGCCTGGCCGATCACGCCGGAGCGGCTGCGCGGGTACCTGGACAAGGCGGCGAAGGAGAGCAAGCTCCGCACCACGTGGACCGACCACGACGAGGAGTTCGAGAAAACCGTCGCCGCGTGGCCGGAACAGGTCCTCGGTGACGCGGAGCTGTCCGCTGAGGTCGAGGCGTTCGTCGGGCGGGTCCGCGGTCCCGGCTGGTCGAATTCGCTGAGTCAGAAGCTGGTCCAGCTCACCGCGCCCGGCGTGCCGGACGTCTACCAGGGCACCGAGCTGTGGGACCTCTCGCTGGTCGACCCGGACAACCGGCGGCCGGTGGATTACGCCCTGCGTGCCGCGCTGCTGGAGGAGATCCGGGGCGGGTGGCTGCCCGAGATCGACGAGTCGGGGGCGGCGAAGCTGCTCGTCGTGCACCGCGCGCTGACCCTGCGCCGGGACTCCCCCGGTCTGTTCACCGGCTATCGGCGCCTGCGTGCCGAGGGCCCGGCGGTCGCGCACGCACTCGCCTACGAGCGCAGCGGGCTGATCGTGGTGGCCACGCGGCTTCCGGTCGGCCTGGCCGCCTCGGGAGGCTGGCGCGACACCGTCCTGCCACTGCCCGCGGGCGAGTGGAGGGACGTGATCACCGGAACGAACGTCACCGGCGAGCTGTCCGCGATGCTGGCCCGCTACCCGGTCGCCCTGCTGGTGCGAGGAGACTCATGACCTTCCGCGTCTGGGCCCCGGCCGCCTCGCGCGTGCACGTGCGCACCGGCGGTGCCGATCACGAGATGACCGCGGGCGGCGAGGGCTGGTGGTTCTCCGACGTCCCGGCGCCACCGGGCACCGACTACGCGTTCGTGCTCGGCGACGACGAGAAAGCGCTGCCCGATCCGCGTTCGGCGTGGCAGCCCGACGGCGTGCACGGCCCGTCCCGGATCTACGACCACACCGCCTTCGACTGGACCGACCAGGGCTGGACGGGGCGGGCGCTGCCCGGCGGCGTGATCTATGAGCTGCACATCGGCACGTTCACCCCCGAAGGCACCTTCGACGCGGCGATCGGCCGGCTCGGGCACCTCGTCGACCTCGGTGTCACCTTCGTCGAGGTGCTGCCGGTCAACTCGTTCGACGGCACCGACGGATGGGGCTACGACGGCGTCCTGTGGGGCGCGGCGCACGAGCACTACGGCGGGCCGGACGGGTTCAAGCGCTTCGTCGACGCCTGCCACGCGCGCGGTCTGGCCGTGGTGCTCGACGTCGTCTACAACCACCTCGGCCCCTCCGGCGCCTACCTGGACCGGTTCGGCCCCTACTTCGCCGGGCAGAACGACTGGGGCCCCGGGCTCAACCTCGACGGCGAAGGCTCCGACGAGGTCCGCCGTTACGTGCTGGACAACGCGCTGGGCTGGTTGCGCGACTTCCACGTCGACGCGCTGCGGCTGGACGCCGTGCACGCGCTGAACGACCGGCGTGCCACCCACCTGCTGGAGGAGCTGGCGATCGAGGTGGAGGCGCTGTCCGCGGCGGTGCGGCGGCCGCTGACGCTGATCGCCGAGTCCGACCTCAACGACCCGAAGCTGGTCACCGCGCGCGAGGGCGGCGGGTACGGGCTGCAGGCGCAGTGGTGCGACGATCTGCACCACGCTCTGCACGTCACGCTCACCGGCGAGACCAGCGGCTACTACGGCGATTTCGCGGCGGCCGGCGCGCTGGAGCGGACGCTTGAGCGCGCCTTCTTCCACGCGGGCACCTGGTCGTCGTTTCGCGAGCGCACCCACGGCCGCCCGGTCGACACCCGTACGCTGCCCGGCCACCGGTTCCTGATCTACCTGCAGAACCACGACCAGATCGGCAACCGCGCCACCGGCGACCGCCTGTCCGCCTCCGTCTCCCCCGGCAGGCTGGCCTGCGGCGCGGCGATCGTGTTCTGCTCGCCCTACACGCCGATGGTGTTCATGGGCGAGGAGTGGGCCGCGAGCACACCGTGGCAGTTCTTCGCCTCGTTCCCCGATCCGGAGCTGGCCGAGGCGGTGCGCGCGGGGCGGCGGCGCGAGTTCGCGCGGCACGGCTGGGGCGAGGCGGAGGTACCGGACCCGGTCGATCCGGCGACCGTCGAACGGTCCCGGCTGGACTGGTCGGAGCTCGCCGAGGAGGGGCATCGCGAGATGCTCGATCTCTACCGGTCGCTGATCGCGCTGCGCCGGACGCATCCCGCGCTGACCGACCCCCGGCTGGACCGCTTCGGGGTGCGCGCGCAGGGGTCGCTCCTGGTGATCGACCGCGGCCCGCTGCGGCTGGTGTGCAACTTCGGACCGGACGCCGCCGACCTGGGCGAACAGGCCGGCGAGGTGCTGTTGGGGTGGGGTCCGGCCACGGCGAGTCACCTCCCGCCGGACACCTTCGCGATCATCGACACCGATCGGCGGTGACGGAACTGCCGGGGGGTGCTGGGACAATCGGCGGATGGCCACCCGACCTGCCACCGACACCCTCGTCCTCGCCGGGCGCCCCTTCCCGCTGGGCGCGCACCCCGAGGGCGGGGGCGTCCGGTTCGCCGTGACCTCGACCGTCGCCGACGCCGTGGAGGTCTGCCTGATCAGTGAGGACGGCACCGAACGCCGCGTCGAACTGACCGAGCGGACCTTCGGCGTGTGGCACGGCCTGGTGCCGGGGGTGACCTCCGGCCAGAAGTACGGCTACCGGGTGCACGGCCCCTACGACCCCGCACGCGGCCTGCGCTGCAATCCGAACAAGATCCTCGTCGACCCCTACGCCACCCGGATCTCCGGCGGGCTGACCGACCTCAGGGCCGCGCTGGGCTACGCGGGCGACCCGATGCACGCGCGCCGGTCGAAGGTCGACTCGCTGGGCAGCGTGCCACTGTCGGTGGTCACCTCGCACGGCGGCCCGGACACCGGCGTGAAGCCGGAGGTGCCGTTCGAGGAGTCGGTGATCTACGAGCTGCACGTCAAGGGCTTCACGCAGCGCAACCCGGAGATCCCGGCGAACCTGCGCGGCACCTACCTGGGCCTGGCGCATCCGGCGGCGATCGAGCACCTCGTGCGGCTCGGGGTCACGGCGGTGGAGCTGCTGCCGGTGCACTGGTTCACCGAGGAGCCGTACCTGGTGCGCACCGGGCGGCGCAACTTCTGGGGCTACTCACCGCTGGGCTACTTCGCCCCGCACGCGGGGTACGCGAGCGAGCCGGGCCGTGAGGTGGCCGAGTTCCGCACCATGGTCGCGGCGCTGCACGCGTCCAACATCGAGGTGATCCTCGACGTGGTCTTCAACCACACGTGCGAAGGCGGCCTGGACGGGCCGACGCTGTCCTTCCGCGGGCTGGACGCGCCCTCGTACTACATGCACGCCGGGCGCGGGAACGTCGTCGACCTGACCGGCTGCGGCAACACGCTGGAGCCACGCTCCCCCACGGTCATCCGGATGGTCACCGACTCGCTGCGGTACTGGGCCACCGAGATGGGCGTCGACGGTTTCCGGTTCGACCTCGCCAGCACACTGGGCCGCCCCGGCGGCGGCGCGTTCGACCGCGATTCGGCGATGCTGACCGCGATCACGGCCGATCCGGTGCTGTCCCGGTGCAAACTGATCGCCGAGCCGTGGGACGTCACCGGGCACGGATACCGCGTCGGCGACTTCGGGGCGCAGTGGGCGGAGTGGAACGGCCGCTACCGCGACACGGTGCGTGACTTCTGGCGTGGGCAGGTGAGCGTGGACGACCTGGCGTTCCGCCTGTCCGGCTCGTCGGACCTCTACGACCACAACCTGCGGCGGCCCTGGCAGTCGGTCAACTTCGTGACCGCGCACGACGGCTTCACGCTGCGGGACCTGGTGTCCTACAACGGCAAGCACAACGAGGCCAACGGCGAGGACAACCGCGACGGCACCGACGACAACCGGTCGTGGAACCACGGCGCCGAGGGCGAGACCGGCGATCCGGAGATCCGCGAGCTGCGGGCGCGCCAGGCCCGCAACATGCTCGCCACGCTGCTGCTGTCGACGGGGACCCCGATGCTCGTGGCGGGCGACGAGCTGTGGCGCACCCAGGGCGGCAACAACAACGCTTACTGCCTGGACGACGAGACGTCGTGGCTGGACTGGTCCGGCGATCCGGACGCCACGGCGATGCTGGCCTTCACCCGCCGCCTGGTCCACCTCCGGGCGGCCAGTCCCGCGCTGCGGCAGCCGGAGTTCTTCGAGGGCCGCACCACGCCCACCGGACGGCCCGACCTGATCTGGTTCCGCCCCGACGGCGAGGAGATGACGGAGGAGGACTGGTTCGACGGCGGCCGCCGCACGCTGATGATGTGGGTCGACGGCTCGAACTCGCAGTCGCGCACCCGCGAGGGCGAACTGATCGCCGACCACTCGTGGCTGCTGATCCTGCACGCGGGCGATGACAGGGTGAAGGTGGTCCTGCCCGGCCCCGAATTCGGGGCGACCCTGAAACCGACGCTGGACACCACCACCCCCGACGGGAGTCCCGCCACACCGGGCGCGCT
Organism: Amycolatopsis endophytica; assembly: GCF_013410405.1. Taxonomy (NCBI): domain Bacteria; kingdom Bacillati; phylum Actinomycetota; class Actinomycetes; order Pseudonocardiales; family Pseudonocardiaceae; genus Amycolatopsis; species Amycolatopsis endophytica. The sequence continues at coordinate 835,707 of NZ_JACCFK010000002.1, forward strand.
GACGGCGGGCAGCCGGATCACGCTGCCCGCGCGATCACTGCTGCTGCTCCGGGCGCCGCGCGACATCGCGGAACGGTAGCGGAGGAAGGCAGCGCTCCGGTTACCCGCCGGTACCCCACCGTCGCGGAAACCCCGGAGCCGCAAGCCCTTTCCCGCCTACGCCCGTTGGGGTTAACCGAGTTGCCCGAACACCGTGGAAGGGCTGACAGTTCACCCGGGAGGCGCCGGAAACGGACCAGGCCGTGACGTCCGGGTTACCAGTGGATGACCACACTGGACACACCTGACCCCCTGTCGGAAAGTGGCACCGAACGCGGTAGTTTGCGCACGTCCGCAGCCGGGTACCTCCTTTCGAAGACCTGTACGTCCCCACTGGGTCGGCGGGTGCAGGCTGCACTACCAACAAGGGTGAGAGGGGCTCTGCCGATGACCGGCCGGCTCGGCATCGACGACGTGACGCCCGCGGTCAGCTGCGGCCACCACCCGGCGAAAGCCGTGGTGGGAGAACACGTTCCGATCTCGGCGACGGTCTGGCGGGAGGGTCACGACGCGGTCGCCGCCACCGTCTCCTGGCGTGGCCCGAACGACCGGATCTCGCGCCGCACGCGCATGACCGAGCAGGGCACTGGTCTGGACCACTTCGGGGCTACGATCGTTCCGGACGCCGAGGGACTGTGGACCTTCCGCGTCGACGCGTGGAGCGACCCGTGGTCCACCTGGAAGCACGCGGTCCGGGTCAAGGTGGCCGCGGGTCAGGACGCGCACGAACTGGCCAACGACCTGGAGGCGGGCGCCCGCCTGCTGGACCGCGTCTCGCGCCGCCCCGACCGCCGCCGCGAACGGGCTCTGCTCGCCAGCGCCGCGAACAGCCTGCGCGACACCGGACGGCACCTGTCCGAGCGCGTAGGCCCGGCGCTGTCGGACGACGTCGAGCGGATCATGCACGAGTACCCGGTGCGCGAACTGGTCACCAAGGGCAGGCCGATGCGCATCTGGGTCGACCGCGAGCGCGCCGCGTTCGGGTCGTGGTACGAGTTCTTCCCCCGCTCCACCGGCGGCCTCGACGCGCAGGGCCGTCCGGTGCACGGCACCTTCGCCACCGCCGCGGCCGCGCTCGACCGCATCGCGCGCATGGGTTTCGACGTCGTCTACCTCCCGCCGGTTCACCCGATCGGCCGCGTGAACCGCAAGGGCCGCAACAACACGCTCACCCCGGACGAGCACGACGTCGGCTCGCCGTGGGCCATCGGCGCCGACGAGGGCGGCCACGACGCGATCCACCCGGACCTGGGCACGATCGACGATTTCGACGACTTCGTCGCCCGCGCGACCGAGCTGGGCCTGGAGGTCGCCCTCGACCTCGCCCTGCAGGCCGCCCCCGACCACCCGTGGGTGCTCAAGAACCCGGAGTTCTTCACGACGCGGCCGGACGGCACGATCGCCTACGCGGAGAACCCGCCGAAGAAGTACCAGGACATCTACCCGGTCAACTTCGACAACGACCCCGAGGGCATCTACGCCGAGGTGCTGCGCGTGGTGCTGCACTGGGTCGGGCACGGGGTGCGCATCTTCCGGGTCGACAACCCGCACACCAAACCGCCGGACTTCTGGGCCTGGCTGATCAAGACGGTGAAGGACGCGCATCCGGACGTGCTGTTCCTGTCCGAGGCATTCACCCGTCCGGCGCGGCTGTGGGGCCTGGCCAAGCTCGGCTTCACCCAGTCCTACACCTACTTCACCTGGCGCACGAGCAAGGAGGAGCTGACCGAGTTCGGTGTCGACCTGGTCCGGCACTGGGACATGGGCCGCCCGAACCTGTTCGTCAACACCCCGGACATCCTCCACGAGTCGCTGCAGAAGGGCGGCCCCGGCATGTTCGCGCTGCGGGCGGCGCTCGCCGCGACGCTGTCGCCGGCGTGGGGGGTGTACTCCGGCTACGAACTGTACGAGAACCAGCCTGCCCGCGAGGGCAGCGAAGAGTACCTGCACTCGGAGAAGTACGAGCTGCGCCCGCGTGACTTCGCGGCGGCGCTGGAGGAGGGCCGCTCGCTGGAGCCGTGGCTGACCAAGCTCAACGCGGTCCGCCGCGCCCACCCGGCGCTGCAGCAGATGCGCACCCTGCGCTTCCACCACGTGGACAACGACGGCCTTCTGGCCTATTCGAAGCAGGACCCGGCCACCGGCGACACCGTCGTCGTGGTCGTGACCCTGGATCCGCACCAGGCCCAGGACGGCACGCTCTGGCTCGACCTGCCCGCGCTCGGTTTCGACTGGCACGAGCGGCTGATCGCGCACGACGAGGTCACCGGCGAGACCTGGGACTGGGGCCAGGCGAACTACGTGCGACTCGAACCGTGGCGTTCGGTCGCGCACATCGTGGGCATCCAGCGACGGCTGGCCGGACGCGACTGAACCGGCCGGACACAACACGGTTTCCGCAGCACCCCGCGCACCGACCGGCGCCGGGGCAGTCGAACGCACCCGGATGAGGTGGGGAGAGGTGGAGTTCATGGACGAAGACGCCCGGCCCGACGCGGCGCTCGGTCTGGAGGGCATCCCGCACACCGGTGAGGCGATGACCCCGGACGGGATGCTCGTCGAGCCGCAGGCCGACGATTTCAGGTCCGCGAAGCAGGCCCCGGACAACCCGCACTGGTACAAGGGCGCGGTGTTCTACGAGGTGCTGGTCCGCGCGTTCACCGATTCCGACGGCGACGGCACCGGCGATCTGCGCGGCCTGGCGCGGCGCCTGGACTACCTCGAGTGGCTCGGCGTCGACTGTCTCTGGCTGCCGCCGTTCTACGCCTCTCCCCTGCGCGACGGCGGCTACGACATCAGCGACTTCCGCGCGGTGCTGCCGGAGTTCGGCACCGTCGAGGACTTCGTCCACCTCCTCGACGAGGCGCACAAACGCGGCATCCGCGTGATCACCGACCTCGTCCTCAACCACACCTCGGACTCGCACCCGTGGTTCCAGCAGTCGCGATCCGACCCCGACGGGCCCTACGGCGACTACTACGTGTGGAGCGACGACGACTCGCGCTACGCCGACGCGCGCATCATCTTCGTCGACACCGAAAGCTCCAACTGGACCTACGATCCGGTCCGCGGCCAGTTCTACTGGCACCGCTTCTTCACCCACCAGCCCGACCTCAACTACGAGAACCCCGACGTCGCCGAGGCGATGCTCGACGTCCTGCGGTTCTGGCTGGACCTGGGCATCGACGGGTTCCGCCTGGACGCGGTCCCCTACCTGTTCGAGCAGGAGGGCACCAACTGCGAGAACCTGCCGCGCACCCACGAGTTCCTCAAGCGCTGCCGCAAGGTCGTCGACGACGAGTACCCGGGCCGGGTCCTGCTGGCCGAGGCCAACCAGTGGCCCTCCGACGTGGTCGAGTACTTCGGCGACCCGGCCACCGGCGGCGACGAGTGCCATATGGCGTTCCACTTCCCGCTGATGCCGCGCATCTTCATGGCGGTGCGCCGCGAGTCCCGCTTCCCGATCTCGGAGATCCTGGCGCAGACGCCGAAGATCCCCGACAACGCCCAGTGGGGCATTTTCCTGCGCAACCACGACGAGCTGACCCTGGAGATGGTCAGCGACGAAGAACGCGACTACATGTACGCCGAGTACGCCAAGGATCCGCGGATGAAGGCGAACATCGGCATCCGCCGCCGCCTCGCGCCGCTGCTGGACAACGACCGCAACCAGCTCGAGTTGTTCACGGCCATGCTCCTTTCGCTGCCCGGGTCACCCGTTCTGTACTACGGTGACGAGATCGGAATGGGCGACAACATCTGGCTGGGTGACCGCGACGCGGTGCGTACACCCATGCAGTGGACCCCCGATCGGAACGCGGGGTTCTCGATGTGCGATCCGGGCCGGATCTACCTGCCCGTCATCATGGACCCGGTCTACGGCTTCCAGGCGATCAACGTCGAGGCCCAGCGGGACAGCGCCTCGTCGCTGCTCAACTGGACTCGGCGGATGATCGAGGTGCGCAAGCAGCACCACGCGTTCGCCGAGGGCGACTTCGTCGAGCTCGGCGGGTCGAACCCGAGCGTGCTGGCGTACAAGCGGACCTGGATCCGGCCCGACGGGCGTCTCGACGTCGTCCTGTGTGTGAACAATCTGTCGCGGTTCCCGCAACCGGTCGAGCTGGACCTGTCGGAGCACCACGGCTCCACGCCACTGGAACTCACCGGCGGCGTCCAGTTCCCCGACGTCGGGGAACTGCCCTACCTGCTGACGCTGCCGGGGCACGGCTTCTACTGGTTCCAGCTGCTGGACGCGGACGCGAAGGCGAGGCGAGGTGAGTGATGTGACCGATCCCCGTGAGCTGGTCGGCGCGCTGGTGGCCGAACTCCCGGACTGGCTGCCGTCGCAGCGGTGGTTCGCCGGGAAGGACCGGGCGATCACGGCGGTGCGGCCGCTGGGCACGACCGTCCTGATGACGGGCGACCCGCTGCTGCTCCACCTCGTCGTGGAGGTGGAGCAGGACGACCGGCGCGACCCCTACCAGCTGCTGATCGGCAGCCAGGCGCACCTGCCGGAGTACCTGGGGTCGAGCTGGATCGGCACCGAGAAGGGCCTGCCCTGCTACGAGGCCACCGGCGACGCCGACCTCACCGGCAGGCTGCTCGACCTCATCGTCGAGCAGGACCGGATCGGATCGCTGCGGTTCGACCGCGAGCCCGGCGCCGAGGTGCGCGGCGGCCTGCGGGCCCGGCCGGTGGGCGCCGAGCAGAGCAACACCTCGCTCGTCTTCGGCCACCACTCCATCCTCAAGCTGTTCCGCAAGCTCACCCCGGGCGAGAACCCGGACCTGCGCCTGCACCGGGCGCTGCACGGCGTGGGCAGCAGGCACGTCGCCGACCTGCTCGGCTCGATCACCGGCGAGCTGCACGGCGAGCCGGTGACGATCGGGATGCTGCAGAAGTTCATCCCCGACGCGGTGGACGGCTGGGCCATGGCCACCACCAGCGTGCGCGATCTGATGGCCGATCCCGGGCTGCCCCCCGACGAGGTGGGCGGCGATTTCGCCGGGGAGGCGCAGCGGCTCGGCCAGGCTGTCGCCTCCGTGCACTCCGACCTGCGGCGGGCCCTCGGCGACGAAATCGCCGACGAGGGCGAGTTCGACCGCACGGTCAAGGCGATGCGGGACCGGCTGGACACCGTGAGCCGCGCGGTGCCCGAACTGGCCGGGCACACCACCGCGCTGCGCGCCGCGTTCGACAAGGTGCGCGAGGCCAGCGGGCCGGTGGCCATGCAGTACATCCACGGTGACCTGCACCTGGGCCAGGTGCTGCGGACCGTCACCGGCTGGCTGCTGATCGACTTCGAGGGCGAGCCCGCCGCGCCGGCGGCCGAACGGGTGGCGCTGCGCTCACCACTGCGCGACGTCGCCGGGATGCTGCGCTCGTTCGACTACGCCGCGCACCAGATGCTCATCGGCGCGGACGATGACCCGAAGCTGGCCGAACGTGCGCTGGAGTGGGCGCGGCGCAACCGGTCGGCGTTCTGCGACGGCTACGCCAAGGCCGCGCCGGGCACGATCGGCGACCCGCGCGACCACGCGGACCTGCTGCGCGCGTTCGAGCTCGACAAGGCCGTCTACGAAGTGGCCTACGAACACGCCAACCGGCCGGAGTGGCTCTCCGTGCCGCTGACGTCCATCGCCCGGATCACCTCAGGAGGCGACCAACCGTGAACGGCGTCCCCGCCGAACTGCCGGAGGCGGCACCGCCGCCCGCCGACATCGACCGGCTGCTGGCCGGCTCGCACCACGACCCGCATTCGGTCCTCGGCGTGCACACCGAGGGCGGCGCGGTGGTGGTGCGCGCGCTGCGGCCCGGCGCGCGCCGGGTCAGCGTGGTCGCCGCGGACGCGAAGGTCGATCTCGGCCGGGTCGTCGACGGCCTGTTCGCCGGGCCGGTGCCGGAACACCCCGGCGACTACCGGCTGGAGGTCGACTACGACGGCCACGTGTGCACGATCGACGATCCGTACCGCTGGCTGCCCACGGTCGGCGAGCTGGACCAGCACCTGATCGGCGAGGGCAGGCACGAGCGGCTGTGGGACGTGCTCGGCGCGCACCCGCGCTCGTACGAGACGCCGAACGGGGTCGTCACCGGCACGTCGTTCGCCGTGTGGGCGCCCACCGCCCGCGGTGTGCGGGTGATCGGCGACTTCAACGGGTGGGACGGGCGTTCGCACCCGATGCGCTCGCTCGGCGGGTCCGGGGTGTGGGAGGTGTTCATCCCTGGCGTGGAGATCGGGGCGCACTACAAGTTCCGCATCCTCGGCGCCGACGGTCACTGGCACGAGAAGGCCGACCCGATGGCGTTCGCGACGGAGAAGCCGCCCGCGACGGCGTCGGTGGTCACCGCGTCGGCCTACGAGTGGGCCGATGACGCGTGGCTGGCCCGCCGCGACGCGACGAACTGGGCGAACGCGCCGATGAGCGTGTACGAGGTGCACCTCGGATCGTGGCGGCCCGGACTGGGCTACCGCGAGCTGGCCGACGCGCTGGCCGGCTACGTCGAGGACATGGGGTTCACCCACGTCGAGCTGCTGCCGGTGGCCGAGCACCCGTTCGGCGGGTCGTGGGGCTACCAGGTGACGTCGTACTACGCGCCGACCGCGCGGTTCGGGCATCCGGACGATTTCCGGTTCTTCGTCGACCGGCTGCACCAGCGCGGCATCGGCGTGATCGTGGACTGGGTGCCCGCCCACTTTCCCAAGGACAACTGGGCGCTGGCCCGCTTCGACGGCACACCGCTGTACGAGCACGCCGACCCGCGCCGTGGTGAGCAGCCGGACTGGGGCACCTACGTGTTCGACTTCGGCCGCAACGAGGTGCGCAACTTCCTGGTCGCCAACGCGCTGTTCTGGCTGGAGGAGTACCACCTGGACGGGCTGCGGGTGGATGCGGTCGCCTCGATGCTGTACCTGGACTACTCGCGGCCGGAAGGGCAGTGGGTACCCAACTCCTACGGCGGGCGGGAGAACCTGGACGCGGTGCGGTTCCTGCAGGAGCTGAACGCGACCGTCTACAAGCGACACCCCGGTGTGGCCATGATCGCCGAGGAGTCCACGGCGTGGCCGGGCGTCACGCGGCCGACCCACCTGGGCGGGCTCGGGTTCGGGTTCAAGTGGAACATGGGCTGGATGCACGACACGCTGCACTACCTGGCGCACGATCCGGTGCACCGGTCCTACCACCACAACGAGATGACGTTCTCGCTGGTGTACGCCTGGAGCGAGAACTTCGTGCTGCCGCTCTCGCACGACGAAGTGGTGCACGGCAAGGGTTCGCTGTGGGGCCGCATGCCCGGCGACGACTGGAACAAGGCCGCCGGGGTGCGGGCGCTGCTGGCGTTCATGTGGGCGCATCCGGGCAAGCAGCTGCTGTTCATGGGCGGCGAGTTCGGGCAGGAGCAGGAGTGGTCGGAGGAGCGCTCGCTGGACTGGCACCTGCTGGAGCGGCCGCTGCACGGCGGGATCCAGAAGCTGCTGCGTGACCTCAACGGCGTGTACCGGTCGACGCCCGCGTTGTTCAGCGCCGACACCACGCCGGAGGGTTTCGCGTGGATCGACGCGAACGACTCGGGCGGCAACGTGCTGAGCTTCCTGCGCCTCGGCGAGGACGGTTCGCGCCTGGCCTGCGTGGCGAACTTCGCCGGCATGCCGCACCACGACTACCGCGTGGGCCTGCCCGCGGCGGGTCGCTGGCGCGAGCTGGTCAACACCGACGCCGGCATCTACGGCGGGTCGGGGGTGGGCAACTTCGGCGCGGTCGAGGCGGAGCTGGAGCCCTGGCACGGGCAGCCGGCATCAGCGGTACTGCAACTGCCGCCGAACGGCGTGCTCTGGCTGACGCCCGAAGAATGACGCGCTCGGCGCGGGTCTCACGCGCGGGAAGGCAGAACTCCCACACGCGGGTCCCACGCTCGCGTGCGCGAGTTCCGCATTCGGCCGTGGGACCTGCGGTAATGGCACGGGGTGCCACTCTCGCTGGAGTGGCACCCCGTGCCATTCCAGCGAGAGTCAGCTGCCCGCGCGCAGAGCCTGGCTGATCTGGCGGACCACTTCGGACAGTGGCGCCGAGGCCCTGAGCACGGCGACCACCGAATCGTCGTCGCCGTCGGCGCCCTCGGGGCGGGACGGGGTCGCGTCGGCGAAGGCTTCGATCACCAGGGCGAACGCTTCCTTGGCGTGGGCGTGTGCGTCCTCGGCGCCGCCGCTGCGCAACCACCGCCGCAGGACGTGGTTGTGCGCCGCCGCGACGGCCGCGGCCGCCACCGAACCGCGCAGGTCCCACAGCGGGTCGCCGGCCGCCTGGAACCGTCCCCGCAGGTAGGTCGCCAGCACGCGCTGGTAGCGGTCGACGCTCGCGACCTCCTTGTCCCGCAACGACGGCACGGTGCGGGTGAGGGCGAAGCGCTTGACCGAGACGTCGGGGTCGGCGAGGTAGGAGTCGAGCACCAGGCCGACCCCGGCGCACGCCACCTCCAGGGGGTTCTGCGCCTGGTCCGCGGTGGCGAAGAGCTGCTCGATGCGGACGAGCACCTCCTCGTGGTTCGGGAAGATCGCGTCCTCCTTCGACCGGAAGTACCGGAAGAAGGTGCGCCGCCCGACCCCGGCGGCCGAGGCGATCTCGTCGACCGTCGTGGCGTCGTACCCCTGCCGGGAGAACTTCTCGATCGCGGCGACGGTGAGGGCGTGGCGCAGGCGTCTGCGTCCCGCGGTGGTCCTGCCCACCCGCGGTCGCGGCGCGGGCCGGGACTCGTCGGACATGCACCGAACCTAACAGGCCGACTTGCTAAGGGCACGCAGTGCCATTAGCATCACATCATCCACCACACGATCCGGGCACTGCCGCTCCAGGTGCCCCGCCTCACCGGGAAGGGGGCCTGTCATGAGCGTCGACCACGACCTGGGCACCAAGCGTCCGGCCAGCACGCCCGTGGACTACCGCCGCACGTTCGGCTGGCCGGTCCACTGGCAGAACGGCAGCCTGAACTTCGTGATCGGAGCGGGCATCGGCGCGGTCGCCGTGCCGCGGGCCCGTGCCGAGCAGGTGCTGGAGAACCTGGCGCGCCAGGGCTGCCGCGGCCCCGCGCTGAGCGTGCCCACCAAGCACGGTTCGGTGGTGATCTTCCTGGTCGAGGCCGACATCCTGGGCAGTGACGCGGAGTTCCTGCCGCGCGACGTCCGGGTGCTCACGGCCGGCACGTCGGTGCCGCTGCCCGGCACTCACGGCCCCGCCGACCTGGCGCGCTGGCTCGTCGCACCGAACCCCCAGCAGCGCTGGCTGCCGAGCCTGACCGCGGTACTGGCGGCGATCCGCTCCGCCGGCCGCTACCGCTGACCCCCTCTGGCACTTCCCCGCTGTGACACGGGGGAACGTCAGGCGTCGGGGGGCAGGCGCAGCTGGAGTGCGGCGAACAGGCGCACCAGCGGGTCGTCCAGGTCGATTCCGGCGACCGCCGCCGCGCGGCGCACCCGGTACCGCAGCGTGTTCGGGTGGACGTGCAGGCGCGCGGCGGCCGACCGGACGTCGCCGAGTGCGTCCAGGTAGGCCAGCAGTGAGGTCGCCAGGTCGGGGTTATCCGAACGCAGCGAAGTCAGCCGCGGGTCGCGGAGCCGGGGCTGGTCGGCCAGCACCGCCAGCGTCTCGCTGACCAGGACCTGCGACCGCACGTCCGCCAGGGTCGCCACCCGCAGACCGAGGCCGCGGCCCATCGCGTCGAGCACCCGGTCGGCCTCCTGCCTCGACCCGCCCACCTCGTCCATGGTGGACACGATCCGGCCGACCGCGGCCTGCACGTGCTCCCCCGCCGCGGCCACCATCTCGCGTGTCAGGTCCAGCAGCGTCGCGTCCGCGGGCAGGTCGGGCAGGAACGCGTACGTCCGGTCGCCCAGCTGGGTCACCAGCGCGCTGCGCCGGTAGGCCGCCGCGTGCACCGCGATCACCGCCGCCAGCGCGGACCGGCGCAGCTCCAGTTCGGTCCGGTCCACCGGCTCGGCCTCCCGCGACGCGAACGCCACGACCGCGGCCGGTTTGGCCGGGTCGGCGCCGATCTGCCGCGCCACCGACACCGGATCGCTGCGCCCGTCGAGCATCCCGGCCAGGAGGTTCTCCCGGAACCGGGCGCTGCTGCCCGCCGCACTGCGCCGCTGGACCAGGTGCAGCGCCGCGACCCGCGCGGCACCGACCAGCGCCTGCTCCGCGCCGTCGGCGAAGGGCGCCGTGCCCTCCTGCACCCAGATCGACCCCAGCGGACGGCCACCGGCGTGGACACCGACCGCGATGCGCGTCCGGATGCCCAGGTCCGGCCGCTCCTCGATGCGCACCACCTCCTCGGTGGCCCGTAACCGCTGGTAGACGCCCCATTCGCGGAGCATCGCGAGGTAGGGCGCGGGCCCCTGCCTGCCCAGGATCGACAACCGCCGCAGCTCGTCGACCTCGTCGTCGGAGCGCGAGTAGGCCAGCACCCGGCTCGCGGTGTCCTCGATGCTCACGCTGCCGCCGGTCAGCGCCGCGATCGTCTGGGCCAGCGAGAACAGGTCACCCAGTGTCTCGCCGGTGTCCTCGTCGTCCGAGCCGCGCGCCGCCTCCAGCACCCCGCGCACCAGCGCGGCCAGCTGCTCCCACCGCACGTCGGGCGCGACGGCGAGCAGCGCGATCCCGGCGTCGGTCGCCGCGTTGCGCAGCAGGGGCAGCGCCGAATCCGATTCCACCTTCACCGCCGCCGCGGCCGCGCCCCGGCGTCCCGCGGCCCGGATCAACGGCACCGCGGCCCGCCCGCGCGCGCCGATGACCAGTGCCAGGTCACCCGGCCGCAGGTCGGGGGTCTCGTCGGGTTCGACCACGACGACGTCGGTGATCTCGCCCGCCAGTCCGTCCGGCGCGACCTCCACCTCGACCAGCGGATCGCCGAGCGCGATCAGCACCTGCCGCAGTTGTGCCATGGGACAAACAGTAGCCGCAGAATTGGCCGAAGAGACAAAACCCGGCGGCCGCCGTCTCCCTAGCGTTGAGACATCCAGCCTCGACCCAGGGAGCAGCCGTGGACGCCGTGACCACCGTCCCCACCCCGGCCAACGAGCCGGTTCTGCAGTACGCGCCGGGCAGCCCGGAACGCGCCGAGGTGCAGGCGGCGCTCGCGGAGCTGGTCAAGGAGCCGGTCGAGCTGACCGCGACGATCGGCGGCGAGCGGCGGATGGGCGCCGGGGAGCGGGTCGACGTCGTCCAGCCGCACAACCACCGCGCCGTGCTGGGCACCTTCGGCTCCGCCACTGCGCGGGACACCCGCGACGCGCTGGCCGCCGCCCGCGAGGCCGCACCGGCGTGGCGGGCGCTGTCGTTCGACGACCGCGCCGCGATCCTGCTGCGCGCCGCGGACCTGCTGACCGGCCCGTGGCGGGCGAAACTCAACGCCGCCACGATGCTCGGCCAGTCCAAGACCGTGTTCCAGGCCGAGATCGACTCCGCGTGCGAGCTGGCCGACTTCTGGCGCTTCAACGTCTCCTTCGCCCGCCGCCTCCTCGCCGAACAACCGGCCAGCTCGCCGGGTGTGTGGAACCGGACCGACCACCGGCCGCTGGAGGGGTTCGTCTACGCGATCACCCCGTTCAACTTCACCGCGATCGCCGGGAACCTGCCGACCGCGCCCGCGCTGATGGGCAACGTCGTGCTGTGGAAACCCTCCCCCACGCAGACCTTCGCCGCGCACCTCACGCTGCGGCTGCTGGAGGAGGCCGGGCTGCCGCCGGGCGTGATCAACCTGCTGCCCGGTGACGGCCTGGCCGTGTCCGAGGTCGCGCTCACCGACCCGGACCTGGCCGGTATCCACTTCACCGGCTCGACCCGCACGTTCCAGCACCTGTGGTCGCAGGTCGGCGCGAACATCGCGAACTACCGCACCTATCCGCGGATCGTCGGCGAGACCGGCGGCAAGGACTTCGTGCTGGCCCACCCGTCGGCCGATGCCGACGTGCTGCGCACCGCGCTGGTCCGCGGCGCTTTCGAGTACCAGGGCCAGAAATGCTCGGCCGCCTCCCGCGCCTACGTGCCGCGGTCGGTGTGGTCGCGGATGAAGGGCGACTTCCTCGCCGAGGTCGAGTCGTTGACCGTCGGCGACGTGACGGATCTGAGCAACTTCATGGGCGCGGTGATCGACCGCCGCTCGTTCGACAAGCTGTCCGGCGTGCTGGACCGGGCCCGCACCGACGACCGGCTGGAGATCCTCGCGGGCGGCACGGCCGACGACAGCGACGGCTACTTCGTGCGCCCGACCGTGCTCGCCTCGGACCACCCGGACCACGAGGTGTTCGCAGACGAGTACTTCGGGCCGGTGCTGGCCGTGCACGTCTACGACGACGCCTCCTACGACTCGGTGCTGCGGCAGATGGAAAGCGCCGCCCCGTACGGCCTGACCGGGTCGATCATCGCGAACGATCGCGCCGCGATCGCCCACGCGGCCGAGGAACTGCGGTTCGCGGCCGGCAACTTCTACGTCAACGACAAGCCGACCGGCGCGGTCGTCGGCCAGCAGCCCTTCGGCGGCGGACGGGCGTCGGGCACCAACGACAAGGCCGGGTCGATCCACAACCTGCTCCGCTGGGTCAGCCCGCGCTCGATCAAGGAGAGCTTCGTCCCGCCGACCACGGTCGGCTACCCCCACCAGGGCTGAGGAGGACGTCATGCTGCGCACCGCACTGCTCGCCGCGGCCGGGTCACCGGGTTGCCGCTCGCTCGTCGAGCGCTCCCCGCTGACCCGCCCGGTGGTCCACCGGTTCGTCGCGGGGTCCGGAGTGGACGAAGCCGTGGCGGCGACCGCGGACCTGGTCCACAGTGGCCGGTCGGTCACGCTCGACCACCTCGGTGAGGACACCACGGACGCGTCGATGGCCGCGGCGACCGTCAAGGCCTACGTCGAACTGCTGGCGCTCTTGGCCGGCCACGGGCTGGCGGCCAACGCGGACGTGTCGGTCAAACTGTCCGCGGTCGGGCAGAAACTGCCGGACGGCGATCGCATCGCACTGGACAACGCGCGCCGCATCTGTGAAGCCGCGGCCGAAGTGGGCACGACGGTCACGCTGGACGCGGAGGATCACACGACAACGGACGCCACTCTGGGGACGCTGCGGGAACTTCGCGTGGACTTCCCGTGGGCAGGCGCCGTGCTGCAGGCCTACCTGCGGCGCACCGAGCAGGACTGCGCCGACCTCGCGTACGCCGGGTCGCGGGTCCGGCTCTGCAAGGGCGCCTACGCCGAACCGGCGTCGGTGGCGTTCCCGGACCGGTCCGAAGTGGACCGTTCCTACGTCCGGTGCCTGCGGGTGCTGATGGCGGGTGCGGGGCACCCGATGGTGGCGACCCACGATCCACGGATGATCGCGATCGCCGAAGAGCTGGGCCGGGACCGAGCGGACTGGGAGTTCCAGATGCTGTACGGCATCCGGGACGCCGAGCAGCGGCGGCTGGCGCGGGACCACACGATGCGCGTGTACGTGCCCTACGGGGACGAGTGGTACGGCTACTTCATGCGACGGCTGGCCGAGCGCCCGGCGAACCTGGCGTTCTTCCTGCGGGCGCTGCTCACGCGGTGAGCTCGGCGAGACGGCGCGCGATCGGCCAGGCGCCCTCGGAGGTGTTGGACAGGACCGTGTACGTGAGGTCCCCGCGGCACACGGTCCGGCAGGACACCCCGGCGTCGTAGCCCTCCAGCAGGACCGCGTCGCCGTCGAGCCGGAAACCGAGGCCGTAGCGCATGTTCTCCTCGGGCACGTCGTTGCGCGCCGCGGTCATTTCGCGGACCCACGCGAGCGGGACGATCCGCCCGGCGAACAAGGCGGCCCAGAAGGCGTGCAGGTCGGCGGCGGTGGAGCAGGCGCCGCCGTCCCCGCTGCCCACGACGGGCAGGTGGAAGACGTTGGTGCGTCGCTCGTCGAGGTAACCGAGCGCGACTCCGCCCGTGGGTTCGTCGGAGCGCGGGAACCCGGTGTCCGTCATGCCGGCGGGCACGCAAACGAGATCGTGCACCAGGCCGGCGAACGAACGCCGGGCGGCGCGTTCGGCGATCAGGGCCAGCACGACGTACCCGCTGTTGCAGTAGGAGAACCGCTGCCCTGGCGGGAACTTCGGCGGGTGGTCGCCGAGCACCGTCAGGTAGTCCTCGGTGGACGTCAGCTCGTGCACCGGCACCGGGAGGACGTGGTCGGTGACCGGCCGGTCGACGTCCTCGTCGCAGTAGTCGCCGATGCCGGAGGTGTGGGCCAGGAGGTGCTCGACGGTGACCTCGTCGCCGATCAGGGGCAGGTCGTCGCGCAGCAGCTCGCGGGCGGGGGTGCCCAGGGCGAGTGTGCCGCGTTCGATCAGCGCGGCGACCGTCAGCGCGGTGAACCCCTTGGTGACGCTGGCCAGGGCGAACCGGGTGCCGACGGTGTTGGGGACGCGCCACGCGCGGTCGGCGTGGCCGTAGGCCCTGGCCACGGTCCGGCCAGGGCGATCGACGCGGACGACGCCGGAGAACCCGGTCTCGGCCGCGAGCGCGTCGAGGATCCCTTCCACCCGGACCATCCTGCCGGGTGGAAGGGACCGGCGCACCCGGTTCTACTGGGCGGCCACGTGGCGCTCCTCCGGCAGCTGCGCGCGCTGGTCACGCGTACCGCGCAGCAGGCCGCGGTGCGCCAGTTCGGGCAACACCCCCTCGCCGAACCAGTACGCCTCCTCCAGGTGCGGGTAGCCGGACAGCACGAACTCGTCGACTCCCAGCGCGTGGTACTCCTCCACCAGGTCGGCGACCTCGCTGTGGCTGCCCACCATCGCCGTCCCGGCGCCGCCGCGGACCAGGCCGATCCCGGCCCACAGGCCGGGGTGGATCTCCAGCCCGCGCACGCCCCGGTCGAGGCCGCCGCCGTGCAGGGCGACCATCCGGCGCTGTCCCTCCGACTCGCTGGCGGCCAGCTGGGCCTGGGCCTTCGCGACCTGTTCCGGGCTCAGCGCGTCGAGCAGTTTGCCCGCCTCGGCCCACGCCTCGGCGGAGGTGTCGCGCGAGATCGTGTGCAGCCGGATGCCGAAGCGGATCGTGCGGCCCCGCGCCTCCGCCAGTTCACGCACCCGGCCGATCTTGGCGGCGACCTGCTCGGGCGGCTCGCCCCAGGTCAGGTAGACGTCGGCGTGCTTGGCCGCGACCGGCAGCGCCGCCGGGGACGACCCGCCGAAGTACAGCGGCGGCACCGGATCCGGCGGCGCCAGCACCGTCGCACCCTCCACCGACAGGTGCTCGCCGGTGAAGTCGAACGGCGTCCCGCTCCACACGCCACGCGCGATGGTCAGGAACTCGTCGGTGCGGGCGTAACGCTGGTCGTGGTCGTGCCAGTCGCCGAAGCGCTTCTGCTCGATCGAATCGCCACCGGTGACGATGTTGAGCAGCAGCCGCCCGCCGGAGATCCGCTGGTAGGTCGCCGCCATCTGCGCGGCCAGGGTCGGCGAGATGACACCCGGGCGGAACGCGACCAGGTACTTGAGCCGCTTCGTCTCGCCGATCAGGGCCGCGGTGGTCAGCCAGGCGTCTTCGCACCACGTTCCGGTCGGTGTCAGCACGCCTTCGAAGCCGAGCTGTTCGGCGGCGCGCGCGACCTGAGCGAGGTAGTCGATGCCGGCGTCGCGCTGCGCGACCGGGCCGAGGGACCGGTTGGCGTGGAAGCGTTCCACGATCGTGCGGCCGTCGCCGGACGTGGGCAGGAACCAGTGCGGTGTGATGGTCATCGTCATCCCCTCGCTGAGGCCAGATCGGCGGCGTACCGGGTATCGGTGAACTCGGCGAAGTCCACCTTGCCGGGCAGGACCTTCTCGTCGGTGAACGCGTCGGCCAGCTCCTGCTCGGAGGCGATCACCGCGTCGTCGAGCGCGACCGGGACGTCCGGTCCGTTGCGGGCGGCGGCCAGCGCGACCTCGGGGGCCAGCCCGGTGTCGGCCGCCCACGCCAGGCCCCAGTCGTCGCGGTGGGTGTCGGCCCACCGCTGCGCCTTCGCGATGCGGGTGACGAAATCGCGGATCGCGGCGTTCTTCCCGGCGTCGGACAACGCGGAGTGGCCGGCGACCTGGAAGGTGTAGCCGTTGGCGATGCCGGTGCCGTCCACGAGCGTGCGGGCGCCAGCCTCCAGTTTGGCCTGCGCGGTGTAGGGGTCCCACACCGCCCACGCGTCGATCCGGTGCTGGGTGAACGCGCCGTAGGCATCGGCGGGCTGCAGGAACGACAGCTCGACGTCCTTCGTGGACAGTCCCACCTTGCGCAGGTTCAGCAGGATCTGGCCGTGCGCGGAACTGCCCTTGGCGACGCCGATGGTCTTGCCCTTGAGGTCGTTGATCGTCTGGGCGGTGGAGTCCGGCGGCACCAGCAACGCGTCGCCGCGGACGTCACCCCGGGCGGCGCTGACGATCGAGATCTTCGCCTTCGCGGCGGCGGAGAAGATCGGCGGCGTGTTGCCGACTCCGCCGATGTCGATCGCGCCGGCCGAGGCGGCCTCCAGCAGCGGCGGACCGGAGGTGAACGTGGACCACTCGATCCGGTAGGGCACGTCGTCGAGCAGTCCGGCGGCCTTGAGCAGGGCCTGCGAGCCGCCCTTCTGGTCGCCGACCTTGAGCGTCACCTTCGCCAGGTCGGCCGCGCTGACCGGACCCGGAACGGACGGGGCCGACGATCCGGTCGTCGCACCACCGCACGCGGTGAGGCTCAGGGCGAGCGCCGTGACGGCGGCGAGGACTCTAGGCAATCGCATGATCGGTCACTCCCAGGTCGGCCAGCACCTTCGCGCGGATGTCGAGGTGGTCGGACAGGGTGCGGGGCCGTGGTGTGGCGAGGACGTGCTCGGCGATGATGTGCCCCTCCCCGAGGACGAGGACGCGGTCGGCCAGCAGCAGCGCCTCGTCCACGTCGTGGGTCACCAGCAGCACGCCGGGCCGGTGTTCGGTCCACAGGTCCTCGACGAGTCGGTGCATCGCCAGGCGGGTCAGCGCGTCCAGGGCACCGAACGGCTCGTCGAGCAGCAGCAGACCGGGTTCGCGGACCAGCGCACGCGCCAGCGAAACCCGTTGTGCCTCACCGCCGGACAGCGTGCGCGGCCAGGCGTCGGCGTGGCCTTCCAGCCGGACCTCGGTCAGGGCGCGTCCGGCCAGCTCCCGGTCGCGGCCATGGCCGGGCAGGCCGAGGACGACGTTGCGCCACACCTTCCGCCACGGCAGCAGCCGTGGTTGCTGGAACGCGACCGAAACCGTGCCGTTCACCCGTGCTTCGCCGTCGACGTCGGAGTCCAGCCCGGCGAGAATCCGCAGCAGGGTCGACTTGCCCGAGCCGCTGCGGCCGAGCAGGGCGACGAACTCGCCGCGCCCGATCTCGGCGTCCACATCGGACAGCACGGTGCGGTCCCCGAAGCGTTTGGTCAGGTTCCGCACTTCCGCGATCAGTTCGCGCGCCATCGCAGCGCCCTCCGTTCGATCAGCCGGACCAGGGCGTCGGTGACCAGGCCGAGCACGGCGTAGACGATCAGGCCGACGACGATCACGTCGGTGCGCAGGAACTCCCGCGCGTTGGTGATGAGGTAGCCGAGGCCGGCGTCGGCGTTGACCGTCTCGCCGACGATCAGCGCCAGCCACGCGACCCCGAGCGCCTGCCGCAGCCCGACGAGCGTCTGCGGTACCGCAGCCGGGAGCACCACGTGCACCAGCCGCTCCCAGCGCGTGAACCCGAGCGCCGTGGTGGCCTCGACCAGGTGGTCGTCGACGTTGCGGATGCCCGAAAAGATGTTGAGGTACAGGGGGAACGCCACACCGAGCGCGACCAGGACGATCTTCGGTTCCTCGCCGATGCCGAACCACAGGATGAACAACGGGATCAGCCCGAGGAACGGCAGGGTGCGCAGCATCTGCACGGGCGGGTCGATCAGGACACCGCCCCAGCGGGACAACCCCGCCACCACGCCCAGCACCAGCGCGACGAGCGCGCCGAAGACGAACCCGAGGCCCACGCGCACGATCGAGACCGCGAACGCCTCCCCCAGCTCACCCGACCGCGCGGTTTCGACACCCGCCTGCAGTACCGTCCACGGTGAACTGAGCTTGTCCGGCGACAGCACGCCGGTGGCACTGGCGATCTGCCACAGGACGAGGAGGGCGAGCGGGCTGATCCAGCGCCGCAGATCCGGCAGGCGACGTCTCCGGACCGGACGCGGCGGCGACCCGGTTGCCTCCTCCGGGTGCGCGAGAACGTCCGTAGCGGACAGCGACACGACAATCTCCCAAGTTTGCGGGGGTTACGCCAGGAAATGCTTCCTTTCCCGAACGGGTGAAGCAATGTCGTCCCGCATCCCGGACTCGGGTTCGTTGAGCTGCGGCGAGTTTGTTGCTCCGTGACTCCTAATGGCGCGGCCGTCTCGAGAGCCGCCACACGATGCGGACGTGCCTCACTCCGCCGCGCCGGTGAGCGACACCGGGTTCGGCCGGGTCGCGGACAGCGCCGTCCACGTGCTCGTCGCGCCGACCACGGCGAACGCGCCGAGCACGATCACCGCGACCAGCCCCCACGGCACCACCAGCACCGCCTGCCCGGTGATGCGGCCGGTCGCCGACGAGATGCCGATCAGCGTCACCGAGGCGGCGAGCCCGCCCAGCACCAGCCCGATCGCGGTGACCGCGCCGGACTCCAGCACCGCCGACCGCACCACCTGGCCACGGGTCAGGCCGGTCACGCGCGCCACCGCGAACTCACGGCGGCGGTCGGTGGCCGCGATGACCACGGCATTGATCACGGCGATCAGGGCGTAGAGCCCGGCCAGGCCCATGATCACGGTCATGATGCCGGTGCTGGTCTCCTGCTGCTCGGCTCCGGCACGGTCGAGCCATTCGTCCACTGTGGTCACTTCACCATGGGCGGCGAGCGCGGCCGGCTCGGCCCCGGGGCCGAGCCGCACGATCGACTCGGTCGGCGCGGACGCCAGCAGTCCGGCGGGGACGATGTCGCGAGGGAGCAGGAACTCGGCGCCGCCGCCGAGGGTTTCCGGCAGCACGGCCACGATCCGCAGGTCCAGTTCACGGTCGCCGATCCGCGCGGTGACGGTACTGCCGACGGGCCGGAACCCGGGCCCGACGGCGATCGTGGCTCCGGTCAGGTCCGCCAGCGAGCCGCTTTGCGGACCGCGGACGTGGGCTCCGGCGTAGGCCGCGGGGTCGACCACGGTCGCGACGCCCTGCTCGGTTTCGGTGTCGACCTCGCCGTCGCCCTCATCGGTGCGGGTGGTGATCGCGATCGGGAGCCGGGTCTGCGCCGACACCGAGACGACGCCGGGAACGTCCAGATCGGCCGGTCCGGTGGTGGTGACCACGAGGTCCCCGCGGAGGTCTGCCTGCTGCTCGTTCCGGGCTCCGGCGGCGATCGTGGCGAGCGCCCCTGCCTGCGCGACCAGCAGCGCGACCAGCACGATCAGCGGCGCGGCGGTGGAGGCGCTGCGACGGACGCCGTCGCGCAGGTTCGCTTCGGCGAGGCGTCCCAGCGGGCCGCGCAGGACGAGCCCGGCGAGGCGCCCGGCGAGCGGGACGACCATCGGGCTCAGCGCGGTCAGGGCGACCGCCGCGGCGAGCGCGGTGTTGATGGCCAGCGCGATCGCGCCGTCGGCCGGGACGAACGCGGACACGATCGCCATCGCGGTCGCCCCGGCGAGAAACAGCGCGCCGAAGAACCAGCGCGTCCCGGTCATCACGCGGGTCGCCTCGCCCGTTTCCCGCAGGGCTTCCAGCGGCCGGACCTTCGCGGCCCGGCGGGACGCGGCGAGCACGCCCGCGACCGCGACGGCGAGCCCGATGCCCGCGGACACGCCGAGAATCCAGTCCTGCCAGCGCGGTGTGAACTCACCGGGCACGAAGCCGAGGGTCCGCAGCAGCCAAGCCTGCGAGCGCATCACCAGCAGGCCGAGCGGGACGCCGGTGACCGTGCCGATCACGCCCAGCAACAGGGCCTCCGACAGCAGCAGGCGGCGCACCTGGCCACGTCCGCCGCCGACGAGGCGCAGCAGCGCGAGGTCACGGCGGCGCTGGGCGACGGTGAAGGCGAAGGTCGAGCTGACGATGAACACCGCGAGGAACGCGGAGATGCCCAGCGTCAGCGCGAGCAGCGTGACGGCTTCGGCCACTTCCCCGCCCGCGGTGGCCGCGGACACGAGGATCAGCAGGGACGACTGGACGAGCGCGACCCCGAGGCACACGGTGAGGACCGCGCCGAGGAACAGGGGCCAGCGGTCGGTGAAGGTGTTCCAGGACAGGCGCAGCACGTCAGGCCTCCAGCCGTGCCAGGCGGTCGGCGACCTCGCGGGCGTCCGGGGAGACGGCGTGGTCGACGATCCGGCCGTCCCGCAGGAACACCACCGCGTCGGCGCTCGCGGCGGCGGCCGGGTCGTGGGTGACCATCACGATGCTCTGACCGGCGGCGACCAGATCGCGCAGCAGGCCGAGGACCGTGCGGGCGGCGCCGGAGTCGAGCGCGCCGGTGGGCTCGTCGGCGAAGAGCACGCGCGGCCGGGTGACCATGGCGCGGGCGATCGCGACGCGCTGCTGCTGGCCGCCGGACAGCTCCCGCGGGCGGTGCTTGCGGCGGTCGTCCAGTCCCACGGCCGTGAGCACGGCCCGGACGTCCTTCGTGGACACCCGGCGGCCCGCGAGCCGCAGCGGCAGAGCGACGTTCTGCTCCGCCGTGAGCGAGCCGATGAGGTTGAAGCTCTGGAAGACGAATCCGATGTCGCTGCGGCGCAGCGCGGTCAGCTCACCGTCCCCGGCGGAGGTGATGTCCGCGCCGCCGAGCAGGACCTGCCCGGCGGTGACCCGTTCCAGACCGGCGGCGCAGTGCAGCAGCGTCGACTTGCCGGAGCCGGACGGCCCCATGACGGCGGTCCAGGAGCCGGTGGGGAAGGCGACGCTGACGCCGTCCAGCGCGCGGACGCTGTGCTGGCCCGTCGCGTAGGTCCGGGTGACGCCGCGCAACTCGACG
This sequence comes from Amycolatopsis endophytica, assembly GCF_013410405.1. NCBI lineage: Bacteria > Bacillati > Actinomycetota > Actinomycetes > Pseudonocardiales > Pseudonocardiaceae > Amycolatopsis > Amycolatopsis endophytica. The sequence goes on from NZ_JACCFK010000002.1 coordinate 856,755, forward strand.
GCGGGCTGGTGGCCCGTCGACATGGTGCGGGCCGTTGGCAGGGACGTTGTCATGCCTCGAATCCCACCGCGGATCGTCTGCCGGGTCATCGGTGCCGGCCACCGGATCCGTGGTGGGGCTGGCCCTACCCCTGTTCCGGGCGCACGACCAGCACCGGGCATTCGGCGTGGTGGATCAGTGCCTGGCTCGTCGACCCCAGCACCAGCCCCCGGAACCCGCCCCGGCCCCGGCTGCCCACCACCACCAGCTGCGCCCGCGCGCTGCGGGCCAGCAGCTCGTCCCGGGGCCGGTCGCGCACCACCACGCGCTCCACGCGCACGTCCGGGTAGCGCTCCCGCCATCCGGCGAGTCGTTCGGACAGCAGCCGTTGCTGTTCGCGCTCGATCGTGGACCAGTCGAGGTCCGGGACCGGCAGCGGGACACCGTAGTCGGCGTCGCTCCAGGCGTGGACCGCCACCAGCGGCACCTCGCGCCACGCGGCCTCGTCGAAGGCCACCGCCAGTGCCTGCTCGCTGGTCGGGCTGCCGTCGATCCCGGCCACCACCGGACCGGTCGCGCCGGGCCGTCCGCGCACCACCGCGACCGGGCAGTGCGCGTGCGCGCTCACCGACACCGCGGTCGATCCGGCGAGCATGCCGGTGAACCCGCCCCGCCCGGACGAGCCCAGCACGATCATCCGCGCCGTGCGGGACTGGTCGAGCAACAGCGAGACCGCCGGTTCGAGCGGCATCTCGGTGGTCACCGTCGCCTCACCCGCCGCGCGGGCCGCCTCGGCCAGCAGCTGCTGCCCCGCGCGCTCCAGTTCGTCGAAGAAGGTCTGCGGCACCGGCAGCCCGCCGTCGAAGCGGCCCCCGGTGACGTCGGCCGCGTACACCAGCCGCAACGGCAGCTTCCGCAGCGCCGCCTCGCCCGCCGCCCACCGGACGGCGTCCAAGGCCGCCGCCGATCCGTCCACCCCGACCACGATCTCGTCCGCCATGTCTCCCACGCTACTCACGCTTGACCTCCAGCGCGGTGGAGGTTGCAGCCTGGGTCCATGCGAGTGATCGTGGCGGAACGGTTCGGTGGCCCCGAGGTGCTGCGGGTGAAGCGGGTGCCCGACGCGCATCCCGGGCCGGGGCAGGTCGTGGTCGAGGTGAAGGTCGCGGGGGTGCTGTCGCTCGACGCGGCGATCCGGCGCGGCGAGGCGGGCGAGCGGTTCCCGGTGTCACCGCCGTACGTGCCGGGGGCCGGGGCGGCCGGGCAGGTCACCGAGATCGGCGACGGCGTGGACGGGTCGTGGTGCGGCGAGTGGGTGCTGGCCGACGTCGACGGCGGCGGCTACGCCGAACAGGTGCTCGCGACGCCGGACCAGCTGATCCGCGTTCCCCCCGGGGTGGGGCTGCGCGAGGCGATGGCGCTGCTGCACGACGGCGGCACGGCGCTGGCGGTGTTCGAGCGCGTGGCGGTCACGCGCGGCGACCGGGTGCTGGTCCAGCCCGCGGGGGGTGGGCTGGGCAGCCTCTTGGTGCAGCTGGCGCACGCGGCGGGCGCGCGGGTGACCGGCGCGGCGCGCGGTGCGGAGAAGCTGGAGACGGTACGCGGCCTGGGCGCGGACGCGGTGGTGGACTACAGCGAGCCCGGCTGGGCGGACCGGGTGGGGCCGGTGGACGTGGCGTTCGACGGCGTCGGCGGCACCCTCGGCCGCGAGGCGGCCCGGCTGGTGGTCCCGGGCGGCCGGTACTCGAACTACGGCTGGGCCGGTGGCGCGCCGGTCCCGCCCGAGGAAGTGAATCCGGAGGTGACCGCCTACGGGATGGAGCAGCTGTCCGAGTACGCCCCGGGCCGTCGCGACCGGGCCCGGCGCATGCTCGACCTCGCCGCGCGGGGTGCGGTGCACACGGTGATCGGACAGACCTTCCCGCTGGCCCGCGCCGCGGAAGCCCACCGCGCGCTGGAAGCCCGCACCGCCACGGGAAAGACCCTGCTGGTGATCTGACCGGCGCTCGCCCTGGCCTAAGGTCACGGGGTGACGTCCAACGGGCACGCGCGTGGCTAGGGCCGGCGGTCTCGGAGAGGTGTACCGGCGTTTCGCCGAGGCGAGCGGGACCTCGCCGCTGTACGAGCGCGTCGCCGCCGCGGTGAGCGAATCCGCCGGGGCGTTGCGGGCGCTCCAGGCGCTGCCCGCGCGCAAGCGGAAATCCCACGACGGTCCTCGCCTCGCTGCACGACCTCGCCCTCGCCCGGCTCCCCGTGGACGCCCTGCCAGTGGTCACCACGACCTGGGCCCTGTCCCGGATCACGCACGAGAACCGCCTGCGCTTCCTGCGCCTCCTCGACGAAGCCGCGACCGGCCGGGCGGTGGCGTGGGTGTCCGCGGAGGGCGTCGGCGTGGCGCCGGCGATCCCGACGATGGGCGATCGCCGCGCGTCCGGGCACAGCATCCTCGGCGTCGCGGTGTTCGAGCACGCGGAAACCCGCACCTGGGCGCTCGGCCGCTGCTGGTCGAAGGGCCGCCTCCTGTCCTGGCCGTCGGACGCCTAGTCCGCGCGCTCGAACTCCGCCCGCACCCCCAGCAACCGCACCGGGCGGGTCCATTCGAAACGGTCCAAAAGCGACTGTGCGGCCCCGTCGATGTCCGCACGCTCACTCGTCGGGGCGGCAAGTGTCAGGCTCCGGGTGTAGGTGAGGAACGGCTTGAACCGCACCTTGACGCCGATCCGCACCGCGGGACGGCCCTCGGCGAGGACGTCGTCGGCGACGCGGGCCGCCAGCACCGACACCTGCTCGCCGATCTCGGCGCGGTCGGTCAGGTCGGTCTGGAACGTCGTCTCCCTGCTCCTCGACCGCGCGACATACGGCGTCGCCGTCACTTCGGTGTCGCCCGCGCCCTGGGCGAGCAGCCGGTACCACGGGCCCATCGTCGGCCCGAACCGCCGCGCCAGCTCGTCCGGATCGGCCAGGCCGAGTTCGCGGACGGTGGTGAGCCCGGCGGCCGCCAGTTTCTTCGCGGTCTTGCGGCCGATCCCCCACAACGCGTCCGTGGGCCGCTCCGCCATCACCTCGACCCAGTTGGCCCGCGTCAGCCGGTAGACGCCGGCGGGTTTGGCGAAGCCGGTGGCGATCTTGGCCCGCACCTTGTTGTCGCCGATCCCGACCGAGCACGACATGCCGGTGTCCGCGCCCACGCGGCGCTGGATGTCCGCCGCCAGTGCCTCCGGGTCACCAGCGCGGGCGCCGAGGAACGCCTCGTCCCACCCGAGCACCTCGACGACCACCGGGAAGCTCCGCAGCGTCGCCATCACCCGTTCGGACACCTCCTCGTAGGCATCCTTGTCGACCGGCAGGAACACCGCGTCCGGGCACCGCTTGGCCGCCAGCCGCAGCGGCGTCCCCGACTGGATCCCGAACTCCCGCGCCTCGTACGACGCCGTGGCCACCACCGCGCGCTCGGCGGGGTCCCCGGACCCGCCGACGACCACCGGTTTCCCGCGCAGCTCCGGATGACGGGCGACCTCGACCGCCGCGATGAACTGGTCCAGGTCGACGTGCAGGACCCAGTTGCCCTCCGACACGCGCTCCAATCTAGCCGTGGCCGCACCGCTCCGCTGGTGTGCGAACGGGTGGCGGTGGCGCTGCTCGTCCCGGTGGCACCGATGGCGAAGACCGCCCATTCCCCCGCGGGCTACCTCCGCCGCGTCACACGGGAACGAGATCGCAGGTCGTGCACCCGTTCAGCCGGACGCCTACCCTCGGGACCGTGCGGATCGTGTCGCTGCTGCCCGCCGCCACGGACATCGTGGCGGAGCTGGGCCTTGCCGGGCATCTGGTCGGGCGAACGCACGAGTGCGACTGGCCGCCAGGGATCGAATCGGTGCCGGTCGTGACCGCGAGCGAGATCACCACCGGAATGAGCAGCCGCGAGATCTCCACGGCCGTCGGCGGGGCGCACGAAGGCTCCGCGCTGTACGCCCTCGACGCGGAGAGGCTCGCCGCCCTGGAACCGGACATCGTTCTCACCCAGGACCTGTGCGACGTCTGCGCGGTGTCCTACCACCGCGTCTCCGAGGCCGTCCGGCTGATAAACACCGGCCCGCGCGTGCTCAGCCTCGAACCACGCACCCTGGCCGGCATCCTCGACTGCCTTCGCCGCGTCGGCGACCTCCTCGGCGTACCCGGCGTCGCCGCCGAGCGCGTCGCCGCGATCCAAGCGCGGTGGACCGCCCTCGAACAGCGGACCCGCGACGAGGCACGGCCACGCGCCGCCGCGATCGAGTGGCTCGATCCGGTCTGGCCCGCCGGGCACTGGGTGCCCGAACAGATCACCGCGGCCGGCGGGATGCCACTGCTCGCGGAACCGGGCGAGCACACCACGGCGGTCGAGTGGTCCCGGGTCGTCGAAGCGCGGCCGGACGTTCTGCTCCTGCTCCCCTGCGGCCTGCCGCCCGACCGGACCGAAGCCGAACTCGACGTGCTGACCGCACGCGCCGGCTGGACGGACCTGCCCGCCGTGCGCGACGGGCAGGTCTGGATCCTCGACGGCCCGGCCCACTTCAACCGGCCGGGCCCGCGCGTCGTGCGCGGCGCCGAGGTCCTCGCCCACGTCCTGCACGGCATCGGCGACGTCGAGCCCGGCGAAGCCCGTCAGGCGAGCCGCACCTCGATCTCCGGCGGCGTCCGCAGGGTCTGATACACCACGCAGTACCGCTCGGTCAGTTTGCGCAGCGTCGCGAGCTGCTCTTCGGAGGCGTCGGTGTCCAGGTCGAACGACAGCCGGATCGAGGCGAACCCGACCGGCGCCGACTTGTCGACGCCGAGCGTGCCGCGGAAGTCCAGGTCACCCTCGGCCCGCACGGTCCCGCCGCGGATCTCCAAGCCCAGCGACGTGGCGACCGCCCGCAGCGTGACCCCGGAACACGCCACCAGCGCCTCCAGCAGCATGTCCCCGGAACAGGCGAGGCTGCCGTCGCCGCCGGTCGCCGGGTGCAGGCCGGCCTCGACCATCGCCCGCCCGGTCTCCACCTTGCACGAGATACCCAGGCCGTCGAGTTCCGCGTTGGCGTGCAACGTGATCAGCGCGTCCTCCGGGGAGTCGCGGTAACGCTCCTTGAGCGGGCCCTGCAGTTCCTTCAGTTCGGTCGCGTCCATGCCGACAGTGTATGGCCGCGTGAAGGGGCTCACGCCGGCGTCAACGCGGGGTCAAGACTGCCGCGGCACGCGTCACCAGCGCGTCAGCGAGCCACCCGCGCACCGCCGCGCGGACCTTTCCTCGGTGCGGAGAGATCACCACCGAAGGAGGAGGACCATGACACTCGCCGAGGTGCTGCCCAGCGTCGGGCTCGCGGGAGAACCACCGCTGGACCCCGGACTCTGGCCGGTCACCACCCGCATCGCCGACGGGGGCGATCTGACCTGCGGCGGTGTGAGCCTGGTCCGGCTCGCCGCGCGGTTCGGCACCCCGGTGCAGGTGTTCGACGAGGCCGAGATCCGCCGCCGCGCCGCGCTGCTGCGCACGGCGTTCCCGGACGCCGAGATCGCCTTCGCCACCAAGGCGCTGCCCGTGCGCGGGATCCTCCGGCGACTGGACGGGTTCAGCGCCGACGTCTGCTCCGCCGGGGAGATCGCCCTCGCCCGCTCGGCGGGAGTGCCGGGCGAGCGGATCCTGGTGCACGGCAACGTCAAGACGCCGGAAGACCTCAAGGCCGCGTTCGCCGCGCACGCGGGCCGGATCGTGGCCGATTCGGCCGACGAGATCGACCAGCTCGCCGCGCTGGCACCGGCCGGGCAACGGGTCCTCGTCCGCGTCACGCCGGGCGTCGACGCGCACACCCACCACGCGCTCGCGACCGCGGTCGAGGGCCAGAAGTTCGGGCTCTCCCTCGCCTCCGGCGCGGCGCTCGACGCGGTCGGCCACCTGCTTGCCCAGCCCGGCCTGCGTGCCGCCGGGCTGCACTGCCATCTCGGCTCGCAGGTGCGCGGCACGAGTGCCTACGAGGAGGCCGCGCGCCGCATGGTGGGCCTGCTCGCCCAGGTCCGCGATCGGCACGGCGTCACGCTGGACCAGCTCGACCTCGGCGGCGGGTTCACCGTCCCCTACCGGCCCGGTGAGGGCGCCTTCGACCTGACCGGCGCCGCCCGCCGCGTCCTCGGCACGCTGCGGCGGGAGTGCGACCGGCACCGGCTACCGGTCCCGCGCCTGGTGCTCGAACCGGGGCGCTGGCTGGTCGCGACGGCCGGGATCACGCTGTACCGGGTCGCCGCCGTCAAGGGCGGTTTCGTCGCCGTCGACGGCGGCATGAGCGACAATCCGCGCCCGGCGCTGTACGGCGCGCGCTACACCGCCCGCCTCGTCGGACGGCACACCAAGGCACCGCGGCGGCCGGTGACGATCGCGGGACGGCATTGCGAGGCGGGCGATCTGCTGGCCGAGGACGTCCCGCTGCCCGCCGACGTGCGGGCCGGTGACCTGCTCGCCGTCCCGGTCAGCGGGGCCTACCACCACGCACTGGCGTCGAACTACAACCTCGTCGGCCGCCCGCCCCTGATCGCGGTCGCCGACGGCGCGGCGCGCGTGCTGGTGCGCCGCGAGACGGAAGAGGACCTGCTGCGCCGCGACCTGGGATAGGAGTGGGTCTGGCCCCACCCCGCCGTGGGTCCGGACCGGTACTCCGCCGTCCCCGTGGTGCCTAGCGTCGAGGACGCAGGATTCCACAAGGGACGGAGATGAACATGGACAAGTTCGGCACGGTCAGGAAATCGCTCGCGGTCTACGGCGCGTTCGGGGTCGCGGTGCTCGTCGTGGTCGTCGCGCTCGCGGTGGCGGGACAGGAGGTGAGCGGGTTCATGTGGGGCCGGGCGTGCGGGATGGTCGCCAGCGCCGCGGTGACCTGGTGGCTGGCGGGCCTCGCCGGGCGGGGCTCGCGATCCGCGCTCGTGCGGGTGCGCATCATCTCGGTCGTGGTGCCGGTCGCGATCGTCGTCATCGACGGCATCCCGGGCGCCCTGCCGCTGTGGTTCGCCGCGGCGCAGATCGCCGGCGCGCTGGCCCTGGTGCCGGCCGCGGTGATGGTCAACCGGCCCGTGTCACGCTGAGTCGCGCGCGGCGAGCGTCGTGTCGATGAACGCCCGCGTCGCCGCCGTGACCGGGCCCTGCCGGTGCACCAGCCACTGCGGCAGCCGCTCGGCCGGGTCGAACCGGTAGACGTCCGCGCCCGCCCGCCGGGCCAGGTCCGACCAGCCGTCGGGCATCAGTCCGGCCCCGATGCCCCGGAGCACCATCGGCAGCACCACGCTCCGGTCGCCGACCTCGGCCGCGATCGTCATCTCCCCGACGGTCGCGGCCAGCCGATCGAACAGCGCCCGCACCGCCGTCGCCGGCTTGGTGACCACGAACCGCATACCGCGCAGGAACTCCGGGGCGACCACGTCGCCGCGCACGTCCAGCGTGCCGGGGGAGGCGACCAGCAGGAACTCCTCGTCCCGCAGGTGGTGCGTCACCAGGCCCCGCCCGGACGGGCGCTCCGCGCTGCCGCACACCCCGACCTCGCACCGGCCCTGCAGCACCATCGCGACCACCTCGATCGCGGACAGCGCGGACGACGTGCTGACCGTGACGCCCGGATGCCGCCGCGCCAGCTCGGCGACGATGCTGGTGACCGGCTCCAGCCCGGACGACGAGGTCGCGGCCACGTCCACCCGCCCGGCCGCGCCGTCACCGATCGCGCCCGCCGCGGCCCGGAGCGCGTCGAGGTCACGCAGCACCAGGCGTGCCCGGTCGGCCAGCGCCTCCCCCGCCGTGCTGAGCACGGCATTCCGCCCGACCCGGTGGAACAGCGTGACCCCCAGCTCGTGTTCCAGCTTGCCGATCGCGCGGGACAGCGACGGCTGCGCGACGTGCAGCGCCCTGGCTGCCGAGGTGAAGCCGCCCTGTTCGACGATCGCGACGAAATACTCCAGCTGGCGGCGTTCCATCGCGCTCCCATCCATAGCGAACGGCTATCCGAATGGTGTCACACATGTCTTGGACGTCACCCGGTCGGAGGGTGTCTACTCGACCCGTGTTCACCACCCGTCCCACGCTGCAGGGCACCCACGGCATGGTGTCGTCCACCCACTGGCTCGCCTCGGCGACGGCGATGGCGGTGCTGGAGGACGACGGCAACGCCTTCGACGCGGCCGTGGCCGCCGGGTTCGTGCTGCACGTCGTCGAGCCGCACCTCAACGGCCCGGCCGGCGAGGTGCCGATCATCCTCGCGCCCGCGGGCCAGGCGCCGCGCGTGCTGTGCGGGCAGGGACCGGCACCCGCGGGGGCGACGGTGGCGCACTACACCTCGCTCGGCCTGGACCTGGTGCCCGGCACCGGCCCGCTGGCCGCCGCCGTGCCCGGCGCCTTCGACGCGTGGATGCTCCTGCTGCGCGACCACGGCAGCAAGACGCTGGCCGAGGTGCTCAAGTACGCGATCTCCTATGCCGAGAACGGCCACCCCGCGGTCGAGCGCATCGGGTCGACGATCGCGAGCGTGCGGGAGCTGTTCGAGCGGGAGTGGACCACCTCCGCGGAGGTCTACCTGCCCGGCGGCCGTCCGCCCGCGCCCGGCGAACTGCTGCGCAATCCCGCGCTCGGCTCGACCTGGCGGCGCCTGATCATCGAAGCCGAGGCCGCCGGTCCCGGCCGGGAGAAGCAGATCGACGCCGCCCGGCGAATCTGGCGCGAGGGCTTCATCGCCGAGGCGATCGCCGAAGCCGCCGCGCATCCGGCCATGGACACCTCCGGCGAACGGCACTCCGGCACGCTGACCGCCGACGACCTCGCCGCCTTCGAAGCGGGCTACGAAGATCCGGTCACCTACGACTGGAACGGCTGGACCGTCGCCAAGTGCGGGATGTGGAGCCAGGGCCCGGCGTTCCTGCAGCAGCTCGCCCTGCTCCCCGGCGAGCTGGAGTACGGCACGCCGGAGTACGTGCACACGCTCATCGAGGGCACCAAACTCGCGATGGCCGACCGCGAAGCCTTCTACGGCGACAGCGCCGACGTGCCGCTGGAGTCGCTGCTTTCCCGCGAGTACAACGATTCCCGCCGCGCCCTGATCGGTGAGCGGGCCTCGCACGAAGTGCGGCCGGGCTCGCCGGACGGGCGGCAGCCCCGGCTGAGCAAGCAGGCGCGGCTCGCCATCGGCGGCGCCGTGCCGCCCCCGCCCGCGGCCGGAGCCGGGGAGCCGACCGTGGCCAAGGACGGCACGACCCGTGGCGACACCTGCCACCTCGACATCGCCGACCGCTGGGGCAACATGATCGCGGCCACCCCGAGCGGCGGCTGGCTGCAGTCCAATCCGGTCATCCCGTCGCTGGGTTTCCCGCTGGGCACCCGGCTGCAGATGTGCTGGCTCGACGAGGGCCTGCCCAACTCGCTGGTGCCGGGCCGCCGCCCGCGCACTACCCTCTCCCCGTCGATGGCGCTGCGCGACGGTGTGCCGGTGCTCGCGTTCGGCACGCCCGGCGGAGACCAGCAGGACCAGTGGAGCGTGCACTTCTTCCTCGCCGTCGCGTTGCGGGAAAAGGTGCGCGGCAGCCTCGACCTGCAGGGCGCGATCGACGCCCCGAACTGGCATACGGACAGTTTCCCGAGTTCGTTCTACCCGCGGGCGATGAAACCGGGAAGTGTCACCGTCGAATCCCGCATCGGCGATTCCACCATTGCCGGACTGCGCCGCCGCGGACACGACGTGGAAGTCGGCGGACCGTGGTCCGAGGGGCGGCTCTGCGCCGTCGCCCGCGACCCGGAAACCGGTGTCCTGTCAGCAGGTTCGAACCCCCGCGGCATGCAGGGCTACGCCGCCGGACGCTAGTCCGCGGCATTTCCGAAAAAGGAGCGACAGCGGTCCGACCATCCCCCGGTCCGCTGTTTTCTCCTGCCCGCGCATCCGCCGGCGATCGTTACCCGAATTAACCCCGCGGAAATCGATGACAAACTCCGGGAAACTACCGTAAGCTGCGCACACATTCGACGCGCTGGAGTTTCCCCATGGCCCACAACAATTCACGGTGGCGCGTTCTCGCCTCCGTCGCGGCGGTCACCGTGGCGTTGTCCGCGTGCGTGCCGGTGCAGCACGTGGCGAGTACCGCCGAGCACACCGACGACTACGGGACGCCGGTCGGCGCCCAGGCCGTCCAGGCCGGGGGCGAGCTGGTGATGGGGCTGTCGTCCGAGCCGGACCGGCTCGACCCGACCACGTCCAGCTCGCTCTACACCCGCTACGTGATGAGCTCGATCTGCGAGAAGCTCTACGATCTCGACGCGCACGGGCAGGTCGTGCCACAGCTGGCCACCGCACTGCCGACCACCTCGCCGGACGGCCGCGTGGTGACCATTCCCGTGCGCACCGGGATCACCTTCGCCGACGGCACTCCGTTCGACGCCGCGGCCGTCCGCACCAGCCTGCAACGCCACCTCACGCTCAAGGGTTCCCAGCGCACCAGCGAAATGGGCCCGGTGGACAGCGTCGAGGCGCCGGACGCCGAGCACGTCGTGCTGACCTTCGAGCAGCCGTTCGCGCCGATCACCGCCGCGCTCGCCGACCGCGCCGGGATGATCCTGTCCCCGACGGCAGTGGCCGAGCAGGGCACGAACTTCGGCGACCACCCGGTGTGCGTGGGGCCGTTCAAGTTCGTCAAGCGCGTACCGCAGACCTCGATCGAGGTCGAACGCGATCCGCTGTACTACGACGCGGCGCAGGTCCACCTCGACCGCATCCTGTACCGGATCATGCCGGACGCCAACATCCGCGCGGCCAACCTGCGCTCCGGCGACATCGAAGTGGCCGACACCATCTCGCCGCAGGACGTCGACGCGCTGGCGAAGGACCCGGACCTGAAGGTGCTGCAGTCGCCGTCGCTGGGATACCAGGGCGTCACGATCAACACCGGCAACGTCGACGGCGCCGGAACCCCGGCGAAACCGATCGACACCCCGATCGCCCGCGACCCACGAGTGCGGGAGGCGTTCGCGTCCAGTGTGGACCGTCAGACGCTGGTCGACACCGTCTTCAACAACTGGTTCGACGTGGCCTGCTCCCCCATCGCACCGCAGACCCCGTACGCCACACCGGCGAGTGACGCCTGCCCGGCCTACGATCCGGCACGCTCGCGGCGGCTGCTCGCCGAAGCCGGGGTACCCACGCCGTACACCGTGACCCTGCAGGTCTCCAACAGCCAGGACTACCTGCGCTACGCCCAGGCCCTGCAGGCCAGCGTCGCCGAGGGCGGGTTCGACCTCAAGATCGTGCCGGTGGAGTACTCGACGCTGCTCGACGTGCAGAAACGCGGCGACTTCGAGCTGCTGCAGCTGGGCTGGTCCGGCCGCATCGACCCGGACGGCAACACCGCCCGGTTCCTGTCCACCGGCTCCGGCGGCAACTACGGCGGATTCACCTCCGCCGAACTGGACGGGCTGCTGGACCGTGCCGCCCGGACCACCGGCACCGCCGAGCGGGCGGACCTCTACGGGCAGGCCACCCGGGTGATCCAGCGGGAGAACCCGATCGTCTACACCTACCGGCTGCGCAATCTGACCGTCCATTCGGCACGGATCGCCGGTGTGGAGGTCTACTCCGACGGCGTGGTCCGGCTCGGCAGGGCCGCGTTCCGCGCGGACCAGGAGGACTGAAACCATGCTGCGCTACCTGTTCCACCGGCTGTGGCAGTCCGCGGTGACGCTGGTGCTCGCCTCGATCGTGGTGTTCGCCGGGGTGCGCACGCTGCCCGGCGATCCGGCGCTGGCGATGGCGGGCGAGGAGGCCGATCCGGAGACGCTGGCCGCGGTGCGCGCCCAGCTGGGCCTGGACGATCCGCTGCCGCTGCAGTACCTCAAGTTCCTCGGCCACGCGCTCACCGGCGACTTCGGCCGCTCGACCCGCACCGGCACCCCGGTGTCGGAGATGATCGGCACGACCCTGCCGGTCACCGTGCAGCTCGCGGTGTACGCGATGCTGATCGCGGTGCTGGCCGGGCTGCTGCTCGGCGTGGTCGCGGCGGTGTTCCGCGGGCGGTGGCCGGAGTGGACGGCCAACGGGTTCTCGCTGTTCGCCCTGTCGGTGCCGACGTTCTGGCTCGGCATCCTCGCCGTGGTCTACCTGTCCGTCCAACTGGGATGGTTCCCGGCCTCGGGGTATGTGTCCCCGCTGAAGGATCCGCTGCGCGGCCTGTACTACCTGACATTGCCCGCGGTGATCCTCGGTCTGTCCCACGCGGCCGTGGTGCAGCGGCAGACCCGCGCGTCGATGGTCGGCACGCTGACCGCCGACTTCGTGCGCACCGCCCGCGCGAAGGGTCTCGGGCGCGGATCGGTGATCTTCCGCTACGGACTGCGCAACAGCCTGATCGTGGTCACCACGATCGTCGGGCTGCAGCTCGGCGGGCTGATCGCCGGCGCCGTGGTCACCGAGCGGATCTTCAGCCTGCCGGGCATCGGCAAGCTCACGCTGGACTCGGTGTTCAGCCGCGACTACCCGGTGATCCAGGCCGTCGTGCTGGTGATCACCTTCGCCTACATCGTCATCAACCTGCTGGTCGACGTCCTCTACACGGTCATCGACCCGCGGGTCCGCGTCTCCGGGAGGGCCGCATGACCGCGATCACCGAAGCCCCGGTCGCGCCGGGCCGGGTCCGCGGGCGGGTGTGGAAGAACCTGCTGCACAACCCGATGGGCGTGACCGGCGGCGTGCTGCTGCTGATCGTGCTCGTCGCCGGGATCTTCGCGCCGTGGCTGGCGCCCTACGCACCGTCCGAAGTGCACTTCACGACGCCGTTCCAGCAGCCCGCCACCGTCGGGTTCGCACTCGGCACCGACGACCTGGGCCGCGACGTGCTCTCCCGCGTGCTGTACGGCACCCGCACCTCGCTGGAGGTCGGGTTGCTGTCAGTGCTGCTGGCGGTCGTCGTCGGTGTCCCGCTGGGACTGCTGTCCGGGTACTGGCGGTGGCTGGACGCGATCGTGTCCCGGCTGACCGACCTGATGCTCGCGTTCCCGTTCCTGCTGCTCGCGGTCGGGCTGGCCGCGATCAACGGCGGCGGGCTCGGCAACGCGGCGATCGCGCTGGGCATCACCAACATCCCGGCGATGATCCGCGTGGTCCGGGCTGAGACGCTGCGGATGAAGGACAGCGACTTCGTGCTCGCCGCGCACACCATGCACGCCGGGCCGTGGCGGATCCTCGGTCAGCACGTGCTGCCCAACGCGGCGTCGGCGATCATCGTGCAGGCCACGGTGATCATGCCGGCGGCGGTGCTCGGCGAGGCGATCCTGTCGTTCCTCGGCCTGGGCATCCAGCCACCCGAGCCGAGCCTGGGCATCATGCTCTCCGACGCGCAGCAGTACCTGTTCCGCACCGTATGGCCGGGAGTGTTCCCCGGCATCGCGCTGGCCCTGATCTGCCTGGGGTTCAACCTGTTCGGCGACGCGCTGCGCGACGCACTCGACCCGAGGAGTTCTCGATGACGGAACCGTTGCTGCGGGTCGAGGACCTGCGAGTGTCCTTCGGCGACACCGAGGTGGTCCACGGGGCGGACCTGACGATCATGCCCGGTGAGCGGGTCGCCGTGGTCGGCGAGTCGGGATCGGGCAAGTCCACGACCGCGCACGCCGTGCTCGGCCTGCTGCCCGGCGCCGGGCGGATCACCGGCGGGCGGATCGTGGTGCGCGGCGAGGACGTCACCCACGCCGGGGAAAAACGGATGCGACGGCTGCGCGGCCGCGAGATCGGCCTGGTGCCGCAGGATCCGATGACGAACCTGAACCCGGTGGCGCGGGTCGGGCGCCAGGTCGCGGAAACGCTGGTGACGCACGGGCTGGCGAACCGCCGGGAGGCGATGGCGCGAGCGGTGGAGATCCTCGGCGAAGCCGGGCTGCCCGACCCGGCGCGGCGCGCGCGGCAGTACCCGCACGAGTTCTCCGGCGGCATGCGGCAGCGGGTGCTGATCGCGATCGGCCTGGCCTGCCGCCCGGACCTGCTGATCGCCGACGAGCCGACGTCCGCGTTGGACGTCACCGTGCAGCGGCAGATCCTCGACCACCTGGACGGGCTGACGCGCGAGCTGGGCACGGCGATGCTGCTGGTGACCCACGACCTCGGGCTGGCCGCCGACCGGGCGGACCGTGTGGTGGTGATGTCGCAGGGCCGGGTCGTCGAGTCCGGGCCCGCGCACCAGGTGCTGACGGCGCCGGAACACGAGTACACGCGGCGGCTGATCGCGGCCGCGCCGTCGCTCAAGGAACCGCTGCCCACGGCCGAACCGGCGCCGCCGGTGCTGGAGGTTTCCGGGGTCTCGAAGGAGTTCCGCATCCGCGGCGGCGGTGGCGTGTTCAAGGCGGTGGACGACGTGTCGTTCACCGTGGAGCGGGGCCGCACCACCGCGATCGTCGGCGAGTCCGGGTCCGGCAAGACGACCACGGCACGCATGGTGCTCGGGCTGGTCCCGGTGTCCGGCGGCACGATCCGCCTCGACGGCGAGGACGTGCTGGGCCTGCGCGGCGCCCGGCTCAAGGCGGCGCGCCGGGCGATGCAGCCGGTGTTCCAGGACCCCTACGCCTCGCTCGACCCGCTGTTCACGGTGGAGCGCCTGATCACCGAGCCGTTGCGGATCTTCCGCGTCGGCGACAAGACCAGCCGCCGCTCGAAGGCCCTCGAACTGCTGGACCAGGTCGCCCTGCCCGCCTCGGCCGCGCACCGCTACCCGAACGAGCTGTCCGGCGGACAGCGCCAGCGGGTCGCGATCGCCCGCGCACTGGCACTCGGCCCGCGGCTGGTGGTGTGCGACGAGGCGGTGTCGGCGCTGGATGTCCTGGTGCAGGACCAGATCCTGACCCTGCTGCGCGGCCTGCAGGACGAGCTGGGCCTGAGCTACCTGTTCATCTCGCACGATCTGGCCGTGGTGAAGGCCATCGCACACGACGTGGTGGTGATGCGCGCCGGACGGGTCGTGGAACAGGGCCCGGTCACGAAGGTGCTCGAAGCGCCCGAGGAGACCTACACGCAGCAGTTGCTGGAGGCCATCCCCGGAGCGGGCGTGTTCGCCTGACATCAGCGCGCGCCAGCGCCGTGCCCTGAACAACAGAAGCTGGGTGGTCATCCCGTCGCCTGACACCGGACGATCACCTTGAGCCAGGGCCGCAACCCTGGCTCTGTCCGGCGGCCGAGTACGCAACCTTGCGGCCCTGGCTCAAGGTGATAGGCACAAACCGGAAGGCGACGGGATGACCACACAGCGACCACCCTGCCAAGGTGAGCCGAGCGCCCTCCCCGTCATCCCGGAGCCAGCCCGTCCGGCGAGGACTATCCCTTGATCTTTGAACCGGGCTTCCGGCAGGCGAGGTGACCGCTGGGCACGTCGCCGTCGAGTAGTCGGTCACTACAGACCGCCCCCGCCCCTCCTTGCGGAGGGTTCCAGTCGCCGAGCAGACGCGTCAAGGCGGGAAAGAGTACCTTGACCCGTCTGATCGGCGACCGAAGCGGGCTGGGGATGAGGGGCGGGGGAGGTCTGGGCCGGTCGCTGTCGGCTTCCGTTGCCGGGCGGCGGGCCCGTGCGGGGCGGAGCAGCTGCCGTTGCCGACCGACGACCGCGGCTCACCAGTCGGCGAGCACCGTTTCGAAGGCGAGTTCCGCGGCGCCCAGCAGTTTCGCGTCCGTGCCGAGTGCCGAGGTCGCCACGCGGGTGCCGGTCAGGGCGCGGCTCATCAGGCTCCGCTCGCGCACCACCGCCTCCAGGTGCTCGACCACCGCCGGCGGCAGGGCGGTGAACAGGTCGCCCAGCACGACGAGCTGCGGGCACAGCAGGTTGACCACGTTGGTCAGCCCGAGCGCGAGCCAGTCGCCGAACTCGGTGAGCTTGTCCGGGATCTCGCCGTCGGCCGCGAGCAGGCGCAGTTCGTGCACGATGGCGCCGACCGGGCTGTCCTCGTCCAGGCCCAGCGCGCGGGACAGCGCCCGCTCCCCCACCTCGGTCTCCCAACAGCCGTGCGCCCCGCAATAGCACTGCCGCCCCTGCGGGCGCACGACCATGTGCCCGACCTCGCCCACGTGGTGGCCGCCCGCGCCGCGCAACGACACGCCGTTGGAGATCACGCCACCGCCGACACCGACCTCGGCGCTGATGTAGACGAGGTCGTCGTACCCGCGCGCGGTGCCCCGCAGGTGTTCGGCGACCGCGCCCAGCTCGGCGTCGTTGCCCATGTGCACCGGCAGCTGCAACGCGCGGGACAGCCACGCGCCGAGCGGGATGTCGGTCCAGTGCAGGTTCGGTGCCTCGTGCACGAACCCGTCGGCGTGCCGCACCACACCGGGCACCGACACACCCGCCGCCACCGGCTGCACGCCCAGCTCGTCGATCAGCGGCCCGGCCGTGTCGACGATCTTGGTGAACACCTCCCGCGGGTCGTTGGTGGTGGAGCGGATGTTCCACCCGCCCCGCCCGAGGATCTCCCCGCCGATGCCGACCAGGGCCATCCCGGCCCGTTCCACCCGGATGTCGATCGCGAGCACCACCGCGGCCTGCGGCTGCGGCAGCACCAGCAGCGACGGGCGGCCCGCCCCGCTGCGCTGCGCGGGCACCCGCTCCTCGACGAGCCCGTCCTCGGCCAGACCGTCCACCAGCGCCTTGATCGTGCTGCGGTTGAGCCCGAGGTCGGTGGCCAGCGTGGCCCGTGTGGACGGTCCGTGGACGTGCAGCCGGCGCAACAGGGCGGCCCTGTTGTGCCGGCGCACGTCGTCCGGGCGCGTGCCCGCGGTGGATGTGGTCGTCACCTGCGCTTCCCTGCTGGCCGGTGGTCGGCTGTCCTCACCCGCGCCTCAGCGCGCCACCGCGGCACGCTTGCGGGAAAGCGCGTCGACGGCGGCCGCCACCAGGAGGACCAGGCAGGTGATGATGTTAACCGTAGCCGCCTGGAATCCGAGCAGGCCGAGGCCGTTCTGGACGGTCGCCAGCACGAGACCACCGATCACCGCGTCCCGCAGCCGCCCGCGGCCACCGAACAGCGACGTGCCACCGATCACCGCCGCGCCGACGGCGAACAGCAGCGTGTTGCCGCCACCGGAGTTGCCGTCCACCGCGCCGACCTTGGAGCTGTAGACGATGCCACCGATCGCGGCCACCGCCGAGCAGATCACGAACACGCTCATCCGGATCTTGTCGACCTTGATACCGGCGCGCCGCGCGGCCTCCTTGTTGCCGCCGACGGCGTAGATGTGCCGTCCGTAGCGGGTGCGGTCCAGTACGAACGTGCCGACCACCAGCAGCACCAGCACGATCGGGACGACGTAGGGCACACCGGCGATCGTGGTCACGTCCGGGTTGGGCGACCGGTTGGTGTTGAGCAGGTAGGTCGCCACCGCGCCGAGCACCAGCACCGCACCGGCCTTGAGGACCACGATCGTCGTCGGCGAGGCGACCAGCCCGCGCCGCAACCGTCCGAAGTGGCGGGTCAGGACGACCGCGGCGTACCCGCCCGCGGCGAGCACGAACAGGATCCAGCCGCCGAGGATCGACAGGTTGCCGTTGGCGACCTCGTAGAGCACCTCGCTCTGCCGGATGGAGATCGTGCCGCCCTCGCCGACCAGCTGCAGCAGCAGGCCGTACCAGCCGATGAACAGCGCCAGCGTCACCACGAACGACGGAATCCCGATCTTGGACACGATCGTGCCGGTCAGCGCGCCGATGACGACGCCGACGCAGATCGCCAGCACGATTTCGATCCACGGGTTCGCGGCGAAGCCGAGCAGCATGAACACCGGCACCACGAGTGAGAGCACCGCGCCGATCCAGACCCGCAGCCACACGCACAGCGCGGCCGCGACGATCGAGCCGACGATGAACCCGTAGAACACGGTGGACCCGAAGTTGCCGAGCAGGTTGCCGTCGTTGGTGAAGTGCAGCGCCATCACCGACGCCGCGAGCCCGGAGGCGGTACCGGCGGACAGATCGATCTCGCCGAGCAGCAGCACCGGCACGATGCCCATCGCGATGATGGTCTGGCCGGCGCCCTGCGCGAACAGGTTCGCGATGTTGTTCAGGGACAGGAAGATGTCGGACAGCCCGGCGAACACCAGCACCAGCACCAGCAGGCCGAGCAGGGCGGGCAGCGCGCCGAGTTCGCCGCCCTTGAGGCGTCCGAAGTAGTCGCCGATCGCCTCGCGGGTGGACCGCGACGTGGTGTCGATCCCGAAGTCGGAGATCGCGGCCGGGGGCTGGCCCGAGTCGGGCTTCGTGGGGGTTTCAGTCATCGTCACTTCTCCGCTCACACGGCCGCGGTCTCGGGGCGGGCCAGGCCGAGGTCACCGGACCGGCCCGCGGTGATCAGTTCGACGACCTGGCTGTTGGTGACGTCCTTGGTGGCGACGTCGGCGGCCAGCCGTCCGAGGTAGAGGGTCGCGATCCGGTCGGCCACCTCGAACACATCGTTCATGTTGTGGCTGATCAGGACGACGCCGAGGCCCTGTTCGGCCAGGCGCCGCACCAGGTCGAGGACCTGGCGGGTCTGCGCCACGCCGAGTGCGGCGGTCGGCTCGTCCAGCAGCACGACCTTGCTGTTCCACAGCACGGCCTTGGCGATGGCCACGGTCTGCCGCTGCCCGCCGGACAGGGACGCCACCGGCGTGCGGACCGATTTGACCGTGCGCACCGACAGGGACGCCAGCGTCTTGCGCGCGGCCATCTCCATCGACGCCTCGTCCAGCAGGCCGGTTTTGCTGCGCTCACGGCCGAGGAACATGTTCTGGACGATGTCGAGGTTGTCGCACAGGGCGAGGTCCTGGTAGACGACCTCGATGCCGAGCGCGGCCGCGTCGCGCGGGTTGTGGATGTGCACCGGGTTGCCCTCGAAGAGGACTTCGCCGCTGTCGTACGGGTGGATGCCCGCGATGCACTTGACCAGCGTCGACTTCCCGGCGCCGTTGTCGCCGACGAGCGCGGTCACCTCCCCCGCGCGCACCTCGAAGTCCACGTCGTGCAGGACGTGCACCGGCCCGAAGCTCTTGTTGACGCCTCGCAGCGCGAGGACGGGCTCGTTCATGGAAGAACCTCCGCTATCGGTGGAGCGACACGCCGCCGGGGGCGTGCGGACCGGGATCGCCGGTCCGCACGCCCCCACGGCGATCCGTGTCGTCAGGAGATGCCCAGCTGCTGGCAGACGGCGGCGGTGTCGCCACCGCAGATCTCACTGGCCTTGACGTAGCCCTGCTCGACCGGGACCTTGACGTTGTCCTTGGTGATGGACTGCGGTTCGAGCAGCACCGACTTCACCTGGCGGTTGCCGGTCGGGTCGGTGGAGGTCTGCTTGGCGATCGCGTCGGCGGCCGCGGTGTCGCCCTTGACGAGCGCGGCGGCCAGCTGCGCGGTGGCCTCGGCCTCTTCCTTGATCGGCTTGAACACCGTCGAGTACTGCTGGCCCTGGAGGATCGACTTGAGGCCGGCGGCGCTGGCGTCCTGGCCGGTGACCGGGACGCTGCCGGCGAGGCCGTTCTTCTGCAGGACGGTGATCACGGCGCCCGCCATGCCGTCGTTGGCCGCGAGGACGCCGTCGACCTTGCCGCCGTTGGCGGACAGGAACTGCTCGAAGGTCGAGCCGCCGACCGCGTTGTCCCACTTGTCGATGCGCTGGCTGGCGACCTTCTTCAACGCGCCCGAGTTGTAAAGGGGGCCGACGATCTCCTGCTGGCCCTGGTAGAACAGGGTCGCGTTGTTGTCCGTCGGCGAGCCCTCGATCTCGATGACCTGGGCGCCCGGCTTGTCCTTCAACGCGTCGGCCATGGCCTGGCCCTGCAGGCGGCCGACCTGCACGTTGTCGAAGCTGACGTAGTAGTCGGCGCTGCCGCCGAGGTTGAGCCGGTCGTAGTTGATGACCGGCACGCCCTGCTGCTTGGCCTTCTGCTCGACGGTGGCGCCGACGTCACCGCTGGGCGCGGCGATGATCAGCACCTTGACGCCCTGGCTGAGCATGCTGTCGGCCTGCTGCGTGAACCGCTGGTTGTCGCCCTGGGCGTTCTCGATGATCGGGCTGAGCCCGGCGCTGGTGAGCGCGTCCTGGAGCATGGGCTGGTCGAACCCGGCCCAGCGGGCGGAGGTCGCGGTCTCCGGCAGGATCACGCCGACCTTCGGGCCGCCGTTGTCGGACCCGCCGCCCCCACCGCTCTCGTTGTTGGCACTGTTCGCACCGCACGCGGTCAGCGCCAGGACGAGCCCGGTGCCCGCGGCGGCCAGCGCGAGGGTCTTTCTCCGCTTCATTGCGTCCCCTTGGCAGGAATGTTGTGAGCCACAACATTTGAAAGTTGTGGCCGACAACATACGTCCCATCACACAGGTGAGGGAAGCCCGTGCCGACACGTTCCGGTAACAAAAGGGCCGCGATCCTCAAGTCGGCACCGGGATCCCCGACGGGGCATGGGGGGAAGCGTCAGCCGAGCCAGGTGGCGAAGGCGTCGCGGAGCGAGACGCCCGCCGCGCGTTCGGCGTGCGCGATGAAGTCCTCGGTGGTCACCGTGCCGTGCGCGTGCTGATGAGCCCACGACCGCAGCATCGGGAAGAACACCGCGTCCCCGACGCGGCCGCGCAGGGCGTGCAGCGTCAGCGCGCCGCGTTTGTAGACCTGCTCGTCGAACAGGTGCGCCACGCTGGGGTCGCCGAGCGTCACGTCGGTGCCCACCCGGGAGCGCCAGACGCGGGCGTGCTCGTCCGCCGGGGCGCCGCCGGAAATTTCCGACCACAGCCACTCGGCGTAGGTCGCGAAGCCCTCGTTGAGCCAGATGTGCCGCCAGTCCGCCACCGTGAGACTGTTGCCGAACCACTGGTGCGCCAGTTCGTGCACCACGAGCCGCTCGAAGGTGCGCCGTCCGTCGACGTGGTTGGCGCCGAAAATGGCCATGCCCTGCGCCTCGATCGGGTCGTCCAAGGCGTCGTCGGTGACCACCACGACGTACTCGCCGAACGGGTACGGCCCGAACCACTCCCCCAGCGCCGCCATCATCCGCGGCTGACGGCCGAAATCGTGCGCCGCCGCGTCCCGCAGCCGCCGGGGTACCGCGATCCGTTGCCCACGCGCGAGTTCCAGCTCGTCGTACCGTCCGATCTGGACACTCATCAGGTACGACGCCGTCGGCTCACGCCGCTCGAACACCCACGTCGTCGCGCTGCCGCCGGCGCGCCGCGCGACCAGATCGCCGGTCACCAGCACCGTGTAGGCCGACGCCGTGGTCAGCGAGATCCGGTAGGTGGCCTTGTCGCCGGGACGGTCGTTGCACGGGAACCAGGACGGCGCGCCGGTCGGCTGGCTCGCCACCAGCGCGCCGTCGGTCAGCTCGTCCCAGCCGATCTCGCCCCACCGGCTCGCGACCGGCCGCGGGTTGCCCGAGTACCGCACCTCCACCGAGAACGCCCCGCGCACCGGACGGACCGGCCGCACGACCAGGTGCTCGCCGCGGTGCGTGAACTTCGCCGCCCGGCCGTCCACCCGCACGCCCTTGACCGTGAACCCGGCCAGGTCGAGCGGGATCCGGCCCAGCTCCTCGTCCGCGACCGCGTCCAGCCGCGCGCGGGCCGTCAACCGGTTGGGGCCGAGTTTGTAGTCCAGGTCGAGGTCGTAGTGCGTGACCCGGTAGGAAGTGCTGCCGTGGCCGAGCGTGTAGTCCGCGCGCCTCACGCCCGCCACGCCGCGATCGGGTTGCCCAGCCAGCGGCTGTCGGCCGGGACGGCGTCGCCACGGGTCACCAGCGAACCAGGGCCGACGGTGGTGCGGGCACCGATGCTCGCCCCGGGCAGGACGATGCCCTGCGGCCCGACGGTCGCGCCCTCGGCCACGGTCACCTCACTCATGCGCATGATCCGGTCGTGGAACAGGTGCGTCTGCACGACGCAGCCGCGGTTCACGGTCGCGCCGTCACCCAGCCGCACCAGGTCGGTCTCGGGCAGCCAGTAAGTCTCCAACCAGACGCCCTTGCCGATCTTCGCACCCATCGTCCGCAGCCAGCAAGACAACAGCGGGGTCCCGGTGGCCAGCGACACCAGCCACGGCACGGCGAGCGTCTCGACGAAGGTGTCGGCCAGCTCGGTGCGCCACACGAAGGAACTCCACAGCGGATGGTCCACCGCCCGGAACCGCCCGGTCAGCAGCCACTTCACGGCGGTCGTCAGTGCACCGGCCACCAGCCCGGCGGCCACCAGCACCACCGGCGCGGCCAGCGCCGCCACCACGAGTCCCGCCGCCGACCACACCGCCGCCAGCGCGGCCAGCACCAGCACCGCGAGCGCCACCGCGCACATCACCGGCACGATCCGGCACAGCTCGACCGCGGTCCGCGCGGCCTTGAGCCGCACCGGAGGCGCGAACGTGCGGCTCGCGTCCGCGGTCTCCACCGCCCGCCGCAGCGGCATCGGCGGCATGCCCAGGTAGGACGAGCCCTTCTTCGCCTTGCGCGGCGCCGAGGACAGCACCCCGACCAGACCGCGTTTGGGCACCGCGCGCCCGGCCGCCGCCATCCCGGAGTTGCCGAGGAACGCCTGCTTGCCGATGCGGGTCGGCGCGACGTGCAGCCAGCCGTGGCCCAGTTCGTAGGTGGCGACCATCGTGTCGTCGGCCAGGAACGCGCCGTCGTCGACCTGCGTCATCCGCGGGATCGCGAGCACCGTGGAGATCTCCGCGCCGCGGCCGACCCGCGCGCCCAGCAACCGCAGCCACACCGGCGTGAACAGGCTCGCGTAGAGCGGGAACAGCACCTGACGCGCCAGGTCCATCAGCCGCTCGGTCGCCCACACCTGCCACGCGATCCGGCTGTGCACCGGGTGATAGCCCTCGTGCAGGCCCAGCCCCAGCAGCCGCACCGACACGAGCACCAGCAGCGCGTAGGTGCCGAACGCGGCGAGCGTCGCCACCGGCACCGCGAGCAGCGCGGCACCCAGCGCGGCGCCGACCGTCGTGGCACCCGCGACCGCGGACCCCAGCACGAGCAGCCCTGGCACGGCCGCCAGCAGCGGAAACAGGCCGAGCACGAACGACGCGGCCCCGTAGGCGAAGGCCCACGAGCGCGAACGCGGTGGGCGGCTGGAGGGCCAGCGCAGCGCGCCCTTGCCGTCGCGCCGGGCGGGCGAACCGGCCCAGCGCTGCCCGGCGGGCACCGCGCCCACCACGGTCGACCCGGCCACGATCTCCGCACCCTTGCCGATCCGCGCGCCCGGCATCAGCACGCTGCGCGCGCCGACCCGTGCGCCGGCGCCGACGCGGATCTTGCCGACGTGCACGACGTCGCCGTCCACCCAGTGCCCGGTCAGGTCCACCTCGGGCTCGATCGCCGCCCCGCGGCCCAGTTTGAGCAGACCGGTGACCGGCGGCGGGGTGTGCAGGTCGACATCCTTGCCCACCTTCGCGCCGAGCGCGCGGGCATAGAGCGTCATCCAGCTCGCACCGGAGATCCCCGCCGCACCCGCGGCCTCGGCGAGCTTCTCCGCCGCCCACAGTCGCAAGTGGACCCGCCCGCCGCGCGGGTACCTGCCGGGACGGACCCGGCCCCGCAGCAGCCGGACACCGGACGCGGCGAGAGCGATCCGCCCCGGCGGGCTGAACAGCACCAGCCAGGCCGCCACCAGCGACCACCACGGCACCGACGGGGCCCACACGGCACCGGCGAGGGAGAGCACAGTGGACAGTGCCGCGAACGCGGTCAGCCACCGCAGACCGGTCAGCGCGAGTGCGGGCACGCCCAGCACGGCCTGGATTGCACCCGCGCGCCGCGGCACCGGGCGGACGTCCCGCCGCTTCGCGGTCTCGCCGTCGAGACCGTCCAGCAACGCGGCGAGCGCGCCCAGCTCCGGGTGGCGGTAGAGGTCGGCGACCGACACCTGCGGGTGCCGGGTGCGGATGCGGGCCACCAGCTGCGCGGCGGTCAGGCTGCCGCCACCGTGGGTGAAGAAGTCGGCCCCGGGGTCGGTCACCGGGACCCCGAGGATCTCGGCCCAGCCCTCGGCGAGCCAGGATTCGGTGGGCGTCAGTGGGGCCGCACTGTCCACAGTGGCCAGTGGCCAGGGCAGCGCGGCGCGGTCGACCTTGCCCGAGGTGCGCGTCGGCAGATCGTCGACCACGGCGAGCAGCGGCACCAGCGCGGCGGGCAGCTTGTCCCGCAGCAGCGCCGAGGCCGCGTCGGTGTCCAGTTCACCTTGCGGCACCACGTACCCGACCAGGACCTGGTTGCCCGCCTTGGTGGTGCGGATCGCCGCGGCGGCCCCGGCCACGTCCGGCAGCGCCTGCAGCGCGGCGTCGACCTCGCCCAGCTCGATGCGGCGTCCGCCCAGTTTGACCTGCTCGTCGGCGCGGCCCAGGAAGATCAGGCCCTCCGCCTCGGCCCGCACCAGGTCACCGCTGCGGTAGGCGCGCGCCCAGCCGAGCGCGGGCAGCGGCGCGAACTTCTCGGTGTCCTTGGCCGCGTCGAGGTAGCGGGCCAGGCCGGCGCCCCCGATCACCAGCTCACCGGAGCCGCCCATCGCGACCGGCTCACCGTGCTCGTCGACCACCGCGAGATCCCAGCCCCGCAACGGAAGCCCGATCCGTACCGGGCCCTCGCCGGTCAGCGGCGCCGCGCAGGCGACCACGGTGGCCTCGGTCGGGCCATAGGTGTTCCACACCTCGCGTCCCTCGACCGCGACCCGCTCGGCCAGCTCCGGCGGGCACGCCTCGCCGCCGAAGATGAGCAGCCGCACGTCCTCCAGCGCCTCCGCGGGCCACAGCGCGGCCAGCGTCGGCACGGTGGACACGATCGTGATGCGCTGCGCGACCAGCCACGGCCCCAGGTCCACGCCGGTGCGCACGAGCGTGCGCGGCGCGGGCACCAGGCACGCGCCGTGCCGCCACGCCAGCCACATCTCCTCGCACGAGGCGTCGAAGGCGACCGACAGCCCCGCCAGCACGCGATCGCCGGGGCCGATCGGCTCGTCGGTGAGGAACAGCCCGGCCTCGGCGTCCACGAACGCCGCCGCGGAAGCGTGCGAAACCGCCACGCCTTTCGGCTTGCCGGTGGAACCGGAGGTGAAAATGATCCACGCGTCGTCGCCCGGGGCGGGGATCCCCGTGCGGCGGCCGGGTTCGGCGAGCATCGTCAGCCCGTCGTCCATCAGCACCGCGCACACCCCGGCCTCGCCGAACACCAGCTCGGCGCGCTCGTCCGGGTCGTCCGCGTCGACCGGCACGTAAGCCGCGCCCGCGGCCAGCACACCGAGGATCGCGACGTAGAGGTCCACGGTGCCGGAGGAGATCCGGACGCCGACGCGGTCGCCGCGGCCGACGCCCTCGGCGGCCAGTCGCCGTCCCAGCGCCTGCACCTGTTCGGACAGCCGCCGGTAACTCAGGACCTGGTCGCCGTCGTCGAGGGCGGGCGCGTTGGGGTGCCGTGCCGCGGTTTCGGCCAGCACGTCGAGCAGCGTCCGCACCGGCGCGGCGGCCCCGCCGGGAAACAGGGCCTGCTCGGGGACCAGAACCCCGGGCAGCATCGGATCGAGAACGGGCGCACCCATCGACTTCACCTTCCGCCAGCGTTCGGGCCGGAACTCTCGAGGTGGGAGGCGCCCGCGCGGGACGATCACTCTACCCGAGGTGAACGGCAGGTGTCCGGTCGGTCTCGGCCGGGTGTCGCCGCCGTCACAATCCCGGTGTCACTGGGACTTCTTGCCGGGTTTCGGCTTCTTTTCCCGCACCCGCACGTTGATCCGCACCGGGCTGCCCTCGAAACCGAAGCGCTCACGGAACTTCCGCTCGATGAACCGCCGGTACCCCGCCTCCAGGAAGCCGGTGGTGAACAGCACGAGCGTCGGCGGCCGGATCCCGGCCTGCGTGGCGAACAACACCTTCGGCTGCTTCCCGCCACGCACCGGCGGTGGGGTGGCCGCGATCAGCTCGGACAGCCACGAGTTGAGCTGCCCCGTCGGCACCCGCTGGTCCCACGAGGACAGTGCGGTCCGCAGCGACGGTGCCAGCTTGCGCACCGCACGCCCGGTGAGCGCCGAGATGTTGACCCGCTCGGCCCACGTCACGCGCACCAGGCCGCGGTCCAGCTCCTTCTCCAGCTGGTAGCGGCGGTCCTCATCGACGAGGTCCCACTTGTTCAGCGCCAGCACACACGCCCGGCCCGACTCCACCACCGACGTCAGCACCCGCAGGTCCTGTTCGGACAGCGGTTCGCTGGCGTCCAGCAGGACGATGACGACCTCGGAGGAGTCGATCGCCGCCTTCGTGCGCAGCGACGCGTAGTACTCGGCGCCGCTGGCGGTATGCACCCGCTTGCGCAGGCCCGCGGTGTCGACGAACCGCCACACCTGGCCGTCCAGCTCGACCAGCGAGTCGACCGGGTCCACCGTGGTGCCCGCCACCGAGTCCACCACCGACCGCTGCTCGCCGGTGAGCTTGTTGAGCAGGCTGGACTTGCCGACGTTCGGCTTGCCGACCAGCGCCACCCGGCGCGGCCCTGCCACGACCGCACCCTCGCGCGGGGCCTCCGGCAGCGCGTTGACGATCGCGTCGAGCAAGTCGCCCGAGCTCCGTCCGTGCAGGGCGCTCACCGGGTACGGCTCGCCGAGGCCCAGCGACCACAGCGACGCGACGTCGGACATCAGCCGCTCGTCGTCGACCTTGTTCGCCGCCAGCAGCACCGGCCGCTTCGACCGGCGCAGCACCTTCGCCACGGCCTCGTCGGTCGCGGTCGCGCCCACCGAGGCGTCCACCACGACGAGCACCGCGTCGGCGGTCTTCATCGCCAGCTCGGCCTGCGCCGCCACCGACGCCTGCAGACCGGTGGCGCTCGGCTCCCAGCCACCCGTGTCGACCAGCGTGAACCGGCGCCCGGCCCACTGCGCGTCGTAGGCCACCCTGTCCCTGGTCACGCCCGGGGTGTCCTGCACGACCGCCTCGCGGCGGCCGAGGATCCGGTTGACCAGGGTGGATTTGCCCACGTTCGGGCGCCCGACGACGGCCAGCACGGGCTGGCTCAGCTCGGCTTCCTCCTCGCCGGCACCGTCGTCGGCCTGGTTGTCGAGCGCGGTGAACTCCGCCTCGTCCGCCCAGGTCCCGTCAATCTCCGTCATAGCTCCGCTTCCTTCACGCGCACGGGCTCGCCCTGCGCTGCACGCCATTCGTCGAGGGTGCGGACCAGGCCGGCGAGCGCGTCCCGCAGCCGTTCGGTCGCGGTGTCCAGCCCGGTACGGCCGCGGCCGACGTCGAGCGTGAACGGTTCACCCACCAGGATGTCGACCCGGGGCCGGAACCGCCTGCCGCTGCCCTCGGGGCGCCGTGTCCCGCGCGCCGCGACCGGCACGACCACCGCGCCCGAGGCCCGGACCAGCCACGCCGCGCCACGCTCGGCGTTGTCCACGTCGCCCGCGCCGCGCGTCCCCTCCGGGAACACCGCGACCAGTCCACCGCCCTTGAGTACGTTCGCCAAGGTCAGCAGGGGTGCCCGGTCGGGTTCGCCCCGGCGCACCGGCACCTGGCCGATGCGCCGGAGGAACCACCCCACGGCCCCCGTGAACATCTCCTCCTTGACGAGGAACACCGGACGCCGCGGCAACATTCCGAAGATGATCTGCGGTTCCACCATCGAGCTGTGGTTGGCCACCACCAGCACCGGGCCACTCTTCGGCACGCGCTCGACGCCGCGGATCCGCAGTCGGAACGCGGGCCGGAACAGATACTTCCCGATGATCCGGCCGGCGTCGTGCAGGCGGGGCGACGCGCCGTCGGGGAGACCGGCAGCGCTCACCGCGTGACCTGCGCGCACGTGCCCAGCAGACCGCGCTGGCCGGCCAGCTCGGACAGGGCGGTCAGCACCTGGTCGACGGACAGTTCGCTGGTGTCCAGGTGCACCGCGTCGTCGGCGGGCTTGAGCGGCGAGGTGGCGCGCGTGGAGTCGAGGCGGTCGCGGCGGCCGACCGAGGCCAGCGCCTCCGCCTCGCTGCTCTGGCGCCCGGCCGCGGTGTCCTGCGCGCTGCGGCGCGCGGCCCGTACCGCCGGATCGGCGGTCAGGTAGACCTTCAGCGGCGAACCGGGCACCACGACCGTGCCGATGTCGCGTCCCTCGACGACGATGCCGCCGACCTCGGCCAGTACCGCGGCGATGATCTCGCGCTGCCGGGCGACCAGCAGTTCCCGCACCTGCGGCACCGCCGACACCGGCGACACCGCGTGGTTGACCTCGGCGCCGCGGATCTCGGCCGCGACGTCCTCACCGGCCAGGCGCACGCTCGGCGCGGACGGGTCGGTGCCGAGCGTGAACTCCGCCGCGCGGGCCAGCGCGGCGACGGCCTCGGCGTCCTGCGGGTCGGCGCCCGCGCGCAGCACGGCCAGCGTCACCACCCGGTACATCGCACCGGTGTCGAGGTAGCCGGCCGAGAGCAGGCCGGCGAGCTTGCGCGCCACCGTCGTCTTCCCGGTTCCCGACGGTCCGTCCAGTGCGACCACGCCGCGTAGGGCTCCCGCCACCAGTGCTCTCCTCGCCGTCTCGTCGGGTCGTACCTGCGGTGTTCCATTGTGCCTGGCACTCGCGCGCGCGGGCGCACCGGTACCGTGGCGATCGTGAACGTGGAAGTAACGCCCCTTCCGGGCATCGGCGTGCGGAAGGACTTCGCGACCCGCAACGGCCGCCGCATCGGTGTGGTCACCCACCGGGACGGCCAGATCGAGCTGATCGTGTCGAAGTCCGACGATCCCGACGCGTGCCTGGCGTCCCTGCCCCTGACCGCCGACGAAGCCGGCGCTCTCGCCAACCTCCTCGGCGCACCCCAGCTGGTCGCGCAGCTCACCGAGGAGCATCGCGAGGTTCCCGGCATCAACACCAAGCAACTGCCCATCAAGTCGAACTCCCCGTTCGACGGCCGCACCCTCGGCGACACCGCGATGCGTACCCGGACCGGCGTGTCCGTGGTCGCGGTCATGCGCGCCGGCCAGGTGCACCCGTCCCCCACCCCGGACTTCACGTTCACCGCCGGTGACGTGCTGGTCGCGGTCGGCACGTCGGAAGGCCTGGAGGGCGCCCTCAAGATCCTCAAGAACGGCTGAGCCCTTGGACCACACTGCACTGTCCCTGATCGAACTCGGTGCCGTTTTCTTCGGTCTGGGCGTCCTCGGGCGCCTGGCGGGCAAGATCGGCCTGTCCCCCATCCCGCTCTACCTGCTCGGCGGCCTGGCCTTCGGGCAGGGCGGGCTCATCCCGCTCGGCGACATCGGCAGCTTCACCCATCTGGCCAGCGAAATCGGCGTCGTGCTGCTGCTGTTGCTGCTGGGCCTGGAGTACTCGGCCGCCGAACTGTTCACCGGGCTGAAACGGTCCTGGTCGGCCGGTCTGCTGGACATCGTGCTCAACGCCGCGCCCGGCGTGGCCGTCGCCCTGTTGCTGGGGTGGGGCATGATCGGCGCGATCGTGATGGGCGGCGTCACCTACATCTCCTCCTCCGGGATCATCGCGAAGGTGCTCGGCGACCTGGGCAGGCTCGGTAACCGGGAGACGCCGGTCATCCTGTCGATCCTGGTCTTCGAGGACCTGGCGATGGCCCTCTACCTGCCGATCCTCACCGCGCTGCTGGGCGGGGTCAGCTTCCTCGGCGGGCTCGAAGCGGTGGGCATCTCGCTGCTGGTGATCACCGTCGTGCTGGTGATCGCGCTGCGCTACGGCCGGTACGTGTCGGCGATCGTCGATTCCGACGATCGTGAGGTGTTCCTGCTCAAGGTGCTCGGCGCCGCGCTGCTGGTGGCCGGGCTCGCCTCGGCGATGCAGGTGTCGGCCGCGGTCGGCGCGTTCCTGCTCGGCATCGCGATCTCCGGTTCGACCGCGCACAACGCCACGCGCCTGCTGGAGCCGTTGCGGGACCTGTTCGCCGCCGTGTTCTTCGTGGTGTTCGGGTTGAACACCAACCCGGCGGCCATCCCGCCGGTGCTCGGCTGGGCCGTGCTGCTCGCCGTGCTGACCACGCTGACGAAGATCGCCACCGGCTGGTGGGCAGCCCGACGGCAGTCCGTCGGCAAACTGGGCCGCGCCCGGGCCGGCGCGGCACTGGTGGCGCGAGGCGAGTTCTCCATCGTCATCGCGGGCTTGGCGGTGTCGGCCGGTGCGGTCGTCGACGAGCTCGCCGCACTGGCCACCGCGTACGTGCTGCTGATGGCCATCCTCGGCCCGATCGCCGCCCGTGTCGTGGAGCCGTTGGCCCGGGGCTTTCAGCGGCGGCGCGGACACGGGCACGAGCCCGCGACGTCCAGCGCTGGGTGACCTCGGCCGGCGACAGTGTCGTCGCTGGCTTTTCCCCCGCTGGACCGGTGTCGAGGACGCGCCGCCTGGAAACCGCTGCCCGGCAACGCAAGCCGAAAGCGACCGCCCCGGACCTCCCCCGCCCCTCATCCCAAGCCCGTTTCGGTCGCCGACCAGCCGGGGCAAGGTACTCTTTCCCACTTTGACGCGCCTGCTCGGCGACCGAAAACAATCCGCAAGGAGGGGCGCGGGCGGTCGGAACCTACTAGTCGGTGGCAAGTTTCTTGGCGAAGCACCACAGGTTTCCGTCGATGTCGCGGACACCGAACTCGCGCCGCCCGTACGGCATGTCCATCGGTTCGTATTCGACCTTCGCGTCCGCGGCCTTGGCCTTTTCGAAGACGGAATCGACGTCGTCGAGGTAGACCATGACCAGCGAGTGCAGCACGTTGACGTGCCGTGCGGCTTCCTCGGTCAGGCCGAACGCCTCGACGGGGAACTTCCGGCTGATAGCCGGGCCGTCGGCGAATAGGAAGGTGCTGATGCTCGGCGTCCTATTGCGTGACTACGGTCACGATGCAATATCTCGGGGGTGAACGCCGGCCAGATGAACTGGACTGAACATTTCCTCGGCGCGTCTCCGGCCCGGCCTGATCAGCGACCCGGCTGCCCGGCATATTCACAGATCGATATCGCTGGGCGCTGTTATGAGATGTTCGCCCGGAAACCGCTCGGTTGGACATTGGCGCGGATTTTTGAGGCGGAGCCCCACTACTGGACGGCGACGTGCTCAGCGGTCACCTCGTCTGCGTGAGCCCGGGTCCAAAGATCAAGAGGTAGTCCTCGCCGAACGGGCTGACTCCGGGATGACCACCCAGCTCCGAGTTTCAAGCAGGCTCGCTGGCGCTCGCCCTGAGGCACGGCGCTGGCGCGCCGCTACGGCAGCACGCTGCGGACCGCGTCCTCGGTGCGGCCCACGACCGTCGTGCCGTCGTCTGCGGTGATGATGGGGCGCTGGATGAGCTTCGGGGTCTCCGCGAGTGCGCTCAGCCAGCGGTGCCGGCTCGCCTCGTCGCGGGGCCAGGTCTTCAAGCCCAGCTCGCCGGCCTCGGGTTCCTGCAGGCGGGCGATGTCCCACGGGTCCAGGCCCAGGCGCCGCAGGACGGCGTCCAGTTCGGCAACCGTCGGGGGGTCCTCCAGGTAGCGGCGGACTTCGTAGGACACACCTGCCTCGTCCAGCACGGAGAGCGCCGAACGGCACTTCGAGCAGCGAGGGTTGACCCAGATTTCCACTATTCTCCCTCCGCCAGCACGGCCAGGACCTTCTCACCGTACTTCGCGAGCTTGCTTTCCCCGACGCCGTTGACCCCGGCAAGCTGGTCCAGTGTGGACGGTCGCTCCGTGGCGATCTGCTTCAACGTCGCGTCCGCGAAGACGATGTAGGCCGGCATGCCCTGGTTCTTCGCCTCTTCGGTCCGCCAGGCCCGCAACCGCTCGAACACCGGCTGCGCCTCGGGCGGCATCTCGGTCACCTGCTTGCGCTTCGCGGCGGCCGTGGCGGCACGGGAACCACGCTCCCGCTTGGGTTCGCGCCGCATCCGCACCTCGCGCTTGCGCCCGAGCACCTCACCGCTGGCCTCGGTCAGCAACAACGTCCCGTAATCGCCCTCGACGGCGAGCAAACCCTGTGCCAGCAGCTGTCGCACCACGCCCCGCCACTCGGTCCCCGACAGCTCCGTACCGACGCCGAACACGGTCAGCTGATCGTGGCGGTTCTGCGTCACCTTCGGCGTCTGCTTGCCCAGCAGGATGTCGATGACCTGCCCGGCACCGAACTTCTGACCCCGCTCGTGCTGCAACCGGTACACCGCCGACAACAACTTCTGCGCGGCGATCGTGCCGTCCCACGACTCCGGCGGCGTCAGGCACGTATCGCAGTTCCCGCACGGCGACCCGGACTGGCCGAAGTAGTTCAACAGCTGCACCCGGCGGCACTCGACCGTCTCGCACAGCGCCAGCATCGCGTCCAGGTGCTGCGAGAGGCGACGGCGGTGCGCGTCGTCGCCTTCGGAGGTCTGGATCATCCGCCGCTGCTGCACCACGTCCTGCAGCCCGTAGGCCAGCCACGCTGTCGAGGGCAGCCCGTCCCGGCCGGCGCGGCCCGTTTCCTGGTAGTAGCCCTCGACCGACTTCGGCAGGTCCAGGTGCGCCACGAACCGCACGTCGGGCTTGTCGATACCCATGCCGAACGCGATGGTCGCGACCACGACCAGCCCCTCCTCGCGCAGGAACCGTGACTGGTTGCGCGCGCGGGTGCGGGTGTCGAGTCCCGCGTGGTAGGGCACCGCGCTGATCCCGTTGGCCACCAGGAACTCGGCGGTCTTCTCCACCGAGTTGCGGGACAGGCAGTACACAATGCCGGCGTCGCCGGGATGCTCGGTGCGGATCAGGTCCAGCAGCTGCTTCTTCGGCTCGGCCTTCGGC
Source organism: Amycolatopsis endophytica (assembly GCF_013410405.1). NCBI lineage: Bacteria > Bacillati > Actinomycetota > Actinomycetes > Pseudonocardiales > Pseudonocardiaceae > Amycolatopsis > Amycolatopsis endophytica. Next base: position 889,469 of record NZ_JACCFK010000002.1, read on the forward strand.
GCGATGCGGTACTGGATGTTGGGCCGGTCGAAGCTCGCGACGAACTGGCCCGCCTCGCGCAGGTTCAGGCGCGACACGATCTCCGCGTGCGTCGCCTTCGTCGCGGTGGCGGTCAGCGCGATGCGCGGCACGTCCGGCCAGCGCTCGTGCAGCTCCGACAGCCCCAGGTAATCCGGCCGGAAATCGTGACCCCACTGGGAAACGCAGTGCGCCTCGTCGATCGCGAACAACGCGACCTTGCCCCGGTCGAGCAGCGACCGCGTCGACTCCATCGACAACCGTTCCGGCGCCAGGTACAGCAGGTCCAGCTCACCGGCGACGAACGCGGCCTCGACCTCGCGCCGCTGCTCGAAATCCTGGGTGGAGTTCAGGAACCCCGCGCGCACGCCGACCGCGAGCAGCGCGTCGACCTGATCCTGCATCAACGCGATCAGCGGCGAGACCACCACGCCGGTGCCCTCGCGCACCAGCGACGGAACCTGATAGCACAGCGACTTCCCGCCGCCGGTGGGCATCAGCACGACCGCGTCGCCGCCGCCGATCACGTGCTCGACGATCGCTTCCTGCTCACCGCGGAAGGAGTCGTACCCGAAAACGCGCCGCAGGGTCTGCAGTGCGTCACTCACCGGAATCGTCTCTGCGGATGCCACGCCGAGATCCTAGGGGCTGGGCGGTGACGCCGGGCGGCGCCACACGAGATGCCCAGCCGCTACAGGCCGACCCGCCGGTAGAGGCCGCCGACCTCGTCCCGGTTGAGCCGCCGCAGCGTGCCCGGCTTGCCGTTGCCCAGCTGGACGTCGCCGACCGCGGTGCGCACCAGCTTGCGGACCGGGAACCCGACCTCGGCGAGCAGGCGGCGCACGATGTGCTTGCGGCCTTCGTGCAGCACGATCTCCAGCAGCGTGCGGCCGCCCTGGCTGTCCTTGACGCGGAACTCGTCGACCCGCACCGGGCCGTCCTCCAGCTCGATCCCGGCTTTCAGCTCCTTGCCCAGCCCACGCGGAACCTTGCCGTCGACTTCGGCCAGGTAGGTCTTGGGCACGTGGTAGGAGGGGTGCATGAGCCGGTGCGCGAGATCGCCGTCATTCGTGAGCAGCAGCAGGCCCTCGGTCTCGGCGTCCAGGCGGCCGACGTGGAACAGCCGTTCGCTGCGGTGGTTGACGTAGTCGCCGACGCAGGGACGGCCCTGGTCGTCGTACATCGTGGTGTGCACGCCGCGAGGCTTGTTGAGCGCGAGGTGCACCAGGTCGTCGCGCAGGATCACGCGCGTGCCGTCGACGTGGATCACGGCCTCGTCGGGGTCGACCCGCGTGCCGAGCTCGCGGACCACCCTTCCGTCGACGCTCACCCGGCCCTGCGTGATCAGGTCTTCGGCGGCGCGGCGCGAGGCCACGCCCGCCTTGGCGAGCACCTTCTGCAGGCGCACGCCCTCGGTTTCGGGGTCAGATGTCATCGATGGAGTCCACTTCCGGCAACAGGGGGGCGATCGGGGGCAGGTCGGTCAGCGACGACAGGCCCAGCCGCTCGAGGAACAGTTCGGTCGTCACATACAGGGTGCCACCCGTCTCCGGGTCGGCGCCGTTCTCCTCGATGAGACCGCGCGCGAGCAGGGTGCGGATCACGCCGTCGACGTTCACCCCGCGCACCGCCGCGACCCGCGACCGCGTGACCGGCTGCCGGTAGGCGATGACGGCGAGGGTCTCCAGCGCGGCACGGGTCAGCTTGGAGCGCTGCCCGTCGAGCAGAAGTTTCTCGACGTAGGGGGCGTAGGTGTCGCGGGTGTAGAGCCGCCACCCCTCGCCGACGCGCCGCAGGTCGATGCCACTGGCCCGCTCGGTCAGCTCCGCCGACATGATCTGGAGCGTCTGCGTCACTCGGTCCTCGGGCTGGTTCAGCGCCGTGGCCAGCCCCTCTTCGCTGACCGGCGAATCGACGACGAGCAGCAGCGCTTCGAGCGCCGCGGCCAGCGCGGCGTGCTCGGCGAGGTCCGGCAGCCCGTCCCCCACCGCGACCAGGTCCTCCTCGTCGGGCTCGGGCTCGGGGAGGTCCTCCGGCTCCGCGGACACGGCGGCCTCGCTGGGCGGCGCCGCTTCCGCCGCCTCCTCGGGAGCCGTCTCCACCACTTCGTCCGGCGCAGCCGCCTCGGGCTCCTCTTCGGGGCTCACCCGTACTCCTCTTCCTCGACGCGGGCCCGGTCCTGTTCGGCGGCGGCCGCCGCCTCCGAGACGGACCCGCCGGTCCACCGCACCCGCAGCATGGTCAGCGGCTCGTCCTGGTCGAACTGCACGCTCGACTCGCGGTAGAGCTCCAGCAGCGCCAGGAAGCGGGCCACGACCTCGACCGTGTGCTCGCAGTCCTCGACCAGCTCGGTGAACGTCGCGTCGCCGCGCTCGGCCAGCTTCAGCCGCAGCAACGCGGCATGTTCCCGCACCGACACCTGGTGCGCGTGGATGTGGTCCAGCGATACCGTCGGCGGCGGCTTGGGCCGGAACACCGCCAGTGCGATCTCCGCGAACTTCGCCGGGTCGACCCCGAGCATCACCTCGGGCAGCAGCCCGAGGTAGCGCTCCTCCAGCGACACCGACCGCGGGTACCGGCGCAGCGCCCCGGCCTCCAGCTCGCCGAACAACGCCGCGACCTGCTTGTACGCCCGGTACTGCAGCACCCGTGCGAACAGCAGGTCCCGCGCCTCCAGCAGGGCCAGGTCGTCCTCGTCCTCGACGTCGGCCGCGGGCAGCAGCCGGGCCGCCTTGAGGTCGAGCAGCGTCGCGGCGATGACGAGGAACTCGGTGACCTCGTCCAGGTCCCACTCCGGCCCCAGCGCCTGCGTGTAGGCGATGAAGTCGTCGGTGACCTGGTGCAGCGCCACCTCGGTGACGTCGAGCTGGTGCTGCGAAATCAGCTGCAGCAACAGGTCGAACGGGCCCTCGAAGTTGTCCAGCCGGACCTTGAACCTCGGCGCCGTCGCGTCGTCCTCGGCGACGGGCTGGGCCCCGTCGACCGGAGCCCCGTTCTCGCTCACGGCCCGGCGGCTTCCTCGGAGTCGAGGCCGCCCGCACGCAGCCGCCGTACCAGGACCGATTCGTCGCCGTGCTCGTCGAAGTCCGCCAGCAGCACCGCGACCGCCTCGCGCACGAGCCGTCCGCGGTCGATGGCCAGCCCGTGCTCGGCCCGCAACGTCAGGCGCGCCTGCTCCATCGCGACCAGCTCGTCGCCGGAGACGTACACGGTGATCTTCGAGTCGTGCTTCTGCCGTCCGCTGCCGCGGCGCGCGGTGGCGCTGCGTTCCAGCTGCTCGCGGTTGCCCGGAGCGTGCCCGTGTCCCGGTCGCTGCGCTTCCGGCCGCTGCGGTGCGGGTTTCGGGGGCGCGGGGACATCGAGGGCTGGGCTGCTGGTCAGGCGGAAGAGTTCCGAAGCCCCGGGGAGGGAGGCTCGCCTGCTCACCGAGCGATCACCTCGCGGGCGAGCGCGCGATAGGCGTGCGCACCGGCCGACTTGGGGGCCCAGCGGGTGATGGGCTCACCGGCCACAGTGGTCTCCGGGAACCGCACGGTGCGGTTGATGACCGTGTCGAACACGGTGTCGCCGAAGGCCTCCACGACCCGCGCCATGACCTCTCTGGAGTGCAGGGTCCGCGGATCGAACATGGTGGCCAGGATGCCGGTGATATCCAGTTTGGGGTTCAAGCGTTCGCGTACCTTCTCGATCGTGTCGATCAACAAAGCCACGCCACGCAGGCTGAAGAATTCACACTCCAGCGGGATGATCACGCCGTCGGCGGCCGTGAGCGCGTTCACCGTGAGCAACCCGAGCGATGGCTGGCAGTCGACCAGAACATAGTCGTAGTCCCGGATGAGGGGTTGCACGACCCGCAGCAACGTGTGCTCGCGGCCGACCTCGGCGACGAGCTGCACCTCCGCGGCGGACAGGTCGATGTTGCTCGGCAGCAGGTCCATGCCCTCGACACTGGTGTGCCGCAGGATGTCCGGCGCGGTCACCGACCGCTCCATGATCGCGTTGTAGACCGTCTGGTCCAGTTCGTGCGGCTGGACGCCGAGCCCCACGGACAGGGCGCCCTGCGGGTCGAAGTCCACCAGCAGCACCCGTCGCCCGTACTCGGCCAGCGCCGCGCCGAGGTTGATCGTCGACGTGGTCTTGCCGACGCCGCCCTTCTGGTTGCACATGGCCAGAACCGTCGCCGGTCCGTGCTTGTCCAGCAGCGGCGGCTCAGGGATCTCACGGAACGGTCTGCCGGTCGGGCCGAGCTTGGGCTTGCCGTTCACGGTGTCGGCGCCCACGGCCACGACAGAGTCCACGGTGTCGAGCTCCCCCTCGGTCGCGATGGTCAGGTGGTCGAGGTTCGCGGCGGCCGAGCGGGCCGTAGCCGATCTGGGCGAGGGCTGCGGTGTCGACATGGCGCGGAACTCCTCGTTCGACGGGTAGCCCGCAGCCTATTCGGCGAGCCGTTTGTCGCCAAAGCAACTCGCCGGAGGCGGTCGGGTCAACCCAGCGCCCGAGGATGGGCCGTAGCATATACCTCACGGAGAGTGTTCATGGTGACCAGGGTGTAGACCTGCGTCGTGGTCACCGAAGCATGGCCTAGCAGCTCTTGGACCACCCGGACGTCCGCTCCGCCCTCCAGCAGGTGGGTCGCGAAACTGTGACGCAGCGTGTGCGGTGACACGCCGGCGGAGATGCCTGCCCGTTCGGCGTTGGTCTTGAGGACCTGCCACGCGCTCTGCCGGGACAGCCTGCTGCCGCGCGCGTTGAGGAACAGCGCCGCGGTGCCGCGCCCGCGCCGGGCCAGCACCGGGCGGGACCGCACCAGGTATGCCTCCAGCGCCTCGACGGCGGGGCGGCCGACCGGCACCAGCCGCTGCTTGCCGCCCTTGCCGTCGAGCAGCACGGTGCGGTCCTCGCGGTCGATGTCGTCGAGGTCGAGCCCGACCGCCTCGGAGATCCGCGCGCCAGTGGAGTACAGCAGCTCCAGCAGCGCCCGGTCGCGCAGCGGCCGCTCCCCCTCGGCGGGCGGCATGGCCAGCAACCGCAGCACCTCGTCCACCGGCAGCGCCTTGGGCAGGCGCTTGGCCGCCGCCGGGGGCCGGACCTCGCGGGCCGGATCGTCCTCGGTCAGCCCGTCGAGGTGCGCGAAACGGTGCAGGCCGCGCACGGCGACCAGCGCCCGCGCCGCCGAGGACGCCGCCAGCGGCGGGTGCACCTGGTCGCCCTCGCGCAGCGCGGCGCCGAACCCGGTCACGTCGGACTCGGTGATGCGCCGGAAGTCCGTGACGCCGGCCTGCTCCAGGTACCCGAGGTACCGGCGCAGGTCACGGGCGTAGCTGTCCAGGGTGTTGCGTGCCGTCCCGCGCTCCACGGCGAGATGATCGAGATAGGCCGTGACCACTTCGGACACGGGGAGAACAGGCACGCCGACACCCTAGAGGGTGCACTCAGGAAATGCGATCCGCGAACGTCGTCGGCCGGTCCCGCCACTCCGCGTCCGCCGGGCGCGAGGGTGCCCCGTCGTGGACCACGGCGTGCGCGGCCAGGATCCCGCCCACGGTGGCGCCGTTGACGATCTCCCCGGACAGCGCTTTCCGCACCGCGTCCGCCAGCGGCACCCGGTGCACGACCAGATCGGCCTCCTCGTCGCCGAGCACCTCCCGGTCCACCGGCGACAGGTCACGGGCCAGGAACACCCGCACCACCTCGTCGGTGAACCCGGGCGAGGCCGCGACGTCGACCAGCGTCTCCCACCGCCGCGCCGCGAGCCCGGCCTCCTCGGCCAGCTCGCGGCGCGCGGCCTCCACCGGGTCCTCCCCGGCGTGGTCGAGCAGCCCGGCGGGCAGCTCCCAGATCCGCCGTCCCAGCGGATGCCGGTACTGGTGGATCAGGGTCACGCTGCCGTCGTCGTCCACGGCCGCGATCGCCACCGCGCCGAGGTGCTCGACCACCTCGCGCTTGGCGGTACCGCCGCCGGGCATCGCGACCTCGTCCACGCGCAGGCCCACCACGCGTCCGATGTGGACGTCGGTGCTGGAGACGACCCGGAACTCGTGCTCGCCGGGGGCGCTCAATGCGCGCTCACGGTCGGCTCGGGCAGTTCCACCGGCAGCCGGTCGGCGGTGCGGTACTTCACGACCGCCTTGATGAACGCGTCGAACAGCGGGTGCGGGCGGGTCGGGCGGCTCTTGAGCTCCGGGTGCGCCTGGGTGCCGACGAAGAACGGGTGCACATCGGCCGGCAACTCGACGAACTCGACCAGCCGCTCGTCCGGCGAGGTGCCGGAGAAGACCAGCCCGGCGTCGGAGAGCCGCTTGCGGTAGGTGTTGTTGACCTCGTAGCGGTGCCGGTGCCGCTCGGAGACCTCGGTACCGCCGTAGGCCTTGGCGACCTGCGAACCGGGCGTCAGCTTCGCCGGGTAGGCGCCCAGCCGCATGGTGCCGCCCATGTCGCGCTCGCCCGCCACGACGTCCTTCTGGTCGGCCATCGTGGAGATCACCGGGTGCTCGGTGGCCTCGTCGAACTCGGCCGAGTTCGCGCCCTCGATGCCGGCCAGGTTGCGGGCCGCCTCGATGACCATGCACTGCAGGCCCAGGCACAGGCCGAGCACCGGGATGCCGCGGGTGCGGGCGTAGTTGATGGCGCCGAGCTTGCCCTCGATGCCGCGCACGCCGAAGCCGCCGGGCACCAGGACACCGTCGACATCCCCGAGCGCGGCCGCCGCACCGGCGGGGGTGGTCGCGCGGTCCGAGGCGACCCAGACGATCTCGACCTTCGCGCGGTGGGCGAACCCGCCGGCGCGCAGGGCCTCGGTGACCGACAGGTAGGCGTCGGGCAGGTCGATGTACTTGCCGACCAGCGCGACCCGCACCGTCTCCGACGGGTTGTGCACGCGGTCGAGCAGGTCGCCCCACACCGTCCAGTCGACGTCGCGGAACGGCAGGCCCAGGCGGCGCACCACGTAGGCGTCGAGCGCCTCGCGGTGCAGCACCTTGGGGATGTCGTAGATCGACGGGGCGTCCGGGCAGGCGATGACCGCCTCGGTGTCCACGTCGCACATCAGCCCGATCTTGCGCTTGAGGTCCTCGGGCAGGTCGCGGTCGGCCCGGCACACCAGCGCGTCGGGCTGGATGCCGATGTTGCGCAGCGCGGCGACCGAATGCTGGGTCGGCTTGGTCTTCAGCTCACCCGACGGCGCGAGGTAGGGCACCAGTGACACGTGCAGGAAGAAGCAGTTGTCCCGGCCGATCTCGTGCCGCACCTGGCGGCAGGCCTCCAGGAACGGCAGCGATTCGATGTCGCCGACCGTGCCGCCGACCTCGGTGATGACCACGTCGGGCTGCCGGTCCGTGCCGTCGGATTCGGCGACCGCCATGATGCGGCGCTTGATCTCGTCGGTGATGTGCGGGATGACCTGCACGGTGTCGCCCAGGTACTCGCCGCGGCGCTCCTTGGCGATCACCTCGGAGTAGACCTGGCCGGTCGTCACGTTCGCCGAGCCGGTCAGATCCCGGTCGAGGAAGCGCTCGTAGTGGCCGATGTCCAGGTCGGTCTCGGCGCCGTCCTCGGTGACGAAGACCTCGCCGTGCTGGAACGGGTTCATCGTGCCCGGATCCACGTTGAGGTAGGGGTCCAGCTTCTGCATCGTGACCCGCAGGCCGCGAGAGGTGAGGAGCTGGCCCAGGCTGGAGGCGGTCAGGCCCTTGCCCAGAGAGGAGGCGACGCCCCCGGTGACGAAAACGTACTTGGCTGTCCGCGGCTGAAGTCCCACGGGCTTCCACCTTATCGCACCCGGCCCCGGACGCTCGTCCGCCGCGCCCACGTAGTTCGATGGGTCACGTCAGCCCGTCCACGCGTGAAGGAGCCGCCGTGCCCGAGCCCACCGCTTCCCAGCCCACCTGGACCGTCCCGGTCGCTCCCGGGCGGCTCGACGCGACGGTGCGGGTGCCCGGCTCCAAGTCGATCACCAACCGCGCGTTCGTGCTGGCCGCGCTGGCTTCGGAACCGACGCTGGTGCGCGCGCCGCTGGACTCGCGGGACGCGCGGCTGATGCTCGGCGCGCTGGAGGCGCTCGGCGGCGGCTGGGAGCGGCGCGACAACGACGTACTGGTGCGGCCCCTGGTGCACGGCTCCGCCGAGCCCGCTTCGGTGGTGCTGGGCAACGCGGGCACGGTCGCCCGGTTCACCCCCGCGCTGGCCGGACTGGGTTCGGCACACGTGCTGTTCGACGGTGACGAGGCGATCCGCCGGCGCCCGATCGCTCCGCTGCTGGCCGCGTTGCGCGAGGCCGGTGCGGACATCGACGACGCGGGCCGCGGCGCTCCCCCGTTCACCGTGATCGGGCACGGCGGTCTGCCCGGCGGGAAGGTCGACCTGGATTCGAGCGCGTCCAGCCAGTTCCTGTCGGCGCTGCTGCTGGCGGGCCCGGCGTTCGACGCGGGCGTGACCGTGCGCCTGCTGGGCGGAACTCCGCCGAGCGAGCCGCACATCGCGATGACCCTGGACATGCTGCGCCGCTTCGGCGCTTCCCCGGAACGGGACGGCCAGGAGTTCCACGTCGGCCCGGCGGAGCTGTCCTGCCCGGACTTCACGGTCGAGCCGGACCTGTCGACGGCGGCGCCGTTCGTGGTGGCCGCGGCGGCCGCGGGCGGCACCGTGCGCATCCCGGGCTGGCCCGGATACTCCACCCAGCCGGGTGACTGGCTGCGCAGCCTGCTCGTGGAGCTGGGCCAGCGGGTGGAGCTGACTCCCGACGGACTCACTGTCACCGGTTCGGGCGACATCCCGGGTGCACGGCTCGACCTGCACGAGGTCGGCGAGCTGACCCCGGTGATCGCCGCACTGCTGTGCTTCGCCGACGGCCCGTCGGTCATCTCCGGGGTGGCGCACCTGCGCGGGCACGAGACCGACCGGCTGGCCGCGCTGGCCACCGAACTCTCCGCGCTGGGCGCCGGGGTGACCGAGACCGCGGACGGCCTGGCGATCGCCCCGGCTCCGCTGCACGGCGGGGTCTTCCACACCTATGACGACCACCGGCTGGTCATGGCCGGTGCCGTGCTGGGCCTGCGCGTGCCCGGGGTGGCGGTGGAGAACCCGGCGACGGTCGGCAAGACCTTCCCCGGGTTCGTCGACGCGTGGGGCGGGATGCTCAGCTGACGACGTCGGCCAGGCGGTCGGCCTGGTCCGGGTCGGTGCCCCAGCAGTAGAAGATCAGCTCGTCGGCGCCGAGGTCCGCGAACTGCTTGGCCGCTTCGCGGACCTGCTCCGGCGTGGTGAGCATGCGCTCGGCGGTGTTGCGGGCCCAGTCGCCGGTGAAGCCGTAGTAGTCCAGGATCGCCGACCGTGCCTCGTCCACACTGGACCCGAGCGCGACGTTGACCTGCGCGACCATGCGGGGACGGCCGTCATGGCCCTCCTCCGCCCAGAACCGCTCCACCTTCGCGAACAGCTCCCCCACCCACTGCGGCGGGGCCGCGCAGAGGAAACCGTCGCCGTGGCGGGCGACGCGGCGCAGGGCGGGGTCGGCGAAGGCACCGAAGAGGACTTCGGGCCCGCCTGGCGTGGCGGGCGCGGGTCCGATTCCTTCGGCACTCGACCAGATCCGCCGCATCCGCGCCATCTGCTCGTCGAGCACGCGGCCGCGGTGGCGGGGGTCGGTGCCGGTGGCGTGGTGGTCGTCCTCTCGGCCGCCGACGCCCAGTCCGAGAGTGAAGCGGCCGCCGGAGAGGCGGTCGAGAGTGGCGGCCTGCTTGGCCAGCAGGGCCGGTTCACGCAGCGGGGCGAGCAGGACCTCGGTCTGCAGGCGGACGCGCGTGGTGGCGCCGGCGAGCACGGCGAGGGTGACCAGCGGCTCGGGGTTGTCGTAGACGATCCGGTCGAGCAGACCGAGCGTGCGGAAGGGTCCGTCATCGGCGCGGCGGGCCCAGTCGGTCAGGTTTTCGGGGCGGCCGATGGGCAGGCCGATTCCGTAGTGCATGCGATTCCTCCAAGGCATGACGGATGAACTTGCCGCCCGCTCCGGACCCGGTGGTGCTGCCTCTGCGGCTGTACTTCGATGGCAGGCACGGCCCTGTGGAGTACTTTCGATCTTAGCGCAAGATCATCTGGGGAAGGGAACGCTTTTCATGACCGATCACCGGTTCCGGTTCGGGCTCGTCAGCGGTGCGTCCGGCTCCGCGCGTCACTGGACCGACCTCGCCCGCCGCGTCGAGAACCTCGGCTTCGACACCCTGCTCGTGCCCGACACGGCCAGGGTGCAGGCGTCGATGCCCGCGCTGGCCACCGTGGCCGCGGCGACCGAGCGGCTGCGGATGGGCACCTTCGTGCTGGCCGCGCCGATGCACGCGCCCGGGCGGATCGCCTGGGAGACAGCGACGCTGGACCAGCTGTCGCAGGGCCGGTTCGAGCTGGGGATCGGCGCGGGCCACCCGGACGCGATCGGTATCGCGGAGCTGCTGGACAGGCCCTTCGGCAGCGCCGGCGAGCGCGTCCGCCAGGTGGGCGAAGCGATCCGGGCGGTGCGGAAGTTGTTCGGGGACGGCACCTACACTCCCGTTCAACAGCCCGCGCCGCCGATCATGGTCGCCGGCGGCGGCGTGAAGCTGCTGCGCCTGGCCGCCGAGGAAGCCGACATCATCGCGGTGCACGGGGGCGGCGGCAACACCGAGGAGGGCCTGCGTGAGCGGCTGCCGGTGCTCAAGGAGGCGGCAGGCGCCCGCTTCGACGCGCTCGAACTGAGCGTGAACATCTTCGCGATCGGCGACGGGCCCGTTCCGGACTGGCTGCGGCACTTCGGGGTCGAGCCGGCGGCGACGCGCAACAACGCGAACCTCGCCGTGCTGACCGGCGACACCGCCACGGCCATCGACACCCTGCGCCGCCGCCGGGACGAGTTCGGCCTGTCCTACATCACCATCAACGCCTACGCGCTGGAAGAGGCCATCCCGGTCGTCGAAGCCCTCGCGGGCACCTGAGGGTCCGGGCGACGGGGCCGGGCCGTATAGGTCGTTATACGGCCCGGTTGTCAGCTGCCGGGTTGCGCGACGCCGGGCGCGGGTGACTGGGCGTTGCCCGCGATGCCGTAGCGGCCGGTGCCGCCGTCGAGCTGCTCCTTGAGCGCCAGTACCGTGCTGACCCGCCCGGCCGCCGTGTTCGCGTTGTCCACCGTGGACAGAATCGAGGTGGCGGAGGTGTCGGCCCGCACGAAACCGATCGCGCCGGTCCCCTCGGCCGAAGCCGGATCGCCCGCGAGCACCGTGCCCGCGCCGGAGCGGTCGAGCTGCGTGGTGAACCGGGCGAGCGTCGCGGCCCGGTCGCCCGCGCCGTCGCCCGTCGCCTGCCCGCCGGTCAGCACCAGCGCGAGCTGTCCCGGTCCGATGCCAGGGCTGGCGTTGGCGAACCCGCCGTCCTGCAGACCCGCGATCGCCGCGGACATCTCGTCCGTGGTGGACTGCGGCTGCGCGGTGTCCTTGTTCAGCAGCAACACCGATCCCACGAGCGCCCCGGCCAGCGTGCCCGGGTCACCGGCCGTGGGGAACGTCGAACCGGCGGGCTGCAGCCGCGTCACGATCTGGCGCAGCTGGTCGGCCTTGGCCGGGTCGGTGAACGAGTCGGTCAGCTGCAGCTCCCCCGACACCCGCGCGCCGGACTGCTCGATGAGCTGCCGCAGCGCGTCCCGGTCCGCCGGGTTCGCGTCCTGCGTCGTCACCAGTACGACCGAACGCCGGTCCAGCGCGCCCGCGACGACCTTCGGCCCCAGCGAACCGGCGAAGGCGTCCGCGTCGGCCAGCCGCGCGTTCAGCTCGTTGCGCTGGGCCTCCAGATCGGACACCTGGGTGGCGAGCTTGCCCTTCTCGTCGGACAGCCCGGACAGCAGCGCCCCGTTGAGCGCCGTGGAGCCGAGCACGACACCGACGGCCAGCGCCAGGAACACCGCCGCGATCGAGACGATGTGGTACCGCAGAGAAATCACGTGAAGAGCCCCTTGACCCAGCTAGCGAACGAATCCCAGGTGGACCGCGCCCAGTCCAGGTATGCCCCGCCGACGTCGGACATGAGCAGCGCGACCGCGACCGCGACGAGCGCGGCGACCACGAGCAGCACCACCGCGCCCATCGACACGCGGGAGCGGTGCAGTGCGGCGACGGCCTTGCCGTCGACCAGCCTCGTGCCGAGTTTGAGCCGGGTGAGGAACGTCGACGGGTTCGACCCGGACCGGCCGTGGTCGAGGAACTCCCGCAGCGTCGCCTGGAACCCGACGGTGACGACCAGCCCGGCCTCGTGCGCCTCGGCGATCAGCAGCGCGAGGTCCTCCGGGTTGCCCGACGCGGGGAAGGTGACCGCGCCGATGCCGAGGTCCTGGATGCGCGCCACACCGGGCGCGTGCCCGTCCGGCTGCGCCGGGACGACGACCTCCGCACCCGACTTGAGCGTCTCGGCGTCGATGCCGAACGGATCGCCGACGATGACGTCCGGCTGGTAACCCTGCGCGCGCAGCGTGTCCGCGCCACCGTCCACACCGATCAGTGCCGGCCGGTGCTCGGCGATGTACTTCTTGAGCGCCTTGAGGTCCTCGGCGTGTCCCTTGCCCGCGGCGACGACGAGAACGTGCCGGTCGCGCAGCGGCACCCGCACCTCGGGCACGCCGACTCCGTCGAGGATGAGCGTCCGCTCGCGGCGCAGGAACTCGATGGTGTTGGCGGAGAAGGCTTCGAGCTGGGTGGACATCCCGGCCTTGGCCTCGATCATCTGGTCGGCGACGCTGTCCCGCGTCTGCTCGGTACCGGAGGCCACCTGCCGGTCTCCGGCGTAGACGGCCCCCTCGTGGAGCCGGATCCGGCTGCCGTCCTTGATGCGGCGCAGGACCTCGCCGCCGACGTTGTCCAGCAGCGGGATCCCGGCGTTGACGAGGATCTCCGGCCCGAGGTTGGGGAACCGGCCGGAGATCGAGGGCGAGGCGTTGACGACGGCGGCGACCTCGGCCTCGACGAGCGCGTCGGCCGTGGACCGGTCGAGGTCGATCTGGTCCAGCACGACGATGTCGCCGGGGCTGACGCGACGGAGCAGATCGCGCGTTCGCCGGTCCACCCTGGCGACGCCGACGATGCCGGGGAGGGCCTCGGTGTTGCGCGAGAGCAGACCGGGAAGCTTCATGTGCCCGATGGTGACAAACACCGGGCGCCTGTCGCCTCGCAACACGCCGTACACGATGCGGTTTCCCCGGGTGATCTTTTTCGCGGAGACCGGCGCGTGTGGACGGTCAGCCCTTGGCGCGCCTGCTCTTCTTCCTGCGGGGCTTCACCGCCGCCTGCTTGTCCGCGTCGGCCACCGCGAGCAGTTCCTCCGCGTGCGCGCGCCCGGTCTCGGTGCTCTCCATGCCCGCCAGCATCCGCGCCAGCTCGACCACCCGCTGCGATTTCTCCAGCGTCTTCACGTCGCTGCGCGTGACCCCCTCGGCGGTGCCCTTGTCGACCACCAGGTGGCGGTCGGCGAACGCGGCCACCTGCGGCAGGTGCGTCACCACGAGCACCTGGTGGGTGCGCGCGAGCCGCGCCAGCCTGCGCCCGATCTCGATCGCCGCGCGGCCACCGACGCCGGCGTCGACCTCGTCGAACACCAGCGTCTGCACCGTGTCGGCGTCGGCGAGCACGACCTCGATCGCGAGCATCACGCGCGAGAGCTCACCACCGGATGCCGCCTTGTGCACCGGCATCGACGGAGCCGCCGGGTGCGCCTTGAGCATCAGCTCCACGTCGTCGATGCCGGACCCGCCCGCGTGCACCAGTTCGCCGTCGACGCGCAGCGCCTGCGGATCGGCGGAGTCCGTGGCGCGGCGCTTGACCGTCACCTCGATCTGGGCCGCGCCCATCGCCAGCCCGGACAGCTCCTCGGTGACCGCGCCGGCCAGCTCCTCGGCCGCCACCGACCGGGCCCGCGACACGACCGCGGCGTGTTCGGCCAGCTTCCCGGCCAGCTCGTCCCGGCGCGCGGCCAGCGCGGCGAGCGCCTCTTCGGAGGTGTCCATCGACTCCAGGCGCTGCTGGGCGTCCTCCGCCCAGGCCAGCACCCCGTCGACGTCGGCGGCGTACTTGCGGGTCAGGGTCTTGAGCTCGGCCTGGCGCGCGAGCACCTGTTCGAGCCGTCCCGGATCGGCCTCCAGGCCGTCGAGGTACCCGCCCAGCTCGCCGCCAACGTCGTTGAGCAGCATCTCGGCCTCGGCCAGCCGCGGTTCGAGGTCACGCAGCGCCGAATCGTCCGCCGTCGCCAGCCGTCGCCGCGCCTCGCCGATCAGGCCGAGCGCGCCCGGCTGGTCCGGGTCACCGTCGGCGGCACCGGAGACGGCGGCCTGGGCGCCGTCCGCCGCCGCGCGCAGCTCCTCGGTCGCGGTGAGGCGCTTGACCTGCTCGGCCAGCTCCGCGTCCTCACCCGCCTGCGGGCTCACCGCGGCGATCTCGTCCAGCCCGTGCCGGAGGAGGTCGGCCTGCTGCGCCATCTCACGGGAGCGGCTGGTCCGCTCCGCCAGCTCCGTGACCACCGCCTGCCATTCGTCGCGGACCGCGCGGTACTCCCCCAGCGGCGCCGCGACGTCGTCCCCGGCGAACCGGTCGAGCACCTCGCGTTGCTCGGCGGGCCGCAGCAGCCGCAGCTGGTCGTTCTGCCCGTGCACGGCCAGCAGGCGGTCGGCCAGATCGGACAGCACGCTCACCGGCACCGAGCGGCCGCCCAGGTGGGCCCGCGAGCGCCCGTCGGTGCCCACCGACCGCAGGGTGATCAGGCTGCCGTCCTCGTCGGTCGAGCCGCCCGCGTCGGACACGATCCGCGCGACGTGTTCGGCGAACACGCCCTCGAACCGTCCCTCGACGCTCGCCCGGCCGGAGCCGTTGCGGACCTTGGAGGCTTCCGACCGCCCTCCGGACAGCAGGTGCAGCCCGGTGACGACCATGGTCTTGCCCGCGCCGGTCTCGCCGGTGACCACGGTGAATCCCGGGTGCAGTTCGAGCAGGGCGTCCTCGATCACTCCGAGGCCCTGGATGCGCATCTCGGCCAGCACGGACACCACCGTAGCGGTCCGCTCCGACATTCCGTGGCGGACTCGCCTCAGCGCGCGTGCCGCTCCCGCCAGCTCTTGACGGGCAGGGAGAACTTGTGGACGAGGCGGTCGGTGAACGGGCCCGGGTGCAGCCGGACCAGCCGCACCGGGACCTCGCCCGCCACCACCTCGACGCGCGCGCCACGCGGCAGCGCGATGTGACGCAGCCCGTCGCAGGTCAGGACCGCGGGCGAGCCGTGCGGGTCGACACCGACGGTGATCACCGAATCCCGCGAGACGACCAGCGGGCGGGAGAACATCGCGTGCGCGTTGGAGGGCACGACGAGCAGCGCTTCGACGTCCGGCCAGATGACCGGTCCGCCCGCGGAGAAGGCGTAGGCGGTCGAACCGGTCGGCGTGGCGCACAGCACACCGTCGCAGCCGAAGGCCGACACCGGGCGGCCGTCGACCTCGATGAGGGCGTCCAGGATGCGTTCGCGGGTGCTCTTCTCGACGCTGGCCTCGTTCAGCGCCCAGGTGCGCGCCACGACGCGGCCTTCGACGGTGACCGTGACGTCGACCGTCATGCGCTCCTCGACGGTGTACTCGCGCGTCACCACGCGGCCCACCGTGTCGGTGAGCGCGTCGGAGTCGGCCTCGGTGAGGAACCCGACGCGGCCGAGGTTGACGCCCAGCACCGGCACCCGCGCGGGACGGGCCAGCTCGGCCGCGCGCAGCAGGGTGCCGTCACCGCCCAGCACCAGGACCAGCTCGGCGCCCGCCGCGGGGTCGTCGTGCGGCGCGACCAGGGTGCACAGCTCACCGAGGGAGTCCTGCTCGATGAGTTCCTTGACCTCGTCGTCGATGACGCGCAGACCGATCCCGGCCGCGGCGAACCGGGTCGCGACCTCACGGGCGGCGTCCTTGGTCGTCTCGCGGTCGGGGTGCATGACCAGCAGCACCTCGCGGGTTTCGCTCACTGGGGACCCTTCCCGACCGCTTCGCGGACCAGTTCCGCGGGATCGCCGGGCGCCGGATCGCGGCGCAGCCAGGCGAAGTACTCGACGTTGCCGGAGGGTCCGGGCAGCGGGCTGGCAACCACACCGTGCGGGTGCAGGCCCAGCTCGCGCGCCGTGGCCAGGACGTCGAGGACGGCCTGGGCACGCAACCGCGGGTCGCGGACCACACCGCCGCTGCCGAGGCGTTCCTTGCCGACCTCGAACTGCGGTTTGACCATCGGCACCAGGTCGGCGTCGTCGTGCGCGCACGCGAGCAGCGCTGGCAGCACCAGGCGCAGGGAGATGAACGACAGGTCGCCGACGACGAGGTCGACGGGGCCGCCGGTCTGCTCCGGCGTGAGCGTGCGGACGTTGGTCTTGTCGAGCACCACGACGCGGTCATCGGTCCGCAGCCGCCAGTCGAGCAGGCCGCGGCCGACGTCGGCGGCGATCACCTCGCGGGCGCCACGGCGCAGGAGGACATCGGTGAAGCCGCCGGTGGAGGCGCCGGCGTCGAGGCAGCGCTTGCCGTCGGCGGACAGCCCGGCCGGTTGGAAGGCTTCGAAGGCGCCGAGCAGCTTGTGCGCGCCGCGGGAGGCCCAGTTCGGGTCGTCCCCGGCCCTGACCACGATCGGCGCGCCGGTGTCGACGCCGGTGGCGGGTTTGCCGGCGACCATGCCGTTGACGGTCACCTTGCCCTCGCTGATCAGCGTGCTGGCGTGTTCGCGGGACCGGGCGAGGCCCCGTCGCACCAGTTCGGCGTCGAGGCGGGCCCTGCGGGGCATCGCGTCACACCTTGTCGATGCTGGACAGGGCGGTGGTCAGCTCGGAGTGCACGGCGTCGAACCGTTCGACGTGCTCGGCGAGGGGGACCTGCTCCAGGTCGTCGAGCGCGGCCATGGCCCGGTCGATCCCGTCGCGGGGGTCGGACTGCGGGGCGGCACCCGGCGGCGGCCCGGGTACCGGACGCGGCTGCGGAGTCGGTTGGTGCTGCACGGTCACCACGCTAACGGATCGGCTCGCCGCCGGTCGGGAGCCCCAGCTCGGTGAAGGCGGCCGTGGCGCGCTCGCCGCCGGGCCGCAGCGCCGTGACGCCGGTGTCCCACGCGACCGCGCAGAGGGTGCGTAGCAACGCGAGGCTGTCGCCGTCGCCCGTCGCGACGAGCGTGCCACCGTCCTGGCGGACCTGCCAGCCGGGTTGCGGTGCGATGCGCAGCTCGTCGGCGGGTGTGGCCAGGGCGCCGAGGTCGGCGCCCAGGTACTGGGCCCGCTCGGCGGGGATCGCCGTGACGAGGGTGGCGGGGGTGGCGACGCCGGTGAGCACGACGAGGGCGTCGACCCCGGCGTTGACCGCGCCCGCGATGTCGGTGTCCAGCCGGTCCCCGATGGCGAGCGGCCTGCTCGCACCGGCGGATCGCGCGGCGGTGACGAACAGCGGCGCCTCGGGCTTGCCCGCCACCTCGGGTTCGGCGCCGGTGGCCGTGCGCAGTGCGGCGACCATCGAGCCGTTGCCGGGCAGGAGGCCGCGTTCGGTGGGCAGGGTGGTGTCGACGTTGGAGGCGACCCAGAGGGCACCCGCGCGGATCGCGACGCACGCCTCGGCCAGGTCGGCCCATCCGGTGGCCGGGTTGTGGCCCTGCACCACGGCGGCGACGTCGTCACCGGCCTCGCGCACGGGTTTGAGGCCGGCGGCGGTGATCTCGTCCTCGAGCGCCGCGGCGCCGACGACGAGCACCGTCGCCCCGGCTGGCAGCCGCTCGCCGAGCAGCTTGGCGGCGGCCTGGGCGCTGGTGCTGACCTCGTCCGCGGTGGCGTCGATGTCGAGGCCACGGAGGTGCCCGGCGACGTCTCCGGGTGCCTTGGAGGCGTTGTTGGTCACGAAGCGCACCGGGGAGTTCTGCTCGCGCAGCTGCCGGATGGCCTCCGCGGCTCCCGGGATGGGCCGGGAGCCGTGGTAGACCGTGCCGTCGAGGTCGAGGAGGAACGCGTCGTAGGCGTCGCGGAGGGCGTCAGCCATTGGCGAGCTCCGCGGCGCGCTCGGCGGCGTCGGTCTCGTCGTCGAGGTCGGCTTCGGAAGCGTGCAGGAACCAGCGGATCGCTTCGTCGCGGCGGCCGGCCGCTTCAAGGTTGTCGGCGTAGGCGTAGAACAGGCGGGCGCTCCACGGGTCCCGCTTGCGCGGGTCGAGGTCGTCGCCCTGCAGGGAGACGACGGCGGCGTCGACCTGGCCGAGGTCGCGCCGCGCCCCGGCGGCGACGATCTTCAGCTCGATCTCGACCTCGCGCGGCAGCTTCTGGCCCTGCATCTCCTTGGCCAGGTCGAGTGCGCGTTCCGGCCGCCCGAGAGCGCGCTCGGCGTCGGCGATGACGGCGATGTGCTGGTCGGTGCGGGTCATCCGGCGGACGGCCCGCAGTTCCGCGAGCGCTTCCGACCAGCGTCCGGCGTGGTAGGAGACCAGGCCGAGCGCCTCACGGACGATCGCCACGCGGGACGCGCGGGTTTTGGCGTACTTGGCGTGGGCCAGTGCCGCCTCCGGATCGGTGTCGATCAGGTTCCCCGCGGCGACAAGGTGCTTGCCGACGGTCTCCGCGAGCGATTTCGGCAGCGTCCGCAGCTCGCGGCGGGCTTCCGCGTCGAGGTCGCCGAACTCGATGTCCTCGGGCAGCTCCGGCGCTTCGAGGAGTTCACGGGCCAGTGCGGCGTCGTCCAGGTCCCGCGGCGCCCGGCGGCCGTTGTCGGGCCGCCCGCGCTCGTCACGCCGCGCGGACCGGAACTCCGCGTCGGCGATCTCGACGTGCTCTTCCCGCGAGACGGGATTCGCGGCGCGTTCGATGCTTGCCGCGTCGGTTTCGGCGGGCTCGGTCACGTCCTGGGTGTCCGCTTCTTCGGCGTCGCCGACGGCCTTGTCGGTGTCGGCTTCACGCGTGTCCGCGTCGTCGACGGTGTCGGGGGTTGCCCCGGTTTCCCGGACGGGTCGGCCCGTGTCCGCGGCCACGGCCGCACCGTCGGCGAGGTCGTCGGTCGCTGTCTCGTCGACAGCCTTGCCCGCACGCGCCTCGACCTGGTCCTCGTACCGGCGCCCGGAGCGGTCACGACCGCCACCACCGCGCCGATCGTCGTAGCGGCCACCTCCGCGACGGTCGTCGAAGGAGCGGCTGCCCCGGTCGCCCGTCGGACGGTCACCGCGGTCGAAGTTCGACCGCCCGCCCCGCTCGCCGGACCCCGGCCGCCCGCCACGCCGGTCCTCGAACGAACGATTGCCGCGATCACCCTGGCCGGAACGGCCACCCCGGCTGTCGAAGGAACGGCTGCCGCCCCGCTCGCCGCCGGGCCCGGAACGCTCACCGCGCCGGTCGTCGTGAGAACGGCTGCCGCGGTCGTCAGACCCCGGCCGCCCGCCGCGACGGTCGTCATAACGGGCGCCACGGTCGCCGTACCCCGAACGGCCACCGCGCCGGTCGTCGTACCGGTTACCGCGCTCGCCGGAGCCGGAACGCTCACCGCGCCGGTCGTCGTACCGGTTGCCACGCTCGCCGGAGCCCGGACGATCACTGCCCCGGTTGCCGTAGGAGCGGTTTCCGCGGTCAGCGGAGCCCGAACGGTTGTCGTACGCCCCGCCGCCACGGCCACCGGAACCGGTGCGGTCGCCGTACGAGCGCTTGCCGCGCTCGCCGGATCCGGGGCGCTCGCCGCCGCGGTTGCCGTACGAGCGGTCGCCGGAGCCGGATCGGTCCCCGTACGAGCGCTTGCCGCGCTCTCCGGACCCTGACCGGTCGCCACCCCGGTTGTCATAGGAGCGCTCACCGCGCCCACCGGATCCGAACCGATCGCCACCCCGATTGTCATACGAGCGCCCGGAGCGCTCACCGGACCCGAACCGGTGACCACCGCGGTCACCATTGAAGCGGCCACCGCGTTCGCCGGACCCCGACCGCTCGCCGCCTCGGTTGTCGTAGGAACGCCCGCCGCCGCGCCCACCGGACTCGAAGCGGTCGCCACCGCGACTCCCCGAGGAGCGGTTGCCCCGCTCGCCGCGGTCGTTGCCGCGGTTGTCGTGGGAACGGTTGCCGCGCTGGTCGTCCCGGCCGCCGCCGCGGCGGTCGTCGAAGTCGCGCCGGCCGCCGTCCCGGCCCGTCCGGTCTCCGCGACGGTCGTCGAAGTCGCGTCCGCGGGAACGGTTGCCGTCCTGCCGGTCGCCCGACCGGCCACCCTGCCCCGCCTTCCCACGCGGGGTGCCTCGCTGCGCTCCCGATCGTCCTGCGCCGGGAGCCGAATCGCGGCGCCGGGGGCGATCGGACGCGGCGCCGTCGAAGTCGCGCCGCCCGAAGTCCGCCACCTGGGCCTCCTCTGTTCTGGGTTCGTGAAGATCAGTAAACACGCCAAGGGCCCGTCAGGCGAGCCAATCGGCTATCCTAACGGGCCCTTGGGAAAGGGTGTTCGGCGGTGTCCTACTCTCCCACACCCGCGGGGGTGCAGTACCATCGGCGCTGGCAGGCTTAGCTTCCGGGTTCGGAATGGGACCGGGCGTTTCCCTGCCGCCATGACCACCGAAACTCTATGAAACAACCACAATCATGGTGTGGTGTTTCAGAGTTGCAGAGCGGATGCGTAGCAGCTTTGTGGGCAAGTCCTCGGCCTATTAGTACCAGTCCACTCAAAAACACATTACTGTGCGTCCATGTCTGGCCTATCAACCCAATCGTCTCTTGGGGGCCTTAACCCACAAAGGGGTGGGAGACCTCATCTAGGAACAGGCTTCCCGCTTAGATGCCTTCAGCGGTTATCCCTTCCGAACGTAGCCAACCAGCCATGCCACTGGCGTGACAACTGGCATACCAGAGGTTCGTCCGTCCCGGTCCTCTCGTACTAGGGACAGCCTTCCTCAAGTCTCCTACGCGCGCGGCGGATAGGGACCGAACTGTCTCACGACGTTCTAAACCCAGCTCGCGTGCCGCTTTAATGGGCGAACAGCCCAACCCTTGGGACCTACTCCGGCCCCAGGATGCGACGAGCCGACATCGAGGTGCCAAACCATGCCGTCGATATGGACTCTTGGGCAAGATCAGCCTGTTATCCCCGGGGTACCTTTTATCCGTTGAGCGACATCCCTTCCACCAGGAGATGCCGGATCACTAGTCCCTACTTTCGTACCTGCTCGACCTGTCAGTCTCACAGTCAAGCTCCCTTGTGCACTTACACTCAACACCTGATTGCCAACCAGGCTGAGGGAACCTTTGGGCGCCTCCGTTACTCTTTGGGAGGCAACCGCCCCAGTTAAACTACCCACCAGGCACTGTCCCTGAACCCGATCAGGGTCCTAAGTTAGATTCCCAATCCGACCAGAGTGGTATTTCAACAACGACTCCACCAACACTAGCGTGCCAGCTTCACAGTCTCCCACCTATCCTACACAAGCCGAACCGAAAACCAATACCAAGCTATAGTAAAGGTCCCGGGGTCTTTCCGTCCTGCCGCGCGTAACGAGCATCTTTACTCGTAGTGCAATTTCACCGGGCCTGTGGTTGAGACAGCCGGAAAGTCGTTACGCCATTCGTGCAGGTCGGAACTTACCCGACAAGGAATTTCGCTACCTTAGGATGGTTATAGTTACCACCGCCGTTTACTGGCGCTTAAATTCTCAGCTTCGCCCCACAAGGGAGCTAACCGGTCCTCTTAACGTTCCAGCACCGGGCAGGCGTCAGTCCATATACCTCGTCTTACGACTTCGCATGGACCTGTGTTTTTAGTAAACAGTCGCTTTCCGCTGGTCTCTGCGGCCAACTCACCCTAGCCCGCACGGGGCTTCAAGTGCTTTGGCCCCCCTTCTCCCGAAGTTACGGGGGCATTTTGCCGAGTTCCTTAACCACAGTTCACCCGACCGCCTTAGTATTCTCTACCTGACCACCTGTGTCGGTTTGGGGTACGGGCCGCACATGTTCTCGCTAGAGGCTTTTCTCGGCAGCAGAGGATCACCCTACTTCGCCTCAACGGCTACGCATCACGTCTCAGACTCCATGAGTGACGGATTTACCTACCACTCGTCCTACACGCTTACACCAGTACAACCACTCACTGGCGGAGCTACCTTCCTGCGTCACCCCATCGCTTGACTACTACTGGTTCAGGCTCCACGCTCACCGCCCTTGGCCCGAAGGCCGCCGACAGCTCGGGTGGTTAGTATCACCAGCCTCGTCATGGGCGAACATACGCGGGTACGGGAATATCAACCCGTTGTCCATCGACTACGCCTGTCGGCCTCGCCTTAGGTCCCGACTTACCCTGGGCAGATTAACTTGACCCAGGAACCCTTGGTCATCCGGCGGCAGAGTTTCCCACTCTGCATTCGCTACTCATGCCTGCATTCTCACTCCCACACCCTCCACGACTCGCTTCCACGGCCGCTTCCCTGGATGCAGGACGCTCCCCTACCCAACAACACCACTACACACCACTCCCGAAGAGTGATGCGGATGTATCTGTGTCATTGACACGGCTTCGGCGGTGTACTTCAGCCCCGCTACATTATCGGCGCAGGACCACTTGACCAGTGAGCTATTACGCACTCTTTCAAGGATGGCTGCTTCTAAGCCAACCTCCTGGTTGTCTCGGCGACCCCACATCCTTTCCCACTAAGCACACACTTAGGGGCCTTAGCCGGTGTTCTGGGCTGTTTCCCTCTCGACGACGAAGCTTATCCCCCGCCGTCTCACTGCCGCACTCTCACGTGATGGTATTCGGAGTTTGGTTGACTTCGGTAACCCGGTAAGGCCCCTAGGCCATCCAGTAGCTCTACCCCCACCACGAAACATGCGACGCTGCACCTAAATGCATTTCGGGGAGAACCAGCTATCACGGAGTTTGATTGGCCTTTCACCCCTACCCACAACTCATCCCCCAGGTTTTCAACCCTGGTGGGTTCGGCCCTCCACACCGTCTTACCGGCGCTTCAGCCTGGCCATGGGTAGATCACTCCGCTTCGGGTCTAGACCACGCGACTCCATCGCCCTCTTCAGACTCGCTTTCGCTACGGCTACCCCACACGGGTTAACCTCGCCACGCAGCACTAACTCGCAGGCTCATTCTTCAAAAGGCACGCCATCACAAAACATAATGTTTGCTCTGACGGCTTGTAGGCACACGGTTTCAGGTACTCTTTCACTCCCCTCCCGGGGTACTTTTCATCTTTCCCTCACGGTACTCGTCCGCTATCGGTCACCAGGAAGTATTTAGGCTTACCGAGTGGTCCCGGCAGATTCACAGCAAATTCCACGAGCTCGCTGCTACTCGGGAACACCACCACACCACACCAACACAGCTTTCGCGTACGGGACTCTCACCCACTCCGGTCCACCATCCCAGGTGATTCCACTAGCCATGCAGTAACTGATGCCAGAAGTGTCAGCTTCTGGAAGGCAGGTCCCACAACCCCGCACACACAACCCCTGACAGGTATCACATGCGCACGGTTTAGCCTCCTCCGCTTTCGCTCGCCACTACTCACGGAATCACTAAAGTGTTTTCTCTTCCTACGGGTACTGAGATGTTTCACTTCCCCGCGTTCCCTCCACACCAGCTATATATTCACTGGCGGGTAACACCTCATAACAGGTGCTGGGTTTCCCCATTCGGACACCCTCGGATCACAGCTCGGTTGACAGCTCCCCGAGGCTTATCGCAGCCTCCCACGTCCTTCATCGGCTCCTGATGCCAAGACATCCACCATGTGCCCTTAACAACTTGACCACAAAGATGCTCGCATCCACTCTGCAATTCTCAAACACCACACCCAGAAACAACACACCGTGTTGCCTCAGGACCCAACAGCGTATCGATGAACACCCATCACTCCGACCACCAACCCCCGTTCCACGCCGACAAGCAGCAGTACTAGACAGATCAATGATCATCGCGATGAGCATCAAGCCAGTCGTCCACAATTCCTTGAGCAACCAGACAGCGCCACAGTCGGGCACTGAGCCTGGCCACTCCACGTCCCACCGAAGCGAGCGTGGATGTGTTGTGCTCCTTAGAAAGGAGGTGATCCAGCCGCACCTTCCGGTACGGCTACCTTGTTACGACTTCGTCCCAATCGCCAGTCCCACCTTCGACCACTCCCTCCCACAAGGGGTTGGGCCATGGGCTTCGGGTGTTACCGACTTTCATGACGTGACGGGCGGTGTGTACAAGGCCCGGGAACGTATTCACCGCAGCGTTGCTGATCTGCGATTACTAGCGACTCCGACTTCACGCAGTCGAGTTGCAGACTGCGATCCGAACTGAGACCGGCTTTAAGGGATTCGCTCCACCTCACGGTATCGCAGCCCTCTGTACCAGCCATTGTAGCATGTGTGAAGCCCTGGACATAAGGGGCATGATGACTTGACGTCATCCCCACCTTCCTCCGAGTTGACCCCGGCAGTCTCCCGCGAGTCCCCGCCATTACGCGCTGGCAACACAGGACAAGGGTTGCGCTCGTTGCGGGACTTAACCCAACATCTCACGACACGAGCTGACGACAGCCATGCACCACCTGCACACCGGCCACAAGGGGGCCGACATCTCTGCCGGTTTCCAATGCATGTCAAGCCCAGGTAAGGTTCTTCGCGTTGCATCGAATTAATCCACATGCTCCGCCGCTTGTGCGGGCCCCCGTCAATTCCTTTGAGTTTTAGCCTTGCGGCCGTACTCCCCAGGCGGGGCGCTTAATGCGTTAGCTACGGCACGGACAACGTGGAAGTCGCCCACACCTAGCGCCCAACGTTTACAGCGTGGACTACCAGGGTATCTAATCCTGTTCGCTCCCCACGCTTTCGCTCCTCAGCGTCAGTATCGGCCCAGAGACCCGCCTTCGCCACCGGTGTTCCTCCTGATATCTGCGCATTTCACCGCTACACCAGGAATTCCAGTCTCCCCTACCGAACTCAAGCCTGCCCGTATCCACTGCAGGTCCGGAGTTAAGCCCCGGATTTTCACAGCAGACGCGACAAGCCGCCTACGAGCTCTTTACGCCCAATAATTCCGGACAACGCTTGCACCCTACGTATTACCGCGGCTGCTGGCACGTAGTTAGCCGGTGCTTCTTCTCCAGGTACCGTCACTCGCGCTTCGTCCCTGGCGAAAGAGGTTTACAACCCGAAGGCCGTCATCCCTCACGCGGCGTCGCTGCATCAGGCTTCCGCCCATTGTGCAATATTCCCCACTGCTGCCTCCCGTAGGAGTCTGGGCCGTGTCTCAGTCCCAGTGTGGCCGGACACCCTCTCAGGCCGGCTACCCGTCGTCGCCTTGGTAGGCCATCACCCCACCAACAAGCTGATAGGCCGCGGGCCCATCCCGTACCGCCGAAACTTTCCACCCCACGAGATGCCTCGAAGAGTCATATTCGGTATTAGACCCCGTTTCCAGGGCTTATCCCAAAGTACAGGGTAGGTTACCCACGTGTTACTCACCCGTTCGCCACTCATCCACACCCGAAGATGCTTCAGCGTTCGACTTGCATGTGTTAAGCACGCCGCCAGCGTTCGTCCTGAGCCAGGATCAAACTCTCCAACAATGTCAGAAAATCAAACCCAGCTATACTTGATAGCCTCAAAGGAACCCACAAAGGGTTCTAACTCATCAACTGGCTTTTAGCTCATCAATACACTGTTGAGTTCTCAAACAACACGTTTTGTTGTGTCACCCGACGACCCAGCCAGCAAGCGTGAAGTCTCGCAACTTCCATCTCACTGTGGTTTCGTCCGGCGGCGGTCACCCACTCTACCAGCCTCGCTGGGAGCTTGGTTCGTGACCCCCCGCCCGGTTTCCCGGTCCCTTGAGGCTTTTCGGCCCCGCCGGCCCGGTCTCCCTGGCGACGAAGAGAAGATTACATGCCCCGGAACCCCCCTCGAACAGGGGGGTCCCTTAACGGCGAAACCCCTGGTCAGGCCAGCAAACGAATACCTGCCGTGTTCCGCTTGCCCCGGCGCACCACGAGCCAGGTCCCGTGCAGTGCGTCCGTGCGGTCCGGCCGCCACTCCTCGTCGGCGATCTTCGCGTTGTTCACGTACGCGCCGCCCTCCTTCACCGTCCGCCGCGCCGCGCCCTTGCTGTCGGCGAGACCTGCGGCGACGAGAAGGTCGACGATGGTGGGCCCGTCCGCGAGCCGCACTTCACCGTTGGGTACTTCGTGCATCACCGCATCGAGGGTTCGCGCGTCCAGCTCCGCCAGCTCACCCCGCCCGAACAGGGCCTGACTGGCATTGGTCACCTGGCGCGTCTGCTCCTCACCGTGCACCAGGGTCGTCAGCTCCTCCGCGAGCCGGCGCTGACCGGCTCGCAGATGGGGCTTCTCCGCGGTGAGCTGCGCGATCTCGTCGATCTCCTCGCGCGGAACGAAGGTCAGCATGCGCAGGTAGGGCACGACCTCGGCGTCGCCGACGTTGACGAAGTACTGGAACCACGCATACGGCGATGTCAGCTCCGGATCGAGCCAGACGTTGCCGCCCCCGGTGGACTTGCCGAACTTGCGGCCTTCGGAGTCGGTGACCAGCGGTGTGGTCAGCGCGTGCACACCCGCGCCCTCGACCTTGCGGATGTAGTCCACGCCGCCGACGATGTTGCCCCACTGGTCGGAGCCACCGATCTGCAGCTTCGTGCCGTACTGCCGGAACAGCCGCAGGTAGTCGTAGGACTGCAGCAGCAGGTAGCTGAACTCGGTGTAGGACATGCCATCGGTGGCCAGACGGCGCTTGACCGTCTCGCGCGCGAGCATGACGTTGATCGAGAAGTGCTTGCCGACGTCGCGCAGGAAGTCCAGCGCGGAGACGTCGGCGAACCAGTTCAGGTTGTTCTCGATGACCGCGCCGGTCGGCGAATCGTCGAAGGTCAGGAACTTCTCGAGCTGCACCCGGATCTTGTCCAGCCGCGCGGCGGTGACCTCTCGGCTCACCATCGCCCGCTCCCCCACGTCGCGGGGGTCGCCGATCTGCCCGGTGGCGCCACCGCCCAAGGCGATCGGGCGGTGGCCCGCGCGCTGGAACCGGGCCAGCGTCAGTAGCTGGACCAGGTGGCCGGCGTGCAGGCTTTCCGCGGTCGGGTCGAAGCCGCCATAGAGGGTGAGCGGACCGGTGGCCAGGTCCTTCCGCAGCGGATCGAGATCGGTGGACTGGGCGATCAGCCCGCGCCAGGACAGTTCGTCGAGGATGTGTTCGCTCACGTCCCGATACTCCCGTACGAGGTCAACCGACTATTTGGGGGGTCGGGCCCGCCCGCCCCGCCGGTACGCCGACACCGCCGGGGAACCGTCGATCCAGAACCGCCACGGTGTGTCCATCGCCGCCGCCACCCCCACGCGCGGCCCGGACCGCACGCGGTCGGAGGGAATCTCCTCACCCGTCAGCAGCCGCACCGGCGAATCCGGATCGGTCAGATCGGCGCCGTTGTGCTGCGGGCCGATGCCGAGCGCCGAGGTCAGCCTGGCCGGACCGCGGCCGAGC
This sequence comes from Amycolatopsis endophytica, assembly GCF_013410405.1. Lineage (NCBI taxonomy): Bacteria > Bacillati > Actinomycetota > Actinomycetes > Pseudonocardiales > Pseudonocardiaceae > Amycolatopsis > Amycolatopsis endophytica. The sequence goes on from NZ_JACCFK010000002.1 coordinate 916,970, forward strand.
TCGACGTCCTTGCGCGCGGCCTTCCGGCGCGAACGCGCCAGATCCTCCCCCGAGGTGACCTCGGCGGCGCGCAGCAGGACCGCTCCGGCCTCGCCGTCCTCCCGGCCGACCACGTTGGCGCAGAAGTGCATGCCGTACACGAAGTACACGTACAGGTGACCAGCCGGACCCCACATGACGGTGTTGCGGGCGGTCCGCCCGCGGTAGCAGTGCGAGGCCGGATCGTCCTGCCCGCGGTAGGCCTCGACCTCGACCAGGCGCGCCGCGACCGTGCCCTGCGGACCCGTGGTCTCCAGGACCGACCCGAGCAGCACGTGTGCCAGATCGACCGGGTCGATGGCCAGCTCCTCGCGTTTGAACAGGCGTCCGGTCACCGCAGCACGACCTCGCCACCGTCGACGGCGAGCACCGCCTCCAGGTGCGGTCCCGGACCGGTGACGACCGTGAGCACGGCACCGAGCGCGGTCAGCGGGCCGGCGACCAGGCCCGGATCCGGGTGGACACCGGTCAGCGATTCCAGCACCGCGCTCGTGGTCAGCGAATCGGCCGGGTGCGGGGAGTCCTGCCAGTCGATGAGGAACGGGACGACTCCCCCGTCCTCCCGGGGAAACGCCAGGGACCAGCTCAGCAGCACGCCGTCGGGTCGCCGTCGCGACATCGGCACGGCGTCACCGAAGGGGTACCCGGCCGCGCGGGTTTCCTCCAGCGCCGCGGCCAGGTCCGGCACCCGGATCGCCCAGGTGACCAGCCGCGGCGCCGTCAGGTCGTCGATGCCGAACGGACGCGGCCCGTCCGGGGCGTCCTGGTCCGGATCCGGGCCGATGACCTCCAGGTACGCACCGTCGACGAGGCCAGCGAGGTGGTTGCGGGTGCCCCGGCCGGGATGCGGGCCGCCGGGCACGAGGTCGAGGCCGCGCCCGCGCAGGTCCGCCACCGTCCGCGCCAGGTCCGGTGTCGCGTAGACCAGGTGGTCGAGGATCACTCGGCCCACTGCCGGTGGTCGGCGACCCGCGCGGCGAGCCGGTCGAGCTGCTCGGCGACCCGCGCCGGAGCGGTGCCGCCGCGGGCGTCACGGGAGGCGACCGAACCCTCGACGGTCAGCACCTCGCGAACTCGCGGGGTCAGGGCCGGGCTGATCTTCTCCAGCTCCTCGTCGGTCAGCTCGTCCAGGCCCGCGCCACGGGCCTCGGCGACCCGCACGCACTCCCCCGCGGCCTCGTGCGCGAGGCGGAACGGCACTCCCTGCCGCACCAGCCATTCGGCGATGTCCGTGGCGAGCGTGAAGCCGGCCGGGGCCAGCTCGGCGAGCCGGTCGGCGTGGAAGGTCAGCGTGCCCACCATCCCGGCCAGCGCCGGGAACAACAGCTCCAGCTGCTCGACCGAGTCGAAGACCGGTTCCTTGTCCTCCTGCAGGTCCCGGTTGTAGGCCAGCGGCATGCCCTTGAGCGTGGCGAGCAGACCGGTCAGGTTGCCGATCAGACGGCCGGACTTGCCGCGTGTCAGCTCGGCCACGTCCGGGTTCTTCTTCTGCGGCATGATCGAGCTGCCGGTGGCCCACGCGTCGTCGAGCGTCACGTACCCGAACTCGGCCGTGTTCCAGATGATCACTTCTTCGGCGATGCGCGAGAGGTTCACACCCAGCATGGCCAGGACGAACGCGAACTCCGCGGCGAAATCACGCGAGGCGGTGCCGTCGATCGAGTTCTCGACGCTGGTGGCGAACCCGAGCTCGGTGGCGACGGCTTCCGGATCGAGCCCCAGCGACGACCCGGCCAGCGCACCCGACCCGTAGGGCGATTCGGCCGTGCGAGCGTCCCAGTCGCGCAGCCTGCTCACGTCACGCAGCAGCGATTGCGCGTGCGCCAGCAGGTGGTGGGCCAGCAGGACCGGCTGGGCGTGCTGCAGGTGCGTGCGGCCGGGCAGGACCGCGTCCGGGTGCCGCCGCGCCTGCGCCACGAGGGCGTCGACCACGTCCAGCGTGCCCGCGGCGACCCGGCGGCCCGCGTCGCGCAACCACATCCGGAACAGGGTGGCGACCTGGTCGTTGCGGGACCGGCCCGCCCGCAGCTTGCCGCCCAGTTCCGGCCCCGCGCGCTCGATCAGCCCGCGCTCCAGCGCCGTGTGCACGTCCTCGTCGGCGACCGTCGGCGTGAACGCACCGGAGTCGACGTCCGCGGCGAGGGTGTCCAGCGCCGCGAGCATCCGCGTCAGCTCGTCCCCGGTCAGGAGCCCGGCCTTGCTCAGCACCCGCGCGTGGGCGCGGGAACCGGCGATGTCGTAGGGCGCCAGACGCCAGTCGAAGTGCGTCGACGCGCTCAGCGCCGCCATCGCTTCGGCGGGCCCGCTGCTGAAGCGGCCGCCCCACAGCGCGATCCCGGGTTGGCCGTTGTCTGCCATGTGTTCGTCTCGGCTTTCGCTCAGTCGTGGTGGTTGGAGTCCAAAGTAGAGGAGCGCTGGGCCAGCGCGGCGAACCGGTCGGCCAGGTCCTTCCCGGTCAGCGGCTCCCTGGCGATCACCGCGACCGTGTCGTCGCCCGCGATCGACCCGACGACCTCCTCCAGTGCCGCCCGGTCGATCGCGCTGGCCAGGAACTGCGCCGCACCCGGCGGAGTCCGCAACACGGTCAGGTTGCCCGACGCGTCGACGGAGACCATCAACTCGGCCAGCAGCCGCGACAACCGGGACGTACCACCCTGCACGCCACGCACCGGGCTGCCGTCCTCGGGGATCACGTACACCGGCGCGCCGGAGTCCGCGCCCCGCAACTTGACCGCGCCCAGCTCGTCGAGGTCCCGCGACAGGGTGGCCTGCGTGACCTCGACGCCCTCCGCGGCCAGCAGCTTCGCGAGCTCGGTCTGGCTGCGGACGGCCATCGACGAGACCAGGTCGACGATGCGGGAGTGCCGGGCGGCGCGGTTCATCGTCGCGAGACCTCCTGCTCCAGGAGCCACACCAGCAGCGCCTTCTGGGCGTGCAGGCGGTTTTCCGCCTCGTCCCACACCGCGCTCGCCGGGCCGTCGATCACCTCGTCGGTGATCTCCCAGCCACGGTGCGCGGGCAGGCAGTGCAGCACGATCGCGTCGTCCGCGGCGTGGGTCAGCAGCTCGGTGTTGATCTGCAGCTTCTTGAACGGCGTGACCCGGTCCATGCCGTCGTTCTCCTGGCCCATCGAGGTCCAGGTGTCGGTGACCAGCACGTCCGCGCCCTCGACCGCGGCGTGCGGGCCGGTGAAGAGGTTGACACTGCCACCGGTGTCCGCGGCGCGCTTCTTCGCGTCGGTGACCACGCCGGAGTCCGGCTGGAAGCCCTCCGGTGCCACGACCCGCACGTGCATGCCGGCGGTGACGCCGCCGAGCAGCAGCGAATGGGCCATGTTGTTGGCGCCGTCGCCGAGGTAGGTCAGGGTCACCCCGGTCAGCTTGCCCTTGCGCTCGCGGATCGTCTGCAGGTCCGCCAGCACCTGGCACGGGTGGAACTCGTCGGTCAGGGCGTTGACCACCGGAACCGTGGCCGTCGAGGCCATCGCGACGATGCGCTGCTGGGCGAAGGTGCGCCACACGACGGCGTCGACGTAGCGCGAGAGGATCCGCGCGGTGTCCTCGATGGTCTCCTCGCGGCCCAGCTGCATGGACCGGCCGTCCACGATGATCGGGTGCCCGCCCAGCTGGGCGATGCCGACCTCGAACGACAGCCGGGTGCGCGTGGAGTTCTTCTCGAACAGCACGGCCACCGACTTGGGACCGGCCAGCGCGCGGTGGGCCAGCGGTGCCTTCTTCAGCTCGTCGGCCAGATCGAGGACGGCGAGCTGTTCGTCGGGGGTCAGGTCGTCGTCGCGCAGGAAGTGGCGGGGCATCGTGCAGTCAGTCCTTCGTGGTGGTGGTGTCGAGCGCCCCGGGCAGGGCGGTGAGGAAGCCTTCGGCCTGCGCCTGGCTCAGGATCAGGGGCGGGGCCAGCCGGATCGTGTCGGGGGCGACCGGGTTGACCAGGTAACCGGCCGCCTGCGCGGCCTGGGCGACGGCGGGCGACACCGGCTCGTTGAGCATGATGCCGATGAGCAGGCCCGCGCCCCGCACACCCTTGACCAGCGGGTGGGCCAGTTCCTCGACCCCGGCGGCGATGTGCTTGCCCACGCGGGAGACGTGGTCGATCAGGCCGTCGCGGGAGATCGCGCGCAGGACCGCGAGCCCGGCCGCGCAGCACACCGGGTTGCCGCCGAAGGTCGTGCCGTGCTGGCCCGGCTTGAGCAGCTCGCCCGCCTCGCCGACACCGATGACCGCCCCCAGCGGCAGACCGCCGCCCAGTCCCTTGGCCAGCGTGATGAGGTCCGGTGTGATCCCGGCCCGCTGGAAGGCGAACCAGTCGCCGGTGCGGCCGATGCCGGTCTGCACCTCGTCGAGCACCAGCAGCGCGCCGGCGGCCTTGGTGATCTCGCGCACCGCCTGCAGGTAGCCGTCCGGGGCGGGAACGACCCCGGCCTCGCCGAGGATCGGCTCGAGGAACACGGCTGCGGTCTCGGTGTCCACGGCCGCGCGCAGGGCTTCGACGTCGCCGTACGGGACGTGGGTGACGCCGGGAACGAGCGGCTCGAAGGGCTGCTTCTTGCCGGGCTGGCCGGTCAGCGACAACGAGCCCATGGTGCGGCCGTGGAAGGCGCCCTCGCAGGCCACGACCTTGGTGCGGCCGGTGAGCCTGCTGATCTTCAGCGCGGCCTCGTTGGCCTCCGCGCCGGAGTTGACGAACAGGACCTTGCCCTGCCCGGCGAACCCGGCGACGTCCAGCAGCGCCTCGGCCAGCTCCACGGCGACCGGGTTGACGTAGAGGTTGGAGGTGTGACCGAGCTCGGTGATCTGCTCGGTGACCGCGCGGACCACGTCGGGGTGCGCGTGCCCGAGCGCGTTGACCGCGATGCCGCCGACCAGGTCGACGTACTCGGCGCCCTCGGCGTCCCAGACGCGCGCGCCCTCGCCGCGGACCAGCGTGAGGTTCGGGGTGCCGTAGTTGTCCATGAGCGCGGACTGCCAGTGCTGCCTGCCGTCCGCATTGGAGGTGAGCGCGTCCATCAGGACTCCTGTTCCGGGAGGACCATGGTGCCGATCCCGCGGGAGGTGAAGACCTCCAGCAGGACCGAGTGGGCGATGCGGCCGTCGATGACGTGGGCACGGCGGGTGCCGCCGCGCACCGCGCGCACGCAGGCCTCCATCTTGGGGATCATGCCGCTGGCCAGTGTCGGGAGCAGCTGCTCGAGCCGGTCGACGCGGATCCGGTCGATCAGCGACGAGCGGTCCGGCCAGCTGGCGTAAAGACCTTCGACGTCGGTGAGCACGACGAGCTTCTCGGCGTCGAGAGCGGCGGCGAGCGCACCGGCCGCGGTGTCGGCGTTGACGTTGTGCACCACGCCGTCCGCGTCGGGGGCCACTGTGGACACCACGGGGATGCGGCCGGCGTTGACGATGTCCAGCACGGCGTCCGGGTTGACCGAGGCGACCTCACCGACCAGGCCGACGTCGACGGGCTCGCCGTCGACCGTGGCCTGTTTGCGCTCGGCGGTGAACAGCTGCGCGTCCTCACCGGAGATGCCGACCGCGTACGGGCCGTGGGCGTTGATGAGACCGACCAGCTCGCGGCTGACCTGGCCCACCAGGACCATGCGGACGATGTCCATCGTCTCCGGGGTCGTGACGCGCAGGCCGCCCTTGAACTCACCGACGAGCCCGACCCGTTCCAGCATCGTGGTGATCTGCGGGCCGCCGCCGTGGACCACGACCGGGCGCAGGCCGGCCAGCCGCAGGAACACCATGTCCTGGGCGAAGGCGCGCTTGAGCTCGTCGTCGATCATCGCGTTGCCGCCGTACTTGACGACGACGGTGGCGCCGTGGAAACGCTGCAGCCACGGCAGCGCCTCGATCAGCACGCCCGCCTTCTCGGCGGCGGTGTCCAGGCGGTCGTCGGCCTCGACCAGTTCGGGAGGAGTCATGAGGAGTACGCGCTGTTCTCTTCGACGTAGGCGTGCGACAGGTCGGTGGTGAAGATCGTGGCCTCGCTGGCCCCGATGCCCAGATCGATCACGACCTCGACGGCACGGCCCGACAGGTCCGCCGCGGAGCGGTCCTGCGCCGTGGTACCGGCCGAGTACAGGGTGACGCCGTTGATCGCGATGGACAGGGTGCCGGGGTCGACCTCGGCCTGGGCCCGGCCGACGGCCATCGCCACGCGGCCCCAGTTCGGGTCGGAACCGAACAACGCGGTCTTGACCAGGTTGTCCTCGGCGACCGTGCGGCCCACGTTGATCGCGTCCTGTTCGCTGGCCGCGCCGCGGACGATGACGTCGACCTCCTTGGTGACGCCCTCGGAATCCGACCGCAGCTGCTGGACGAGGTCCATGCACGCGGCGGTGAGGACATCGGTGAACTCGTCCAGGCCCGGCGTGATGCCGCTGGCGCCCGAGGCGAGCACCAGGACGGTGTCGTTGGTGGACGTGCCGCCGTCGACGTCGAGCCGGTCGAAAGTGACGCGGGTGGCGGCGCGCAGTGCGGCGTCGAGCGCGTCGGGGTCGACGACCGCGTCGGTGGTGAGGACCGACAGCATCGTCGCCAGGTTCGGGGCGAGCATGCCCGCGCCCTTGGCGAAGCCGCCGACGCTCCAGCCGCCGTCGTGGCGGTGCAGCGCCTGCTTCGGCTTGCTGTCGGTGGTCATGATCGCGGTGGCGGCGGCGAGCGCGGACTCGGCGTTCGCGTCGAGGGCCTTGGCCGCGGCGTCCACACCGGACAGCACGGCTGGCATCGGCAGCCGCTCGCCGATCAGGCCGGTCGAGCACACCGCGACGTCGATCGCGCCCGCCTCCAGCACCTCGGCGACCTTCTCCGCCGTGGCGTGGGTGTCCTGGAACCCACCGGGGCCGGTGGCCGCGTTGGCGCCGCCGGAGTTGAGGACGACCGCGCGCAACCGCTTGTGCCGCAGCACTTCCTGCGACCACAGCACCGGCGCGGCCTTGACGACGTTGCGGGTGAACACGCCGGCCGCGGCGTGGTCCGGACCGTCGTTGACGACGAGCGCGAGGTCCAGTGCGCCGGATTGTTTGATCCCGGCGGCCACGCCCGCGGCGCGGAACCCCTTCGGGCCGGTCACGGTCACGGTGCGACTCCTACTGTCGGAAGGCCGGTGGTCTCGGGGAGACCGAGTGCGATGTTCATGGACTGGATGGCTCCGCCCGCGGTGCCCTTGGTCAGGTTGTCGATCGCGGCGACGACGACCAGCCGTCCCGCGTCGGCGTCCACCGCGACCTGCAGCTGCACGTTGTTCGAACCCAGCGTCGCCGAGGTGACCGGCCAGGCCCCCTCGGGCAGCACCTGGACGAACGGTTCGTCCGCGTACGCCTTCTCGTACACCGCGCGCACCGCAGCCGCGTCGGTTGTGCCCGCCAGCGGCGCGCTCGCCGTGGTGAGGATGCCGCGCGGCATCGGCGCGAGGACCGGCGTGAACGACACGGACACCGGCCCCCCGGCCACCGCGCTCAGGTTCTGCGCGAACTCGGGCGTGTGCCGGTGCGCGCCGCCGACACCGTACGCGCTGGCCGACCCCATCACCTCCGAGCCGAGCAGGTGTGGCTTGAGGCTCTTGCCCGCACCGGAGGTGCCCGTGACGGCCGCGATGACGACCTCGGGCCGCACCAGGCCGGCCGCCAGCGCGGGGGCCAGCGCGAGCGTGCCACCCGTCGGGAAGCAGCCCGGCACCGCGATGCGCTTGGTACCGGCCAGCCTCTGGCGCGCGCCGGGCAGTTCGGGCAGGCCGTAGGGCCAGGCCCCGGCGTGGTCACCGCCGTACCAGCGCTGCCAGTCCGCCGCGTCGGTCAGCCGGTGGTCGGCCCCCAGGTCGACCACGAGCACCTCGGGCCCGAGTTGTGCCGCGATCTCCGCCGAGTGCCCGTGCGGCAGCGCGAGGAAGACCACGTCGTGGCCGCCCAGCGTCTGCGCACTGGTCTCCAGCAGGATCCGCCCGGCCAGAGGAGCCAGGTGGGGCTGATGCTGACCGAGCGGGGTGCCGGCGCTGCTCGCCGCCGTCACCGCGCCGATTTCGACCTCCGGATGCGCCAGGAGCAGGCGCAGGGCTTCCCCGCCCGCGTATCCGCTCGCCCCGGCCACCGCGACCTTCACCGTCATACGAATAATTATGCATGGCGCCGGAAGATCAATCAAACGACTTCCGCGAGTGTCACAGCGGCCGGAGCCCGCGCGGTCAGCGGCGGTCAGTCGTCATCGCCACCCCCGATCACGGTTCCGGGCAGGCCGGGACGTGCCCAGACCTGGTCGTTCCCGTCACCGGACACGGACGCGGCCTCGGCGGGGCGCATGCTCGGCGGATCGGGGAGATACTCGCCGGGGCGCTCCGGATCGCAACCCACCCGGGGAAGGCGCGCGCGGATACCGCCGGGGCTGCGGGCGAGTTCGCGGGCGATGTCGGCCACGCTCTCGCCCGCGATCCAGCGCTGTTCGAGTTCGGCGTCGAGCGCGGGCGTCCACGGCCGCCCCTGACTGGCTGGGCGTGCTGTTCGTCCACCCGGATCGGTCAGGGCGGCGTGATGTCGCAGCATCTCCGACAGCATCGATCCGAGCGTGGCCGCCACGCCGGCGCTCACCTCGATCTGCCCGTCGGCCACGGCTTCACCCTCGGCCCCGGCCGCGCCGACCCGGATGACGAGTCGCCCGGCGGGATCACCGCCCGGCAGCGTGGTCACGTCGATGGACAAGGTCGTCTCACCGGCCCGGAGCGTGCTCCGGTGCTCTTCGATGATGTTCATGCCCGGCACGCTAGCGGCACCCACCGACAATTTTCGGTCACCAGGCGTCGCGGGGCGATCGCGGACCGGAACTGTCGTACCCCCCGCCTACCGTGATCCAGGTCATCGAAAACAGGGGGAGAACATGGGACCGCGACGGTCAGCCCGCCACCATCTCCAGCGCCTGCCGCAACACGGCCGGCTGTCCGGCACCGGCGCGATCGGCGCGGGCGCCGGGCGCACCTTCGGGTTCCGGCTCGGGCAGTGGGTCGCAGACCGCGTCCGCGCGATCGCCCGGCAGGCGCGGTGGCAGCGCGCCGGTCGCGAGGTAGTCCGCGATCCGGTCGTCCACACAGGCGTTCCCGGACAGCGAGCCCGCGTGCGTGGTGCCGCCCGGCTCCCCGATGAGACGCGAGTCCGGGAACCGGCGGCGCACCTCGAGGTTTCCGGCGAAGGGGGTGGCCGCGTCCAGCTCCTCACCGATCAGCAACGCGCCCGCGACACCGCGACCGTCGACGTCCACCGGCTTGCCCGCGGGCACCGGCCAGGTCAGGCAGGACGCGTTGTACCAGGCGTTGCCCCAGGTTTCGAACGGTGCACGCGAATGGGTGATCCAGTTGTCCACCTTCCACTCGGTCCAGTTCCGTGGCCAGGGTGCGTCGGTGCACTGCACGGCGTTGTAGACGGCGAACCCGTTGTCGTCGCCCGGGGAGTTCGTCCGGTCGTAGCGGACCTTGACCGTTTGCCAGTCGCGCTGGTGTACCCAGCCCGCGAAGGCGTTCGTCAGCTCCTCCCACGTCGCCTGGTAGTAACCGGCCTGAAGGAAGATGTCGGTCCACTCGTCGGGGCCGATCACGCCACCGGCGGGCGTTGTGGTCAGCTCGCGCTGCTGCGCGTACCAGAGGTCCTCGACCGCGCGCGCCGTCGTGCCGAGGTGGAACACGGCGTCGTGGCGGGCGACCCAGTCGAAGTAGATTCCGATGTTGCGGTCGAAGGCGACGTCCTGGTCCAGGTTGGCCTGGTAGAACACTTTGCGCGGATCGACGTTGCTGTCCAGCACCATGCGCCGCACCCGGTCCGGGTGCAGTGTCGCGTACACCTGGCCGAGATAGGTGCCGTAGGAGAAGCCGAAGTAGTTGATCTCCTCCTCCCCCAGTGCCTTGCGCAGGCTGTCGACGTCCTCGGCGACATCGGTGGTGTGCATGTGCCGCAGCAGCGGCCCGTTTTTCTCGCACGCGGCGGCGTACCCGCGGGAGCGGTCCAGCCAGGTCCGCTCGAGATCGGGGGTGCGCGGCACGTAGGCGGGGCGGTCGTACCCGAAGTAGCCGGGATCGCAGGACAGCGCGGGACGGCTCGATCCGACGCCGCGCGGGTCGAAGCCGATCCAGTCGTAAGAGCTGCCGGCGTCCTTCGGCACCGCTGGTCCGAGCGCGGACAGCCCGAGTCCGGAGCCGCCAGGGCCGCCGGGGTTGACGACCATCACGCCCTGGTAGTCGGCGCTGGTGTGCCGCACGCGCGAGACGGCGAGCGAGATCTTCGCGCCGGCCGGGTCGGCGTAGTCGAGGGGCACGTCGAGATAGCCGCATTCGGCGCCGGCGCGGGTCAGCGCGGACGACTCGCACGCGCCCCAGGCGATCGGGTCGGGCGTGAACTCCTCCACCGCCGGGGTCTCGGCGGAGGCCGGGGCGGTCACCAGACAGCTCGCCAGCACACCGGCCGCGAGGATCGTGGGCACGAGCTTGGTCACGCTGCTCCTTCTCGTCGGCTATGCGGTCGGGACGTCACCACAAGATCGTGGATCTCCGTGCCGTCCGCCAGCCGACGCGCGGCGGCAGCCGGGATGCCACCCGACAGGGAAGGGACGAGGCATGGACGAAGTGGACGAACTGGTCCACGCGGTGCGTTCCGGGCTGGCGAAGCACGCCGACCCGGGAAAGGCACCGGACATACGCCGGTACATGAAGTCCGAGATGGACTTCCGCGGGGTGCCCAAGCCGGAGCGCGCCCGGCTGGTCCGCTCGCTGTTCGCCGAGCACGTCCTGCCGGACCGGGAGAGTTTCGTAGCGGCCGCCAGAACGCTGTGGCGGGACGCGGAGTTCCGCGAGGAACGCTACGTCGCGATCGACCTGACCGGACACCGGTCCTACGCGCGCTGGCAGGACCACATGCTGGTGCCGCTGTACGAGGAGATGATCGTCACCGGGGCCTGGTGGGACTACGTCGACGAGATCGCGATCCGTCGCATCGGGCCGATCCGACGAGCGGAACCGGATCGGGTGACACCGGTGGTGCGGGAGTGGGCGCAGGACGAGGACCGCTGGCGCCGCCGCACCGCGGTGATCTGCCAGGTGGGAGCCAACGTGGCCACCGACAGGGACCTGCTGACCGAGGCCGTCGAGGCGAACCTGGACGACCGGGACTTCTTCCTGCGCAAGGGAATCGGCTGGGCCCTGCGCGACTACGCGCGTACGGCGCCCGAGTGGGTGCGCGCCTTCGTCGAGGCGCATCCCGCACTGTCGCCGTTGTCAGTGCGGGAAGCGCTCAAACACCTCGGCGGCTGATCCGGCTAGGCGCGAAGTTCCGCGCCGTGGCGGGTGGTGGCTTCGGCGATGGCGGCGTCGCGCGCCTCGGTCGCCTCGTCGACGGTCAGCGTGCGGTCCGCGGCGCGGAAGCGCAGCTTGTACGCCAGCGAACGCTTGCCCTCACCGACCTGGTCGCCGGTGTAGACGTCGAACAGCGAGGTGTCCTCCAGCAAGCTGCCCCCGCCTGTCACGAGCGCCTCCGCCAGCTCCGCGGCGGGCACCTGCGCGTCGACGACGAGCGCGACGTCGAGCAGCACCGGCGGGTACGGCGAGATCGCCGGGGCCGGCCTGCGCTCCCGCAGCGGGATCGCGTCCAGGTCGAGCTCCATCGCGACGGTCCGCTGGGGCAGCCCGAGCGCTTCGACCACCTTGGGGTGCAGCTCACCGGCGTGCCCGACCGGCCAGTCGCCGACCAGCAGCTCGGCGCACCGGCCCGGATGCCACGGCGCCAGCTCGGCGTTGCGCACCCGCAGCTCGACCCCCGCGACCTCGCCGACCAGACGGGCGGCCTGGACGGCGTCCGCCCAGCCGGCCTGTTCGCCCTTGCCCCACCAGCCGGTGTGCTCACGCTGGCCCGCGAGCACCACGGCGACGTGCTGGGGCTGCACCGGCACCGCCGCCTCCAGCTGCGCCAGCTGCTCGTCCGAGGGACGTCCGGCGACACCCAGCTCGGGCATCGCGACCGGTTTGGCACCGGGCAGCACGACCTGTCCGATGTGGAACAGCGCGAGGTCCTTGAACCCGCGGGAAGCGTTGCGCTGCAACGTTTCCAGCAGACCGGGCAGCAGCGTGGTGGCCAGCCGGTCCTTGTCGGCCTCGAGCGGGTTGCGCACCTTGACCGTCTTGCGGCGCACGTCGTCGGCGGGCAGGCCCAGGTCGTCCCACACCGCGTCACCCACGAACGGGAACGGCTGCACCTCGACGTACCCGGCCTCGGCGAGTGCGCGCGAGACCGTCCGGCGCCGCCGCTGGCCCGCGGTGAGGCCGGTCCCGGCCGGGGCGGCGGGCAGTGTCGACGGGATGCTGTCGTAGCCCTCGAGCCGCAGCACCTCCTCGACGAGGTCGGCGGGCTGCTTGAGGTCCCCACGCCAGCTCGGCGGGGTGGCGTGCACCAGCGCGGTGCCGTCGTCACCCGCGCCGACCGTGGCCTTGCACCCGATCTGATGCAGACGCCGGACGGTCACGCCACGCTCGTAGCGCACGCCCGCGACCTGGTCGGGCAGGCTGATCGGCATCGTGATCGAAGCGGGCGGCTCGACGGAGCCGACATCGGTCCGGCCGGGCTGGATGCTGCCGTCACCGTAGGTGCGCAGCAGACGCGAGGCCCGCTCGACCGCGGCGGCGCACACCTGCGGGTCGGTGAACCGCTCGAAGCGCTTCGCGGCCTCGGAGAACAGCTTGTGCCGCCGCGCGGTGCGGCTGATCGACGCCGGGTCCCAGTGGGCGCCCTCGAGCAGGACATCGGTGCTCTCGGTGCTGATCTCGGTGCTCGCGCCACCCATGGTCCCGGCGAGCGAGGCGACACCGCGCTCGTCGGCGATCACGACATCGTCGGCGTCGAGCGTGCGCTCCACGTCGTCGAGAGTGGTGAGCTTCTCCCCCTGCTTGGCGCGCCGGACGACGAGACCGCCCTGCAGCGACGCGGTGTCCCACGCGTGCAGCGGCTGGCCGAGTTCGAGCATCACATAGTTGGTGACGTCGACCGCCAGCGAGATCGACCGGATCCCCGCCAGCAGCAGGCGGCGCCGCATCCACCACGGCGTCGGAGCACCGGCGTCCAGACCGGTCACCCGGCGCACCACGAACCGGTCGCAGCCCGTCGGGTCCTCGATCTCGACCGGCCAAGCCTCGCCCTCGGCCGCGGGCAGGTCCAGCGACGCCGGGTCGCCGAAGGACACGTCGAGCGCGGCGGCCAGCTCACGGGCCAGGCCGCGCACCGACAGGGCGTAGCCGCGGTCGGGGGTGGGCGTCAGCTCCAGCACGGTGTCACCAAGGCCGAGCACCTCACGCGCCGAGTCGCCCGGGGTCGCCGTCGATGGCGGCAGCACGAGGATGCCGGTGTGGTCCTCGCCGAGGCCCAGCTCGCGGGCCGAGCAGATCATGCCGTCGCTGACGCGGCCGTAGGTCTTGCGCGAGGCGATCTCGAACGGGCCGGGCAGCACGGTGCCGGGCAGCGCGACGACGACCAGGTCGCCCTCCGCGAAGTTGCTGGCGCCGCAGACGATCCCGCGGGTGCGGATACCGGACGGGCCCTCGTTGTCGGCGGTCTCGTCCTCGTCGTCGGAGGCTTCCTCGCCGACGTCGACCCGGCAGAACCGGATCGGCTTCTTGAACTCGGTCAGCTCTTCGATCTCGGCGACGCGGCCGATCACGAGCGGGCCGGTGACCTGGTCGAGCGGGCGGACGTCGTCGACCTCGATCCCGATGCGGACGAAGGCCTCGGCCAGCTCCTGCGGTCCGACTTCGCCGGCATCCAGGTGCTCGAGCAGCCAGCTGACGGGGACTCGCACTCAGGCCTCCGTTCCGAAGGGAAGGGTGAAGCGGACATCGCCCTCGACGATGTCGCGCATGTCGGGGATGCCGTTGCGGAACTGCAGAGTCCGCTCGATGCCCATGCCGAACGCGAAGCCGGAGTAGACGTCCGGGTCCACGCCGCACGCGCGCAGCACGTTCGGGTGCACCATGCCGCAACCGCCCCATTCGACCCAGCCGGGGCCGCCCGCCTTCTCCTCGAACCAGACGTCGACCTCGGCCGACGGCTCGGTGAAGGGGAAGAAGTGCGGGCGCAGCCGGGTCTTGGACCCCTCGCCGAACATGGCCCTGGCGAACGCGTCCAAGGTGCCCTTGAGGTGGGCCATGGTGATGCCCTTGTCCACCGCCAGGCCCTCGACCTGCGAGAACACCGGGGTGTGGGTGGCGTCCAGCTCGTCGGTGCGGTAGGTGCGGCCGGGGCAGACCACGTAGACCGGCGGGTCGCGGTGCAGCAGCGTGCGGGCCTGCACCGGCGAGGTGTGCGTGCGCAGCACCAGGCCGGAACCGGGCTCACCGACGTAGAAGGTGTCCTGCATCTGCCGGGCGGGGTGGTCCTTCGCGAAGTTCAGCGCGTCGAAGTTGAACCACTCGGCTTCCAGCTCGGGGCCCTCGGCAACCTCCCAGCCCATCGCGACGAAGACGTCGGCGATCCGCTCACTGACCGTGGTGAGCGGGTGACGGGCGCCGCGCGGGACACGGTCCCACGGCAGCGTGACGTCGACGGCCTCCTCCCGCAGGACCCGCTCGTCGCGCTCGGCCAGGAGCGTGGCCCGCCGGGCGTCGAAGGCGGCCTGGATCGACTGGCGCGCCTCGTTGACACGCTTGCCGACCTCGGCCTTCTCCTGCTTGGCGAGCGTGCCGATGGCGCGGCGCGCCAGCATCAGCGGCGAGTGGTCGCCCAGGTGGGCCGGCTTCACCGCGGCCAGCGCGTCGAGGTCGACCGCGGCCTGGAACTCGGCCTCGGCGTGCTTCACCGCCGCCCCCAGGGTTTCGGGCGAGGTGGCCTCGGCCGGGGTCAGGTCCTGCTTCTCGGTGGCTCCGGACATAACTCCTCGGTGTCCGCTGGACGGGATCCGCCGTGCGACACGCACACGTAACGATTACCGGTGGATTCTAGGCGATCGCGATCCGGCACCGGCGCCTCACCCGGCCGGACGACGAGCCGCCATCGCGCTGGTGTAGAGGCACACGGCGGCCGCGGTGGCCAGGTTGAGGCTCTCCGCCGCACCGTAGAGCGGTATCCGCACCGGAAGATCGACTTCGGCGAGCGCGCCGGGCGGCAGACCGTGGGCCTCGTTGCCGAAGACCCAGGCGGTCGGCACCGCCGCGTCGACGGCGCCCAGCTCGGTCTCGGCGTAGCCGTCGGCGGCCAGCAGGCGCAGCCCGGCGGCGCGGCACGCGGCGAGGGTAGCCAGAGTGTCGCGCTCACGGACGAGAGGGAGGTGGAACACGCTGCCCGCGGAGGCGCGGACGCATTTGCCGTTGTGCGGGTCGACGCTGTCACCGGCGAGGATGACCGCGTCGGCACCGGCCGCGTCGGCGACACGGATGACGGTGCCGGCGTTACCGGGGTCGGCCACGCCCGCGAGCACGGCCACCAGCCGGGCGGTGTGGTCGAGCAGGCCGTCCAGGGGACGGTCCAGCAGCGAGCAGACCGCGACGATGCCCTGCGGGGTCACGGTCTCGGACAGCCCGGCGGCGGCGCGGTGGGTGATCGGCGAGACGCGCACGCCCGCCTCCCGCGCCCCGGCGACGAGGTCAGGATGAGCCTGCGCGGCGCGCTCGGTGACGAACAGCTCGTGGACCCCGCCGGGGTCACGAGCGAGTGCCGCGCCGACCGCGTTCGCGCCTTCGGCCAGGAAGCGACCGGTCTTGTCGCGTTCCGCGCGACGCGTCAGGCGCCGCGCGGCAACGACCCGGGGGGTCCGTTCGGTGAACGGAACCACCCCGGGCCGGGTCAGATCGGTGCGCTCGCTCAGGCCGACTTCTTCTCGTCGCTCGGCCCGGTCGTCACGTGCTGCTTGGCCAGCTCGGCCAGCGCGGTGAACGCCGCGGCGTCGTTGACGGCGAGGTCGGCGAGGATCTTGCGGTCGACCTCGACACCAGCGGCCTTGAGGCCCTGGATGAAGCGGTTGTAGGTCACGCCGTTCTGCCGCGCGGCCGCGTTGATGCGGGTGATCCACAGCTGGCGGAAGTCACCCTTGCGGGCACGGCGGTCCCGGTAGGCGTAGTTGAGCGAGTGGAGCGTCTGCTCCTTCGCCTTGCGGTACAGCCGCGAGCGCTGGCCGCGGTAACCGCTGGCCAGTTCAAGAGTTGCGCGACGCTTCTTCTGGGCGTTGACCGCCCGCTTGACGCGTGCCACGGGTCCGTCCTGTCGATCTCAGGGGGCGGGGTGCCGCCCCGGGGGTTTACGGCGGAAGAGAGGAGGGCGTCAGCGGCCGAGGAGGCGCTTGACCCGGCCGACGTCGTTCTTGGCGACCTCGCCGGTGCCCTCCAGGCGGCGGGTGACGCGGCTCGACTTCTTCTCCATCAGGTGGCGGCGACCCGCCTTCTGACGGCGAAGCTTGCCCGAGCCGGTGACCCGGATCCGCTTCGAGGTCCCGCTGTGCGTCTTCATCTTCGGCATTGAGTGCTCTCTTTCATGGTGCAGCACACCGGAGATCCGGTGTGCTGCGAACTGCGTCGGTCGCGGCCGCGGTCAGGACTCGACGGGCTCCGCGACCTTCGTCTTGGGCTTGGCGTTCTTGTGCGGCGCCAGCACCATGATCATGTTGCGGCCGTCCTGCTTCGGGGACGCCTCCACGAAACCCAGCTCGGCCACGTCCTCGGAGAGCTTCTGCAGCAACCGGAACCCCAGCTCCGGCCTCGACTGCTCACGACCGCGGAACATGATGGTCACCTTGACCTTGTTGCCCGCGGCGAGGAAGCGGGACACGTGCCCCTTCTTCGTCTCGTAGTCGTGCTGGTCGATCTTCGGGCGCAGCTTCTGCTCTTTGATGACGGTGAGCTGCTGGTTGCGGCGTGACTCGCGGGCCTTCTGCGCGCTCTCGTACTTGAACTTGCCGTAGTCCATGAGCTTGCAGACCGGCGGGCGCGCCTGCGGGGCGACCTCGACGAGGTCGAGATCCGCTTCCTGGGCGAGCCGGAGCGCATCCTCGATCCGCACGATGCCGACCTGCTCCCCGTTCGGTCCGACGAGCCGGACCTCGGGAACGCGGATGCGCTCGTTAATACGTGTCTCGGAGCTGATGTGGCCTCCTTGGTCCGAGGTTAGTGTCGTCTAGCTGCTCGACCTGGTGCCCACATACCACGGGCCCCGTCCCAGGTGGTGTGCACCGGGATGCGGGGCCCTGCTTTCCGATCACGCCCGACCGCTACGACGGACGTTCCGCCGCCACCGGGAATCGCACCTGGTGGCGGGACCGGACCCGGCCACCTCTCGCGGTGACTCGGGTGGGAGCGGGGCTCCACTTGCCGCCCCCGATTCCTCGGGGACTGGTCGCACGTGGAAGGGTACCAGACGTGCTAGACGATGGTTCCAACGCGCCCGGCCCCGGCGATATTTCCCCTCCCGCCCGCGACCTGCAGGACATCCCCAGCGTCGAGGTCATCAGCCGCGCCGCGGTGATGCTGCTGTCCGCGGCGGCCGAACGGCTCGGGCTCGCCGACGAGGACCCGGACTCCAGCCCGCACCGCGACCTGGACGAGGCGCGCCGCCTGATCACGGCGCTGGCCGGACTGGTCACCGCCTCCGCCGAGTACCTCGGTGTGCACGCCGCTCCCCTGCGTGACGGCCTGCAGTCGCTGCAGCGGGCGTTCCGGGAAGCCTCCGCCGTGCCGGACGCGCCCGGTCAGGGCCCCGGCGAGAAGTACACCGGCCCGGTCCTCTGACTGAGCGCCGGCGGTGGCGGGCCCGCCACCGCCGGCGCTCAGTCCACCACGGCCAGCAGGTCGATCTCGACGAGCAGGCCCGCGGCCAGCCCGACGTACACGGTCGTGCGCGCCGGGTAGGGCTCCGGCATCAGCTCGTTGTAGACCTCGTTGAAGTCGCCGAAGTGGTCGCGGTCGGTCAGGTAGGCCCGGACCATCACCACGTCCTCCCAGCCGGATCCGGCCTCCCGCAGCAGGGCCTCCAGGTTGGCGAACACCTGGCGCGTCTGCTCGCCCACCGTGGTGCCGACGATCTCCCCGGTCTTCGGGTCGAACGGCACCTGCCCGGCCAGCTGGAGGATGTTGCCCTTGCGCACCGCGGGCGAGTAGTTCGCGGCGGGCTTGGGGGCGTTCTCCGTGCTGATCGCGACCTTGGCCATGCAACAACTCCCTCTCTACGGGGTCCATCCGTTGTGGACGGACGCGTCCTCGGCGGCGGCCCGCAGGTCCGGCAGCAGGGCCAGCAGGCCGTCGAAGTCCAGCAGCACCCGGGGCACCGACAGCGAGACCGCCGCCAGTACCGCGCCGCCCTGGCCGCGCACCGGCGCGGCGAGGCAGTGGATGAAGTCCTCGTGCTCGGCGTTGTCGACCGCGTACCCGCGTTCGGCGACCTTCTCCAGCTCGGCCAGGTAGTCCTCGGCGGTGGTGATGGTGCCGGCCGTCAGCGCCGGGTAGTCGAGGGCGCGCGCGACGTGTTCGCGCCTGTCCGCGGGCAGTGCCGCGACCAGGACCTTGCCCACCGCGGTGCAGTGCAGCGGCGCCCGCTTGCCCACCCGCGAGTACATCCGCACGGTGTGGCGGCCCTCGTACTTGTCGACGTAGACGACCTCACCGTCCTCGTAGGTGGCCAGGTGCACGGTGTGCCCGGTGCGGTCGTTGAGCGCGGCGAGCGCGGGCGCGGAGGCGCGGCGGACGTCGCGGCTTTCCAGTGCCCGGTTCGCGAGGTCGAACAGCGCGCTGCCCAGCCGATAGTGGCGGGAACCCTCACGCTGCACGAAGTGCTGCGTCTCCAGGGTGCGCAACAGGCGGAGCACCGTGGACTTGTGCACGCCGAGTTCGCCTGCCAGCTCGTCGAGGGTGGTCGCGCCGTCGGCGAGCGCGCCCAGCACGCTCAGCCCGCGATCAAGACTCTGGCTCACGCTCGCTCCATTGACCTGCCACGGGCCGGATGCTACACCTGTCGCAGTCATTTTGCGCAACACGAATTGCACGTGACGCAACGGAGCACGCATGACGTCGTCCAACTGCACCCTGGACCCTGCGGCGCTGGCGTCGATCGCCGGAGAACGGCTCGACTGGCGGTTCAAGGCACTCCCCTCCGCCCTCTGGGGCCTCACCCTGGAGGAAGCCGCCCAGCGGCGCCCGGGCCTCTTCGATGACGGGTTCGTCGGGCCGGTGGTCGTGCTCGAAGCAGACGCGCTGGAGCACAACCTCCGCACCATGGCGCGGTGGTGCGCCCAGGCCGGGGTCCGGCTGGCGCCGCACGGCAAGACGACCATGGCCCCGCAGCTGTTCGCGCGGCAGGCGGAGCACGGTGCGTGGGGCATCACCGCGGCCAACGCGAGTCAGCTGCGGGTCTACCGCGCGTTCGGCGTCTCGCGGGTGCTGCTGGCCAACCAGCTCGTCGATCCGGCTGCGCTGCGCTGGCTGGGTGCGGAGCTGGACGCGCATCCGGAGTTCGAGTTCAGCTGCTGGGTCGATTCGGTGGCCTCGGTCGAGCTGATGACCGAGGCGCTGCGCGGCACGTCCCGCCCGGTCGACGTGCTGGTCGAACTGGGTGGCGAGGGCGGCCGCACCGGCGTTCGCGATCCGGAGACCGGTCTGGCGGTCGCCGAAGCGGCGCAGGCCAGCGCGGCGCTGCGGTTGTCCGGTACGGCCGGTTACGAGGGCGCGCTGGCCCACGACGCGGGTGAGCACTCGCGGGACGTCGTCGCCGCTTACCTGCGGCGCCTGCGCGAACTGACCACTGTCCTCGCCGGCCGGGGCCTGTTCGCCGGGCGGGACCAGGTGATCGTGACCGCGGGCGGCAGCGCCTACTTCGACCAGGTCGCCGCCGCGCTCGCCGGGGACTGGGGCGAGCTCCCGGTGGTGCCGGTGCTGCGCAGTGGCGCCTACGTGACCCACGACGACGGCTTCTACCGCGGCATTTCCCCGTTGGGCGAGCGCCCGCGGATCGACGGAACGCAACCGCTCAAGTCCGCGTTGCGCGCGTGGGCGCAGGTCACCTCCCGCCCCACGGACGAGCTGGCCCTGCTGACGCTCGGCAAGCGGGACGCCTCCTTCGACGAGGGGCTGCCCGAACCGCAGTGGCACCGGCGCCCGGGCCGGCCTCCGGAGAAGCTGGACGGCCACACGGTGACCGCGATGAACGACCAGCACGCCTTCCTCGCGCTGCCACCGGGTTCGCCGCTGCGCGTGGGCGACTGGATCGGTCTCGGCCTGTCCCACCCCTGCACCGTGTTCGACAAGTGGCCGCTGCTGCCCGTCGTCGACGGCGGCACCGTCGTGGACTTCGTGCGCACCTACTTCTAGGAGTCGGAGAATGGACCTCGTCCTGCGGGGCGCGCGGATCGCCGACGGCACCGGGGCGCCCCTGTTCCGGGCCGATGTCGGCATCGAGGGCGGCCGGATCGCCGACGTCGCGGAAAGGCTGTCCGGACCGCGCGTGCTCGACGCCGGCGGGCTGGTGCTCGCGCCCGGGTTCGTCGACATGCACTCGCACTCCGACCTGCAACTGCTGGCCGAACCGGACCACCTGGCGAAGGTGTCCCAGGGCGTGACCACGGAGGTGCTCGGGCAGGACGGCCTGTCCTACGCCCCGGTCGACGACACGACGCTGGCCGCGCTGCGGGAACAGCTCGCCGGCTGGAACGACGATCCGCCCGGGTTCGACTGGAACTGGCGGTCGGTCGGCGAGTACCTGGACCGCCTCGACCGCGGTGTCGCCGTCAATGCCGCGTACCTGGTGCCGCAGGGCACGGTGCGCATGCTCGCCGTCGGGTTCGGCGACCGCCCGGCCACGGAGTCCGAACTGGACCGGATGCGTGACCTGGTCGCCACCGGACTGGACGAGGGCGCCGTCGGCATGTCGTCGGGCCTGACCTACACACCGGGGATGTACGCCTCCGACGACGAGCTGGTCGCGCTGTGCGAGGTCGTCGGCGGGCGCGGCGGCTACTACAGCCCGCACCACCGCAGCTACGGCGCGGGCGCCCTGGAGGCGTTCGCGGAGATGGTGGAGGTGTGCCGCCGCGCGCGCTGCCCGCTGCACCTGGCCCACGCGACCATGAACTTCTCGGTGAACAAAGGACAAGCGCCCGATCTGCTGCGGCTGCTCGACGACGCGCTCGACGCCGGGGCGGACATCACCCTCGACACCTACCCGTACCTGCCGGGCGCGACCTACCTGTCGGCGTTGCTGCCCAGCTGGGCGGCCGAGGGCGGGGTCGCCGCGACGCTGGAGCGCCTGGCCGATCCCGGCACACGGGAACGGATCCGGGCCGAGATCGAGGAAACCGGTTCCGACGGCGCGCACGGGGTGCCGATCGACTGGGACAGCATCGAAATCAACGGTGTGCGCTCCGCCGGAAACGCCCATCTCGTCGGGCACTCCGTCGCCGAATCCGCGCGGCGAGCCGGGATCCCCGCCGCACAGCTGTACTTCGACGTGCTCGTCGCCGAACGGCTGGGCACGTCGTGCCTCATGCATGTCGGGCACGAGGAGAACGTGCAAGCGATCATGCGGCACCGCACGCACACCGGCGGCAGCGACGGGCTGCTGGTCGGCGATCGTCCCCATCCGCGGGCCTGGGGCACGTTCCCCCGCTACCTCGGCCACTACGTGCGCGAACTGGGCGTGCTCGGCCTCACCGAATGCGTCGCGCACCTGACCGGGCGGGCCGCGCGGCGGCTGCGGTTGGCCGACCGCGGCCTGGTCAAGCCGGGCTGTGCGGCCGACCTGGTGCTCTTCGACCCGGACACGGTGGCCGACACCGCCACCTTCGAGGAACCGCGGCAGCAGGCCGCGGGCATCCCCTACGTCTTCGTCAACGGCGTCGCGGCCGTCGACGACGGCAGGCCCACCGGCGCACTCGCCGGCCACTCCCTCAGGAGGTCCGCTTGATCGGCTGGCTGCAGCACTCCACCGGGGGTCTGCTCACGCTCGCGGCGGTGTCGATCGCCGTCCTGCTGGTCCTGATCATCCGCTTCAAGACGGAACCGTTCATCGCCCTGATCGTCGTCGGGCTGCTCACCGCGCTGGCCGCGGGCCTGCCGGTCGGCACGATCGTCGGCACCGCGCAGAAGACCTCGGATTCCCTGCTGGAGAAGGGGTTCGGCGGCATCCTCGGCCACATCGCCGCCATCATCGGGCTGGGCACGCTGCTCGGCGCGATCCTGGAACGGTCCGGCGGCGCACGCGTGCTGACCGGCGCGTTGCTGCGGGCGTTCGGCGAAAAACGCGCGCCGCTGGCGATGGGGCTGTCCGGGCTGATCTTCGGCATCCCGGTGTTCTTCGACATCGGGATCTTCGTGCTCGCCCCGCTGGTCTACGTCGCGGCGCGGCAGGGCGGGCGGTCGCTGCTGCTGTACTGCCTGCCGCTGCTGGCCGGGCTGTCGATGACGCACGCGTTCATCCCGCCGCATCCCGGCCCGGTCGCCGCGGCCGGCCTGCTGCACGTGGACCTGGGCTGG
Source organism: Amycolatopsis endophytica (assembly GCF_013410405.1). NCBI lineage: Bacteria > Bacillati > Actinomycetota > Actinomycetes > Pseudonocardiales > Pseudonocardiaceae > Amycolatopsis > Amycolatopsis endophytica. The sequence goes on from NZ_JACCFK010000002.1 coordinate 939,479, forward strand.
ATCATCCTGATGGGCGCGGTGTGCGGGATCCCCGCGTGGTTCCTCTCGGGTGTGGTGTTCCCGTCGTGGATCGGCAAGCGGATGCACGTCGACGTGCCCACCGAGATGATCGTCGACGAGGCGACCGAGGAAGGCCCGGGCCCGTCGCTGGGCCTGGTGGCGGCCATCATCGCGGTACCGCTGGTGCTGATCCTCGCGGGCACGTTCGGCAGCATCTGGTTGCCGAAGAACTCCGCCCTCGCCGGCGTCGCGACGTTCGTGGGGACTCCGGCAGTGGCGCTGACGGTCGCGGTGCTGCTGGCGTTCTGGCTGCTGGGCACCCGCCGCGGGATGTCCGGGAAGGAGCTGTCCGCGCTGTCCGCGGCGTCGCTGCGGCCGGTCGCGATGCTGCTGCTGGTGGTCGGCGCCGGCGCGTTCTTCGGCGCGGTCCTGTCGGCGACCGGGATCGGCAAGGCGGTGGCCGACTCGTTGCAGGCGGGCGGGCTGCCGGTGATCGCGGCGGCGTACGTCATCAGCTGCGGGCTGCGGATCGCGCAGGGCTCGGCGACCGTGGCGATCGTGACCACCGGCGGGATCCTCGCGCCCACCGTGGCCGGTCTGGGCTATTCGCAGGCGCAGCTGGCCCTGATCGTGGTGGCCATTTCCGCCGGATCGATCATCGCCTCGCACGTGAACGACGGCGGGTTCTGGATCGTGTCGCGGTATTTCGGGATGACGGTCGGGGAAACGCTCAAGACGTGGACCGTGCTGGAAACCATTCTGTCGGTTTCCGGGTTCGCGATGTCGGCGATCCTGATGGCCGTGGTGTAGCGGGTGCCCCCGGTCAGATCCGGCTGGCGTTGTGGAAGGGCATGCCCGCCATCGGGGACACCTTCACCGGCTCGCCCGAGGTGCTGGCGTGCACGATGTTCCCGTCACCGGCGTAGATGCCCACGTGGCTGACCGGTTCGTAGAAGAACACCAGGTCACCGGGCTGCAGCTGGGCCTGGGTCACCGGCGTGCCCAGCGTGGACTGGGTGCGCGAGCTGTGCGGCAGGTCCACCCCGGCCTGCTTGAACGCCCACTGGACGAGACCGGAACAGTCGAAGGCGTCCGGCCCGGCTCCGCCCCACGCGTAGGGCTTGCCCTGCTGGGTGAGCGCGCTGCGCAAAGCGTTGGCGCCGACGCCGGCGCCCTCGGCCGAGGACGGCGCAACGACCGCCGCGTCGGCTACCGGGGCGGCCGCGCTCGCGAACGCCGGGACGGCGACCGCGGCGGCCAGAACGGCCGTGGTCACGCTCGCACGGAGGGTTTTCCGACTCATCTCGCGTGTTTCCTTTCGCCTCGCACCACCGGACGGCCGGGGAAAGCCGCCTGTTCCGGCGGTGGCTCGCGACGCGATCTTTCGGGGCAGATCACTGGTTGCCGCAAGAGCGCGGAAAACATTACGAAAAGGACGGGGCAATTGTGAAGACGCGGTGCGATATGACACAGATCAAATGGTCCGGGTAACGGATCTTTCGCTCGCTGTCACGATTGTTTCTCCGGTCCCGGCGCGGTGACACCGCACCGGGACCGGCACGGTGTCACTGTTGCTGGAAACCTTGCTGGTACTGGCCCTGCGGCTGCTGCTGCGCCGGCTGCTGGTACTGCTGTTGCTGCTGCGCGCCCGTGTCCGTGCCTTCGGGCACCACGTACACGGCCGTGCCGTAGGCGGCGATCTCACTGGCGGTCTGTGCGATTTCGTTGCAGTCGAAGCGCATGCTGAGCACCGCGTTGGCGCCGAAGGCCATCGCCTCCTGACAGAGCCGGCCCAGCGCCTCGTACCGCGAGTCGGACAGCAGTTTGGACAGCCCCTTGAGTTCACCGCCCGCCATCGCCTTGAAACCGGCGCCCATCGTGGAGAACATGTTGCGGCTGCGGACGGTCAGCCCGAACACCTCGCCGTACACGCGCACGACCCGGTACCCGGGCAAATCGTTCATCGTGGACAGCATGATGGGAAACCGGGGCTGCGGTTGCTGCTGCTGGTATGGCTGGCTCATGCGCGGATCGTAGCGTTGTTCACGTTTGGGCCCGGTACCAAACCTCCGGACGCCCGACCTGACCGTAGCGCGGCTCACGTCGTGCCAGACCGTTGTCGGCCAGGTACTCCAGGTACCGGCGCGCCGTCACGCGGGACACCCCGGTCGCGGTGGCCGCCGCACCGGCCGAGAGCCCGTCCGGTTCGGCCCGCAGCGCCGTGACCACCGCGTCCAGCGTCTGACCGCTCATCCCCTTCGGCAGCGCCTGGGCCACCGGCGAACGCAGCGCGGCGAACGCCCGGTCCACTTCGGACTGGCCGAGCACCTCGCCCGCTTCGCCGAAACTTTCCCGGAACTTCGCGTACTGTTCCAGTTTGTCGCGCAGCGAGGCGAAGGTGAACGGCTTGATGAGGTACTGCACGATCCCCGCCGACACCGCCGCCTTGACGACCGCGAGGTCCCGCGCCGACGTGACCGCGATGACGTCGACGAGGTTGCCCGCCGCCCGCATCGCCCGGCACACCGCGAGGCCGTGCGTGTCCGGCAGGTAGAAGTCGAGCAGGACGAGGTCGGCGGTGTCCCGTTCGAAGAACCGCAGCGCCTCCGCTCCGGAGTGGACGACCGCCGCGACGGTGAACCCGGCGACCCGCTCGACGTAGGTGCGGTGCGCCTCGGCGGCGACCTGGTCGTCCTCCACCACCAGCACCCGGATCACGAAGTCACCTCCCGCCGCACCGGCAGCCGCACGGTGAACACCGCACCCTCGTCCGAGGTCACTTCCACACTCCCGCCATGGCGCCGGACCACCTGCCCCACGAGCGCCAGGCCCAGGCCGTGACCGTCCGGTTTGGTCGTCCAGCCGCGCTCGAACACCTGCCGCCGCGCCTCGCCCGGCACGCCGCCACCGTTGTCGGCGACGCGCAGGACCAGTTCGCCGTCCGCGATCTTCGCGGTCACCGTGACCCGCGGCCTGCCCGGGCGCTCCCCCACCGCGTCGATGGCCGCGTCGATGGCGTTGTCGATCAGGTTGCCGAGAACGGTGATGAGGTCACGGGACTCCAGGCCGGTGTCGGCGTCCTCGATCGCGGTGTCCTCGGTGAGCACGAGTTCCGCGCCGCGTTCGCTCGCCTCGGCGGTCTTGCCGAGCAGCAACGCGGCGAGCACCGGTTCGGACACCGCGCCCACCACCTGGTCGGTGAGCCGCTGCGCGATCTCCAGTTCGGCGGTGGCGAACTCGACCGCCTCCTCCGATCGCCCGATCTCGACCAGCGACACCACCGTGTGCAGGCGGTTGGCCGCCTCGTGCGCCTGCGAACGGAGCGATTCGGCGAGCCCGCGGGCCGTGGTCAGCTCGCCGGTCAGCAGCTGCAGATCGGTGTGGTCGCGCAGGGTGACGACGGTGCCGTGATCGCGGGCCCTGGCGCGTGAGCGGACCGGCGCGGTGCTGACCACCAGCACCCGCACGTCGGTCAGGTGGATCTCGTCGCGCCGCGGCTCCTGCCCGCGCAGCGCTTCGACCAGGCTCGGCGGCAGCCCGAGCGCGGTGACCGGCGTGCCGGTCGGGTCGGCGTCGAGGCCGAGCAGTTCGCGTGCGGCGTCGTTGCACAGCACGACCCGTTCGTCCGCGCCGACGAGCACCAGCCCCTCGCGCACCGCGTGCAGGGTCGCCTCGTAGTAGGCGAAAACGCTGCTCAGCTCGGCCGGCGCCAAGCCGCGTGTCTGGCGCCGCAGACGGGTGCTGACCAGGTAGCTGCCCGCGATCCCGACCACGAGCGCGGCACCGGCGACGGCGGCGAGCGTCCAGATCCGCTGCGCGAGCGTGGCCGAGATGGCCTCCACCTTGATGCCCGCCGAGACCAGCGCGACCACCCGGCGCCCGCCGTCGAACACCGGCACGACCGCGCGCATCGACGGGCCGAGCGTGCCGGTGTAGGTCTCGGTGTACACCCGCCCCTGCCGCGCGACGTCGATCGTGCCGATGAAGCGCTGCCCGATCAGTTCCGGGTTGGGGTGCGTGTAGCGGATGCCGTCCGGGTCCATGATCGTGATGAAATCGACCCCGGTGTCACGCCGGACCTGTTCGGCGAAGGGCTGCAGTTCGGTGCTGGGCGCCGGCAACGCCAGCGCGGAGGGCACGGCAGGCGAATCGGCGATGGTGGTCGCGATCGTGACCACCTTGTCCCTGGCCCGGTCGTCCACGGTGCGGACGGCGTCGACCCAGGCCAGCACCACCCCGACGGCGACCAGCACCGCCACTCCCGCCACCTGCAGCAGGAGCAGCTGGCGGGCCAGGCTCCAGCGCCGTCCCGTGATCCGCACTCCGCCATCCCAGCACACCGCCCCCGCGGAGCACGCACGGGCGAACTCTATGAACACAACCGTGACGGCGGTCATAGCGGTGACTGATAGTCACTCGCAAAGCTGCGCCGGAAAGGGCGCGCCTCGTCCCCACAGGAGGCAACGTTGCCTACGGCACAACCGGCCGACGCGAAGCCGCGTCGCGACCGGATGCACTACCTCTACCTCGCGGTCATCGCCGCCGTGGTGCTCGGCGTCGCGGTCGGGCTGATCTTCCCGGACTTCGGCAAGAGCCTCGCCTGGCTCGGCAACGGGTTCGTGAACCTGATCAAGATGATGATCTCGCCGATCATCTTCTGCACCATCGTGCTCGGTATCGGGTCGGTCGCCAAGGCGGCCAAGGTCGGCAAGGTCGGCCTGATGGCCATCGGGTACTTCCTGGTGATGTCCACGTTCGCGCTGGCCATCGGCCTGATCGTGGGCAACCTGCTGCACCCTGGCGCCGGCCTGCACCTGGACCCGTCCACGATCGAGAAGGCTCAGGAGCAGGCGAGCAAGGGCAGCAGCGAGGGCACCACGGACTTCGTCCTCGGCATCATCCCGACCTCGCTGGTGTCGTCGTTCACCGAGGGCTCGGTGCTGCAGACGCTGCTGGTCGCGCTGCTGGCCGGGTTCGCGCTGCAGAAGATGGGGCCCGCGGGCAAGCCGATCCTGCGCGGCATCGAGCACATCCAGAAGCTGGTCTTCCGGATTCTCGGCATGATCATGTGGGCGGCGCCGGTCGGCGCGTTCGGCGCGATCGCCGCCGTGGTGGGCGCGACGGGCTGGAGCGCGCTGAAGAGCCTCGCGGTCGTGATGATCGGGTTCTACGTGACGTGTGTGCTGTTCGTCACGATCGTGCTCGGCGCGATCCTGTGGCTGGGCGCCCGGGTGAACGTGTTCAGCCTGCTGCGTTACCTGGCCCGCGAGTTCCTGCTGATCGTGTCCACGTCGTCGTCGGAGTCGGCGCTGCCGCGGCTGATCGCGAAGATGGAGCACCTGGGTGTCAGCAAACCGGTCGTCGGCATCACGGTCCCGACCGGGTACTCGTTCAACCTCGACGGCACCGCGATCTACCTGACGATGGCGACGCTGTTCATCGCCACCGCGCAGGGCAGCCCGCTGGCCCTGGGTGAGCAGATCTCCCTGCTGGTGTTCATGATCATCGCTTCGAAGGGCGCGGCGGGCGTGAGCGGCGCCGGCCTGGCGACCCTGGCGGGCGGGCTGCAGTCGCACCGGCCGGACCTGGTCGGCGGCGTCGGATTCATCCTCGGCATCGACCGGTTCATGTCCGAGGCGCGCGCGGTGACCAACTTCGCGGGCAACGCCGTGGCGACCGTGGTCATCGGGTCCTGGACGAAGGAGTTCGACCGCGCCAAGGCCCAGCGGGTCCTCGGCGGGCAGGATCCCTTCGACGAGACCACCCAGCTGGACCGCGCGCCCGCGGAGCCGGAGCGCGAGCCCGAGAAGGCCGGCGTCTGATGCGCGGCCGCACCCTGGTGATCGCGGTGGTGGCCGCGATCACCAGCGCCCTCCTCGCCGCGCCCACCGCCAGTGCTTCCCGGATCGTCGACTTCCCCGTGCCGTCCACCGGATGCGGTCGCGCCGCGCCCGTGCCGGTGGGAGAAAGCGTGACCCGCACCGTCACCTCGGGCGGGCTCACGCGCAGCTACCTGCTGCACGTTCCGGCGGACTACCGGCCGGCCCGGCCGCTTCCGCTGGTCCTGTCCTTCCACGGCCACAAGCGCACCTCGGAGTACCAGGAGGAACTGTCCGGGTTCTCCGCCACCGGCGCGATCGCCGTGTACCCGCAGGGCCTGGTGGGCACGGACGGCGAGACGGCGTGGACGGGTGCGCCGTACTCGGCCGCCGCGGACGACGTGCTGTTCACCAGCGATCTGCTGAACCAGCTGCAACGGCAGCTGTGCGTGGACTCACGGCGGATCTACGCGGCCGGGAAGTCCAACGGCGGCGGGTTCACCGGGGTGCTGGCCTGCCGGCTGAGTGGCCGGATCGCGGCGTTCGCGCCCGTGTCCGGGGCGTTCTACCCGCAGGGCGGCGCGTGTGAGCCGTCGCGGCCGGTGCCGGTGCTGGACTTCCACGGCACCGCCGACACCACCATCCCCTACGCCGGTGACCCGGAGCGCGGGCTGCCGCCCATTCCGGACTGGCTGGCCGACTGGGCCGCGCGCGACGGGTGCGCCGCCACACCTAAGGTGTCCGGCGACGAGGTGCGGGTGTACCGGTGGCGGGGATGTGACCGGGGCACGGACCTGGTGCACTACCGGGTCGAGGGCCTGGGCCACGACTGGCCGAGCACCACGCCCAACCCGGACTCGGACGTCCCGGCGGTGCTCGACGCGACACCGGTGATCATGCGGTTCTTCGCCGCGCACCCGCTGCGCTGAGGTGGGCCGCCAGACCGCGCCTGCCACGCCGCATCATCACGGCGTGGTTGGCGCGGAACACCGGCCGCGCCACCGGGGAAAGCAGGCGGAGCAACGGTTTCGTGGCGATCACCTGCTGGGTGATCTCCAGCCGGGTGGCGCCCGGTAGCGGCACCGCGGTGGCGGCGAGTGAGCCCTCCAGGTCGCCGGTGAGGTGCACACGCATGCGGCCGGTGCGCGGGTCCTCTTCGGCCCGCCGCATGCGGATCGTCAGCGCGTACGGCAGCGCGGCCCGGCAGACGAGCTCAGCCGTGTCCTCGTCGACCCGGCTCACCTCGATCACGTCGGGCCACCAGCGCGGGTAGGCCGCCAGGTCGACGACCGCGTCGTAGACCGACCGCACCGGCGCGGACAGCAGCCAGGTGTCCCGGAAGCGATACGCGTTGACCCGCATGCTTCCGAGTATGCGCGAAGATCGGGAAACCGCTGAAGGAGCAGGCGGGGAAACACCGACGTCGTGGGCGTCCGCCGCTCAGTCCAGGTCCAGCAGGACCTTCCCGACCGTCTCCCGCTCGACCGCGTCGTGGGCGTCCGCGGTCTTGACGAGGTCGTAGTGGTGCAGCGGCAACCCGGCCGCTTCGCCCACTCGCACCGCGCCGTCGCCGAGAGCCGCGGTGATGTCTTCGACGGCCGCCTGCACCAGCTTCTCGTCCAAGGTGTAGAGGACGAGGAACTCGAAGCGCAGGTTCTTGCGCATCGCCGTCAACACCGGCAGCGCCACGTGGTCGCCGCCATTGCCGGCGTAGACCGCGATCGTGGCGTGCACCCGGGCCACCGCGAAATCGAGCGCGAGGTTGGGAGCCGGCGCGACCTCCACGATCAGATCGACCCCGGCCGGTGCGAGGGCCAGGATCTCGGCCGCCGGATCGCCCTCGCGGTAGTTCACCACGTGGTCTGCTCCGGCGGCTCGCGCCAGTGCGGCCTTCTTCGGGGAGCTGACCGTGGTGACGACGGTCGCCCCGGCCCAGCGGGCCAACTGGATCGCGGCGTTGCCGACCGCGCCCGCGCCGCCCGCGACGAGCACGGTCTGCCCGGCCAGTGCCCCTGGCGCGAGCCGCGGCACGGGACCGGAGGTCAGCGCTCGGTGCGCGGTGACGAACGGCACGCCCAGCGCGGCTCCCAGGTCGAAGGACGCTCCGTCCGGTAGTGGGACCACCCGGTTCGCCGGCTGCACCGTCAGTTCCACGGCGGTGCCGTACGCGGGGCCGTTGCGGGCCAGCAGCAGCCACACCCGGTCACCGACGCCGACGTGGCCGACACCCGGTCCGACAGCCTCCACGATTCCCGCACCGTCCTGTCCCGGTGCGACCTCGCCGACCGGATCGCTCAGTCCTGCTCCGGAACGGTGCTTCCAGTCCGTCGGGTTCACCCCCGAACGGACGACGCGAACCACGACCTCGCCGGGGCCCGCGGACGGCTCGGGGCGGTCGACAAGCCGGAGCACAGAGGAAGGACCCGTCCCGGAATACACGATCGCACGCATACTTCGAACATAGTCCCCGCCCGCCGGCGATGCGGCGAGCGCGTTTCCGGCGAACGCGCCGCGCGGCCCGGCAGGCCGCGCGGCGCGCGGGGGCCTCAGTTGAGCAGGTCCTGCAGGAACTTGCCGGTGTAGCTCTCGCCGACCGAGGCGACGTGCTCGGGCGTGCCCTCGGCGACGATCGTGCCGCCGCCGGAACCGCCCTCCGGGCCCAGGTCGATGACCCAGTCCGAGGTCTTGATCACGTCGAGGTTGTGCTCGATCACGATCACCGAGTTGCCCTTGTCGACCAGGCCGTTGATTACGCCGAGCAGCTTGCGGATGTCCTCGAAGTGCAGGCCGGTGGTCGGCTCGTCCAGCACGTACACCGTCTTGCCGGTGGACCGCTTCTGCAGCTCGCTGGCGAGCTTCACGCGCTGCGCCTCACCACCGGACAGGGTCGGCGCGGGCTGGCCGAGCCGCACGTAGCCCAGGCCCACGTCGACCAGCGTCTGCAGGTGCCGGTGGATCGCCTTGATCGGCTCGAAGAACTCGGCGGCCTCCTCGATCGGCATGTCGAGGACGTCGGAGACCGTCTTGCCCTTGTAGTGCACCTCCAGCGTCTCGCGGTTGTACCGGGCGCCCTTGCAGACCTCGCACGGCACGTACACGTCGGGCAGGAAGTTCATCTCGATCTTGATCGTGCCGTCGCCCGCGCACGCCTCGCAGCGGCCGCCCTTGACGTTGAACGAGAACCGTCCCGGCTGGTAACCGCGAACCTTCGCCTCGGTGGTGGCCGCGAACAGCTTGCGCACGTGGTCCCACACGCCGGTGTAGGTGGCCGGGTTGGACCGCGGGGTGCGGCCGATCGGCGACTGGTCGACCCGCACCAGCTTGTCCACCTGGTCCAGGCCACGCACGCGGGTGTGACGGCCGGGCACCTGGCGGGCCCCGTTGAGCTTGTTCGCCAGCACCGTCGCGAGGATGTCGTTGACCAGCGTCGACTTGCCGGAACCGGACACCCCGGTGACCGACACCAGACAGCCCAGCGGGAACGACACGTCCACGCCGCGCAAGTTGTGCTCGCGCGCGCCCACGACGGTCAGCTGCCGCTTCTTGTTCGACGGCCGCCGGATCGACGGCACCGGGATCTCCTCGCGTCCCGCCAGGTACGCGCCGGTCAGCGACTTGCGGTTCTTGAGCAGCTTGGTGAACGGTCCACTGTGGACGATGTGGCCGCCGTGCTCCCCCGCGCCCGGGCCGATGTCGACCACCCAGTCGCTGGAGCGGATGGTGTCCTCGTCGTGCTCGACGACGATCAGCGTGTTGCCCAGATCCCGCAGCCTCGTCAGCGTGTCGATGAGGCGGCGGTTGTCCCGCTGGTGCAGGCCGATCGACGGCTCGTCCAGCACGTAGAGCACGCCGACCAGACCGGACCCGATCTGGGTCGCGAGCCGGATGCGCTGGGCCTCGCCACCGGACAGCGTGGCCGAGGCGCGGTCGAGCGAGAGGTAGTTCAGGCCGACGTCGAGCAGGAAGCGCAGCCGCGCCTGGATCTCCTTGAGCACCGCGCCGGCGATCATCGCCTCGCGCTGCCCCAGCTTCAGGCCGTCGAGGAACTCCGATGCCTCCTCGATGGACAGGGCGCAGACCTCGGCGATGGACCGGTCACCGCGCTCGCCGTGTTCGAGGGTGACCGCCAGGATCTCCGGCTTGAGCCTGCTGCCCTGGCACGCGGGGCACGGGACCTCGCGCATGTAGCCCTCGTAGCGCTCACGCATGTACTCGGACTCGGTCTGGTCCAGGCGCCGTTCCAGGAACGGGATGACGCCCTCGAAGCTGGCGTAGTAGCTGCGCTGGCGGCCGTACCGGTTGCGGTAGCGGACGTGCACCTGGTCGTCGACGCCGTGCAGCACCGCCTTCTGCGCCTTCGCCGTCAGCCTGCGCCACGGCGTGTCCATGCGGAAGCCGATGGTCTCCGACAGCGACTCCAGCAGGCGCTGGAAGTACTCGGCGCTCTGCCCGCCGGACCACGGCGCGATGGCGCCGTCCTCCAGCGACAGCTCGTCGTCGGGCACCACCAGCTCCGGGTCGACCTCCTTGCGGATGCCGATGCCGGTGCACTCCGGGCAGGCGCCGTAGGGCGAGTTGAACGAGAACGAGCGGGGTTCGAGGTCCTCGATGGCCAGCGGGTGCCCGTTGGGGCAGGCCAGGTTCTCGGAGAACCCGCGGACGCGGTGCGCGTCGCCCTCCGGCAGGTCGACGAACTCCAGCTCGACCAGGCCGTCGGCCAGCCGCAGCGCGGTTTCGACGGAGTCGGTGAGCCGCTGCTTCGCGGAGGTCTTGACCGTGAGCCGGTCGACCACCACACCGATGTGGTGCTTCTCCTGCTTCTTCAGCTTCGGCGGCTCGGTGAGCGAGTACACCTGCCCGTCGATGCGGGCCCGCGAGTAGCCCTGCTGCTGCAGGTTGCTGAACAGGTCGACGTACTCGCCCTTGCGGCCGCGCACGACCGGGGCGAGCACCTGGAACCGGGTGCCCTGCTCCATGTCCAGCACCTGGTCGACGATCTGCTGCGGGGTCTGCTTGCTGATCGGCTCACCGCACTGCGGGCAGTGCGGCTTGCCGGCGCGCGCGTAGAGCAGCCGGAGGTAGTCGTAGACCTCGGTGATGGTGCCCACGGTGGACCGCGGGTTGCGCGAGGTGGACTTCTGGTCGATCGACACCGCGGGCGAGAGCCCCTCGATGAAGTCGACGTCCGGTTTGTCCATCTGCCCCAGGAACTGCCGGGCGTACGCCGACAGCGACTCCACGTACCGTCGCTGGCCCTCGGCGAAGATCGTGTCGAAGGCCAGGCTCGACTTGCCCGATCCGGACAGGCCGGTGAACACGATCAGGCTGTCCCGGGGCAGGTCGAGGTCGACGCCGCGGAGGTTGTGCTCGCGCGCACCGCGAACAACGAGGCGATCAGCCACGGATGAGGTCCCTTCCCTGGAATGTGACGGCCGGATCAGCCAGCCGCATCCATGCTAGGACGACCCACCGACAGAAACCGGAGCCGGACCGCTCGGCTCCCCCGTGACGAGGGTGTCCGGAGCTGTCCGGGGCACCGGCGCGGTGGCGCCGCGTGGCCCGGTGAGCCAGCGGTGGGCCGGCCGTTCGACGAGTTTGGTGAGCAGCCATCCGGCGCCGATCGCCGCCCCCAGCACGAGCGGCAGGCGTGCCCAGGCGGGCAGCCCCGCGAGCTGCAGCGCCTTGGCCAGGATGTAGCCCAGTTCCTGGTGCAACAGGTAGACGCCGTAGGAAATTCCGGCGAGCCAGCCGAGGAACGGGGCGACGGGACGCAGGAACGTCCAGTCCGGGCCCTTCGCGGCCGCGCACACCAGCACCAGCACCAGCACGAACCCGATGTCGGAGGGCAGGCGGGACGGGTCGGTGGGCAGCGCCACGTGGTGCGGGTAGAGGTGCAGGTCCTGCGCCACCACGACCGCGGCGAGCAGGGGGACGAGGTGCGCGGTGGACATGCGGCCCCGCGACCACAGCCAGACCGCGATGCCCGCGGCGAACGCGTGCAGCCGGTGCAGGCCGAAGCCGAACACGAGCGCGAACGCCCACGGCGACGGGTTGTCCGGCCCGAACATCCAGAACCGCACGACCAGCGGGAGCAGCGTCATCCCCCAGGCCAGCAGCTTCGCGTGCCGGGCCGCGCGCGGCGAGTGGAACCAGCGGGTGCGCGACCACAGCAGCGCCGCGCCGGCGAACACCATCATCTGCACCGGCAGCGTCCAGTAGGAGCCGTCGAGCCAGATGAAACCCTGGTGCCAGCCCTGGATCATGAGCAGGTTGACCAGCAGGTCGTGGCCGACCGGCACGTACCAGGACGACGCCCACGCGACGCCGTCGGTGGTCGGGCCGAACAGCTTGTCCCACCAGTGGCCGCCGAACCCCTGGCCGTTGAACGCGGCGTCCGCGAGGCGCATGACGAAGTAGGTGAGCAGCACGGCGACCAGGTACGGCGGCACCAGCCGGGCGGTCTTCTTCCACATCCAGCGGCCGGGCGCGCCGCGGCGCACCGTCTGGCACACGAAGAAGGCCGAGACGACCATCAGGATCGCGGCGCCGAACTGGGCGGTGACCTTGACCGGGTAGTCGTCCAGTTCGGTGTGGGCCAGCGGCCCCTGGTGGGTGATGTGGCCGAGCATCACGGACACCACGGCGAGGACACGCACGGCGTCCCAGCTGATGCGCCGGGAGCCGGGCCGGTGGCGGGGGTTCTCGGGGAGGAAACTCGGCACGGTGTCGGGACGTCCTGCATGATCGGGTCGGGGTCAGGCGGAGCCTACGTTACCGATCTGAGATCAACCTGAACGGGTGGAACCCGGTGTGGCGCGGCGGCTACGGTTGGCGGCGTGAACGTCGCAGAGGACTACACCGGCCACGTCGAGCCGGGCGGGGACGCGGCCCGCAGGGTGTTGCGGGCGCTGACCATCACCAAGCTGTCGGTCGGCCCCATGGACAACAACGCCTACCTGCTGGTTTGCCGCGCGCAGAACGAGGCGCTGCTGATCGACGCCGCGGCCGACCCGGAGCGCATCTCGGATCTGATCGGCCACGGTCCGGACCGGCCCGCGCTGCGCACCGTCGTGACCACCCACCAGCACGGCGACCACTGGCAGGCCCTGGGCGCGGTCGCCGGCGCGAACGGATCGAACACCGCGGCTCACCCGTTGGATGCCGAAGTGCTGCCGGTACCGCCCGATTTCCTGGTCGAACACGGCGACACGATCACGGTTGGTGACTGCAGTCTTGAGGTGATTCACCTGAGGGGGCACACTCCAGGCTCGATCGCGTTGTTGTACCGCGACCCGGACGGCTCGACGCACCTCTTCACGGGTGACTCACTCTTCCCCGGCGGCGTGGGCAAGACCGGCTCGCCGGAGGACTTCGAGTCGTTGCTGAACGACGTGACGTCGCGGATCTTCGATGTGCTGCCGGACGAGACGTGGTTCTACCCCGGCCACGGCGACGACTCGACGCTGGGCGCGGAGCGGCCCAAGCTGGCGGAGTGGCGCGAGCGCGGCTGGTGATCCGGGAAGGGCCGCTTGAGACCTCCAAGCGGCCCTTCCGCTCGCCGGCAAGCTGAACGGGGAATGCACCATCACCGCGGTTTGGTCGACACTTTCCGGACGAACGACTCCCCCGGCCAGAAGGTGTCACCCAGCGTCAGCTGATCAAATAGCACGCAGACGGCGCCGGGTGTGTCCTCGGAATCCCAGACGGCCGACACCTCCCGGCCGCGTTCGTTCCCGTACCGGCTCAGCCAGTAGATCCGGTCACCCGGCTCGAGCCCGAAAGCCAGTACGCTCTCCCGGTGCGACGACATCTGAGTACTCGGTCGCCCGATCCGCGCGTCGAAACCGTATTCCCCGGTCGGCCGGGGGCATCGCCAGACTATCCGGAACTGCTTGTCGATCGGCAGTGCAGGTGAACCCGCGCGCACTTCTTTCACCAGGTAGAACGTGACGAGCCGGCGCGCCTTGGCCGACATCTCGCGCCACGGTTTCGAGAGCGCTTCGGCGCATGCCTCCGCATCCGACTCCAGCTCCGTGGAAATGGCAGCCAGATCGTGGTCAGTTGCGGTTTCGGTGCGGAGCTGCTGGATCGACCGGGTCAGCGAATCGGATTCGACCCAAAGATGATGTTCAACTCGTCTGGCCACGTAATTGTCGCGTGCGCCGATATTGGTGCGAAGCGGCGGATCGTCGGCGACGGGTTCGCGAGCCCACCGCGCCGCGTCGAAGCAGGCCGCCAGCCACTGCGCCTCAGCCCTGCTCAACATCGTGTTCGCCACTACGGGCGCGCTGGAAAGCAGATCTGGTCGACCGTGGGGATGGAAATGCTCAGGGCCGATGTGCTCCGGCTGCCAGTCGAGGTCGCTGTGGAGCAGGGTCGCGAATTCCTCACCCCGGCGCTGCCAGAAAATCAGGTCCTCGCCGTGCGCGTTCACATGGTGCTGCACGATGTTCGATGCACCGAACTCGACGCCCGCCATCTCGCCCAACTGAGCCTGGATTATCCGATTGCCTCGATAGCGGCTCAGGTAGTGCCTGACCTCGGCGACGAAGTCCGCAATGGAATCGTCGCCCAACTTCTGGTCGGAACGGATGGTGATCGTCTTGAGCACCTCGCCGTTGCGCCGCGCCGCCAGCAGTTGCTGGGTGGCATTGGCCCAGTGGAGACTTCCGGTGTCCGGATCGTGCACGACGCAGACCACGGGAACGTTGCCATCGGCCCAGGTTCGGCCGTGTTCACCGACCGGCACGAAATATCCGTCGGCTCTGCGCCACGAACGCCCACCCTTGACCTGGATTTTGACCACGTCGCCGGTGACCTGGCCGTCCTCGGTGAACGTGAGGTGCTGGTCCTCGCCGAAATCGTTCTGGCCGTCCACTTCCTGGACAATGTGGTCGTGTCGCTCCAGAAGCGTCCGCAGCGCATTGACCGCCGCGCGGCTGGGTCCGCGAGCGTCAGGCACCTTCGGCAACTACCCCTCCAGATCTCTGGTACGCGGCGACCGGCAGGGGTCCGCAACGGGTTGGAGGATCTTCGGCAGACTTCGGTGGCGCGCCACCAGTTCCTCCGCTGTGAGCCGCCGATTACGGGGAAGCCGGTCGTGGCTCCGGCTGATCGCCTCCACGGGGCCGATCCTAGCGGGAGATGACACCACGTGGCCCCTCGCTACGCAGGCTCAGTAGAAGAACACGTCTTCCGTCAGCCCGGCGTGCAGGGTCCGGTACGAGCCCGTGTAGAAGAGCAGCGGCGCGCCGTCCCGGTAGTCCAGGTGCTCGACTTCCCCCAGGAACAGCGTGTGGTCCCCGGCGGGAACGCGGTCCACGATCCGGCAGCCGATCCGGGCCAGGCCGCCGGGGACGAAGTCGAAGGCGCCCGGGGACTCGAAACGCACGTCGAAACAAGGGCGGCCGCCGAAGTGGCGGGATACCGCCTCCTGGTCGGCCGACAGCACCGTCACCGCGTACCGGTCGCCCGCCTCCAGGTACCGGGCCATCGCGCAGGCCCCCAGCGACACCAGGATCAACGGCGGCTCCAGCGACACGGACAGGAAACCGTTGGCCGTCATGCCGTGCACGCCGTCCGCGGTGCGTGTGGTGATGACCGTGACGCCGGTGGCGAACCGGCCCATCGCCGTCCGGAAACGGCGCGCGTCGGTCGCCATCGTGGTGGTCACGAGCCCTCGACGGGAGCGTGGTGCAGGATCTGCGCCCCGCCCGTGGCGTAGTTCGGCACGTCCGCGGCGACGGCCCGGCCCTGATCCGACGACATCGCCGCCGCCATGGCCTCCGCCGAATCGAATTCGGCTTCGAAGATCGCGAAGTACGGGCTCTCCCCCGCCATCGCCGACACGTCGAAGCTGTACCGCCACGCACGCAGGCCCGGCAGCCGCGCGGCCAGCGGCAGATGCGTGTTCACGTAGTACTGCTTGAAGTGCTCGGGGTCGGCGGGCGGCGGGTACAGGACGGTCAGGCGGTACACGGCAAAATCCCTTCCTCAGGACGCCCGGCGGGCGAGGAACTCGTTGGTGCGTTCGGTGGTGGCCAGGATGCGCCACTGCCGGTCCGGGTAGTCGAAGTTGTTGGTGAACTCGTCCGCCACCGCCTTGTTCTCGTACATCGCGCCGAACAGTCGAAGCAGATGCTCCGGCGGCGGGCCGATCATCAGGTTGGTCCAGTTGGCCGCGCCGAGCACGACGTCCGCGCGGCGGGCCGCGACGTCCTGGCAGAACAGCTCGTCGAACCCGTAGTCCGCCAGGATCGCCTGCCCGGTGACCCACGCCGAATGCGACGCCGAGTTCGCGCCCTGCCCGACGACCGGGTCGACCACCGTGTGCACGTCGCCGATGGCCAGCGCGAACTTCCCGTCGGGCAGCTTCGCGTAGTCCTGTCGCACCGTCGGGGTCAGCGCGCCCTGCAACAGGTCGAGCGGGCCGGTCAGCGCGAAGCTCGCCGGGTCGACACGCGCGAAGGTCTGCGGGTGGTGCTTGGCGAGCTTGTCCAGGACCAGCCGTTCGTAGGACTTCGGATCGTCGTCGTAGCGCTGACGGCCGAGGACCTCCAGGTCACCGCCCGGCACGTTCTCGAACAGCAGCGCGGTGGTGAAACCGTGCCCGCTGTACATCGGGATCTCCAGCAGCTCACCGTGCCCCGGCGAGACGCTGATCGTGACGCCCTTGGGTTCGGGGTAGGCGATGCCGTGGTAGAGGCCGACGGACAGGACGCGCTGCGGCCGGTCATACGGGCTCAGCTCGGGGCGGCGCGGGAACAACGCCGCGAACGCGCCACGCCCGGCCGCCACGACGAGCAGGTCGTGCCTGCCGGAGATCGGCTCGATGTCCTCGGCCTGCAGCGTCCGCACCTCCAGGCGCCCGCCGCGCTCCTCGAACGTCTCGATGAGCTTGGGCAGGTAGAGCCGGTAGTCGATCGCGCTGGACCACTCGTCGAAGTCGCCGCGCCACGACATCGGTTCCGGGCCGCCGAGGTAGTGGTGGTGGCAGGAGTAGCCGTACTCCTCGACCGGCCAGAAGTCGATGCCCAGTGCACGCTCGCGCGTCAGCGTGGGCGCGTGGTGGGCGACACTGTTGAGCAGGCGCCCGCCGGCGAGCTGGGCAGCGGTCTTGTCGGTGTAGATGGTGACCGGGACGTCGTGCCGCCGCAGCAACAGGCCCAGCTGCAGGCCGGCGATCCCGGCGCCGATGATCCCGATGTCCGGCATGGTCGCTCCTCGCGTTCACAGGTGGGTCCGGCGGCCGGCGCGGGAATGTCCACATCGGCCTGCCGACCATCCTGCCGCCGTCCACGTCGCCGGTCTTTCCCTCAGGCGAACGCTTCTTGACGATGCGCGAACGCGTGGCGGCGGAACTCGCGGGGGCTCATGCCGTAGGCGGCCTTGAACGCGCGGCTGAAATGCGCCGCGTCCGGCAGGCCCCAGGCAGCGCCCACCGCGCCGACCGACCGGGCCGGATCCGGCGAGGCGAGGTCACGGCGGCACTGTTCGAGCCGCCGGGCGCGGATCCACCCGGCGACGCCCGATCCCTGCTCCGCGAACAGCTTCTGCAGGTACCGGGTCGAGATGTGGACCGCGGCGGCGACCGCGTCCGGGCAGAGGTCCGGATCGGACAGGTGCGCGTCGATGTAGGACTGGGCACGCAGCACGAGCGAATCGTGGCCCGCGTCGCCGGAGGGAACCTCCACCTGTTCCGCCAGCAGTGCGGACAGCAGGTCCAGCACGGCGTCCGCCAGTGGCATCGGCGAGGTGTCCCGGCCGAGGCGGTGCACCAGGCGCCGGAACAGCGGGGACAGCAGCGCACCCGGTTCGTCGTCGGCCGCGATGCGCTGTCCCAGGATCTGCCGCGCTCCGCCCGCCGCCAGCCGCAGTCGTTCGCGCGGGAACATGAACACCGCCATCGACGTCGGCTGCCCGAACGCCAGCGTGTAGGGCCGGTCGGTGTCGTAGATCGCGAAGTCGCCGGGACCGAGCACTGCTTCGCGGCCGTCCTGCACCAGCAGGCAACTGCCCCGCACCTGAAGGCCCAGCTTGTAGTACCCGCGCTCGCTCGCGCCGATCATCGCCTTCGTGCGCCGCACCCGGTGCGGTCCGGCGTCCACTTGGGACACCAGCGTCGAGCCGAGACGGTCGATGCGCACCTCGCCGCGGAACTCCGGTTCCGGCGCGACCGCGTCCAGCGGCACGAACGCGTCGGAGATGACGTGCCGCCAGTAGTCGACACTCTCCCCGCCGGACACCGAGCGCGTGCTCAGGACCCGCGTTGCCGATCGGACCACGTTGTCCTCCCTTTCTCGCGTCACCCGCTCAGGAACGCCCGCACGCGTCGCCGCGTCGCGAGCAGCCGCCACTGCCGGTCCGGGTGGTCGAAACCGTCGGTGAACGTGTCGGCCCGGCGCGGGTCGGCCGCCAGTCCCCGCCACAGCTCGTCCAGCCACGGCGGCGGGTCGAGCATCAGGTTCGTCCACGCCGACGCCCCGAGCAGCACCTCCTCGCGGGACCGCGCGACCCGACGGCAGAACAGCTCGTCGTACACCGTGTCGGCGGCTATCCCGGCGGCCACCACTCCGGCGCTGTAGGAGGCGATGTTGGCGCCCTGGCCCATCACCGGATCGACCACGACGTGCGCGTCGCCCAGCGCGAGTGCGAACCGGTCTTCCCCCAGCGGCAGGAAGTCCTCGCGCACGGCAGGAGTAACGGCGCCCTGCAGCAGATCACTCGGATGGGTCAGAGCAAAGTCGTCGAGCACCCGCTCGGCGGTGGCGGGGTGGTGCTCGCGCAGCTTGTCCAGCACCGTCTTGCGGAACAACGCCGGGTCCTGCGCCGGGGACAGCTCGTTCAGCACCGCCAGATCACCGCCCGGCACGTTCTCGAACAGCAGCGCCGTGACCGGGCCGTGCCGCGACATCATCGGGATCTCCAGCAGCTCCCCCTGGCCGGGCGCGACGCCGATAGTGACGGCCGCGGGCTCGGCCGGAGCAATGCCGGCGTAGAGCCCCGCGCACAGCAGCCGCCGCGGAGCGTCGTGCGGGCTGTGCTCGGGGCGCCGCGGGAACAACCCGCTCAACGCACCCCGGCCGGTGGCGATCACGAGCAGGTCGTGCCGCCCGGCGAGCGCTCCGAGATCACGCGGGCCGACGTCGCGGACCTCGATCCGCCCGCCACGCGCCTCCAGGTCGCCGGCCAGCCGCGGCAGGTACAGGCGGTGGTCGACCGCGCAGGAGGGGTGGGTGAACCGGCCGGCGAAGCGCGCTCCCCCGATCCAGTGATGGTGGGCCCCGTAGCCGAACTGCGCCGCGGGCCAGTGGTGCACGCCCAGCGCGCGCTCGCGCTCCAGCAGCGGGTGGTGGTGCGCGACGGTGTTGAGCAGCGGCGCAGCGGCGAGATCCTCCGGCGGCCGGTCGGCGTACAGCGTGAGGTCCACGTCGGCGGCCCGCAGCGCCAAGCCCAGGTGCAGCCCGGCGATACCCGCCCCGACGATGCCGACCGTGGTCACGACGCTGTCCTTACTCTATTATCGAGCAGCCAGTTCTATTTCTGAGTGGAACAGTACGAGGGGCGGATGGCGGAAGGCAAGGTTGTCGGCGGCGCGGGGCTGCAAACACTCGAACGGGGCCTGGCCGTCCTCGAAGCCGTCGCCGCTCACGCACCGTGCACGACGACCACGATCGCCGAGGTCACCGGCCTGCACCGGTCGATCGCCTACCGCGTGCTGTGCACCCTGGAGGCCAACGGCTACCTGCACCGCGACGACGCCG
The DNA here is from genome assembly GCF_013410405.1 of Amycolatopsis endophytica. NCBI lineage: Bacteria > Bacillati > Actinomycetota > Actinomycetes > Pseudonocardiales > Pseudonocardiaceae > Amycolatopsis > Amycolatopsis endophytica. The sequence goes on from NZ_JACCFK010000002.1 coordinate 959,061, forward strand.
GCCGCTACGAGGTCGGCCTCGCGGTGCTCACCGTCGCCTCGGCGGTGCGCTCGGACCTGCAGTCGCTCGCGCAGACCGCGCTGTCGGCGGTCGCCGAAGAGACCGCGACCGTCGCGTTCCTCGCGGTGCCCCACGGCGAGGAGGCGCTGACCCTGGTCACCGCCGAACCGCAGGCCGCCGCCAGCCCGGTGTCCTACCGGCCCGGCGTGCGCCACCCGCTCACCCGCGGCGCACCCGGCCTGGCGATCCTCGCCGCACTGCCGCCGCGCCCGCACGAACGTCCCGAGGTCACGCTGGCCCGCGACCTCGGTTCGGTACGCACGACCGGGGAGGTCGTCCCGGGCATCACCTCGCTCGCGGTGCCCGTGCGGTTGCGTGCGGGACGGGTCGCGAGCGCGTGCCTGCTGTTCGTCGCGGGCCGCCAGGACGAGGCGGCGGCGCTGGCCAGCCTTCGCGCCGCCGCCGAACGTCTCGACGGGCGCTGACGGCGCGGTCGCCGAACCCCGGGAAGGACGCGTAGGATGACACCACGGTTGAGCAAGTAGCCGTCAGACGTTCCCGACAGGCGCTCGCCGCACATGGGAGACCGTGGTCATGGCTTCTCCGAACACCCGCACAGTTTCCGTCAGGCAGCAGGGCATTCCTGGTCCGCGGTCCACCGCTGGCCCGGCGTCGAGAGCCTTCGCCGTCGACGTGTCCCGGCCCAGCACGCACACCCTCCTCGTCGAGGTCGGTGGCGACGTCGACCTGGCCACCGCACCCCGGCTCGCCGAAGCGATCGAGCACCGCTTCCGCGGCGCGGTGACACTGCTCGTGCTCGACCTGTCCGAGGTCACCTTCCTCGGCACCGCGGGACTCACCGTGCTGGTCGAGACCCAGCAGACCGCCGCGCGCCGCGACGTCGCACTGCGGGTCACCGGCACCGGGGCCCACCCCGTCGAACGCGCGCTGCGCGCGGCGGGAATGCTGCACAGCCTGCCCGCCGTCGACGAGCCCGCCGAGGACGTCGTGCTGCGGCACGTGGCCGAGCAGGACGTCCCGCGCCCACCGTGGTGAACGGCGATCTTGCGGCACCGCGCACCTCGCGTCCTCAGCGGTCCGTCGGGATCGCGACTTCGCCGTCCTCGGCGATGAGCCGGTCCAGGACGTCGTCGGGCATCCACACCCGGTGCGAGTAGTTCTCGCCCCACGAGTTCAGGATCGGCACCGCGTTCAGCTCGTCGGCGCGCGTGTTGGCGAGCACCTGGTGCACCTCGGCGGACGAGGTCGCCCAGCGGAAAGCGAGAAGACCGTCCGCCACATCGGGCTGGTACGCGGTGCGTTCACCGGAGGAGTCGTCCGCGAAGGCGGGGTTCCAGTCGACGTGCCCGGCCGCGACGAGCACCTCCGCGGCAGCGCGCACCGAGGTGCCTTCGTCGTCGCCCGGGTTGGTCTGCGGCCACTCGTCGCGTTCCTTGGCGCGGTCCCACAGCCAGCGCGCCGCGTAGAGGCCCTTGTTCAGCAGGGTCATGCAGCGCGACCAGCCGAAGCCGACGCACGCGCCTTCGCCGCCCTGGTCGTAGAAGTGGTACCAGTCCATCTGGTCGGGGCCGTTGCCCGGTTCGAGGCACACGCAATGCCCGCCGCGGATCCGGCCGAGTTTCCCGTCTCCGGCCACGAACATCTCCCCGGAGCGCTCGTCACGTTCGGGCGAGTCGAACGCCTCGTACCAGTTGACGCCGATCACCACCGGGACGGCGGTGGGACGGTCCACCTCCGGGAGCGCGGTGATCGGGAAACGCTCGAGGTGGCGCCAGTCGTCCGGGAGGTAGCGGCCGAGCCGCTCGTCCCGAGGATCGCTGCCGATGGGCCGGTAACGCATGATGCACTCCCACGGGTGAGTCCGGGGGCCTCGCCGTGGAAGTCGCGGCCGGCGCGCGGAAGTTACGGGCGCGTTCATGATTCTTCCCGGCCGTGACCAGGACGTTTCGTTGCCGCTGCTACGCTTTCGCGCGTGCGGGAGGACGAGCCGGTCGTGGATATCTACACCGACGGCGCCTGCAGCGGGAATCCTGGCCCCGGCGGGTGGGGCGCGGTGCTGCGGTACGGGCGGCACGAGAAGGAGCTCTACGGCGGCGAGCCCGGCACCACGACCAACAACCGCATGGAACTGATGGCACCGATCCGCGCGCTGGAGGCCCTGAAACGACCGTCCGTGGTGCGGGTGTACACGGACTCCAGCTACGTGCGCAACGGTGTCATGCAGTGGATGCCCCGCTGGAAGACCAACGGCTGGCAGACCGCGAGCCGCGAGCCGGTGAAGAACGCCGACCTGTGGCAACGCCTCGACAAGGCCATCGGTGAGCACGAGGTGCAGTGGCACTGGGTCAAGGGCCACGCCGGTCACCCCGAGAACGAGCGCGCGGACAAGCTCGCGGTGCGCGGGGCCAAGGAGGCGAGCGGGCGCGGCTGAGGCACGCCCCGACCGACGCGGCAGCTGCGCGCGGTGAGCAGTGCGCGAAGCCGAGTGGCGGAGGACGACATCCGGCAACAGAGCGCCGGTCCCCTGGCGGCGGTTGTGCCTCGCGCCGCGGCCGCGAAGTGCAACCGCGAGATCGGCGCGGTGGATGCCGGGTCAGGCGCCGGCCGCCCGGAATCGATCGGCCAGCCGGAGTGCCGCCATGCCCAGACCGGCCGGGAAGCCGCTCGCCGGGGCTGGTGGGGTGGTCAGTCGTTTCAGCTCGGGTTCGGTGTAGCGCACGCACTGGCGGTGCCATTCGAGGATGCCGGACATCCAGTCCTTGAGCTCGTCGGCGTGCAGGGTGAGTGCGTCGCGGGCGGGCTGATCCAGTTCGAAGTCCTCGAAGAGCCGCGGCAGGTCCGTGGCGAGGATGTGTTCGAACTGGCGCATCCGCGCCGTCATCAGGTCGTTCACCACGTCACGGGCCCGCAGCCGGTCCAGTCCGAGGAAGTGCTCGACCACCAGCACCATGTTGTGCAGCTCGCCTTCGAACTCGATCTCCTTCCGGTAGGAGAACAGGTCGTTGGCGAAGCAGGCGTAGTCCTGCGCCGCGGTCTCCAGCTCCCGCAGGGTGCGGGTGCCGAACAGCTCCGGCGGCACCGCGGTCAGGTGCGTGACCCGGGCCAGGCTCATCGTCATGTCCGACCCGAACGTCCGGCGCCGCATCTCGACGTAGTCGATCGGGTCGGGGATGCGGTTCTGCGCCTGGTTGGCGACCTCCCACACCCAGCTCAGGGTCATGTCCTCGACGGCCTTGCGGAACACCCGCCGCGCGTCGCCGCTCATCGGTTCCGCCGTGCGGCGCCACAGGTCCTGCAGGCCGCGCTCCAGCGGCGACAGCGGTTCCGGGGTCTCCCCCGCGTCCAGCGGCATGAACAGGGACAGCCGGTCGTTGGTCACCTTCGCCGCCGGGACGTTGTGGTTCGCGCCGAACAGCGCGGGGAACAGGTCGTCGCCGTAGGTGCCCCACGCCAGCCACGCCGAAGACAGGTGCAGCTGCTCCACATCGGCATCGGCGTGAATCATCGCGGCGCAGTGGGCGAGGTCGATGCCGCGCAGCCGCTCCTCGTCCCAGACACCGCCGGCCTCCACGCCCGGCAGCGAATCGTAGAAACCCATCTCGCGGCACCACTCCGCGTTCCGGTCGCGTGCCGCGTCCAGGTGCGGGCTCATGCGGAAGGCGTAGGGCATGTAGATCTCGGGCAGCGGCAACGGCCCGCACCGCGTGAACGGGACGTGGTCACGCTGACGCGTCCGGGTGCGCAGGACCGGGCCGGGGGACAGCCGTCCGGGCGCGGAGCCCGCGGCGCCCTCGTTCATGTACCGGCTGGAGCGGGCGTGCCACTCGTGCCCGCCGGACTGCCAGTCCTGCAGGCCCTTGACGTACGCGCCGACCGCAACCTGCTCGTGCGGCAGGGCGGCGTTGTCGGCGAGCAGGGCCGGAATGTCGGTCAGCGCGGTGTCCTCGAACTGCTGCAGCCGCGAGGTCAGCAGGTCGTTGACCAGCTCCGCGGCCTCCTGCGTGGAGCAGCCGAGGAAGCGTTCGAGCACCAGCACCGCGTTGGAGTTCTCGCCCTCCTCCTGCACCTCCCGCTGGTAGGAGAACAGGTCGTTGCGCAGGTGCACGGCGTCGGCGAACGTGTCGGACAGTACCTCGACCGGCCGGGTCGCGGCGAGCCGGTCCGGCACTTCGGCACGCACCGCGTACTCGACCAGGTTCGCCGACCACGGCGCGCCGCCCACCCGGCGCCGCATCTGGATGTACTCGATGGGGTTGGCGACACGGCCGAGGTCGATGTTGGCCAGCTCCCACATCGACTCGACCATCAGGTTGTGGGTGCTGAGCGTGAACCGCCGCCGCCACCCGTCCGACATCGCCGGAACCGTGCGTTGCCACAGGTCCTTGAGACCGGCCTCGGAGGCGTTCTCCGGCTCCGGCGGCTCCTGGCCGGGCGCCGTCATGAACAGCTCCAGCCGGTCCAGGTAGTGCTGCGCGCCCGCGGTGTCGCGGGAGTACTTGAACTGTTCGAGGAAATCGTCGTCGAAGAAGAACACCCACACGTACCAGTCGGTGATCAGGTCGAGCGCCGGGCCTTCGCAGTCCGGGTGCGTGTAGGCGCACATGAGGGCGTAGTCCATCTCGGCCAGCGCCGCCTCGGTCCACACGACACCCCCGCCGGGCGTGGTCGCGTCGAGCATGCCCATGCGGCGCGCCCAGTCCATGCTGTGCGCGCGGGCGCCCGCCAGGTTCGGGTTGAGCCTGGCCGGATAGGGGACGTAGAACTCGGGCAGTGTGAAGGCCTGCATGTCTTCGACGGTGTCAGTTCCGGCCCGGGAGCGGCAACGTCCAGGTGGTTGGTCCCGGACCCTGTTCGTATGACGGCGGGAGAACACCCTCAGTTGCCCGACAGTCCGTTTCGGACGTTACCCGTTTTGCTAGTCGCGACCAGCGGATCTTCTCCGGATTCCGCGAGACTTCGAAATACCGGGCAAAGACGGACTGGGCCGTTCGAGCGATTTCGGAAGAAAGGGGAGCACCAATGGAGTGAAACGGCAAGTATTCCGGATCATGGCACCTGATGGTTTTTACCGGGATCCGCAGGGGAGAATCAGACCACGGCACAACAAGAAGGGGGGCGCGGCGGCACTCGCCGCGGTGGCGGCGGGAGCGCTCGTCGCGGGCGGAACGGGACTTTCCACGGGCGGCGGCGCCGCGCTCGAATCACCGCCCTCCGCGCAGGGCAAGAGCGCGGGCAAGGACGCGGCACGCAAGGGCCAGCGCCAGCAAGCCTGGTCCCGCATGGGGCTCCGGCAGCTCAGGCAGACCGCCCGTGCCGAGCTGACCTGCACGGCGCACTCCTACGGTCAGGTGCGGGAGTTCTTCGCGCGCCATCCCTGCCGCAAGCTGGACCGCGTTCTCCTCGCGATCGGCGACACGCGGGGAAACACCGTGGTCGTCTCGATCGCCTGGGTGCGGATGCCCTCCGCGGGCAGTGCCGACGACCTCAAGGACCTCGCCGACACCGACGGCACCGGCAACGTCGAGCCGCTGGCCGCGTCCGCTCTCGATCTGACCGGGGTCGAGTTCACCGGCGAGTACTACGGCTCCCGCCGCAGCGGCTCGCTCGTCGTGATCGCCGAGGCGGCACCCGGCGGCGGGCACCCCGGCCCGGCGACGATGGACGACGCCGCCGAGGTCGCGGCCGAGTTCCCGCCGCCCTAACGGCGCTCCAGGACACCCCGCACGAACGCGGCCTGCCCGGCGTGCTGCAGGTCGTCGGACAGGACGCTGACCAGCCGGACGCCCAGGGTGACCGGCGGGTCCCACGCCTCGTCGACCACCTGGTCCAGCCGGTCCTCCCGCAGCGAGCCGAGCCACGACACGACTTGGTCGTGCACCGCGTCGGCGTAGCCGCCGAGCAACTTCGCTGACGCGCGCACCGCGGCGACGTCCTTCGCGCTGTGTCCGTAACCGGTGGCCTCGGGACCGAACGGCAACCCGAACCGCTCGTGCCAGCCCTGGTCCGTCCACACCTGCGGCGTGCCAGCCAGGTCGGCGATGTGGTCGTCCTGCACGCGCGTGAGGTGCCAGACCAGCCAGGCGATCGAGTTCGCGCCCGGGTCGAGGCGCTCCGTCAGCTCGTCTTCGGTCAGCCCGTCGACGGCCTCGTGCACGACCTCCTGGACGCGGTCGAACCCGTCGATCACCAAGTCCGCAACAGTCATGCCCCTACGCTAACCGCGTTCGATCGATCCCGCCGCGACCAACTGGACCGTCACCAGCACCGCCACGGATTCGGCCGCCAGCAGCCCCAGCAGGACCAGCACCTGCGTCACCCCGGCCTGCACCGGGCTCGCACCGCCGAGCAGCACACCGACGTACGCGCCGGGCAGCGTCACGAGCCCGACCGTGCGGGTCTGGTCGAGCGCCGGGATCAGCGCCTGGCCGGCACTGGGACGGCAGATCTCCAGCGCCGCCGCGCGCCGCAGGAAGCCGAGCGCGAGAGCGGCCTCGTACTCACCGTGGCGTGAGCTCAGCTCGTCGAGAGCGCGCCGCGCGGCCTGGGAGGTCGCGGTCATCGCGCCCCCGATGACGATCCCGGCGATCGGCACGACCGCGATCGGCTGCACCGGCACCACGCCGAGCCCGAGCACGAGCGCCAGCACCGGCACCAGACCACTGGCCAGCGCGACGGCGATCCACGGCAGCCGCCGCACCGGGACCCCGATCCGCCGGGCCGAGGTGACCGCGGCGATCGTGAACATGAGCAGCACGAACAGCCCGGTCCACCATCCCGACCGCAGCACCGCGGTGATCAGCAGCGACACCACGGCCAGCTGGGCGACCGCCCGGCCCGCGGCCGTCACGACGGCCCAGCCCGGCCCGAGCCTGCCCAGCCCCATCGCGAGGGCACCGATCGCGACGAGCGCGACGAGGACGACGGCCAGCATCGGCCCGGTCTGCAGGGTCGCTCCGTTCACCCGGTGAATCGTGCCGTACGCCGGATCAGGGCAGCGACTTCGAGCAGCGCACCATCCCCTGCGGCGCCGAGACGGAGCGCTCGCTGACCACCACGCCGTCGACGGTGATCCGGCAGACCAGCGTGCCGCGGCCGGCGTTGCGCGCGGTGAGGCTGAAGTACTGTTCGGCGCCCTGCGGCCCGGTCCGCTCGACCGACACCGACCACGGCGTGTCGGTGTCGAGCACCTGCGCGATGTCGGAGCCACGCGCCACGTAGGTGACGTTGAGCGCGCCCGCGCCGCCGCTGAGCTCGTAGGTCACGGCGTAGGACACCTGCGGCACCGGCGCGACCGGCGCCTCCACCGCCGCGCCGGCGCCGTTGAGGGCGCCCACCACCGGGTCCGCGCCACGCGCGCCCGCGATGAGCATCGAGGTCAGGCCTACCGTGAGCAGCACACCGAGGCCGGCGAACACGGCCATCGAACTCGACAGCGGCCGCCGCGGTCCCGGGCCGGGGCCCACCGTGGGAACAACACCCATGGCGTCGTCTTCTCTCGACTCACCGCGCTTCCAGTGAGCGCGTCAACCATTCCTCGCGAGCCGAGCGTCAATCGTTACCTGACGGGAACACCACCGTCCGCTTTTCACCCGCTCGGGGTAAGAAAGCTTGCTGACCTGCGATGACTACTCGCTGGCGTCGTCGATGTCCCCGGTCTCGACGGCCACGATCCCCGGCTGGTCGGCGAGCGTGGCGAGCAGGCCGGTGACACCGCGCGGGCCGAGCAGGCGCATCCGCAGGTCGATCAGCCGGTCCTCGTCGTGGCGGGCGGTGCGGGCCTGTTCGACCGAGTAGCCGGACCGTGTCGCCAGTTCGAGGATCCGCCGCAGCGCGCCCTCGCCGTCGCGGTAGGTCAGGCGGACGGTGGCGGTGGCCGGGCTGCTGCGGGTCAGCACGCGCACCAGCGGCGGGTAGCCGTAGACGACCAGGAAGTGCGCCGCCGTCACGACCAGCGCGAGCAGCGGCAGCCCGGCCGCGCACGCGCACCCGACGGCGACGCTCATCCACACCACGGCCGCCGTGGTCAGCCCGCGCACCACGTCGCGGCGCACGAAGATCAGCCCACCACCGATGAAGCCGATCCCGGACACGATCTGCGCCGCGACCCGCGACGGGTCCAGCACGATCCGCCCCTGCTCGAGCACGTCGGTGAAGCCGTACTTGCTCACCAGCAGGAACAGGGCCGCCCCCACCCCGACGAGGGTGTGCGTCCGCAGCCCCGCGCTCTTCTGTTTCAGCTCGCGTTCGAGTCCGATCAACGAGCACAGGACGAGCGCCAGCACCAGCTCGCCGACCTGCTGCCAGCCCTGGCCCGTGGGTTCGGAAAACACCCGGACAGGTTAGTGCTCGGCGTCGCGCTGACGCTCGGCCAAAAAGTGCGTTATGTCCTTGGTGGAGGGGTAGAGTTCCCGGTACCGCGCATAAAACCGGTCATAGGTGTCCGTAGCGGCCGGATCCGGGCGAACCGTGCCCGCGACGGCATTCCAGCGTGCGATGTCCGGTTCCACACCGATCGCGACGGCGGCCAGGAATGCGTCGCCGAACGCCGCGCCGATGGTCTCGGCGGGCACCTGCTGCTCAGTGCCGGTCACATCGCTGACGATCTGTGTCCACAACCCACCCTGCGTGCCGCCCCCGACCGCGACGAGCCGCCCCGCCACGCCGCCGGAGTCCCGCATCGCCTCCAGGTTGTGCCGCACGCCGTAGGCGATGCCCTCCAGCGCCGCGCGGTACAGCTCGCCGATGCCGTGCGCGGTGGTCAGGCCGGCCAGCACGCCTCGCGCGTCCGGGTCGAACAGCGGCGTCCGCTCCCCCGCGAAGTACGGCAGCATCAGCAGCCCACGGCTGCCCGCCGGAACCTTCGCCGCCTCGCCGACGAGCGCGGCGAAGTCACCGCCCACCAGGCGGCGCAGCCAGTCGGTGATCGCACCGGAGGTGGCCATCCCGGCGGCGAGCGAGTAGGTGCCGGGGAACGCGCCGCACGTGGTCCACAACCCGGTGTGCGGGCGGGGATCGGCGAGCACCTGGATCAGGAACATCGTCGTCCCGTACATCACCATCGTGTCGCCGGGATCGCTCACGCCGACGCTGGCGGCCTCGGCCCACGCGTCGACCGTGCCCGCGGTGACCGGAAGCCCTCGCGGGAGGCCGGTTTCCGCGGCGGCGGCCGCGCTCACGGTACCGGCCACCTCGGTCGGCCAGACCAGGCGCGGCAGTTCGATGCCGGGCGCGCACAACGCGGCCCAGTCCGCGGCCCAGTCACCCGCGCGCAGGTCGTACATCGGGTCGCACTGGCTGGCCGAGTGGTGGTCCAGGACGTACTCGCCGGTCAGGCGGTGCACGAGGTAGGAACTGCACATCAGGAACAGCCGGGTGCGGCGGAACACCTCCGGCTCGTGCCGCGCCAGCCACCGCCACTTCGGACCGACCGCCTGCGAGGACAGTGCCGTACCCGCGCGTTCCACAATGGACTCCGCGCCCAGTTCCGCGGTCAGCTCCCCGATCTCGCGCGAGGCGCGGGTGTCCACCCCGTACAGGATCGCGGGCCGCAACGGGGTGCCGTCGGCGTCGGCGGGCAGCAGCACGGGACCGATGCCGCTGACCGCGAGCGCGGCAAGCTTCCGGTCACCGGCCGCGGCGACGAGTTCGGTGGTCAGCGCGCGGAAGTCTGCCCACCACACGGTTTCCGCGTCGTGCTCGACCCATCCCGGATGCGGGCACGACGTCTCGTGCGCCCGCGACGCGCGGGCGACGACCTCGCCGTCCCGGGTGACCAGGACACCCTTCGAGCTCGACGTCCCGATATCGATGCCGAGCAGCAGCTCAGTCACGGGACCACTCGTGCAGCCGGATGCCGAGCTGGGCGGCCACGGCACGCAGCTCGGCGCGCCGGTCACCCGGGATCGCGTGGATGTGGTTGGCCCCGAACTCGGACAGGAACGTCTCCGCGGGCACGTCCAGCCGGGCCCAGGCGTGCGGCCACTCCGGTGTGGACTGGCGCATCAGGGTGTCGTTGGTGTCGTCGTCGTAGTTCTCGAACTCGCCGAGCATCAGCTGCAGCCGGTACTCCCCCGCCTGCCGGGTCAGGCGCCCCAGCGTCATCCGCCCCGGCGCGGCGATGTGCTGCACGGACGCGCCGCCCGCGGGGAAGAAGAACACCTCCGGGTAGAGGTGCACTTTGGACAGGTTCTCCGCCGGGTCGTCGCTGCGCGCGGCGTACCAGGTGGCGTGCTGACCGGAGTTGCACAGGTCCCAGATGTCGCGGTCGGAGTGGTAGTGACGCACGTCGGCGAACAGCACCGGATCGCCCGAGACCTTGTGCATGATCTGCATGGTCAGCGCGCCGTCCATGTCCGCCTCGGTGGCGGTGACGTGCACCGGTTTCGGACCGTTCCAGTCGTAGGGGTCGTTGAGGAATGCCTCGGTGACGTCCATCGTGGCGAAGTGCTCGGTCAGTTCCGGCTGGCCCTTGATGCCGGAGAAGTCGAGGTTGCGCTCTTCGATGATGTCGCGGATGGCGAGGTAGGACCGGATCTGCCGCTCCAGCAGCTCGGGCGTGAGCTTCTTGCCGTCGTAGTGGACACCGGCGGCGTGGGCTTCCAGCCACTCGCGGGCCTTCGCGGCCTCCCCGGTGTCGGCCTGTTCGGCGCGCAGGACCACCTCGTACTGGTCGATCTCCTCGACGTCGACGCCGAACTGGCGCATCCACTGGTCGGTGTTGGCGACCGCGGTGTTCATGCCCATCGGGCGTCCGCCGAAGCGGCCGAACGTCGACCCGCGCAGCGAGGCGACGGCGGAGGCGGCACGCGCGTGCGCACCGGCCCGGGCGGCCAGGTCCGCGTCGTCCGGCGCGCCCCACAACCTCGTGTGGGTGCGGCCGATCTGGTCCAGCGCGCCGCCCGCGGCGAGCATCCCGACCAGGCCGGGCTCGGTCGGATCGGTGCTCGCGACCAGGATCAGCGGACTGTGCGTGGCGTCCGCGGCCAGCATCGTGAAGTGCGGGAAGCTCCACACCGCGTAGTAGAAGATGGTGACGTCCACCCCCGCCGCGGCGACCTCGCGCGCCACCGAAGAAGCCAGCGCGTTGGTGGCCACCAGGTCGCGCCCCGCGATCACCTCGTGCCCCGCCGAAGTCAGCGAGCTCACGAGCGCGTCCTGTTTGGACTGGATGAACCGGGCGTTGCGCGCGTGCACGTGGTCACGCCCGTCGGAAATGCTGATCACGCCGATCCGGGCCACACTGCCTCCTAGGTTCTGTTTGGTAAGCGGCGGAGCCGCTTGCTGTGGGCCGTGCGCTGGCACCGCCGCGGGTTTGATTCCGCGGGGTCGCGCGGAGCGCGTCCGTCGAGGGTGGTGGTGGGCAGGCGGGAGGGGCCGCCACCCGCACCGCCACGCAAGCCACTCCCAAACACTCCTCCGGGCGGGTAATCGATTACTCAAGACGCTATTCTGGACCCCGGACGGTGTCAATAGGGTCGGGAAGCCCCGCTGTCCACCGCGTGAGCGGCAGGGGAAGACAGGAGGTCGCGGTGGCGACCATCAGCGATGTGGCACGGCACGCCGGCGTGTCGACGGCCACCGTGTCACGGGCGCTCAACGGCGTGTCCACCGTGGATCCGGCACTGGTCGCGCGGGTGCGCGCGTCCGCCGAGGAACTCGGCTACCAGCCCAACGGACTGGCCCGCAACCTGCGCCGCCAGGAGACCGCCGTCCTCGCGCTGATCATCTCCGATGTGGAGAACCCGTTCTTCACCGCGATCGCCCGCGGGGTCGAGGACGTCGCGCAGACCGCCGGGTTCTCGGTGGTGCTGTGCAACTCCGACGAAAGCGCCGAGAAAGAACGCCGCTACATCGACGTGGCGCTGCAGGAACGGGTCGCCGGGGTGGTCCTCTCGCCCACCGACGAGTGGGCCGGGGTCGAAATGCTGCTGCGGCGCGGTACCCCGGTGGTCGCCGTGGACCGGCCACTGCAGGTCGGCACCGGGGACCAGGTCCTCGTCGACACGCGGGCCGCCGCCCGCGCGGCCACCGCGCACCTGCTCGCGGCGGGCTACCAGCGCGTCGGTTGCGTGACCGGGCCAGAGGGGGTGCGCACGGCCGACGACCGGCTGGCCGGGTACCGCGAGGGCATCGGACGGCGCAGGCGGCGCGAGCGGCGGGCCGAGTACCGGGCCTCCGGCGGCGCGGCGGCCACGCGCGCGCTCCTGGCCGAGCCCGAACCCCCGGACGCGCTGCTGGTGGCCAACAGCGCCATGGCGATCGGCGTCCTCGAAACGCTGCGCGCCGAGGGGCTGCGGCTGGGCCGGGACGTCGGTGTGGTCGCCTTCGACGACGTCGCCTGGGCCACGCTCATCGACCCGCCGCTGACGGTCGTGGCCCAGCCGGCGTACGAGATCGGCGCCGAAGCCGCGCGGCTGCTGCTGGCCCGCATCGCCGACGGCTCACTGCCCCCGACCGCCACGACACTGGAAGCACATCTCATCGAACGGGGCAGCAGCCACCGCGCCTGACCCGGCTCGGGAGCGTGGCCGGGGACGGGTCAGGAGCCGTTGAGTTCGGCGTAGGTGGCGGCCGCGTTCTCCTTCGTCACCAGCTTCGTCGGCAGCGTCTGCGTCTTGGGCACCTGCTGGCAGTCGACCAGGATGCGCTTGGCCGCGTCGATCGCCTCCTTGCCGCCGGTCGGGTAGAGGAACGTCGCCGACAGCCTGCCCGCCTCGACGGCCTTGAGCCCGCCGGACTCGATGGGCAGCCCGTCGATGCCGGTGATGGGCAGGTCGGCCCGCCCGGCGTTGGACGCCGCGATGCGCGCGCCCTCGCCCATCGGGTCGTTGTGCGAGTAGATCGCCTGGATGTCCGGGTTGGCCTTGAGGATCGCGTCGGCCTGCTGCTGCCCCTTGTCGCGCAGCCAGTCGCCGTCCTGCGCGGCCACGATCTCGATGTTCGACCCCTGGATGCCCTGCATGAAACCGTCGTGGCGTTCCCGCGCCGGTGTCGACCCAGCCAGCCCGCGCAGCTCACCGATCTTCCCGCCATTCGGCAGCAGCACCGTCTTGTAGTACTCGCCCGCCTGGCGCCCGATGTCCACGTTGTCCGCGCCGATGAACGAGGTGTAGGCGTCGCCGTCGACCTTGCGGTCCAGCACCAGCACCGGGATCCCCTTGTCGAAGGCGCGTTTCACCGGCGCGGTCAGCGGAGTCGCCTCGTTCGGGCTGATGATGAGCAGATCGATCTGCTGGGTGATGAAGTTGTCGACCTGCTCGACCTGTTTGGAGTTGTCCTGCGCCGCGTCGGCGAAGTTCACCGTGAACTGCGGGACCGAGGCGGCGGCGGCGCGGATGTCGTCGTCCATCCGCTGCCGGTAGGGCTCGGCGACGTTGGCCTGGCTCATCCCGATCGTGTACTGGCCGTCGGCCCCGCACTTCTCGGGCGCGCCCTGCGCGCCCCCGGTGCCGGAGTTCTCGCTGGTGGTGCCGCAGGCCGCGAGCAGCAGGCACGCGCCGACCGCCGCCAGGCCACGGGACTTCCTCATGGTCTTTCCCCTTCCGTCAGGAAACCGATGCCGGACGCAGCCGCTGCAACCCCGCGGCGAGCACGATGACCAGGCCGATCACGAGCAACTGGACGTTGGAGTCCACGTTGTTCAGCCCCAGGATGTTGCGCAGCACGCCGACCAGCAACGCACCGGCCACCGTGCCGACGACCGAGCCGCGGCCGCCCATCAGGCTGGTGCCGCCGATGACGACGGCGGCGATGGCGTCCAGTTCGTACATCGAGCCGTCGTTGGGACCGCCGAAGTTGAGCTGCCCGGCGTGCACGATCCCGGCCAGCGCGGCAAGCAGCCCGCACAGGCCGAACACGATGATCTTGACCCGTTTGACCGGCACCCCGGACAGGCGCGCGGCCTTCTCGTTGCCGCCGATCGCGTAGATGTGCCGGGAGAACGCGCTGACCCGCAGCAGCACCACGGCCAGCGCCGCGACCACCAGGAAGATCAGCGCGGGGATCGGCACCAGCCCGTTGAACGTGCGCTCCCCCAGCAGGGAGAACGACTCGGGCGCCTGCCCCGGCCCGTCCCCGTAGGTGATCGACACGCCCTGCCCGCCCGACCAGATCCGGGCCAGCCCGCGGGCGATCTGCATGCCCGCGAGCGTCACGATGAACGCCTGGATACCGAACGAGGTGATGGCGAACCCCTGCAGCAGCCCGAACCCGAGCCCGATCGCGAGCACCACGAGCACCGCGGGCACGAGGCCGAGTCCGTTCTCGGTCAGCAGCACCGCGGCGCCGACACTGGCCAGGCCGAGCACCGATCCGACGGACAGGTCGATGCCGCCGATCAGGATCACCAGCGTCATCCCGACCGCGAGGATCCCGATCTCCGACATCGAGCGGACGACGTTGAACAGGTTGCCCGAATCCAGGAACACGAGCTCGCCGTTCTTGCTCGGCGAGTACACCACCGCCGCGATGAACACCAGGACCAGCCCGAACAGGCTCTGGAACCGGAACAGCGTCGCCAGCAGGCCGTGCTGTCCCGGCCGGTCCAGGTCCGGCAGCGTGGCCGTCTTGGCTTCGGTCATGTCGTCCCTTCCGCCACCAGGTCCTCGACGGCCCCCTCGCCCATCGAGAACGCCAGCAGCTCGGCTTCGCCCGTGCTCGCCGCGTCCAGTTCCCGCACGCTCCGCCCGTCCCGCAGGACGACGACCCGGTGGCACACGCCGATCAGCTCGGCAGGTTCCGACGAGGCGAGCAGGACCCCCACGCCCCGGCTCGCCGCTTCCCCGAGGAGCCGGTAGATCTCGGCCTTGGCACCCACGTCGACCCCGCGGGTCGGCTCGTCGAGCAGCAGCAGCGCGGGATCGGTCAGCAGGCCGCGCCCCAGCACGACTTTCTGCTGGTTTCCGCCGGACAGCGATCCGACGGGATCGCGCAGCGAGCCGAGCTTGACGCCGAGACGTTCGACGATTTCCGTGGCCGCGCCCCGTTCCCGGCGCCGGGGCACCACACCGGCGCGCGCGATCCGGTCCACGATGGACAGCACGGTGTTGGCGAGCACGGAGTGGTCCAGCGCGAGACCGGCGATGCGCCGGTCCTCCGGCACGAACGCCAGCCCCAGCCGCAGCGCGTGCCGGGGACCGCGCGGCCGGATTTCCTTACCGTGCAACAGGATGCGGCCGGTGGAGCGTCCCCCGACGCCGTAAAGCGTCTCCAGCAGCTCGGTGCGGCCCGCGCCGAGCAGGCCGGCCACCCCGACGATCTCGCCGCGGCCGACGTGCAGGCTGATCCCGGCCGGATCGCGCCGTCCGGGGCGGCGGGAGCGGACCACCAGGTCCTCGACGCGCAGCAGCTCCTCCCCCGCCGCCACGCCGTCCCCGGTGCGGAACAGCGACTCCACCGGCCTGCCGACCATCGCCTCCGACGCCTGCCGCGCGGTCATTTCCCGCGCGTCGAACTCGGCGACGACCTCACCGTTGCGCAGCACGGTCGCCCGGTCGGCGACGCGGCCGATCTCGTCCATGCGGTGCGAGATGTAGACGATGCCGGCACCGGAGCGGCGCAGTTCGGCGATGACCGCGAACAGGCGGTCGATCTCGGGCGCCGACAGTGCCGAGGTCGGTTCGTCCATGACGATGACGCGGGCATCCAGCGACAGCGCCTTCGCGATGGTGACGAGCTGCTGTTCCCCGGTGCGCAGTTGTTCGACCGGACGGCGTGGATCGAGCCCGATCCCGATCCGCTCCAGTAACCGGGTCGTCTCCCTGAGCATCCGCCGCCGGTCGACGGTGCCGGCGCGAGTGCGTGGTTCCCTGCCCAGGAACACGTTTTCGGCGATCGACAGCGCCGGGACGAGGTCCAGTTCCTGGTGGATCATCGCGACCCCGCCGCGTTGCGCGTCGCCCGGACCGGAGAACCGCACCGGTCCGCCGCCGAGGCGAATTTCCCCGCGGTACCCACCGACCTCACCGGAAAGAACTTTCATCAGTGTGGACTTGCCCGCACCGTTCTCCCCGAGCAGCGCGTGCACTTCTCCCGCACGCACAGTGAAATCGACGTCACGCACGGCATGAACGCCACCGTAGGACTTGCCCACACCAGCCAGTTCGACCAGGGGCGAGGTCGCGTCCGCATCCATCTGGCCCCCTCGCCACGCTGCGAGAAATCGATTACCCGGCCGAACCTAGAGTGACCCGGGGCACATGTCAAGAGTGGACCGGCCGTGTCCTCAGCGGACAGTTTTCCCGATCGCGCACGAACCCGCACGGCGACGGCTATGCTGTACCGCATGACGGTCGCGCTGGAGAACGTGCTCGCCAAGGCAGGACTCCGGATCGACGCCGCGGACTTCCTCACGCTGGTCGAGGACGCCGCGCGCAGGCTCACCCCGCCGAATCCGGATCCGTCGTCCTTCTTTTCCGAAGGACAGCGCGCCGCACTGAACGAAACCGGGCTCGACCTGTCCCGGCGGCGGGACGACGAGCCCGACGCCCGCGCCCCGTCGGTCGCCGCGCACGCGGTGCTCGCCGAATCCGCGCTCACCGTCTCCGAGGCGGCACGCAGACTGGGCGTCGACCCCAGCCGGATCCGGCACAAGCTGGGCGAACGGCGCCTGACCGGCTGGAAGGACCAAGGCGGCTGGCGGCTGCCCGCGTGGCAGTTCGGCGACCGCGGCACGCTGCCCGGGCTGGACGTCGTGCTCGCCGCGGTCCCCGGTGACCAGCCGGTGCTCGTCGTGGCCGCGTTCATGAACACCACGCAGGACGATCTGGAGATCAGCGGCCGCGCGGTCACCCCTCGTCAGTGGTTACTCGCGGGCGGTGACCCGGGACCGGTCGCCGCGCTCGCCACCACACTCGGCACCCCGGTCTGAGGCCGTATCGCATCTCATGGCCCGTCTGCCACTCCCGCCGTCGCGGGCTGAACTCCTCGCTGCCCTGCGCCCGGAAACCGATGTCGTCGCCGTGCCGCCCACCCGGCGCCTGGTCCGGATCTTCACCGCCGGCGGCAACCACCCGCAACGCTGGAACACCTTCCGCCACACCGGCCCGCTGCCACACGGCAGGTTCGACCCGCAGCCCCCGCGCCGCGACGGGCGGCCCGCCGACGATCCGGGCAACGGTGTCGTCTACTTCGGGCTCACCGTCCGCACCAGCGTGGCGGAGGTCTTCCAAACGACGTCGCTGGTCGACCGCCGCACCCGCGGCCCGCGACTGGTCGTGGTGCGCCCGACCCGCTCGCTGCGACTGCTCGACCTGACCGGCCTGTGGCCCACGCGGGTGGGCGCCTCGCAGGAAATCTCCAGCGGGCCGAAGAAGATCACCCAGGCCTGGGCGCGGGCGATCCGCACGGCGTTCACGGAACTGGACGGCCTCTGGTACCGCTCGTCGATGGACGGCGGGCACCCCGCGCTGTGCCTGTGGGACCCACCCGCGGGCGACGCGCTCCCGCTGGCGCCGGACGTGCTGCTGCCGCTGGACCACCCTGGGCTGGACGTGCCGCTGGGCCGGGTCTGCGAAGAACTGAACTACGTGCTCCTCAACTGACCCGGGCCAGCGGCTCACGGCGTCACAGGTGGCGCGACCACCACTCCAGGATCGCGTCGAAGCGCTGCACGCGGTGGCGCGGCTTGCCGGAGCGGCTCAGTTCGTGGCCTTCGCCGGGGAAGAGCAGCATCTCGGCCTGCGTGCCGTTCTGCTTGAGCGCCACGAACATCCGCTGCGCCTGCTCGAGCGGGCACCGCCAGTCGTGCTCGGAGTGGACCACCGCGAAGGGCAGGGTGATCGACGAGGCGTAAGTGAGCGGGCTGCGCTCGCGCTGTACCACCGGGTCCGCGCCGACGTAGGCCTCCGCGAAGAACCAGCCGATGTCGGAGCTGCCGGTGAACGAATCCCACGCGTTGACGGCGCGCTCGCTCCACGCCGCGCGGAACCGCGAGCCGTGGTGGGCCGCCAGCCAGCTCGTCATGAACCCGCCGTAGGACCCACCCATCACGCCGACGCGCGAGGAGTCCAGGTCGTCGCGCTCCAGTGCCACGTCCAGCAGCGCCAGCACGTCGTCGACGTCCACCGTGCCCATGCCGTGCACGATCGCCTGCCCGTGGCTCTCGCCGTAGCCCGCCGACCCGCGCGGGTTGCCCATCACCACGGCGTACCCGGCCGAGGCGTACACCTGCGCCTCGTCGAACAGGCCCCAGTCGTAGGACGCGAACGGGCCGCCGTGCACGACCAGCAGCACCGGGTGCGGTCCCTGGCCCTCCGGCTTGACGAGCCAGCCGTGGACCGGGTACCCGTCCGGCGCCGCGGTGGTCAGCTCCTCGACCGGGCGGATGCCGTTGTCCCGGACCGGCTTGGAGAAGTCGGTCAGCACCAGCTCGGTCGCGCCGTCGAGCAGCACGAGGTCGCCGGAGCTGTCCGGCCGCGCGACGACCGCGGCGATCCGCTCCCCGTGCACGGCGAACGAGCGCACCGCGCTCCGCTCACCCAGGAGCCGGGTCAGCCCGTCCAGCGGCGCGCGGTCGGCGCCGCGTGGCACGGCCCGCAGCTCGACCGCGCCACGGTTGAGCACGGCCACCAGGATCTCGTCACGCAACGCCGCGGGCGGCACGTCACCGGCGCAGTACACCGACTCGGCGTCGGTCAGGCGGCGCGGCTCGGCGGGCTCGCCGTTCGCGGGCAGCTCCGCCGACCACAACCCGGGGTTGCGGGCGACGACGTGCGGCCAGGTGTACTCCTGGCCGTAGAACAGCACCGTCCCGTCGGCGCTCACCGCCGGCTTGGCCGCGGTACCCGCGCTGCGCACGGCGAGCACCGGCTCCCCGCCGCCCGCCGGGACCAGGTAGAGGTCGCTCTCCTCGGTGTCGGTCGTGCCCCACTCCCGTGGCGCGACGACGAGCAGGGCCGAGGAGTCGGGCAGCCATGCCGGATCGGACACGTCGGCGCCGTCGTCGGTCAGCGGCTCCGGTTCACCGGGATCAGTGGCATCCACGACGAACAACCGGCGGGGACGGTCACGCAGGAACCCGACGTTGTCCAGCCGGTAGTCGAACCGGGTGATCCGGCGAGGCGCCTCTTCACCCGGTTCGACGGTCTCGCCGTCGTCGCCGGGCGCACCGTAGCGGCCGGGCTCGGGCAGGCGCGCGGTGAAGGCGATCCGGCGGGAGTCGGGCGCCCACACCGGGGCTCCCGCGCCGAGCGGCAGGTCGGTCAGCCGACGCGCGTCACCCCCGTCGGCGGGCATGACGTGCAGCTGCGGTTTGGCCTCACCGCTCGCCCGCAGAAAGGCCACCCAGCGGCCATCCGGTGAGATCGCAGGATCGGTGTCCCGCTCGCCGAACGACCACTGGCGGGCCGCCCCGCCTTCCGGGCCGGCCCGCCAGAGGGAACTGCGGTAGGTGTTGCCACCGAGGTCGGGGGTGGCGACCGCGGTCAGCAGCAGGGTGCCGTGCAGTGCGGGGGTGCCCGGCACCGCGAGGAGTTCGAGATCCGAGGGACGCATGCCCCCGAACCTACCTGATTTCGTTAGCCTCGCTAAGAGCCTCGGACTCCGCTTTCTTCTCGTCACGCCGCGACTTGGCGAGGCTGAGCACCGTGGTGACGGTCAGGACGACGACGATCACGCCGAGCGAGACCCAGTTGTTGATGTCCAGCCAGTCCGGCGCCGCGTGGTACTCGTGCAGCGCGTGCAGGATCAGCTTCGCGCCGATGAACGCGAGGATGACCGCCAGCCCGTAGGACAGGTAGACCAGCTTGTTCACCAGGCCACCGAGCAGGAAGAACAGCTGCCGCAGGCCCATCAGCGCGAACGCGTTGGCGGTGAACACCAGGAAGGCTTCCTGGGTGATGCCGAAGATGGCCGGGATCGAGTCGACCGCGAAGAGCAGGTCCGCGCTGCCGATCGCCACGATCACCACGAACATCGGGGTCAGCCACCGCTTGCCCTCGCGCTTGACGGTCATCTTGTGGCCCTCGAAGTCCTCGGTGACCGGGTAGACCTTGCGGATCCAGCGCACCACGGCGTTCTCGTGGTACTCGTCCTCGTGGTCGTTGCCGCGCAGCATGCTGATGGCCGTCCACACGAGGACCGCGCCGAACAGGAAGAACACCCACACGAACTGGGCGATGAGCGCGGCTCCGACGGCGATGAACACGCTGCGCATGGCCAGCGCGAGCAGGATGCCGATCAGCAGCACGCGGTGCTGGTGGATCGCGGGCACCTTGAACGACGCCATGATGATCATGAAGATGAACAGGTTGTCCACCGACAGCGAGTACTCGGTGATGTACCCGGTGAAGAACTGGACGCCCCAGTCGTGCCCGGCGAGTACCCAGACCCCGATGCCGAAGAGCACGGCGCACGCGACGTAGAAGACGACCCATTTGGCCGCCTCTGTGGTGGTGACTTCATGCGGCTTGCGGTCGACGACCACCAGATCGATCGCGATCAGCACGAGCAGGCCCGCCACAGTGGCAGCCCACAGCCACACAGGAACGTTCATCTACGCAATACCTCCGGTTAGCGCGCAGCAGCAGCTAGCCGGAGGTCTCTTCCGCCGGTGCGGACCGGCCGACGGTGCCGGGTGCCCCGAAGGACCGCCGTGCTGACGACACCGCCGCGAAGGAATACTCCCCTCCACGTCTGGACCATCCTCCCTGATCAATCGGGCGAGCACCACCTCGGGTAACCATTGTCACCGGCGGCCCCAAGATCGGGACCGCGGTGACGCGTTCTCAGGAAAGCTCCCATACGGTTTCGGTGTGCCCCGAATCCCGCTCCCGCACACCCGGCGTGCCCGGATGGTGACACTCGCGGTCGTCGTCCTGCTGGTCGCCGCGGCCGCGCTCGTCTGGACCCGCTCGTCGGGCGAGCCCGCCCCGGTGGCCTCCTCCGACGCCGTCCTGGAGGTTCCCGCCGCGCCCGGCTCGGCCGAGCAGGTCCGGCTGGACACCACGCTGTACCTGCCGCAGCGCTCACCCGCACCGGCCATCCTGCTGCCGCACGGGTTCGGCGGCGACAAGACGAGCGTCGCCGGTGACGCGCAGGAACTGGCCCGGCGCGGATTCGTCGTGCTCACCTACTCGGCACGCGGGTTCGGCGAGAGCACGGGGCAGATCGGGCTGAACGACCCCGACTTCGAGGTGGCCGACGCCGCGCACCTGGTCGACTGGCTCGCCACCCGGCCCGAGGTGCGACTGGACGGCCAGGGCGACCCGCGGGTGGGCGTGCTGGGCGCCTCCTACGGCGGAGCGCTCGCGCTGCAGCTCGCCGGGCGGGACAAGCGGGTCGACGCGATCGCCCCGGTGATCACCTACAACGACCTCGCCCAGGCGCTCACGCCCAACGCGGCCGCGGCCGCCGCACCGGACGCCGGTACCCCGGCCGCGGGCTCGTTTTCACCCGATGGGGTGTTCAAGAAGTCGTGGGCCGGTCTGCTCTTCTCGGCCGGGACCTCGTCGGGCGGCACCGGGGGGCTGGGCGCCGAGGCACCCGAAGCGGGCCAGGAGACCGAGGACGACGGCCAGACCGTGGGCACCTCCGGGAGCGGTGGCGGTTCGGCCGCCTCCGCGCCGCTCCCCCGGCAGGCACCGCAGCCCGGCGCGGCCACCTGTGGCCGGTTCACCGCCGAAATCTGCGCGGCCTACGCCGAGCTCGCCACCACCGGGAAGGTCAGCCCTCGGGTCGCGGCCCTGCTGCAGCGGCTGTCGCCCTCGGCGGTCACCGGGAACATCACGGCGCCGACCCTGCTGGTGCAGGGCGAGGCCGACACGCTGTTCGGGCTCGACCAGTCCGACGCCACCGCGCGGCAGATCACCGCGGCGGGCGGCACGGTGCAACAGGTCTGGTACACCGGCGGCCACGACGGCGGGCGTCCCGGCCCGCAGCTGCGCGCGAAAATCGGCGACTGGCTGTGGTTCCAGCTGACCGGCGAAGGCGGCAACCCGGTGAGCGGGTTCTCCTATGACGTGCAGGGATCGCTGCGCGCGTCCGGGTCGCCGTCGGTGCGGACCGTCGACGCCGGCGAGTACCCGGCGCAGGCCCAGCGGCAGACGCTGCAGCTCAACGGCGCGGAGCAGACGATCGTCAACCCGCCCGGCGGCACACCCGCCGCCGTCAGCGGGATCCCCGGCCTGAACGCGCTGGTCAGCGGGTCTTCGCGGCTGTCGGGGCTGCTCAGTGTCGATCCGGCGGGCCAGTCCGCGCGGTTCACCACCGCGCCCGTCGACTCGCAGCTGCTGGTCACCGGCTCGTCCACCGTCCGGCTGCGGGTGTCCGGCACCGGCGAGGCGGTGCTGTTCGTCAAGCTCTACGACCTCAACCCGGACGGCACCCGCACGCTGCCCGCCAGCGCGATCGCGCCGATCCGCGTCGCGATCCCCGCCTCCGGCACCGCCGAGGTGACCGTGACGCTGCCCGGGATCGTCCGGCCGGTCGAGGCCGGGCATGCCCTGCAGCTGGTCGTCACCACGACGGACCAGGCGTACGCGACCCCGGCGGCACCGGCCGCGTACCGGGTGGCGCTGGCGGACGCGACGCTGGCCGTGCCGGTCGTGCCGGGCACCACGGTCGGCGGCGGATGGCCGGTCGGCACGATCGTCGGCATCGCGGTCACCCTCGCCGTGGCGCTGCTGGTCGCCCTGCTCGCCGCGGTGCGCAGGCGCCGCTCGCACCGGGTCGACCCGGAACTGGCCGGGGTGCCGATGGTGATCGACGGGCTGACCAAGTCCTACCCGGGCGGGCTCACCGCCGTGAACGACCTGTCCTTCCGCGTCGAACCCGGCCAGGTGCTGGGCCTGCTGGGGCCGAACGGCGCGGGCAAGACCACGACGCTGCGCATGCTGATGGGCCTGATCACCCCGACCGCCGGGGAGATCAGGGTGTTCGGCCACCGGGTCACGCCGGGCGCGCCGGTGCTGTCGCGCATCGGGTCGTTCGTGGAGGGGTCCGGGTTCCTGCCGCACCTGTCCGGCACGGCGAACCTGCGCCTGTACTGGGACGCGACGGGGCGGCCGATCGAGCAGGCGCACCTGGAGCAGGCGCTGGAGATCGCCGGGCTCGGCAACGCGGTGCACCGCAAGGTCCGCACCTACAGCCAGGGCATGCGGCAGCGGCTGGCGATCGCGCAGGCCATGCTCGGGCTGCCGGAGCTGCTCGTGCTCGACGAACCGACCAACGGGCTCGACCCGCCGCAGATCCACCAGATGCGCGAGGTGCTGCAACGGTATGCCGCGACCGGCCGGACCGTGGTGGTCTCCAGTCACCTGCTGGCCGAGGTCGAGCAGACCTGCACGCACGTCGTGGTGATGCACCGCGGCCGGCTGGTGGCCGCGGGCGAGGTCGGCGACATCGTGGCCGCCGGCGGCGAGGCCACCTTCCGGGTCGACCGGCCCGAGGCGGCGGCCGACGCCCTGCGCGGGGTGGACGGGGTGTCCGGGGTGGACGTCGAGGGTTCACTGGTGCACGCCGACCTCGACGGCATGCCGCGCGCCGACGCCGTCGCGACGCTGGTGCGGGCCGGGGTCGCGGTCGAGCAGGCCGGGCCGCGGCGGCGGCTGGAGGATGCCTTCCTCCAGTTGGTGGGAGAGGAAACGTCATGAGCGAGCTTGCGAGCGAATCATCGGACACCAGGCTCGCCGACGCGATGACGCTGCCGCGGCTTGCCGCGTCCGGAAAGGAGGCGGCATGAGCGAGAACGGGGTCCACACCGATCCCGCGGCACTGGACGAGCTGACCGACGCCGCCGAGCACGCCCACTCCGGGTTCGGCTCGGACGGCGCGGTCGAGGGCTACCGGGCGCGGCGCACGTTGCGGCTGGGTGTGGAGCTGCGGCGCCAGGTGCGGCGCCGTCGCACCCAGCTGGTGCTCGGGTTCGTCGTGCTGCTGCCGTTCATCCTGGTGCTGGCGTTCGAGATCGGCGAGACCAGCCCGAACCGGCGCTCGGGTGGGTTCGTCGACCTGGCGACGGCGAGTGCGCCGAACTTCGTGGTGCTGGCGTTGTTCGTGTCCGGGACGTTCCTGCTGCCCACGATCGTCGCCCTGTTCTTCGGGGACACGATCGCGAGCGAGGCGTCGTGGTCGAGCCTGAAATATCTGCTGGCGATACCCGTGCCACGGCACCGGCTGCTGCGGCAGAAGGCCGTCGCGTCCGGGTTGCTGTCGGTGTTCGCGCTGGTGCTGCTGCCGCTGGTGTCGCTGGTGGCCGGGCTGATCTTCTACGGCGCCGGGGACGCGGTGAGCCCGACCGGGGACGCCATCCCGTTCGGGCGGAGCCTCGTCGCGATCGGGCTGTCCGCGGTGTACGTGGTGATCCAGCTGGCGTGGGTGGCGGGACTGGCGCTGCTGCTGTCCGTGCTGACCGATGCCCCGCTGGGCGCGGTCGGTGGCGCGGTGCTGGCGGCGATCCTGTCGCAGATCCTGGACCAGATCACCGCGCTGGGCACGCTGCGCAACTACCTGCCGACGCACTACTCGTACGGGTGGATGGACCTCATCGCCACCGACATCGACTGGACCAACATGGCGGCCGGTGCGCTGTCGGCGGTGGTTTATGCCACCGCTTTCACGCTGCTCGCCGCCCGCCGGTTCGCGACGAAGGACATCACCAGCTGAGCACGGCTACGGTGTGGCGATGACGACGATCGAGGTCGGCGAGGACGGCGACGTGGCCGTGTTGCGCCTGGCGCACGGCAAGGCCAACGCGATGGACACCGAGCTGTGCCGGGAGCTGGTGGCGCGGCTGGAGGAGGCCGAGCTCGGCGGCGCGAAGGCCGTCGTGCTCACCGGCCGGGACGGGATGTTCTCGGCGGGCGTGGACCTGCCGCGCGTCTCCGACGGCGGCGCGCCTTACGTGCGGGAGTTCCTGCCCGCGCTGTCGGATGCGTTCCTCGCGGTGTTCGGCTTTCCGGGCCCCGTCGTGGCGGCGGTCAGCGGGCATGCGATCGCCGGGGGCGCCGTGCTGGCGGCGGCGTGCGACCGGCGGGTGCTGAACGCGCGGCAGGGCCGGGTCGGGGTCACCGAACTGCTCGTCGGGGTGCCGTTCCCGGTGGTGGCGCTGGAGATCCTGCGCTGCGCCTACGGCACCGAGCGGCTTCCGGGACTGACGTTCCTGGCCGAAACCTACGCCGGCGCGGACGCGCTGGCTCGTGGCCTGGTCGACGAGCTGGCCGAGCCGGACGCGGTGCTGCCGACGGCGATCGAGACCGCGAAACGGCTCGCGGCGGTGCCGCCGGAGGCGTTCCGGCACACGAAGGCGCAGATCCACCGGCCGTTCGACGAGCGGATCGGCGAGCAGCGCGCCGGGGACGACCTGTACGTCGAGCAGATCTGGTCCTCGCCCGAGGCGCTGGCCGCGATCGACCACTACGTGACGACGACGCTGCGGAAGTGACGGCGGCCCGGTGGGCGCCGGTCAGCGGTCGACCGCGAGAGCGCTCTCCACGAAGTTGCCGACCAATGCCGAGCGCGGCGCGGGGTGCCAGGCGATGCCGACTTCCCACGCCGCCTCGGGCTCCGGCAGCCCCGTGAAGGTGATGCCGGGCGGCGCGATTCGCGCGGCGGTGGCCGGGACCAGTGCGGGGCCGACCCCCGCGGCCACGAGCGCGAGCACTGTCTGCAGGTCGTGCGTTTCGGACAGCGTGCCGGGCCGGATGTTGCGGGCGGCGCAGAACTCGTCGATCTGCGCCGTCAGCCCGGGACCCTTGATCCGGGCGAGCCGGACCAGCCGCTGCCGGCCCAGCCAGTCGGTGACCTCGGGCGGGACGGCCGCGGTACTGGCGATCGCGAGGTGGTCGCGGCGCAGCGCGCGCTGGTGCAGGTCGTCTCCCACCGGCAGCCGGACGAACCCTGCGTGCAGCCGGCCGGTGCGGATCCGGTCTGCCTGCACCGCGGAGGGCAGGTCCTCCAGGGCGACCTCGACGCCGGGGTAGGACCGCCGGAACTCCGCGACCGCGCGCGGCGCGAGGGTGATGGTGGACAGGCCGAAACCCACGGCGATCCGGCCCTGCTCCCCGCGCGCCAGCCGGTGAGCGCGGTCGGTGAACGCGTCGAGCGCGGCGACGGTCTCACGCGCCTGGGGCAGGAGCGCCGCGCCGAAATCCGTGAGCGCCGCGCCGTGCCTGCCCCGGGTGAACAAGGAGCCGCCCAGGTCACGCTCCAGCGCCTGGATCTGTTTGGTCAGCGCGGGCTGGGTGAGGGAAAGACAGCGGGCGGCCGGGCCGAAGCCGTGCAGGTCGGCGATCGTGACAAACGTCCGCAGGCGTGCATGCATTCCATCAGGTTATGTCACACCGCCGAAGATTCATTGGACGAATGGCCCGCGCCCATTTTGAGATGGCACGATGACGGAAGTTCTGAAGGTGGCGACGGTGCAGTTCGAACACCACGCCGACGACAAGCGGTACAACCTGGCGCGGGTGGCGCACTTCACGGACCGGGCCGCGGCGGCAGGCGCGCGGCTCGTGGTGTTCCCGGAGATGTGCGTGACCGGGTACTGGCACCTGCGCCGCCACGACGCACAGACGTTGCACGCGCTGGCCGAACCCACCGGCGGGCCGTCGGTGAGCGCGGTACTCGCGCTCACCCGGGAGCACGGAATCGGCGTGGGCGCCGGGTTCCTGGAAAGCGATGGCGGCAGGCTGTTCAACTCCTACGCGCTGTGCCTGCCGGACGGGTCCGTGCACGTCCACCGCAAGCTGCACGCGTTCGAGCACGAAGCGATCAGCAGCGGTGACCGGTACACGGTCTTCGACACCCCGTGGGGCGTGCGGATGGCGATCCTGATCTGCTGGGACAACAACCTCGTCGAGAACGTCCGCGCCTGTGCGCTGGCCGGCGCCTCGGTGCTGCTCGCACCGCACCAGACCGGGGGCACCGCGTCCCGCAGCCCGCACGGCATGCGCCCGATCCCCCTGGCCCGCTGGCAGAACCGGCACACCGACCCCGGCGCGATCGAGGACGAGTTCCGCGGCCCCAACGGCCGGGAGTGGCTGATGCGCTGGCTTCCGGCCCGCGCCCACGACAACGGCTTGTTCGTGGTCTTCAGCAACGGTGTCGGCCAGGACGACGACGAGGTCCGCACCGGCAACGCGATGGTGCTCGACCCGTACGGGCGCATCCTCGCCGAGACGTGGGCAGCCGGCGACCGGATAGTGACGGCTGACCTCGATCTCGGCCTGATCCCGTTGTCCACCGGACGGCGGTGGCTGGCCGGGCGCCGCCCGGAGCTCTACGGAAGCCTCGTGCGGCGGCTCGGCATCGAGCGCGAACCGCGGACGGCCCGCTTCGCCACAGAACCGGTCGACCTCTGACCGTCACACCGGTGCCAGGCGGACGACCATGAAGGTGAACCTGCCCTCGATGAAGTGCGCCTCGGTGTGCATGAAGGGCCGGTTGCGGTGGTCGAACTGCATCTGGTCCAGCAGGAGGAACAGCGTCTCGGGCGCCGGGGGCTCCTCGGCGAAGGGAGCCCATTCGGCGGGCAGGCCGCGGCAGGCGTGGATTTCGGACACCGCGCGCCGCGGCACCACGTCGGTGTGCTTGCCGAGGTGGGCGAAGACCGAACCGGTGAGGTCGTCGACGTCGAAGTCGTCACCGAAGACCCACATCGGCATGACGTCGTGCACGTACGCGACGACCACGTCGTCCGCCGAGATGGTCCGGCGGAGTTCGAGGACGTCCCCGCCCGGGTTGCCGGGGAACTCCGCCGCTTCGTCCGGCGTGGCCGGCCGGATCTTCTTGAGGGAGAAGCGCATCGACGGGGTCAGGCCCATCTCGCGGATGGTCTCGGTGATCGATTTCAGCTCCTGCAGACCGGTGTGGACCATCGCGTCGCTGACCGAGATGAACGTGCCGACACCCTGCCGCGAGGTGATCAGCCCCTGGCTCTCCAGGGTGCGCAGGGCTTGCCGGACCGTCACCCGGGAGACCTGGAACTCGGCGCAGAGCTCGGCCTCGGTGGGCAACCGCTGCGTCTGCGACCAGTGTCCTTCCCGGATCCGTTGACGCAGGACCTGGGCCAGTTGCTGCGGCAGGGTCGTCCGCCCCGAACCGAGCTGTCGCGACATGAGGGGTCTCTCTCCGTGATCGTTGGGTGCCTCAAACATACAGCAGTTGACAAACGATAGTTGTCAGTCAACTATGAACCCGCCCTGATCAAGAACGGATGGAGCGGCGATGACGCCCCCTGACGGCTCCCCACGGCAACCTGCCGTGGTGCCGGCCGAAGAGGACCTGCCCACGGTCCGCCGGCTGGCCGGTGAGGTGCTCGGCACCGATCCCACGGTGATTTCCGAGATCGGCAACGGGAACCTGAACCAGGTCTTCCGGGCGAGTTCGGCACGGGACAGCGTCGTGATCAAGCGCGCGGTGCCCTACGTCCACTCGGTCGGCCGGTCCTGGCCGCTGTCCAGCGCGCGGGTGATCACCGAAGCGCGGGCGTACGAGGTGCACCACGCCGCGTCGCCGGGCCGGCTGCCCGGCCTGCGCGGCCGCGACGACGACGCGCGCCTGCTGGCGATCGAGGACATCGCCGGTCTCGACTGCCGGAGCTGGCTGAGCTCGGACCGGCCGGCACCGTCGATCGCGACCGCAGTCGGCGACTACTGCGCCGACATCGTCCAGCGCACCTCTCCCGGCGCGATGAGCGGCGCCCGGTGGGACGAACTGCGCGCGGCGTTCACCGACACCACCATGCGGGACTTCACCGACCGGGTCGTGTTCCGCGCGCCGTTCGAGGACGACCCGACCAACAGCTGGCCCGCCCACCTCCGTGAACGCCGGTCACTGGTGACGGACGACCCGGCGATCCTCCGGACCGCGGCACACGCCCGCGCCGTGTTCCTGGGCCGGGCGGACTGCCTGCTGCACGGTGACCTGCACTCGGGTTCCGTGCTGTTCGACGGGACGCGCACGGCGATCATCGACCTGGAGTTCGCCTTCTTCGGCCCGGCGGCCTTCGACATCGGCAACTTCCTCGCCCACCTCTACTTCGCCCGGGCCCGGCGGCACGCCCTGGGTGAAAGCGCCGCGCGCCGTGCCGAGATCGACCAGCTCGCCACCGAGTTCTGCGAGACCGTCACCCGGCGGCTGGCCGGATCCGGTGCACCGACCGGGCTCGCCGCGGAAGCCGCGCTGTTCGCCGGGAGCGAGCTGCTCCGCCGGATCGTGGGCCGGTTCGCGGTGGCCGACCTCGTCGAGCTCCCCACCGCCGCGCGCGAATCGGCCGAGCGAGCCGTCTTTTCGGCCTGGCACAACCTCTTCCGCTCCCACCACACCGTCACGACGTTCACTGAGATCTGGCACACGGCCGAAGGGACGAGATGAAAAAGCTGATCAACCAACCCGGGGCGTTCGTCGACGAGGTCATCTCGTCCATCGTCGACGTCCACCCCGAACTGAGGACGTCACCGGCGAGCAAGCGCGTGGTGACCAGGACGGGCGGCACCCCGCCCGGGCAGGTCGGGATCGTCACCGGCGGTGGTTTCGGCCACCTGCCGCTGTTCCTCGGATACGTCGGCGGCGGGCTCTGCGCCGCCGCGGCGGTGGGCAACGTGTTCTCCTCGCCGTCGTCGGAGGAGATGCTGATCGCCACCCGGGAGGCCGACAGCGGCGCCGGTGTCCTGCACCTCTACGGCAACTACGGCGGCGACGTGCTGAACTTCGAGCTCGCCGCCGAGGACGCGGCGGCCGAGGGCATCGCCGTGCGCACCGTGCTCGGCACCGACGACGTGTTCTCCGCCGCACTCCCCGAAGACCGGCGCGGGGTGGCCGGCCTGGCACTGGTCTGCAAGATCGCGGGTGCCGCCGCGGCCCGCGGGGACAGCCTCGACCAGGTCGCCGCGATCGCGCAGCGCGCCGCGGACCACACCCGCACCGCGGGGGTGGGCCTGTCCCCCACCTATCTGCCGACCACGGGAAAGCCCACGTTCACCCTCGCCGACGACGAGATGGAGATCGGCGTCGGCATCCACGGGGAACCGGGCTCGGAGCGGATCACGATCGAGACCGCCGACGCGGTGGCTGACCGGCTGATGGACGCGATCTTCGCCGACGCCGCGCCCGCCGCGGGCGACCGGGTCGCTCTGCTGGTGAACGGGCTCGGCGCCACCCCCGCCGAGGAGCTGTACCTGCTGACCGCGAGGGCGAGGGCGCGCCTGCACAAGCAGAACGTCACGGTCGCGCACACCTACGTGGGGCACTACGCCACCAGCCTGGAGATGGCCGGTGCCTCCGTCACCGTGACCACCCTGGGCGACGACCTCGCCCCTCTGATCGCCGCGCCCGCGCACTCACCCCTGGTGAGGTTCTGATGAACGCCACGGCCGCCCTGCTCCAGCAGGCGCTGACGCAACTGCCCGGCCACGCGGACGAACTGCGTGACCTCGACGCCCACCTCGGCGACGGCGACCTCGGCATCACGGTCTCCTCCGGTGCCGACGCGGCACGGGCCGCGGTCGCCGGGTTGCCGGACGACGCCACGCCGGCCGCCTTGATCCGCGCCGCGGGCGCCGCCTTCGGCCGCGCCAACCCGTCGACCTTCGCCGCGCTCGTCCACGGCGCGGCGAACGCGGCGGCCGCCGCGCTGGGCGACGCGCCGGAACTGGGCCGGGCCGAAGCCGAACTGGTCCTGACCGAGGCGATCGCCAGCATCGCCAAGCGCGGCCGCTCGGCCCGGGGCGACAAGACCGTCCTGGACGCGCTGTCCGCGAGCCTGGACGCCCTGCGGTCCGCGCCCAGCGACCCGGCCTCCGCCCTGGCCCGCATGATCGAGGCCGCGCGGGCCGACACCGAACGCCTCGCCGCGAACCAGTCCCAGAAGGGGCGCGCGGCCTGGATCCGGGAGCGCAGCGTCGGCCACCCCGACGCCGGATCGATCGCCTACATCCGCTTCCTGCAAGCACTCCACCACGCGGTGCCGGCCGGCGCCGCCGAGACCGAACGGAGGCCGTCGTGACCGGCTCCGACATGCGCCTGTACGTCCTGCCCTCAGGACTACTGCACTACGACCAGAGCGTGTTCACCTACGACCGGGGATGCGGGATCGGCGTCGAGGTGCCGAGCCTGATGTTCCTGATCGAGCACCCGAAGGGCCGGGTGTTGTTCGACACCGGACTCGACCCGGCGCTGGCCACCGATCCCCACGGCTACTGGGGCGACATGGCCGATCTCGTGCGGCCGGAGGTCGAAGCGGGGCAGGACATCGTCAGTCACCTGGGGCGCCTCGGCCTCACCCCGGACGACGTCGACTACGTCGTCCTGTCCTGCCTGTTCCGCGACCACGCCGGCGGGCTGAAGTACCTGCCGCGGGCCACGGTGATCGTGCAGGGGGTGGAGTTGCAGCAGGCGCACTGGACCTCCGCCTGGCTCCGCGCGACGTACAACAACCCCTACGAGCCCAACGACATCGTCCGCATGCGCGAACGCGAGTACGTCGAGCTGTACGGGGAGGACTGGGACCTCTTCGGCGACGGACGGGTCGTGGCGCTGAGCTCCCCCTGCCACACCCGCGGCGAGCAGGCCCTCGTGGTGCGGCTGCCGGAGACCGGGACGGTGCTGATGCCCGCCGGCGTGATTCCCACCAAGGAGAACTTCGACACCGACGTCATGACCGGGCGACTGCTGGTCGACCCGCCGGAGGCCTACCGCAGCGCCCGGCGGCTGAAGAAGCTGGCCGCAGACGAGGACGCCCTCGTGCTCTTCCACCACGACCCGGCGGACTGGAAGACCTACCGGCAGGCCCCGGACCACTACGCGTGACACCGGCGGGCCCATCAGAAACGGACGAACCATGTCAACTGCAGCAAGGACCGTGCCGGCAGCACGGGACACCAGCTACTTGAGTTTTTCCGAGGTCGGGATGTCCTTCCCGGACGGGAACTCGGCCAAGCACATCCTCTCCGGCATCACGCTCGACGTGCGCCACGGTGAGACGGTGTGCCTGCTCGGGGCGTCCGGGAGCGGGAAATCGACCCTGCTGAACATCGCCGCGGGCTTCCTGACCCC
Source organism: Amycolatopsis endophytica (assembly GCF_013410405.1). Taxonomy (NCBI): domain Bacteria; kingdom Bacillati; phylum Actinomycetota; class Actinomycetes; order Pseudonocardiales; family Pseudonocardiaceae; genus Amycolatopsis; species Amycolatopsis endophytica. Next base: position 991,071 of record NZ_JACCFK010000002.1, read on the forward strand.
CACCACGGGCACGGCGCTGGCCGAGGGCCGCGCCATCGACGGCCCCGCGGCCGACCGGGTCATGGTCTTCCAGGAGGACGCGACCTTCCCCTGGTACACCGTCGCCCAGAACGTCGCCTACGGGTTGCGGGCGCGTGGAACCGACCGGCGCGACCGCGAAGCGCGGGTCGCCGAGATGGTCGAACTGGTCGGTCTGGGCGACGCCGCCGGCTCCTACCCGCGGCAGCTCTCCGGCGGCATGCGCAAGCGGTGCGACATGGCCAGGGCGCTCGCCGTCGAGCCCGAGGCGATCCTGATGGACGAGCCCTTCGCCGCACTGGACGTGATGACCAAGGAACGCCTCCAGGTCCAGTTCCGCCGGATCGGCCTCGACCGCGGGCTCACCTCGCTGTTCGTCACGCACGACCTGGAGGAGGCGCTGTTCGTGGGCGACCGGGTCGCGGTGCTGCGCAAGGGACCGGGCCCCCTGCTCGCCCTCGTCGACGTCCCGTTCCCGCGCGACCGGGACGTCTCCGTCAAGACGACTCCCGAGTTCCAGCAGCTCCGCCGCAGGCTCGGCGAATACATCGCGAACAACCACGGAGGCCCATCGTGACCGAGACCTCGCTGTCCGGCGTCGCTGTCGACGCCCGGCCGGACCGGCGGCGGGCGCGGGCGGCCCGGCGGACCGCGCTGCGGATCGCCGAGGCGGTGCTCATCCCGGCGGTCCTGATCGTCGTCTGGATCTGGACCAGCACCTCGAACCTGACCGATCCGCTGTTCGTGCCCAGTCCCGGCCAGGTGTGGAATTCGTTCGTCGCACTGGAACCGCGGCTCGGCTCGGCCATCACGTCCACCGTCCTGACCACCCTGGCCGGCTTCGCCGTCGGCACCGGCGCCGGCGTCGGCATCGGCCTGCTGCTGGCCTACAGCCGGCACACCCGGTCCCTGCTCGGCGGGATCTTCGACGCGCTGCGGCCCATCCCGATCTTCGCGCTGATCCCGCTGTTCATCCTGTGGTTCGGGCTCGGCCGGACGCCGCAGATCATCCTCGTCGCCTTCGGCACGTTCGTGGTGCTCGTGGTCACGACGCTGGAAGCGATCCGCAACGTCCCGCCGGTCTATGTGAAGGCCGCGTTGAACCTCGGAGCGTCCCGCGGGTTCATCTACCGCACGGTCGTCGTCCCCTCGATCACGCCGCACCTCATCGGCGCGGTGCGGGTGTCCGCGGCCGCGTCCTGGGGTCTGGGCGTCGCGGCCGAGTTCATCGGAGCGCAGAACGGCCTGGGCTACCTCATCATCAACCGGCAGAACTACCTGGACACCGCGGGCATCGTCGTGCTCGTCGTGGTCTACGCGATCATCGCCTACCTCGTCGACCTGCTCATCCGGCTCGGACAGGGCCGCCTGCTGCGCTGGACCGACCGCGGCTCGGCAGCTTCGTCGGTCAGCTCGGTGCTGGGGGCGGCATGAACCGGACGACGCGCGGGTGGAAGGCGGCGTGCGGGCTCACCGCGGCCGCGCTGGTGCTCGCCACACAGGCACTGACCGGGTGCGCGGCCGAGGTCAAGAGCAACAGCTCCGAAGTGACCATCGCCGTGCAGCCGTTGCTGGACTACGCCCCCTGGGAGTTCGCCCGGACCCACGGCCTGGCCGCGGAACTGGGACTCACGCTGAACTTCACCTACCTCACCCAGGTCAACACCGCCATCCAGGCGCTGGAACGCCACGAGGTCGACGTGGTGAGCACGTGCACGGCCTGCAACCTGCCCTACCTGGTGTCCGTGCCCTCCGTCCGCGACATCATGACCATCGACCAGTTCAAGGGCTTCATCATCGTCGGCCGGGCCGGCGCGCCCTCCTACGACCAGCTGGTCGCGCAGGGCCACCCGGACGCACAGGCCCGGCAGATCGTCTACGACAACCTCAAGGGCAAGACCCTCATCGGGAACAAGGTCATCTTCGGCCCCCTCGTGAAGGGCCTCGAGCAGTACGCGAACCTGCAGCCGGGTGACATCAACATCGTGGACATGCCCGATGACGCGAAGGCGGCCACCGCGTTCCTCTCCGGGCAGGGCGACTTCTACATGGGCTCGCTCGCGCAGGAGTCGAAGCTGCTGCAGAACTACCCGGACAAGTTCGTCAACGTGGGCGGCGCGGAGGTCCTGGGCCCGGCCGGCCTGTGGTACTGCACGGCCGCGGTCGACCAGCGGTGGCTGGACAAGAACTTCCCGACCGCGCGGAAGCTCGTCGCATTGTGGCTGCGCACCAGCCGCTACCTCAACGAACGGCCCGATCTGGCCGTCCCCGAACTGACCCGGGTCATGAACACCCGGTCCGGCAGCACCTACACGCCGGAGCAGATCGAGAACCAGATGCGCCAGTTCGTGCACTACACGGACCCCGCGGCGGCCCGGAACGACGTCTACAACCCGCAGTCGCCGCTGTACTGGCGCAATTCGCTCGACTTCTACGCCGAACAGAGCGTGGCGGCCGGGGAACTCCCCGCCGGGAGCTCGCTGGACGAGTACAACCTCCAGGAACAGATCTACGACTCCGTGATGCGCGACCCGGCACTGGTGGAGTGGATCGAGGCGCCGCTGACCTGATCAGGTGTCCGGCGGGTTGCGGCGCTGACGGCGGTTGCGCCACGCGGACGCCAGCCTCGAATGCGGCTGCCACTCCAGGCCGTTGGGCAGGTTCCAGCCGAACCTGACCGCGGCGACGCGGAACAGCAGTGCCCCGACGACGCCTGCGATGAGACCGGCCAGCGGCGCGCCGAGGTAGGTGCAGACGACCATCGTGGCGGCGACCGCGGCCGCGACCGTGCCGTACAGCGGCGTGCCCCCGAAGACGGCCGGGACGCGGCGCAGCATGATGTCGCGCAGCGCCCCGCCCCCGACGGCGGTGGTCGTGCCGAGCAGGATCGCAGGCAGCCACCCGAGTCCCGCGGCGAGCGTCTTCTGCGCACCCGTCACGGACCAGAAACCGATGACGGCGGCGTCCAGGGCGGTGAAGAGCTTGTCCCAGGAGCTCTCACTGATCGAGATGACGAACGACAGGAGCGCCCCGGCCAGGGCGGTCGGCAGGTAGGCGTAGTCGGTCAGCGCGACGGGCGGGCCGTTCTGCAGCAACGTGTCGCGGATGACGCCGCCCCCGAGCCCGGAGATGCTGCCGACCACGAGGAACCCGAACAGGTCGAGCCGCTCCGCGCGGGCCACGGCGCCGCCGAGGATCGCGCAGGCGAACACCCCCGCGAGATCGAGGTAGCGCGTGACCTGCGTGATCGCCTCCACCGCTGCCGCCATACCCGGTGACTCTAGTGTGGACGGTCTTGTCGCGGCTCCCGTAGCGAAGTGGGACGGATGTCCGTCGCACCCCCGGGCCGGGGGTGCGACGGAGCGGCTACTTCACGCCGGCGGCGTCCATGCCGCGCAGTTCCTTCTTCAGTTCGCCGATCTCGTCGCGCAGGCGGGCCGCCAGTTCGAACTGCAGATCGCGCGCGGCCTGCATCATCTGGTCGGTCATCTGCTGGATCAGGTCGGCCAGTTCGGCGCGCGGCATGCCTGCCACGTCGCGGTCCACCAGGACGCCGGAGCTGCGCCCGCCCTGCTCCGGCTTCTTGCCGCGCGAGGCGTTGCGGCCCGAACCGCCGACCGGAACCGTCTGCTCCGAGTCCTCGGCCTCGGTGTAGACGCGGTCGAGGATGTCGGCGATCTTCTTGCGCAGCGGCTGCGGATCGATGCCTCGTTCCTCGTTGTAGGCCACCTGCTTCTCGCGGCGGCGGTTCGTCTCGTCGATCGCGTACCGCATCGAGTCGGTGATCTTGTCCGCGTACATGTGGACCTCGCCGGAAACGTTGCGCGCCGCGCGGCCGATCGTCTGGATCAGCGAGGTGCCGCTGCGCAGGAAGCCTTCCTTGTCCGCGTCGAGGATCGCCACCAGCGACACCTCCGGCAGGTCCAGGCCCTCGCGCAGCAGGTTGATGCCGACCAGCACGTCGAAGTCACCCGAGCGCAGCTGCCGCAGCAGCTCGACCCGGCGCAGCGTGTCCACCTCGGAGTGCAGGTACCGCACCCGGATACCCAGCTCCAGCAGATAGTCGGTGAGGTCCTCGGCCATCTTCTTCGTCAGCGTGGTCACCAGGACCCGCTCGTCGCGCTCGGCACGGACCCGGATCTCGTGCACCAGATCGTCGATCTGCCCCTCGGTCGGCTTGACCACGACCTCCGGGTCGATCAGACCGGTCGGCCGGATGACCTGCTCGACGAACTCGCCGCCGGTCTGGCCCAGCTCGTACGGGCCCGGCGTGGCCGACAGGTACACCGTCTGCCCGATCCGGTCGGAGAACTCCTCCCAGGTCAGCGGCCGGTTGTCCAGCGCGCTGGGCAGCCGGAACCCGTGCTCGACCAGGGTCCGTTTGCGGGAGGCGTCGCCCTCGTACATGCCGCCGATCTGCGGCACCGTCACATGCGACTCGTCGATGACCAGGAGGAAGTCCTCCGGGAAGTAGTCGATCAGGGTGGCCGGGGCGGACCCGGCGGCGCGGTCGTCGATGTGGCGCGAGTAGTTCTCGATGCCGGAGCAGAACCCGACCTGCCGCATCATCTCGATGTCGTAGCTGGTGCGCATGCGCAGCCGCTGGGCCTCCAGCAGCCTGCCCTGCTTCTCCAGCCGCGCCAGCTGCTCGGCCAGCTCCGCCTCGATGCCGCGGATCGCCTTCTCCATGCGTTCCGGCCCCGCGACGTAGTGGGTGGCCGGGAAGATGCGCACCTCGTCGAGCTCGCGCACGATCTCGCCGGTGAGCGGGTGCAGGTAGTACAGCTTGTCGATCTCGTCGCCGAAGAACTCGACCCGCACGGCCAGCTCCTCGTACGCCGGGATGATCTCCACCGTGTCACCGCGCACCCGGAACGTGCCGCGCGAGAACGCAAGATCGTTGCGCGTGTACTGGACGTCGACCAGCGCGCGCAGGAACGTGTCGCGCTCGACCTCCATGCCGACCTCGAGCTTGCTGGACCGGTCGAGGTAGGACTGCGGCGTGCCCAGGCCGTAGATGCAGGACACCGACGCGACCACGATGACGTCGCGGCGCGAGAGCAGGTTCATCGTCGCCGAGTGGCGCAGCCGCTCCACGTCGTCGTTGATCGACGAGTCCTTCTCGATGTAGGTGTCGGTCTGCGGGACGTACGCCTCGGGCTGGTAATAATCGTAGTAGCTGACGAAGTACTCGACCGCGTTGTGCGGGAACAGTTCGCGCAGCTCGTTGGCCAGCTGGGCGGCCAGCGTCTTGTTGGGCGCCATCACCAGCGTGGGCCGCTGCACCTGCTCGATCAGCCAGGCCGTGGTGGCCGACTTGCCGGTACCGGTGGCGCCCAGCAGCACGACGTCCTTCTCGCCCCGCCCGAGCCGCTTGCTCAGCTCGTCGATGGCCGCCGGCTGGTCACCGGCGGGCTGGTACTCGCTGACCACCTCGAACCGGCCGCCCGCCCTGGGGATCTCGGAGACGGGCCGGAACTCGGACTGGGCGAGCACGGGGTGTTCGGTTGCGAAAGCCACGGGAACCAGAGTAGGCGCGCCCACCGACAGTTTTCAGCGAGGCGGATGTTTCAGCAGGCCAGGCGCCGGTCGCGGGCGGCGCGGGCCAGGCAGGACTCGCACGGCATCCCGCAGATGCGCTCCAGCACCTCGGCGCTGCCGCAGACGATCGGCGCGCCGCAACGGGCGATGAGGACCTCGGGGATCGGGCCGGTCTCGGGGATGGGCACGAGGTGGCACACGCGGTCGCGTTCGCCCGCGGCGCCCCGGCGCAGGCGCACGAGGGCCATCACTCCGGTCGGCTCGGCGTGGACGACGTTCCCCATAGCACCAGCGTAAACCGGAATAATCGTGGAATCTTCGTGCCGACGGCCCAATCCTGGGGGCCAGGACTGGTCCTGAAGGACGAAAGCGCAGGACCGCGGGCTGCCGCACAGCCTCATGAAACACCCGAAAGAGACAAAGCGGCCTGGCCGTGTTTCTTCAGCGGCGGAACCGCTTGCCGTGGGCCACGCGCTGGCCACTTCCGAAACAGTCGCTACGGCGTGGCCAGCACCGCGCCGCCGAGGCGGTGGCACAGGCGCAGCGCCAGTTCGACGTCGAGGCGGTTCTCCGACACCGGCCGCCCCAGCATCTCCTCCGCCTTGCGGACCCGGTACTGCACGGAGTTCTTGTGCATCGTCAACCGCCCGGCCGCCGCCGTGTAGCTGCCGCCCGTCGCCAGGAACACGCGCAACGTGTCACGCAGACGGGCGTGCTGCTCGTCGTCGGTGGCGAGGTCGCCCAGGGTGTCGGCGACCCAGCCGCGCGCGGCGGCCATATCGCCGGCCATCAGCGCCATCGCCCCGACGTCGCGGAAGGTCAGGACCCGGTCGCAGTGCTCGCCCGCGGCGAAGGCCAGGTTGTACACGCGCTGCGCCTGCCGGTGGCTGGCGCGGAACCCGTCCAGCCCCTCCCCCGGATCGCCGAACGCGAGGCGGATGCCCGAACCGGCCTTGCCGAGCACCTTGCGCACATGCTCCTCGTCCGGCATCGCGGGCGTCTCCAGCGGGAACCAGACCCACGCGCACACCTCGTCGTTCGGCACGAACAACGGGCCGCCGGAGCTGGGCAGGCCCGCGGCGAGCTCGTTCGCGACCGCCTCCAGCCCGCCGAGGACGTGACCGGCGCCGGGATCCGGCGCCTGCCACACGATCATCGCGAGGTGGGTGCCGCGCAGGCGGTAGCCGAGACTGGTCTCGCTGGTGTCGGTGATCTCGCCGGCGAGCAGCGACCGCACCCTGGCGGCGCGCACCGCGCTGCGGTTGACCAGCCAGCGGTCGCGTTCCTCCTGGTAGGCGGACACGACCTGCTGCGTGACGCGGTCGATGAACGCGAACGCACCGGTCAGCGCGTGGCCCATCATGCCGCCGAGCAGCATCGGATCGGGCTCGAGCTTCACCGCTTCCTGCAGGGAATAATCGAGGAGCGCGGTCTGGCCGAGGTAGTAGGCGCGGATCAGATCGACGACCGGGGTGCCGCGCTGCGCGAGCCTGCGGGCGTACTCCAGCGCCGCGACCGGGGCCTCGACCCGGTGCGGATCGATGCCGTGCTGGAAGATGCGCAGCGCGGTGTCGACGTTTTGGTAGACGCTCGCGGACAGCAGGCTGACCACGCTCTCGTCGTCGTTGACCAGGTGGGGCAGCTCGCGCGCGTACAACTGCACCAGTTCGCCGGTCAGTTCGGTGGCCCTGGTCGCCAGCGCGGCGGCCACCCGCGCCACTCCTTGGATCGCGTCTGCCTCCGCCACATGATCACCCTACCGTCGTGACGGTTTCTTTTCTTATGTGAACCCGCAGAATGAACCCATGACCGCGCACGCCGAGGCCATCCATCCCCCCAAGACCGAGACCTTCGACGTGACCAACCGGACGAACACCGATCCGAAGGGCATCGCCCGGGAGGTGGAGGAGTACCGGGTCGAGCCGTTCGGCCTGTACCTCGCCCGTCCGGCACCGGGGCGGGCCCAGTTCCACTACCTCGAATCGTGGCTGCTGCCCGGACTCGGTCTGCGGCTGACCGACTTCTGGTTCCGGCCCGGTCACGAGCGTGACCAGGACTTCTACCTCGACGTGGTGTCGGTCGAGCGGGACGGCGGCACCTGGCGGACCACCGACTGGTACCTGGACCTGGTGGTGCGCGAGGGCGAGCGGGTGGAGGTGGTCGACACCGACGAGCTGCTCGCCGCGGCCGCCGCCGGCCTGCTCGCCCCTGCCGAGGCCGAGCGCGCGCTGGAGATCACCTACGCCACCGTCGAGGGGCTCGCGGCACACGGTTACCGCGTCGACCGGTGGCTGTCCACACACGACATTCACCTGACCTGGCGTCGCCGCTGATCCCCGGAATCATCCGATCGGTTGATCGTGGCCCACCGCCCGGCTGGCTGCGTGGTGACCGCGGGGTCGATCCGGCGCCCGCCGATTCCGCGAATGCTGAGAGCCATGGGGATCATCGAGGTGCACCACCTCAGCAAACGTTACGGCGAGAAGGTGGCGGTGGAGGACGTGTCCTTCACCGTCGAACGGGGCGAGATCTTCGGGATCCTGGGCCCGAACGGCGCCGGCAAGACCACGACGGCCGAATGCCTGGAGGGGCTGCGGCGGCCGGACGGCGGCACGATCCGCGTGCTGGGGCTCGACCCCCGGCACGAGACCGCACAGCTGCGCCGCCGCCTGGGCGTGCAGCTGCAGGAAACGCAGCTGCCGGACCGGCTGCGCGTCGGCGAGGCGCTCGATCTGTACGCGTCGTTCTACGACGACCCGGCCGAGCCGGACGCGCTGCTGGAGGAGCTGGGACTGACCGGGGTGCGGGGCACGCAATACCGGAAGCTGTCCGGCGGCCAGAAGCAGCGGGTCTCGATCGCGCTCGCGCTGATCGGCGGTCCCGAGGTCGCGGTGCTCGACGAGCTGACCACCGGTCTCGACCCGCAGGCGCGCCGCGACACGTGGGAGGTCATCGAGGGCATCCGCGCCCGTGGCGTGACCATCCTGCTCGTCACGCACTTCATGGAGGAGGCGGAACGGCTGTGTGACCGGATCGCGGTGATCGACGCCGGCCGGGTCGTCGCGACGGACACCCCGGCCGGCCTGGTCGCGCGGGTGAGCGACGAGCAGCGCGTCCGGTTCCGGCCGTCGCGCCCGGTCGCCGACGAGGTGTTCACGGCGCTGCCGGAGGTGCGGCAGGTGGACCGGCACGGCGAACGGATCGTCGTCACCGGTGACGGCGGCGTGCTGCAGGCCGTCACGTCGGTGCTCGCCCGCAACGGGATCGTCGCGGGCGAGCTGCGGGTGGAACAGGCCGGGCTGGACGACGCGTTCGTCGCGCTCACCGGCCGCAAGATCGACCAGGGGGCATGATGCTGACCCGGCTCACCGCCGTCGAGGCGAAACTGTTCCTGCGCGATCCGGGCGCGCCGATCACCGTGATCGGGGTCCCGGTCGCGCTGCTGCTGGTGTTCGGCCTGATGCCGGACAACGGCCGGCCGAGCGACGACTTCGGCGGGCAGGCGCCGCTGCCCGGGTTCATCGCACCGCTGGCGGTCGCGATCCTGATCGCGATGCTGGCACTGACGTTGTTCCCGGCCGCGATGGCATCCCACCGCGAGAAAGGAGTGCTGCGGCGGCTCGCGGCGAGCCCGGTGCCGCCGTCCCGCCTGCTGGCGGCGCAGCTGCTGGTCAACCTGGGCGCCGCGCTCGTCGTGGTGCTGCTGATCGTCGTGGGCGGGCGGCTCGCGCTCGGACTCGCGCTGCCCGCGAACCCGGGTGGCTTCCTGCTCACGCTCGTGCTGGGCACGCTCGCGCTGTTCAGCGTCGGGCTGCTGGTCGCCGCGCTGGCCAGCACTGGCAGGGCGGCGAGCGGGATCGGCACCGCCGTGTTCTTCCCGATGCTGGCGCTGGGCGGGGTGTGGGTGCCCAAGGAACAACTGCCGGGGGTCCTGCGGGGACTGGCCGACGTGCTGCCGCTCGGCGCGACCTTCAACGCGTTGCGCTCCAGCTGGACAGGCACGTTCCCGGCACCGCTCCAGCTGATCACGCTGGCGGTGTTCGCGCTGGTCTGCGGCGTGGTGGCGGCCCGGGTGTTCCGGTGGGAGTGAAGAACCCGGCCATCGCGGGCAACCGAATCCGGGCCGGCGGCGTCACAGTCACGAAGCTCGTTCGCGTTCCGTGCTGGTACTGGCGGGAGCGGTGGAGCTGTTGTTGCTCGTCACCGGTGGCCGATTCGGCTGCTTCGGCGACGAGCGGTGTTTCCGGGCGGCTGGTCGGCATCTGGCTTGGGGGTATGCCGACCAGCCGCCGTCACTCCGCCGCCCGGCGGCGGACACCGTGGCCGTACCTGCGTGTTTTCGGGGTGTGCGCCGGATAATGGAGCCCGTGAACCGTCGCGCCTGGTCCTCGTCGCTCGACTTCGCCGTCGGGCCCGGCGGGCCGCTGCCGGAGCAGTGGAACCGCTGGGTCGACCATCGCCTGCCCTACGTGCTGCTGGCCGTGGCACTGCTGCTCAGCCGCCGGGCCGATGTCCTGCCACTGGCCGGTGTCACCCTGGCCTGGTTGCTGGCGAAGGACGTCGTGGTGCCCCCGCGGTGGCGCTCGCACGGGATCACGCTGGCGGTCTGGTTCGCCGGGACGCTGACGCTGGCGTCGATGCTGATGTACCGGGACACGGTCCTCCTGGTGTTCATGATCAGCTGCTTCTTCAGCGCCCTGAAGCTGAAGCCGGCCCCGCTCGGGGTCCTGGGGCTGGCCGCCACATCCGTGATGATCAACACGATCGGTTCGGGAGGACCGGGGCAGGCGCTGAGCGAGGACCCGGAGCTGTGGCTGACCGTCATCGCCGTGCAGACCACGGCGATCTGCGGTGGCGCCATGATGGCGCGCACGATCAGTGAACAGAACGAGGCACGGCGGGCGGCACTGGCCGAACTGGAGACGGCGTTGCGCGAGAACGCGGGCCTGCACCGGCAACTGCTCGCGCAGGCGCGGGAGGCCGGGATGCTGGAGGAACGGCAGCGGCTCAGCGTGGAGATCCACGACACGCTCGCGCAGGGGTTCACCGGGATCATCACGCAGCTCGAAGCCGCCGAAGGAGCCGAGCGCGATCCGGCGGAGTGGCGGCGACGCCTGGCCACGGCCACCGCCCTGGCGAGGGAGAACCTCACCGAGGCACGCCGGTCGGTGCACGCGCTGCGGCCCGGTCCGCTGGAGGAGGCCGGGCTGCCGGAGGCACTGAACGCGGTGGCCGGCCGATGGGCCCAGCGGTCCTCGGTGGCGGTCGAGTTCACCGCGACCGGCACGCCGCGGCCGATGCACCCGGAGATCGAGGCAACGCTGCTGCGCATCACCCAGGAAGCACTGTCCAATGTGGCCCGGCACGCTCGCGCGCGCCGGGTCGGCCTGACACTGTCCTACATGGAGGATCTGGTGACACTCGACGTGCGGGACGACGGGTCCGGCTTCGATCCGGCGCGGCGCGGTGACGGGTTCGGGCTCACCGGGATGCTGCACCGGGTGCAGCGGCTGGCCGGGACGCTGGCGATCGAGTCGGAACCCGGTGCGGGCACGGCGATCTCGGCGAGTCTGCCCGCGATCGGTGCGGCCACGTGATCACCCTCGTCATCGCCGACGACCACCCAGTGGTGCGGGACGGCCTGCGCGGGATCTTCACCACCGAGCACGGGTTCGAGGTGCTCGGCGAAGCCGGTGACGGCGCGGAGGCGGTGGCGGTCGCCGAACGCGTGACGCCGGACGTCGTGCTGATGGACCTGCGCATGCCGGGCACCGACGGGGTGCACGCGATCCGCGAGCTGGCGCGGCGTGGCAACCGGGCGCGGGTGCTCGTGCTGACGACGTACGACACCGACTCGGACGTGCTGCCCGCGATCGAGGCCGGAGCCACCGGCTACCTGCTCAAGGACGCACCCCGCGAGGAACTGTTCCGCGCGGTGCGGGCGGCTTCGCGCGGCGAGGCGGTGCTCTCCCCCGCGGTGGCGAGCAGGCTGATGGGGCAGATGCGCGCACCGGCACGGGAGGAGCTGAGCCGTCGCGAAATCGAGGTGCTGACGCTGATCGCTCGCGGCGGCACGAACAAGGACGCGGCCGCCAGACTGTTCATCAGCGAGGCGACGGTGAAGACGCACCTGCTGCACGCCTACGCCAAGCTCGGGGTCAAGGACCGGGCGGCCGCGGTGGCCACCGCGTTGCGGCAGGGGCTGATCGATTTCGGCGAGAGCTGAGGCGGGTGTGGAAGTTGTTGCGGCGCTGGGACTCGGCGACGCGTCGTGCTTTTGATTTTGGTGGGCGGCTCGGCGCTTATGCCGTCAACCCGGGGCCGGGTGGTCAATTCGGAGTCTGCCTGTTCGGCCTTTGGCTGGTGGGGGAGCGCCTTCGGCGCTGGCCGCTGGTTGCTGGGGCGGCCGGTAGTCGGTCGGCTTGGGTTCGACACGTCTTGGCTGGCTTGCGTTGCCGGGTGGCGGTTCCGGAAGGGCCAACACGCCAGCGGGAACGGCCAACACGCTGCCCGGAAGGGCCAACACGGCGACGGGAACGGCAAACACGGGCGTGTTGGCCGCTCCGGGCGCTCAGCCTGCACCCAAGTCGGCCGAGAGCCAGTGCTCCGGGCGCATCGAGATGACGAAGTGTTCGCCGAGCTGGGTGCGTTCGAACTCCAGGTATCCGTCGACCTTGCCGGGCGGCAGGTAGTGTTCGGCCAGCTTTCGTGCCAGTTCGGGGGTGTCCGGCGCGGTCGCGGTGACCGGGCCCTCCACCGATACGTAACGCACCGTCGGCTCGATCCGTTGCGCCATCAGGCTGAACCGGCCAGCGGCCTCGATCGCACGAGCCTTGCGGGAACCGGGGGTCGTCCGGATCCACAGCTCACCGCCGGGCGTGTACTGGTACCAGATGGGGACGGTCAACGGCGCGCGGTCCGGATTTTCGGCCACCGAGAGCGCGCCGACGTGCGGCTCCGCCAGAAACTGTTCGCGTTCGTCCACCGAGAGTGCCATGCGCCCCAAGCTAGGCGAGGGGTACGACAAAAACCGGCACTCAGGCCGACCAGCCGGTGCGGCCTGCCCACTCCTCCGCCCTCGCGAACGCCGCGTTGACCCAGGTCTGCTTCTCCTCGGCGTAACCGTCCACCGAACCGTCGGCGCCGTGCGCCTCCGCCAGATCCTCCTTCACCCGGGCGTAGGTGTCGCGCTCCGCGGGGTTCGCCCGCAGCCACGCGGCGAACAACAGGGCCAGCCGCCACGCGGGGGTGGCCGTGCTGCGAACATGCACGTTGACCGGCCGCCCGGGATCGGCCCCGTAGTGGAACCGCTTGGGCCACGGGTCGCCCCCGCCCTGCGGATCGTCCCACCAGTCTCCCGCCGCGCGGACGAAACCCGCGTCGGACAGGACGTCGGCGAACTCGTCGGCCTGCGCCAGCGTCGACACCGTCACCTGCAGGTCCAGCACGTCCTTCGCGGGCAGTCCCGGCACCGAGGTGGACCCGATGTGGTCCACCCGGGAGGCCCGGCCCGCGGTCAGCAGCCGCAGCCGGGCCAGCGCGCGGGCGGCCTGGGCGGGCCAGGTGACGTCGTAGGGCACCAGTCGCGGCGGCATCGGCGGGCGCGGGCGGCGGAGCCGGACGTTCGCCTCGAACGGCACCAGCCGGTCCGCCCACAGCCGGTCCACCTCGGCCAGCACGGCGTCGGCGGGGCCGGAGTTGTCCAGCCACACGTCGGCGACCGCGCGGCGCTGGTCATCGGTGGCCTGCGCCCTGATGCGGGCGCGGGCGTCCTCCTCGGGCATCCCGCGCAGCTCGGTCAGGCGCCGCAGCCGGGTTTCGACGGGCGCGTCGACGATGAGGACCAGGTGGTAGTTGGGCGCGTACCCGCCCTCGACCAGCAATGGCACGTCGTGCAGGACGATCCCGTCCGGCGGCACCGCGGCCATGCGCTCGGCGGTCCGCGCGCCGATGAGCGGGTGCAGGATGCCATTGAGCCTGCGCCGGGACTCCTCGTCGGCGAACGCCTTGGCCGCCAGCGCCGGGCGGTTCAGGCCGCCGTCCGCGCCGAGGACGTCCGCTCCGAACGCCTCGACGACCTTCGCGAGTCCGTCGGTGCCCGGTTCCACGACCTCCCTGGCGATCACGTCCGCGTCGACGTGCACCGCGCCGTGTTCGACGAGTCGCGCCGCGACGGTCGACTTCCCAGCACCGATTCCTCCGGACAACCCCACCCGCAGCATGGTTCGCATTAGACCAGACCCCACGAACGGGTGGTCTTGACTCCCCGGACGGCTTGTAATCCAAACGAGACGGGTGACACGCCGCGCCGCTACTACGCTTCGGCCCGCTCGTTGCGTACGGTGCGCGGCGGGAAGGTCGCCCATACGGAGGAACGATGTTGTCGCGCAGCAAGCACGCCGGGAGGCACCGGCTCGGCGCGCCCGGTCTGGTGCACTGCGTCATGCATCGTCCCGTGGCGATTGCGCTGGAGGAGTACCGCCGCACCTGGCTGACCGCCCTGCTGATCCCCGCGAAACACAGTCTCGCCGGCCTCAAGCGCCGCGCCCGCGCGGCCGCGCTCGAACGCGCCTGGGCGCCCGCCATCAGCTGACCCCGGACATGGCGAGGCCCCCGCCGGGCGCACCGGCAGGGGTCTCGTGTCCTGCTGGTCAGCCGGTGACCAGCGTCAGGCCGTAGGCCGACAGGATCTCGTTGACCGGCTGGAAGTAGGTCGTCCCGCCGCTGGTGCAGTCACCGGAACCACCCGAGGTGACGCCCTGCGCCTGGCTGCCGCTGACCCACGAGCCACCCGAGTCACCCGGCTCGGCGCACGCGTTGGTCTTGGTCAGGCCGGACACGGTGCCCTCGGCGTAGTTGACGGTCTGGTTGGTGGCCTGGATCGTGCCGCAGTGCCAGCCCGTCGTCGAACCCGAGCGGCAGACCGACGAACCGACCGCGGCGGCGGTGTGCCCGGTGACCGTCACGTCCCCGTTGCCGTAACCGTCCACAGTGGGCGACGGCGTCCAGGACGAGTTGGTGGTCACGTGGCTGTAGTCGTTGCCGGGGAAGGAAGACCCCTCGAAGGAGCCCATGGCCGAGCCGTCCGGCGCGGTGACCGAGTCGCCCGCGTTGCCGCAGTGCCCCGCCGAGACGAACCCGCCCTCGACCGAGAAGCCGACGGAGCAGCGCGCGGCGTCGTTGATGTAGTAGGCGTCCCCGCCGACCACGTCGCCCGCGAACAGCCGCGGCGCGCTGGTGACCTCTTCGACCTGCACCGGTCCCGCCGCGCGGGCCTGGCCGAGGAAGCCCTGCACGTCGGCGGCCTGCGCGCCCGGCAGCACCGTCACCACGACGCTGTTGGCCTGCTCGTCGACGTACCAGCCGGTGACCTGGCGCGGCGCGGCCGGGCCGGCGAGCGTGTCGATGGCGGTCTTGGTCGCGTCCAGCGCCGACTGGGTGTGGGCGACCAGCGCGGTGTCCGCGCCGGTGGCCTCGACCGCGGCGGCCTGGGCGGCGTCGGTGACGCCGACGACCAACTTGCCCGACGCGGCGTCGTACCAGGCACCACCGAAGGCGGAGCCGGCGGCGGCCTGCGCGGCCGGGGCGATGCTCGCGGCCGCGGCCTCCTCGGCCATCCGGGTGCCGGCCTGCTCGGCGGTCAGCCCGAGGTCGCGCTGCATCGCGCCGACCAGGGGCGAGGCAGCCGCCGCGCCGGCGACGTTCACGGAGGCGGCGAGGACGGAACCGACGGCGAGTGCGGTGAGGCCGAACGACTTGACGAGGGGTGATCGCTTCATCGAGCACTTCCTTGGAGACGGGGACCGGTTCACCCAGCAGTGTGGTCATCGTCCGGAGAAGTTGTCACCCGGCGAAAGTAGGGTTGGTGAATATCTCCCCCGGCCGGCCCCGTCCGGTCGTCCTGTCCGGAGGCCCGCCGCGCGAGGTCGGGCGGGCCGAGGTCATCGCGCAGGACACCCGGAGATCGCGCCCGGTGGCGACCTCCGCCAGGACGTCCGCGACGGGACCGGCTAGCTCACGCAGCCGGACAGGTCGGTGCTGGACTCCGGGGACACGCTGGACGGCGTGGTGGTGGCCGCGCCGGCGGTCTCGGCCGCCTGCTTCGCCACGCTCGCCGGTGTCGTCGCGGTACCGCTGCTCGCGGAGGTCCGCCCGGAGGCGCCGCCCAGCAGGGCGTCGACGAAGCCCTGGACCTGCGTGGGGTCGACCTTGACCGCGTCGCCGTCGTAGGGCGTGGCCAGGCTCAGGCTCTGCACCGGGATGGTGGCGAAGGTGATCCCGTCCGAGGTCAGATTGTGCATCTGCTCGGCGAAGGTCAGGACGTCCCAGCCCCTGTCGAGGATGACCGAGGACGTCACGGCGCCGACGAGCGCGGACAGCCTGGCCGGGTCGGTGAGGGTGCCGGAGTCGAGCACGACCTCCGCCATGCCGGACAGGAACGCCTGCTGACGCGCGATCCGGCCGAGGTCGCTGCCCGGAACGCCGTGCCGCTGGCGGACGAACGCCAGCGCCTGGGCACCGGACAGCGTCTGCTCCCCCGCCGGGAAGTCCGCACCGGAGTAGCTGTCGTGCACCGGCGCCTTCAGGCACACGGGGACGCCGCCGACGGCGTTGCTCAAGGTGTAGAACCCCGCCAGGTTGACCGCCGCGTAGTGGTTGATCGCCAGACCGGTGAAATCCTCGACGGTTTCGATCGCGGTGCGCGCCCCCGCCGCCGCGGCCTCGCGTTCCAGTTCGGCGCCGGAGAGGCCCTCGCCGCTCAGCGTCGCCAGCGCCGCCTGCTTGCCGTAGGTGTACGCGGAGTTGATCTTGTGCTTGCCGTGGCCACCCGCGATCTGGACGTAGGAGTCGCGCGGGAGGGAGATCGCGGTGGCGGACCCGCCGCCCGCCGGGACGTGCACGACGATCATCGTGTCGGTGGTGTCGCCGCCGTCGGCGGAGTCACCGGCGTGGAGCTGGTCGAGCAGGGCCTGCGGCAGCGGGTTCCCGTGCACGTCGGTACGCGAGTCGAGGCCGACCAGCAGGATGTTCTGCGCGACGGCGAGGCTGTCTCGGCCGGCCGGGAGCTGCGCCGACGGGGCGATCACGTCCGCGGTGGCGAGGTCGCTGTCCAGGCGGGACAGCTGGGTCCAGGCGAAACCGGTACCCGCGAGCACGAGCAGTGACGCCAGGCCGACGGCGGTGTGCCGGACCGGTCGCCAACGGCCGCGGCGCGCGGGCGCGTCCGTCACCCCCCGTCTGCGCAACACCCCGGTCCCCCTCGGATTTCACTCGATCCAGTTATCTCCAGCATCCACGAGAAAACTGACAGTTTGCTGTGAAATCCGGTCGCGCTTGATGAAGATCCGGTCACGCGAGAAGCCCGCCCCCCGGGGGACCGGGGGCGGGCTTCTCGGCGTTTGGAGTGAGCGCGGCGGGGTGCCGGAGTTCGCGGGCAGGCTGGGCAGCCCGCCGCGCTCGACCGGCCGGCACGCGAGGGGGAGGGCGGCGCCGGACGGCTGGATCGTGCGCTAGGAAGCCTCCGCGGAGGTGGTCCCGGCCGAGCGGGCCAGCGCCCAGGACGGAGGACCGCACTGCGGCCGCCACGTGCCCAGGTGCACCCACTGCCGTCCCCAGCTGTACCCGGCGAGCACCACCTGGCGGTGGCACCGCGAGCAGGGCTGCGGCGGCGAATCGACCTTCATGACCACCCCTTGCGTGTTCTCGGCTCCGGTCGCGAATACCAGAGTGCCTGCGGAAAGGGGCCGGGAAACCGGGGTTCCTACGCATCTCGGTACGTAGACCGCGCTACGTACCCTCCTCGGCGGCGGCCCGCTGCTCGGTCAGCCACGCCGCGATCTGGGCCCGCGAGGTGAAGCCGAGCTTGGTCAGGATGTTCTCCACGTGCGTCTCGGCGGTGCGCTGCGCGATGACCAGGCGTCCCGCGATCTGCTTGTTGCTCAGCCCCTCGGCCACCAGCTCGGCGATCTCGCGCTCGCGGCGGGTCAGCCCGCCCGGCAGCGGCGCACGGCGCTTCACCCGTGCGGTCGTCGCGGGCTGCTTCTCGGCCAATGCGAACGCGATCGCCTCGTCCGGGCCCAGTCCGGCCGCCGCCTCGAACGCCGTCCGGAACGCCTCGGCGCCCAGCGCCTCCTCCGACCGCGCCCGGCAGGACTCGTCGAAGCCGACGTAGGGGCTGGTCTCGAAGATCTTCGAACCGCTCAGCCGCCACACCGCGCGTGCCGCGCCCAGCAGCCCGGCCGCCCGCTCGTGCCGCCCGGCCGCGGACGCGCACCAGGCCAGGGCGTTGACGGCGAACGCGACCTGGGACCGGTCGGTGCGCTGCATCGCCAGCGACTCGCGCAGCAGTGACGCCGACCGGCGGTAGTCGCCCTGACGCCACGCCTGCAGGGCCACGGTCCACAGCGCGTAGGTCTTGAGCCAGTCGACCTGGTGCTCGTCGGTCAGCGCGAGCGCCTCCTCGGCCACCGCCTCGCCCGCGGGGTCGTCGAGGAAGAACAACACGGACGCCAGGACGATGAGCGTGTTGCACATCTGCCGGGGGTCATCGGCCGCGCGGTAGTGGCTGAGCGCCTGTTCCAGCAGCTCCCGGCCGTGGACCAGATCACCCCCGTAGAAGGTGCCCATGCCCGCGCACTGCGCCCAGCCCGCCCGCAACGCGTCGTCGTCCAGCTCATCGGCCAGTTCACGCAGCTCGGCCAGCATGGCCCGCACCGGTGCCGCGTCCCGCATCTGGATCCCGGTGAAGGCACCCGCCTGCAGCGCCAGGCCGCGCCGGTGGGTGCCGCGCTCGGGATCGGCGTCCAGCGCGGCCTTGAGCCAGCGGTAGCCCTCGACCGGGAACCCGCCCGCGAACCAGTAGTCCCACAGGGGCACCGCGATGGCCGCCGCCCCGGCCGCGCGCTCCGGATCGGCCAGGCAGTACTCCAGCACGACGCGGATGTTGGGCTGCTCGCGCCGCAGCCGGTCGATCCACTCCAGCTGGCGCGGGCCGAAGCTCTCCTCGCGGTAGCGGCGGGCGAGCCGGGCGCAGTAGGCGACCTGCCTGTGGCGCACGCCGTCCTCGCGCCCGGACACGGCGAGCTTGATGTGCCCGTACTCGCGGACCGTTTCGAGCATCCCGTACCAGGCGGCGCGGCCGAACGTCCCGTTGCGCCGGATCAGGATGGACTTGTCCACCATGCCCGCCACGAGGTCGAGCACCTCGTCGGATCCGATGCCGACGCCGGCGCACACCGCTTCGGCGGCCTCCAGGTCGAACCCGCCGGCGAACACCGACACCGCCGACCACACCGCCTGTTCCGGGCGGGAGCACAGGTCGAAGCTCCAGGCGATCGCCGCGCCCAGCGTCTGCTGCCGGTCCGGTGCCGTGCGGCTGCCATCGGTGAGCAGCCGGAACCGGTCGTCCAGGCGGTGCAGGATCTGCTCCAGCGAGAGCACCCGCAGCCGGACCGCGGCCAGTTCCAGCGCCAGCGGGATGCCGTCGAGGCGGCGGCAGATTCTGACGACGAGGTCGCGGTTGGACGCGTCGACGGTGAAGCCGGGCACCACCGCGGCGGCCCGCTCGGCGAACAGGGTCACCGCCCCGACGGCGGGCTCCCCCGCCGAGGGCACCGGCAGCGGCGGCACCAGCAGCACCTGCTCACCGTCGGCGCGCAGGAGCTGACGGCTGGTGGCCAGCACACGCACCGACGAGGTGGCCGACAGCAGTTTGGCGACCAGCACCGCGCAGGCGTCCAGGACGTGCTCGCAGTTGTCCAGCACGAGCAGCGCGCGTTTGTCCTCCAGGTACTCGGCGAGCCCGCTGACCTGCGCACCGACCTCGTCGGTCAGGCCGAGGGTGGTGGCGATCGTGTGCGTCAGCAGCGCGGGATCGCGCAACTCGGCCAGCGGCACGAACCAGACGCCGTCGGGGAAGGCCCGCCGCACGTCGGCGGCGGCGCGCAGGGCCAGCCGCGTCTTCCCGACGCCACCGGCCCCGGTCAGCGTGACCAGCCTGGCCGTGGCCAGCAGGCGCCGGGTTTCGGCGAGCTCGCGGCGTCTGCCCACGAAGCTGGTCAGCTCACTGGGCAGGTTGCCGGCGCCCCGCGATGCGTCGGGCATCCCCCGATTCTATGCCCGGTTCGTACGGGATCAGGCGGTGCGCAGGCGGCCGTGGCGTCGCAGAAGAGCCACCAGGAGGGTGTTGACCGCCTCGGGGTGTTCCAGCGGGAAGGCGTGCCCGGCGTGGGGCAGCACGACGAGTTCGGCTCCGGGCACCGCGCGGGCGATGGCCTCGCTGTGCTCCGGAGGCGTCACGATGTCGTCCGCTCCGGCCAGCACCAGGCAGCCGACGCGGTGCAGCGCGGCGAGCGCGGCGACCTTGTCGTGCACGCGAAACTGGGGGAAGAAGTCGGCCAGCACGTCCAGCGGAGTCGCCCCGATCTGCTCGACCAGGAAATCGGCGACGTGCGGTGGCACCTCCGAAGCGAAGGCGTGCCGCGGCACCAAAGCCCCGGCCAGCTCGCGCAACGGCCCGGACAGCACCGTGACGCGGTGCAGCAGGGCCAGCGCCCACGGCGTGACCCGGTGCAGTGCCCGCATGCCGTGCCGTGGCAGGCCGAGGTCGCCCAGCACCGGCTCGGCACTGGTGGCCAGCAGCGCGACGGCCGCGATGCGGGTGCCGAACAGCTCCGGGCACTGCTCGGCGAGTGCCATGACCGTCATGCCGCCCATCGAGTGCCCGGCCACGACGACCGGCCCGCGCGGCGCGGTCGACTCGATGACGGCACGCAGGTCGCGGCCCAGCTGGTCGACGGTGGCGTGCTCGGCGGGCCCGCGCCCGGACCGGCCATGGCCGCGCTGGTCCCAGGTCACCACCCGGGCGTGGCGCGCCAGCTCCGGCGTCTGGAAGCTCCAGCTCGCGCCGGAGAGCGCGTAGCCGTGGCACAGCACGACCGTGACCGGCGCGCGTGGGTCACCCTGGATCTCGGCGTGCAGCTCGACGCCGTCGTCCGCGATCACGGTCCGGCTCTCGCCCCGTGGCCTGCTGATCGGCACGGCCCCGCCACCGGACGCGGCCGTCGGCAGGCCGCCGGTCGCGGCACGCAGCGCGGTGCGGGTCAGCACGAACCCGGCCACCAGGCCCAGTTCCACCGCCTTGACCGCTCGCATGACCCGACCTCCGGTGCGCGGTTCGCTTCAGGTTCGACCCTGCCGGGGCATACGGGGTTCCGGGCACCGGGAAAGTACGTATTCCGGTACGGATGCTTCAGCAGGCGGAACAGCGGTGCGCGGGCAGGCCCCGCACCCCGGGGCGCAGGCGGAACAGGGCCCCGGCCTCGGGCTGGGTGCCCTCCGCGACGCCCTGGCGCGACGTGGTCACGTACAGCTCGTCCAGGTCCGGCCCGCCGAAGGTGCACGCCGTGACCTGGGTGACCGGGAACGCGGCCCGCGCCACCTGGACACCCTCCGGGGTGTAGCAGTGCACGGCGCCGCCACCCCACAGGGCGACCCACAGGTTGCCCTCGGCGTCGACCGTGAGGCCGTCCGGGGAACCGGCTTCCGCCGGGATGGTGACGGCGGGGCGACGCCGGGTGAGGCCGTGCGCGGCGGTGTAGTCGAAGGCGTCGATGCGGCCGGTAGGGGTGTCCACGTAGTACGCGGTGCCACCGTCCGGGCTCCAGGCGAGGCCGTTGGAGATGGTGACGCCGGTGAGCACGGCGGTGACCGCACCGTCCGGGTCGAGCCGGTACAGGCTCCCGGCGCCCGGTGCCGCGTCGTAGGACATGGAGCCGCAGTAGAAGCGGCCGTCGGGGTCGCACCCGCCGTCGTTCATCCGGACGCCCGGATCCGTCCACACCTCGCCCAGCGGCCGCACGTCGGTGAGCGCGGCGTCGGCGAGGGCGAACCCGCGTTCCAGCGCGAGGACCACTCCCCCGTCCACGCCCGGCCGCAGGGCCGCGACGACGTCGCCGACGTGGTGGCGGCGCACCTCACCGTCATCGTGTTCGAGCACGTCCCCGGCGAGCATGTCCACCCACCGCACGCCGGGCCACTCCGGCGCCCACACCGGGCCTTCGCCGTGCGCGGCAACGGGAGCCGTCACCTGGTCCACATCGGACATTCCGCGTCAGTTCCCTTCACCCGTCATCCGGTGCACCGCTTCGCTCGTGGTCTCGATCAGCCGCCGCATGGCCCGGCCGGCCGCGGTCGCGCGCCGCGCGCGGACCGCGACCAGCACCGCCTGGTGCAACGGCAGTGTCGCCGAAACCCCGCCCGGCGCGTGCGAGCTGGCGGCCAGCCCGTGGTGCAGGCTCGCCTCCAGCAGCCGGCCCAGCTGTTCGACCAGCTGGTTCCCGCTCGCGCGCAACAAGGTCAGGTGGAAGGTGAGGTCGGCCTCGACGAACGCGGAGGTGTCCGCCTCGACCCGCCCGGCTTCCTCCGCCATCCGGGCGCACGCGGCCTCCAGCACGCCGAGCTGCTCCTCGGTCGCGCGCTCGGCCGCCAGCTGCGCGGCGCCGGGCTCGACCATCAGCCGCAGCTCCAGCAGGTCACCGAGGAACGCCGCGTCGGAGAGCTGGCCGTGCCAGCTGATCACCTCGCGGTCCATCAGGTTCCACTGCTCGCGCGGCAGCACCCGGGTGCCGAGCCGGGGCCGAGGCTCGACCAGCCCCTTCGCGGCGAGCGCTTTCACGGCCTCGCGGACGCCGCCGCGGCTGACGTTGAGCTGGGCCGCCAGCTCGGCCTCGTTGGGCAACTGGCTACCGTGGGCCAGCTCGCCGGACACGATGCGGCGCCCGAGCCACTCGACCACCTGGCCGTGCAGGGTGCGGTGCCGCCCCAGAGGTCCGGCCTGGCTACTGCTCACGGAGCAATCCTCAAATCATTGATCCATAAAGTCAATGGACGCATCACCCGGAAGGGGTTGACTGTATCGACGAATCATCCAATGATTCACGCACGCTCTTTGCGTTCGAACCCGGCTCCCCGACGACGTGGATGGGTGGTCCCCATGAGCGACGACGACCAGATCAGCCTCACCTCACGCCGCAGCGCTCTGAAATATTTCGGAGCGGGCGGTGGCGCGGTGGCCGCCTCCGCCCTGCTGGCCGCTTGTCAGGGAGTGCGCGACAGTCCCGAATCGGGTGGCGGCGGCGCGTTCGCCGACTCCCCCGACTGGCGGTTCGTGTTCGTCAACCACGTCACGACCAACTCGTTCTTCGTGCCGACCCGCACCGGGATGGCCGACGCGGCGAAACTGGTCGGGATCCCGGAACCGCAGTGGACCGGATCCACCGAGGGCAACGTCTCCGAAATGGCCAACGCCTTCTCCACCGCGATCAACGGCGGCGTCGACGGCATCGCGGTCGCGCTGACGGACAACAACGCGTTCATCGAACCGACCAAGCGGGCGTTCGCGCAGGGCATCCCGGTGATCGCCTACAACGCGACCGCCGCGGGAAACTTCCCGCTCACCTACGTCGGCCAGGACCTCTACCAGTCCGGGTTCCTGATGGGACAACGGATCGCGCGCGAGGTCACCTCCGGGCTCATCCTGGTCGGGATCTCCCAGCCCGGCGGCAACAACGTCCAGCCGCGCCTGGACGGCATCACCGACGCGCTGAAACAGGCCGCGCCGGGCGTGACGGTGCTTCCCATCAACACCGGCGCCGAGCAGGCGGCCGAACTCAACGCGATCACCGCCGCCTACGACGGGCACCAGGACGCGAAGGGCGTGTACGCGGTCGACGCGGGCAGCACCGCCTCGATCGCGCAGCTGTTCACCAGCCGCGGCCTGCAGGGCAAGGTCCGCGCGGGCGGGTACGACACCCTGACCGACACCCTGGAGGGCGTGCAGTCCGGCGCGCTCGACTTCACCATCGACCAGTCGGCCTACCTGCAGGGCTTCCTGTCGGTGCTCTACCTCTACCTGTACCGGGTGTCCGGCACGCTGGTCACGCCGCCGTTCACCGACACCGGCCTGACGTTCGTCACCAAGGACAACGTGGGTCCCTACCTCACCGCGGACAGCAAGTTCGAGGGCGGGCGCAAGGCCGACCTGGTGCCGATGCCCTCCTCGATACCCCTGCCGCCGGCGATCTCCTAGGACGGGGACGATGACGAAAGCGCTTCCCGGCGAACGCACGACGCCCACCCCGCCCCGGGGCGGTGGCGGGTTCCTGCCCGGGATCATCCGGGTCAAGGAACTGTCCATCCTGCTGGTGACGGTCGCCGCGGCGATCTACTTCGGACTCACCAGCGGGCCGGGGTTCACCACGACCGACAACTACCACACCATCGCGCAGTACGTGGCTCCGTGGGCGATCGTCGCCGCGGGCGAGGTCATGGTGCTGATCTGCGGGCAGATCGACCTCTCCGCCGGGTTCGTCTTCACGTTGTCGCCGTTCGTGCTGATGTTGTTCTACAACAACGGTTTCCCGCTTCTGCTGGCGGTGGTCGGCGCGATCGTGGTGAGCGGGCTGATCGGGATGGTGAACGGGCTGATCCACACGGTCTTCGGCCTGTCCTCGTTCATCACGACCCTGGGCATGGCGTTCCTGTTGTGGGGACTGTCGCTGATCATCTCCGGCGGCTCCCCGGTGAGCGCCCCCGCCGAGGGGTGGGTCGTGTCGGTGTTCGGCGCGTGGGGCTGGTCGGAGTTCATCTGGGCGGTGGTCGTCGTCGTGGTCATGCAGGTGGTGCTGTCCACGACCCGGTTCGGCATCGCCACCCAGGCCACCGGCGGCAACCCGCTCGGCGCGGCGGAGGCGGGCATCCGCACCAACCGGATCAAGGTGGCCAACTTCGCGATCCTCGGCGCGCTGGCCGGGCTCGCCGGGATCCTCCAGGGCACGCGCGTGGGCTCCTACGACCCCACCAACGGCGGGTTCAACACCATGTTCTACGCGGTGGCCGCCGCCGTGATCGGCGGGACCGCGCTGCTGGGCGGCTCGGGCACGGTGGTCGGGGCGTTCCTCGGCGCGCTGCTGCTCGGGCTGGTCTACGACGGGTTCAACCTGACCGGCATCAGCGCCAACGCGTTCTACCTCGTGCTCGGCGTCGCGATCCTCGTCGCCGCGCTGCTGAACGTGTACGTGACGGTGATGCGCAAACGGCTCGGTTCGAAGGGGCGGTCGTGAACGAGGTGATGCGCGCCGAGCACATCGGCAAGCGGTTCGGGCCGGTGCGGGCGCTGGAGGACGTGTCACTCACCGTGTCGGCGGGCGAGATCCTCGGCCTCATCGGCGACAACGGCGCGGGCAAGTCCACGCTGATCAAGATCCTCACCGGGTTCCACCAGCCCGATTCCGGCCGGCTGCTGTTCGACGGCGAGCCGGTGACCCTGAAATCGGTGACGCACGCCCGGTCGCTGGGGATCGAGACGGTCTTCCAGGACCTGGCGATGGTGAACGACCTGCCGGTGTATCTGAACCTGCACCTGAACAAGGAACTGGTGCACCGGCCGCTGCCGTTCCTGAAGCGGCGCGAGATGAAGAAGCGCGCGCGGGAGGCGCTGGACTCGATCGGCATCGACATCCCGTCGGTGACGGCCGAGGTCGGGCAGCTCTCCGGCGGTCAGCGGCAGGCCATCGCGGTGGCCCGCTCGGTGTTCACGCGCGACACCAAGCTGCTGCTGCTCGACGAGCCGCTGGCCGCGATGGGCGCCAAGGAGGGCGGGCTCATCCTCCGGCTGCTGGCCCGGCTCAAGGAACGCGGTGATCTGGCGATCATCCTGATCGCGCACAACTACAGCCAGGTCGTGGACGTGTGCGACCGAATCAATCTGCTCCAGCACGGAGAGATCACGTTCGACAAGCCGTCCCGGGACACCTCGGTGGCCGAGCTGCTCGAACTCGTGCACGCCGAGTACCGGATCCAGCACTGACGCATCAGAGGAGTTTTGCCATGCGGATGTCCGTCCGCGGGCGGATCGCGCTCGCGTGCACCACAGTCCTCTTCGCGGCGGCAGGGTTGCCCGCCGTGACCTCCTCCGCCGCTCCGAGGCCGTCGGGCCCGTCGATCTCCAAGGAGGCGTTCGGCAGCGTGGGCGGGCAGTCCGTCGAGCGCTACACCCTCGACAGCGGCAACGGGATGAAGGTCCGGATCCTGACCTACGGCGGCATCATCCAGACCTTGGAGGCCCCCGACAAGCGCGGACGCGGCGCCAACGTCGTGCTCGGGTTCCCGACGCTGGCCGACTACGTCGCGAAGAACAGCCCGGCCGAGGGCGGCGGACCGTACTTCGGCGCGCTGATCGGCCGCTACGCCAACCGGATCGCGGGCGGCGAGTTCATTTTGGACGGTGTCGAGTACCACGTGCCGGTCAACAACAACGGCAACAGCCTGCACGGCGGCACCGCCGGGTTCGACGACAAGGTGTGGGCCGCGTCGGAGGTCCGTGAGCGGGGTTCGGTGGGGCTGCGGCTGAGCCTGGTCAGCCCCGACGGCGACCAGGGCTACCCCGGCACGCTGCGGACGACGGTGACGTACTCACTGGACAGCCGCAACCGCCTGTCGATCGACTACCGCGCCACCACCGACAAGGCGACGGTGGTGAACCTGACGAACCACACGTACTGGAACCTCGCGGGTGAATCGTCCGGCGACGTGTACGACCAGACGCTGCGCATCGACGCCGACCGCTACACGCCGACGGACGCGACGCAGATCCCGACCGGCGCGGTGGCCCCGGTGGCAGGCACGCCGTTCGACTTCCGCCGCGGCATGGCGATCGGGACGCGGATCGCGGAGAACGATCCGCAGCTGCTGACCGGACAGGGCTACGACCACAACTGGGCACTGAACTCCCGCGGCCGGCCGGCCTTCGCGGCACAGGCGGCAGACCCGGCGAGCGGGCGGTCGCTGACGGTCTACACGACGGAGCCGGGGATCCAGTTCTACTCGGGCAACTTCCTCGACGGCACGCTCGTGGGCACCGGCGGGAAGACCTACCGGCAGAGCTACGGGTTCGCACTGGAGACCCAGCACTTCCCCGACTCACCCAACCAGCCCGGGTTCCCGAGCACCGTGCTGCGCCCCGGACAGACCTACCAGCAGACGACGGTGTTCGCGCTCGGCACCCTCTGACGCCCCGCCGGGAGCGGCCAACACGCCGCCCGCAACGGCAAACACGCCGCCCGGAACGGCCAACACGCCGGGGGCGAGCGTCGGCGACCGGCGTGTTTGCCGTTCGCGGCGGTGTGTTGGCCGTTCGCGGCGGTGTGTCAGCGGCTGAGGCGGCGGACCGCGATGCCCGCGCCGAGCACCAGGACCAGCACCGTGAAGGACCAGCGGCGCTTCTCCTCCGTCTTCTCCTGTGTCGAGACCTGCTCGACCGGCTTCTTCGTGGTCACCGGGCGCCGGGGGGTGGTGCTCGGCGGCGGGGTCGGCGCCGGGGCTGATGACGGTGGCGCCGGGCTGGGACGCGGCGGGAGCGGCTTCGGGGGCGGGCTCGCCGGCGGAGGCGGCGGGCTCGCCGGCGGAGGCGGCGGTGGCGGCGGCGGTGGCGGCGGTGGCCCCGGTGGCGGCGGTGGCGCCACCGGGGCGGGCGCCGGAGGCGGAGGCACGGGAGGCGCCGGGGCAGGGGCAGGGGGTGGCGCGGGTGGCGCGGGGGCGCGCAGGCACCCCGCGGCATCCGAACCGGACAGTGGCGCCCCGGACGACACCTGGCTCGCGGCCCCGCCCCGGGGTACTCGGTACGTGCGGCTCCGGCCCGCGCTGCGGTTCGCCGTCACGTACAGCGTCTCCCCCGCCGCCACGACCGAACCGTAGGTCGTCGCCGCGGGCAGGGCGGGTCCGGAAACCGGGTGCGTGAACCCCGAGACCGGGTCCACCGACACGATCATCCCCCGGAACGGCCAGGTGTTCGTCACCCCGAGCAGCCGTCCGCCCGCGAAGTCGAAATCATCCACCGAAGACCAGGACGACGACGGCCACAGGTCCACCTCGCGCACCACCGACAGGAACCCGGCGCTGCCCGGATCGATGTCGATCACCGACAATTCGTCGTCCCGCCTGACATACCACCGGTTGCCGGAGATGGCACCCGCCGTCGCGTGCAGGAAGACCCGGCGCTCGCGGGTACGGACCGGGCCGAGACGGGTCAGCTCCCCGTCCCGCCCCACTGTCACGACGACACCATCGCGCGTCACGCCGTAGACCCGGTCCTGGCCCCGCGCGTAGCCGAGCGCGTTGACCTGCACCCCGAGCGCCTTCCGCGTCTCCACCGAACCCGAGGGCAACCGGACCAGCTCCATCGTGGACGGACCGCCGGAGATCGTGTTCGAGACACGCAGAACCGTGCACGCCGGTCCCGGAGCGGCCGAGGCGGGCACGACCGGCAGGGACACCGCGAGCACCGCGGCGGCCGCGAGCGTGCGCGCCGCGCGCCACAGGCTCACCGCAGCCGCTCGATCGCCTGGCTGAACGCGTCCGGCCCGACCTTCGAACCACCCGCGAACGGGTTCTGCATCTGGTAGACCGCGAACAGCAGCAGGGTCGTCGCCGCGGCCAGGGTGGACACGATCACGATGTGCGTCAGCGACTTCGTGCCGCCGAACAGGTTGGGCAGCAGCACGAAGATGACGCTGCCGCCGATCAGCACGAACCACACGACCATGCCGATGTTGTTGTCCTGCACGGCGTTGAGCCGCGCCTGGCGTTCCTTGAACACGTCCAGCAGGCTGTCGGCGACCTCGGTCTTGCGGTTGGTGAGCCAGTCGTCGTCACCCGGCACTTCGGACGAGTCGACCAGTTCACGCATGCGGTCCAGCTCGTCCCAGCCCTGGTCGGGCACGACACCGCCGTCCCGCATGCGCGGCCATTCCTCGTTCACCACCGTGCCCGCGTAACCGGCGGCCATCTCGCGGATGTCGCTGCGCACCGGCTCGGGCAGCGCGTCGGCCGCCCAGGACGCGGCGACCAGGCTCTGTGCCTCCTCGTAGGAGCCGTCCCGCACGGTGCTCGCCGCGTCGAACAGGGAGATCAGCACGAACGCGATCACCGCGGCGTGCAGCCCGCCGACGATGGTGAACGCCTGGCCGGCGGCGTCGTTGTTGTCCGGCCTGCCCTCGTCCAGACCGTAACGGCGCACGAGGTAGGCGATCACGGCGCCCATCACGATGGCGCCGACCACCCACAGCGAACCGGCCACGTAGACATTCATGCGCATTGCCTCCCGAACGGGAAAGGAACGTGCGCCCACGCTAGGCGCCCGCCGATCGGAGCGGCAAGATCGCCACCATTCTTTCCTCCCGACGGAATAACACCGATTGTTCGCGGTCACTTGTTCGGAGCAGTCCGGGCACGAATTCCGCCCCGGAAATCGTTGTTGCCCGGGGGCCAGCGCGCGGGCGGGCGGCGGACTGGGCCGACCGGGCGAGTTCCGGCTACCGGACGTCACCCGGCCACGCGGTCGCGATTTTTCTCGTTGACACACAAGGGAAAACGCGACCATCGGCCGATCAGGAACACCCGGTCCCACACTCCGGGAACTTTCGGTCCGTTCGGACCAGTACGGCACCTTGAACGGAAGCACGCCGCCGCGCGAATCACACCGTCGAGACCGCCCGCCTTGGGCGGCCCGGGTGAGCACGATCCATTCCGCTCTACCGTCAGTTTGCCGGAACCGCCGAACGTGTGTTTTCGCGAAAATGCACATCACCCCCTGCCACGGACGAGTGACTGTACGGATCGTCGCGGCCGGTGCTAACGTCGTTTCCGCCGACCGAGAAACAACGGCGCCCGTTCGCCTGATCCTCACTCTCTGCAGAGAAACCGACATTTCGCGAACCGATCCTTTTCCATGATGGGTGGTATTTGCCGTGACTGTGACCGACCCCGCCGTGCCGAACCTGGAGGACGCCGGCCCGCAGCAGAGCCTGAGCACACAGGCCGCGCGGAACCTGGCGACCACGACCAAGTCCGTTCCGCAGATGCAGGCGATCACCTCCCGGTGGCTGCTGCGCCTGCTGCCCTGGGTGGAGGCATCCGGTGGCGCCTACCGGGTCAACCGCAGGCTCTCCTACGCGGTCGGCGACGGCCGCGTGACGTTCGTGACCACCGCGGGCGCCGTCGAGGTCATCCCCGCCGAGCTCGGTGAACTCCCGATCCTGCGCGGCTTCGAGGACCAGGAGGTGCTCGCCGCGCTCGCGGGCAAGTTCGAACAGCGCGAGTACGAGCCCGGTGACGTGATCGTCGAGTTCGGTCACGCGTCCGATCAGGCATTCCTCATCGCGCACGGCAAGGTCAGCAAGGTCGGCCCCGGCGAGTACGGCGACTTCACCGACCTCGGCGTACTGGCAGGCGGCGACCACTTCGGTGACGAATCCCTCCTGGACGACCAGAGCATCTGGGAGTACACGGTCAAGGCCGTCACCTCGTGCACCGTGCTGGTGCTGGAACAGCGCGGGTTCGACGAGCTGGTCGAGCAGTCGGAGGCGCTGCGCGAGCAGATCGAGCTGTTCCGCACCCGGCAGCTGTCGAACGGCAACGAGCACGGTGAGGCGAGCATCGAGCTGTCCTCGGGCCACAGCGGGGAATGGGAACTGCCCGGCACGTTCGTCGACTACGAGCTGTCCCCGCGCGAGTACGAGCTGAGCGTCGCGCAGACCGTCCTGCGCGTGCACAGCCGCGTCGCCGACCTCTACAACCAGCCGATGAACCAGACCGAGCAGCAGTTGCGCCTGACCATCGAGGCCCTGCGCGAGCGGCAGGAGTCCGAGCTGCTGAACAACAAGGACTTCGGGCTGCTCAACAACGCCGACGTCAAGCAGCGCCTGCACACCCGCTCCGGCCCGCCGACGCCGGACGACCTGGACGACCTGCTGGGCGCGGTGTGGAAGGAGCCGGCGTTCTTCCTGGCCCACCCCAAGGCGATCGCGGCGTTCGGGCGCGAGTGCAACACGCGCGGGATCTACCCGGCAGGCGTGGAGTTCAACGGCCACCACGTGCCGTCCTGGCGCGGGGTACCGATCCTGCCGTCCAACAAGATCCCGGTGTCGGAGACACGCACCAGCTCGATCCTGCTGATGCGCGTGGGCGAGCAGAACCAGGGAGTCGTCGGCCTGCACCAGACCGGTCTGCCGGACGAGGTCGAGCCCGGCCTGTCGGTGCGGTTCATGGGCATCAACGAGAAGGCGATCATCTCCTACCTGGTGTCGGCGTACTTCTCGGCGGCCGTGCTGGTCCCGGACGCGCTGGCCGTGCTGGAGAAGGTGGAGATCGGCCGCGAAAGCTGACCCGGTGACCACGACGCGAACGAGGGGTGGTCGGGTCCGTTGAGCGTGACCATGCAGACCTTCCAGCACACCGAAACCCGTCTGAGCCTGGGCACGGCGGCGGCCCGCAACCTGGCCAGCACCACCAAGACGGTGCCGCAGAACCAGGCCGTCACCAGCCGCTGGCTGCTCAGTCTGCTGCCCTGGGAGGAGACCGAGGCCGGCACCTACCGGGTCAACCGGCGCCTCACCCACGTCGCCGGGCAGGGCCGGGCCGCGTTCACCGTGGACGCGGGCCGGGTCCGGGTGGTGCCTGCCAGCCTCACCGAGCTGCCGCTGTTCCGCGGGTTCGACGATCCGGTCGTGCTGACCGCGCTCGCCGACCGCCTGGTGCAGCGCGAATACGGACCCGGCGAGGTGATCGTCGCGGCGGGCGCGCCCCCGGAGGAGGCGCTGCTCGTCGCGCACGGCAAGGTCAGCAAGCTCGGCCGGGGCGACTACGGCGACACCGTGACGCTGGGGGTGCTCGCCGACGGCGACTACCTCGGGCAGCAGGTGCTCGCCTCCTCGCCGCGGCCGTGGGAGTACAGCGTCCGCGCGGAAACGCCGGTGACCGTGCTCGCGCTGCCGCACCGCGACCTCCTGGACCTGCTGGACACCTCACCGGAGCTGCGGTCCCATGTGGACGGACTGCGGCGCGGATCCCAGCTGGCTCAGAACAAGCACGGTGAGGCGAACATCGCCCTGTCCTCCGGTCACCACGGGGAGGAGCCGCTGGCCACCACATTCGTCGACTACGACCTGTGGCCGCGGGAGTACGAGCTGAGCGTGGCCCAGACGGTCCTGCGCGTGCACACGAGGGTCGCCGATCTCTACAACCAGCCGATGGACCAGACCGAACAGCAGCTGCGGGTGACGCTGGAGGCACTGCGCGAGCGCCAGGAGTCCGAGTTGCTGAACAACCGGGAGTTCGGCCTGCTGCACAACGCCGACCTGAGCCAGCGGCTGCACACCCGCACCGGGCCACCGGCCCCGGACGATCTGGACGAGCTGCTGTGCCGTCGCCGCAAGACGCGGCTCTTCCTGGCCCACCCCAAGGCCATCGCCGCGTTCGGGCGCCAGTGCGCAGCCCGCGGCCTCGCGCCGGAAAGCACCGAAGTGGACGGTCACGTGGTGCCCGCGTGGCGGGGTGTGCCGATCTTCCCGAGCGACAAGATCCCGGTGTCGCCGACCGGAACCACGTCGATCCTGGCGATGCGGACCGGGCTCGGGAGCCAGGGCGTGATCGGGCTGCGCCAGACCGGGCTGCCGGACGAGGTGGAGCCCGGCGTGAACGTGCGGTTCATGGGCGTCGACGAGCGTGCCGTGGTGTCCTACCTCGTCACGGCCTACTTCTCGGCCGCGGTGCTGGTGCCGGACGCGCTGGGAGTGCTGGAGCACGTGGAGATCGGACGGTGACGGGCATGGACACGACGGAGATCCCCGCGCGCTCCGGTACAGCGCGCGGCATCCTGGCGTGGAGCCGCGGGTGCGTCGACCCGGCGCTGCGGCAGGCGGTGGCGCGCCTGCCGGAGTCGATGCGCCCCCTGGCGGCCTACCACTTCGGGTGGGCCGACGAGACGGGCGCGCCCGTCATCGCAGGCAGCGGGAAGGCGGTGCGTCCCGCGCTGGTGCTGCTGTCGGCGCGCGCGGTCGGGGCGTCCCCGGAGATCGCGCTGCCCGGCGCGGTGGCGGTGGAGCTGGTGCACAACTTCTCGCTGCTGCACGACGACGTCATGGACGGCGACGAAACCCGGCGGCACCGGCCCACGGTGTGGAAGCTGTTCGGTACGGGCGCGGCGATCCTGGCCGGGGACAGCCTGCTGGCCGAGGCATCCGGTGTGCTGGCGTCGAGCGGTCACCCGGTCACCCGGTCGCCGGGGAGGCGCTGCGCATCCTCGGCGCGGCGGTGCAGGACCTGATCGAGGGCCAGGGCGCGGACCTCGCGTTCGAGCAGCGCGACGACGTCGGGCTCACCGAATGCCGGGCGATGGCCGAGGGTAAGACCGGGGCGCTGCTGGGCTGTTCGTGCGCGCTGGGCGCGCTGCTCGCCGGCGGGACCGCGGACCAGGTCGACCACCTGCGGCGGTTCGGGGAGGCGCTCGGGCTGGCGTTCCAGCTCGTCGACGACCTGCTCGGCATCTGGGGCGATCCGGCGGCCACCGGCAAACCGGTGTTCTCCGACCTGCGCAACCGCAAGAAGTCCCTGCCGGTGGTGGCGGCGCTGACCTCGGGCACCCCGGAAGGGCAGGAGCTGGCCGGGCTGTACGCGGCGCCGGACGAGCCCGCCGGGGCCGATCTGGCGCGGGCCGCCCAGCTGGTCGACCGGGCCGGGGGCAGGCAGTGGGCGCGCACCGAGGCGGCGGCACTGCTCGACCGCGCACGGAGCCACCTGCACGCCGCGGTGCCGGACGCCCGCGCGGCCGCGGACCTGGAAACGCTCGCGGTGCTCCTCGCCGACCGCGACCGCTGACCATCACGTTCCGGAACGGAGAACCCATGACGTTCACGGCAGCGCAGAGCATTCTGGCCGCCCACCACCCCGGCCGGCCCCGGCCGGGTGAGGTGCTCGTCGCCGACGACCTGCTGTGGCCGGACCGCCCGTCGGTGCCCTGCCCCGGCGCCGGGCTGCTCGAAGGTGAGCTGCGGCGCCGCGGCCTCGACACCACGCGCGGTCACCTCTACGTCGACACCGATCACACCGCGGCCGTCGCGTTGCGGGCCGTCCTGCCCACGGCGCGGGGGCCGGCCGGGCTGGGAGTCGCGGCCACCGGGCAGGTCTCGCCCGCGACGGCGGCCGCGGTGAGCGCCGCGATGGCCGCGGTCCTCGCGGTCGCGGGGCGTCCCCGCGAGGTGCTGCTCGCCGCGCCGCGGTCGTTCTGCGCGGGCGTGGAACGCGCGATCGAGATCGTCGAGCGGCTGCTCGCTCAGCGCGGCGGGCCGATCTACGTGCGCAAGGAGATCGTGCACAACCGGCACGTCGTCGACGACCTCCGTGCGCGGGGCGCGGTCTTCGTCGACGAGCTGGACGCCGTGCCGCGGGGAGCCACGGTGGTGTTCTCCGCGCACGGCGTCTCCCCTGCCGTGCGGGCCGACGCGGAACGGCGACGGCTCAAGGTCGTCGACGCGACCTGCCCGCTCGTCACCAAGGTCCACGCCGAGGCGCGCCGCTTCGCCGGGCAGGGCGACACCGTGCTGCTGATCGGTCACGCCGGGCACGAAGAGGTCGAAGGCACCCTCGGTGAGGCCCCGGAACGGACCGTGCTGGTCCAGTCCGTCGAGGAGGCCCGCCGGGTGCGGGTGCCCGATCCCGACCGGGTCACCTACCTGACGCAGACCACGTTGAGCGTCGACGAGACCGCGGAGGTGATCAGCGAACTGCGCGATCGCTTCCCCGCGCCGCGCGGCCCGGCCTCCGACGACATCTGCTACGCCACCACCAACCGGCAGGACGCGCTCAAGGTCATCGCCCGCGAGTCGGACCTGGTGCTGGTCGTGGGATCGGGGAACTCGTCGAACTCGGTGCGCCTGACCGAGCTGGCGCAGCGCGCGGGCACGCCGGCGCGGCTGATCGACGACGCGCGCGACATCCGGCCGGGGTGGCTGTCCGGTGTCGCGAAGATCGGGCTGACCGCGGGTGCGTCCGCCCCGCCACGGCTGGTCGACTCGGTGATCGCGGCGCTCGGCGGGCTCGGCCCGGTCACGGTCGCCGAGCGGGAGATCACCCGCGAGACGATCCACTTCACGCTGCCCGCGGCCGTGCGGAGGCGGTCGTGACGGCCGTGGCGCTGGGCCTGCCGAAGGTGCCCGCGCCGCGCCGCAGGTCCCGGCAGCTGCACGTCGGCGACGTGCCCGTCGGCGGCGACGCCCCGGTGTCGGTGCAGTCGATGACCACCACCGTCACCGCGGACGTCGAGGCGACCCTCCGGCAGATCGCCGAACTGACCGCCGCCGGCTGCCAGATCGTCCGCGTGGCGGTCCCCAGTTCCGACGACGCCGAGGCGCTGCCGCGGATCGCCGCGAAATCGGCCATCCCGGTCATCGCCGACATCCACTTCCAGCCGAAGTACGTGTTCGCCGCACTCGACGCCGGATGCGCGGCTGTCCGCGTCAACCCGGGCAACATCCGCCGGTTCGACGACAAGGTCGGCGAGATCGCCCGCGCCGCGGACGATCGCGGCACGCCGATCCGGAACGGGGTCAACGCCGGTTCGCTGGACCGGCGGCTGCTGGAGAAGTACGGGAAGGCGACGCCGGAGGCGCTGGTGGAATCGGCGCTGTGGGAGTGCTCGCTGTTCGAGGAACACGGGTTCACCGACCTCAAGATCTCGGTCAAGCACCACGATCCGCTGGTGATGATCCAGGCGTACCGGCAGCTCGCGCGGCGCTGCGACTACCCGCTGCACCTGGGCGTCACGGAGGCCGGGCCGGCCCTGCAGGGCACGGTGAAATCGGCCGTCGCGTTCGGGGTGCTGCTGCACGAGGGAATCGGCGACACGATCCGCGTGTCGCTGTCCGCGCCGCCGGTCGAGGAGGTCAAGGTCGGCACGCAGATCCTGGAGTCGCTGGGGCTGCGGCCGCGGAAGCTGGAAATCGTGTCGTGTCCGTCGTGCGGCCGGGCGCAGGTGGACGTCTACCGGCTCGCCGAGCGGGTCACGGCCGCGTTCGAGGGGTTCCCGGTGCCGTTGCGGGTCGCCGTCATGGGCTGTGTCGTGAACGGACCCGGCGAAGCGCGCGAGGCCGATCTGGGGGTGTCGTCGGGCAATGGGAAGGGCCAGATCTTCGTCAGGGGCGAGGTGATCAAGACGGTGCCGGAGAGCCGGATCGTGGAGACGCTGCTGGATGTGGCGCTCGACCGGTTTTCCCCGCCGGACGGGGAATGAGCGCTAGCCTGCGGTCATGGATCTCACTGGGGTGACCGAACTGTCCACCGAAGACGAGTTGCGCGAGCTACTGGGACATCCGCTGCCCAACGTGGTGCGCAAGGAACGGGCGGCGCTGCACGAACTGGACCGGCAGTGGCTGGCGCACTCACCGTTCTGCCTGGTCGCGACCGCCGACGCGCAGGGCCGGTGCGACGTCTCCCCCAAGGGCGACCCGGCCGGCTTCACGCTGGTGCTCGACGACCGCACCATCGTGGTGCCGGAGCGGCCGGGCAACCGGCGCGCCGACGGGTTCCGCAACATCCTCGCCAACCCGCACGTCGGGCTGATCTACGTCATCCCCGGCCGCGGCGACACACTGCGCATCAACGGCCGCGCCCGCCTGCTGAGGGACGCGCCGTTCTTCGACGAGATGATCGTCAAGGGGCACCGGCCGCGGCTGGCGATCCTGGTGGAGATCGACGAGGTGTACCACCACTGCTCCAAGGCTTTCCTGCGCTCGAAACTGTGGGACCCGCAAACATGGACGCCGGAGGAGATGGCGCCCCGGCCGGTGATCGCTCAGACCTTCGAACGCCCCGACGACTCACTGGAGGAGCTGGCCCGCTACTACGGCCCCGAATACGCGAGAAAGCTCTACACCTGACGTCCCCCACAGTGGCCTCGGGGGACGGCGCGGGTTACCGGGCTTCCGGGCGTTCGACGTCGAACGGCGTTTCCGGGTCGTCGTCGGCGGGCGGCTCCGGATCGCGCCACTCCTCGGCGCGGGTGGGACGGTTGCCCTGCAGGGTTC
This sequence comes from Amycolatopsis endophytica, assembly GCF_013410405.1. Lineage (NCBI taxonomy): Bacteria > Bacillati > Actinomycetota > Actinomycetes > Pseudonocardiales > Pseudonocardiaceae > Amycolatopsis > Amycolatopsis endophytica. The sequence continues at coordinate 1,027,544 of NZ_JACCFK010000002.1, forward strand.
CCTGCAGCTCGGCCTTCATCGCGTCGTCCTCGCGCGGGCCGTGCTTCTCACTGCCGCGTTCCATCTAACCGGCCCCCTTCAACGGGTCGTGCCCGATCGACATCAGGCGGTGCCGCCAGTTTTCCTGGCCCGCCGTCGGTTCGAGGTCGTCCCGGCGCTGCGCGTGCACCCGGTCGACCACCTTGCGCATCACGCGTTCGTCGTCCTCGGTGAGATCGCCCCGGCGCTTGCCGAGGATCTCCAGCACCTGCCGCCCGGTCTTCGTGCCCGACTGGTCCGGCAGCTCCTCGCTGTCCGTGCCGGCGGACCGGACGCGCAGCCACTCCCCCAGTTCCTTCGAGGACATGTTCACCACGCGGTGGAACTCGTCCCACAGCGCTTCGTCCACATGCGACTGTGTCGCCATGGTGTCACCTCCGGGCGGTCAGCTTTCGCACGATGACGAAGATCAGCGCCAGTACCCCGATCCCGGCGCCCGCGCCGAGCGCGATGCGCTGGGTCGTGTGCGCGGTCTCCTTGACCTTCCCGGCCAGTGCCTCGGCGGTTTCGCCCAGTTCCTGGCGGGTCAGTTCGAGGTCGAGCCGCGCCTGTTCGGCGTCGTGCGGGAACGTGTCCTTCTTGGTCGTCATCGGCGGACCCCCTCCCGCACGGCGGCCACGTCCTTGGGCACCCCGGCGGCCGCCTCCTCGGGCACCGGCGGCACCGACTGGGACAGCTGTTTCTTGCCCACCAGCGCGGCCACACCGGCGACCAGCAGCACCACCGCGCCGATGACCAGCGCCGACGCCCACCCCGGCAGCACCAGGGCCAGCGCCAGCACTGCGGCCGCAATCAACGTGGCCACACCGAACAGCGCGAGAACGCCGGCGGCACCCGCCAGTCCGGCACCGGCACCGGCGCGCTTGCCCTTGCGGCGCAGCTCCTCGGTCGCCAGCCGCAGCTCGTCCCGCACCAGCCGCTGCATCTGCTGCGACATGTCCTGGACGAGCTGCGCGATCGACCGCTCCTCGACCGCGGTCGAGGACCGGCCCGTGTCCTCACTCATGCCTCGCCTCCCTTGGGGTAGCTCGTCGTCCGGCTACCCCGGGGCGGGGACCGCTAATCGTGAGCGGTCGGCGAGCCGCCCTCGGTGATCCCCTCGGCCGCCTTCTCCGACGGCGTCTGCCGCGCCTGCGAATGCGGGACCGCCTTGCCGGTGAAGGTGATGTGCCCTTCGTCGTGCAGGCGCTCGACCAGGTGCGGGTAGTGCAGTTCGAACGCGGGCCGCTCCGACCGGACCCGTGGCAGTTCCAGGAAGTTGTGCCGTGGCGGCGGGCACGTGGTGGCCCACTCCAGCGAGTTGCCGAAGCCCCACGGATCGTCCACTTCGACCGGATCACCGAACCGGTAGCTGCGCACCACGTTGTAGATGAAGGGCAGCATCGACGCACCGAGGATGAACGCCCCGATCGTCGAGATCGTGTTCAGCACCGTGAACCCGTCGGTGCTGAGGTAGTCGGCGTAACGGCGCGGCATGCCCTCGTCGCCGAGCCAGTGCTGCACGAGGAACGTCGTGTGGAAGCCGACGAACGTGGTCCAGAAGTGGAGCTTGCCCAGTCTCTCGTCGAGCATCCGCCCGGTCATCTTCGGGTACCAGAAGTACACCCCGGCGAAGGTCGCGAAGACGATCGTGCCGAACAGCACGTAGTGGAAGTGCGCCACCACGAAGTAGCTGTCGGTGACGTGGAAGTCCAGCGGTGGCGCGGCCAGGATGATCCCGGTCAGCCCGCCGAGCAGGAACGTCACCAGGAACCCGACCGACCACAGCATCGGCGTCTCGAAGGTGATCTGCCCCTTCCACATCGTGCCGATCCAGTTGAAGAACTTGATCCCGGTGGGCACCGCGATGAGGAAGGTCATGAACGAGAAGAACGGCAGCAGCACCGAACCGGTGGCGAACATGTGGTGTGCCCACACCGCGAACGACAGCGCGGTGATGCCCATCGTGGCGAACACCATCAGCCGGTAGCCGAACAACGGTTTCCGGCTGAACACCGGGATGATCTCGGTGATGATGCCGAAGTAGGGCAGGGCGACGATGTAGACCTCGGGATGGCCGAAGAACCAGAACAGGTGCTGCCACAGGATCGCCCCGCCGGTGGCCGGGTCGAACACGTGGGCCCCGATGAGACGGTCGGCCGCCAGCCCGAACAGCGCCGCGGTCAGGATCGGGAACACCGCCAGCACCAGCACGCTGGTGAACAGGATGTTCCAGGTGAAGATCGGCATCCGCCACATCGTCATGCCGGGACACCGCAGCGTCACGATGGTCGTGACCATGTTGACCCCGCCGAGGATCGTCCCCAGACCGGAGACGATCAGCCCGAAGATCCACAGGTTGCCGCCGATGCCCTGCGAGTTCGCGGCGTCCGACAGTGGCGTGTAGGCGGTCCAGCCGAAGTCGGGGGCACCGCCGGGGGTGAGGAACGACGACAGCACGATCGTCCCGCCGAACAGGAACAGCCAGTAGGAGAAGGCGTTCAGCCGCGGGAACGCGACGTCCGGCGACCCGATCTGCAGCGGCAGGATCAGGTTGGCGAAGGCGAACACGTTCGGCGTCGCGTACAGCAGCAGCATGATGGTGCCGTGCATGGTGAACAGCTGGTTGTACTGCTCCGGCGACAGGAACTGCAGGCCGGGGCGCGCCAGCTCGCCCCGCATCAGCAGCGCGAGCGCCCCGCCGATGACGAAGAAGCCCAGCGACGTGTACAGGTACATCAGGCCGATCAGCTTGTGATCGGTCGTCTTGGCCAGCTTCACCAGCAGGCTGCCCCTGCGGTGCCGCGACGGCAGTTCGTAGCGGTTGCCCAGGACGATGGGACGTGCCTTCAGCTCCGTCATGCGCCCTCCCCGGGTGCCGAGTGGACGCACCCAGGGTGCTCCCGATCACTGCCCTGAATCAAGACCCGAGCCCGTACGTGGCATAGGCGCTGCGGATGACCGGCTGGGCGACATTGCGCACCCGGACACCGCCCGGCGTGACACCCTGTTCGCAGCCGAAGTGCGCGTGGCCGTGGACCGCCAGGTCGGCACCGCATTCGTCGATCACCTCTCCGAGCTGGTAGGCACCCAGGAACGGGTAGATCTCCGGCGGTTCGCCCCGCAGGGTCTCCGGGATGGGTGAATAGTGCGTGAGCGCGATGCGGTGGTCGACGTCGTCGAGTTCCAGCATCGCGCGGCGCAGTGCGTCCGACCGCTCGATCGTGTGCTCCACGAAGTCCTTCATCTCCCGCTCGCCGAACGCGCTGGCGCACTTGCCCGCGAACCCGCCGCCGAAACCCTTGACCCCCGCGATGCCCAGGCACTCGCCGCCGACCTCGACCCTGGCCGAGGTGCCCTCCAGCATGCGGATGCCGCGGTCCTCCAGCAGTTTCGTGATGTCGTCCTGCCGGTCGCCGTGGTAGTCGTGGTTTCCCAGCACGGCCACCACGGGCCGGTCCAGGTCGCCGAACTCGTCGGCGACCACCCCGGCCTCCTCCAGCGTGCCGTGCCGGGTCAGGTCCCCGGCCAGCAGCAGGACGTCGGCCAGGTCGGCCAGGTGTTCCAGCGCCGGGCGCAGCAGACCTCGCGCGTCCTCGCCGAGGTGCACGTCCCCGACCGCCGCCACGCGGATCACCGCAGGTCCTCCCTCCGGGCGGGTTCACGGGTGTCGGCCACCCGCACGTCGTTGTGCACCCGCAGCCCGGGCGCCGCCTCGTGCAGCACGTTTTCCAGCTCGGCGCGCCGCTCGTCGCAGGTCACTTCGCCGGAGAGGTGCACGTCGTCGCCGCGGACGTTGACCCGGACACCCATCTCGGCGGTCCGGGGGTCTTCGGCCAGCGCGCGGCGAAGGTGGGCCGCGCGGTACTGGGGTGTCTCCTGCTCGCCTGTCATCACGGGTGTCCTCCGAGGTCGACGACCGAGAGTGAGTCCAGCAGCGTCAGGAACGCCTGCGCGTACGGGGACTCGCCGGTTTCCTTCGCCACGCGCTCCCAGTCGACCTGCTCCCGCAGATCGCGGGCGATGTGCAGGAGCGGGGCGAAGTCGCAGCGGTGCGCGTCGAGGACGAGCAGTTTGTCGATCAGGAGATCGGTCCCGCCCAGCACCGGCGCCATCGTCGGCCCGACGCGCATCAGGTCTGAGCGGCTCAGCGTGTCGTCGGTGACCGGGCGGTAGTTGGGCCGGAAGATCAGGTCGACCAGGACGTCGCCGTCCCACACCTTGGTCAGCCAGTCCTCCGGCGGGTCCTCGGGCCGCATCCCCTCGGCCACCAGGGCCGCCCTGGCCGAGGGGACGTCCTTCTCCTTGAGGAACACGTCGACGTCATGGTCCGAAGGCGGCCCGCCGCGCGCGTAGACCGCGCAGCCGCCGGACACCGTGAACGGGATGTCACGAGCCGTCAGCGTGGTGACCACCTTGGTCAGCGTGCGCAGCAGCGACTGCTCGTCCATGGGCGCCGGATACCCGGCTCCGACCGGGGCAAACGACCGCGTTTCGGGGCCCGGCGCGGGGGTATCTCCCGTCCCGTTCGCACGGATTGGGGACGATCGAGGCGATGCGCCACAGCACCGAGATCACGCTGCCCCGGACGCTGGACGCCGCGCGCCGGGCACGCCGGTTCACGAACGAGGCGTGCGTGTCGTGGCGGGTTCCCCGGCTGGCCCAGGACGCGGCGATCATCGCCACCGAGCTGGTCGAGAACACGCTGCGGCACACGTGCACCGCGCCGCGCCTCCGCCTGACACTGCGCCGGAACGAGCTGACGATCACGGTCACCGACGACGACCCGAACCAGGTGATGCTGCGGGAAAACGCGCGCCCGCCCGGATTCGGGCTGCTGCTCGTGGCGCAGACGTCCAGGCAGTGGGGCTGCGAGCGGGTTCCCGCCGGCGGCAAGACCGTGTGGGCCACGCTGAGGTGACGGTCAGGCGGGCGGCCGGAGTGCCGGGTCCAGCGGCGCGCCCGTCAGCCGGTTGGCCAGCGTCGACATCGTGTAGGTGCCGATGCCCATGACCACTTCGAGTGCGTTCTGCGTCGTGTGACCGGCGGCCAGGAACGCGCGCAGCACCTCGTCGTCCACCGCGCCCGCGGCGGCCAGTACCGCGAGGGTGAACAGCCGGACCGCCTCCAGCCGGGTGTCGTCGAGCGACCGGGACTCGCGCAGCGCGCTGATCACCTCGGGCGGGGCGCCGAGCTGGCGCAGTCTGCCCGTGTGCATCGCGACGCAGACGTGGCACTCGTTGCGCGTCGCCATGGTCATGATGACGACTTCGCGGGACAGCGGGTCGAGTGTGGTCGCCTCGAACAGGGCGCTGAGCTTGAGGAACCCTTCCAGCAGGTGCGGCGAGGACGCCATCCGGGCGACCGCGGCGGGCACGTACCCGCGGGGTCTGGCCGTGGCCTCCATCAAGCGACGGGACGCGGCGGGCGCGGACTCGAGGGTGTGCTCGGTGAACACGACTGACCTCCGGTAAATTAGACAACATGGTTGACGATACCGTAAACCAGGTTGTCGAATCTCTCCAGCGGCCGGGGTTCGAACTGCCGTTGCTGCTGTTCGCGGGCTTCCGTTCGCTCATTGACCAGATGCACGCCGAACTCGCCCGGCAGGGTCACCCGGACGCGCGTCCGGCGTACGGCTTCGCGATGCAGGCGATCGGCCGGGACGGGGCGACGGCCAGCGAGGTCGGGCGGCGGCTGGGCGTCTCGAAGCAGGCGGCGGGCAAGACGATCGACCGGCTGGAAAGCCTGGGATACGCCGAGCGCGCCGACGATCCGGCCGACGCGCGGCGCAAGCTCGTGCGCCTCACCCCGCGCGGGCTGGACGGCCTGCGCCGCTCGGCCGCGATCTTCGATGAGCTGCGGGCCCGCTGGGCCGCCGAGCTGGGGCCGGACCGCCTGCGGGACCTGGAGGACGCCCTGCGCGCGATGGCCCCGGCGAGCGGGCTCCGGCTCGACGTCGCGGGCTGGTTCGGCGCCTGATCGCCCGCGCGGTCCGGCGGTGCGGACCACCGCTGTCCCGCACCGCCGGTTCACCCACCACGGGCGGCTCGCTCGGCGCCCCCGTCGACGGCGCCGTGCCTGCCGACGCGTCCCGGGTACCCGGCACAACCGTCGCCAACCGGGATGAAGCGGGTTGCCAGTACCGGCACCCGTCCGTACGGTCGGAGGTGAGCGGTTGAGTGACCAGCCGTGCCGGGGCGCACACCCGGCTGGAGTCTTTCGAAATCTCGATCCTTTCGGATTTTTCTGGACGCGTGTGAACGCCCCGCCGTGCTCACCACAACCCGGGGAGACACCCGTGTACGAAGCTCGAGGCTTTCGCATCGACCTCACCGACCGCCGCGACGGGATCCGGCTGGTGCGCCTGACCGGTGAACTGGACCTGGCCTCCGCGCCCCGCCTGCGCGACTGCCTGACCGCCTGCCTCGACGAAGGCCGGGCGTTCATCGTGGACCTGGAAGCGGTGCCCTTTCTCGGATCCGCGGGCCTGCAGGTCCTGGCCGACGTGGACGAAACAGCGTCGGCGCGCGCCGTGTCCTGGGCACTGGCCGGCAGTCACCGGGCGGTGATCCGGCCACTGGAGGTCACCGGGATGGATGCCCGGCTGCCGCTGTACCCGAGCATCACCGTGGCGGAACGTCACCTCTCCGGCGCTTCGGTGACCGGCTGACCCGATCACGGTCACCTGGAGTGCCCCAGCCGGACGCAGCGCAGCCCGCTGCCCCGCAGTGCCACCGGGTCGAGGACGTCGCGCGTGTCGACCACGACCTCACCCTCGGCGACCGCGGCCAGCTGACCCCAATCCAGACGGGTGAACTCGGGCCATTCGGTGAGAACCACCAGCACCCGGGCGCCCTTCGCGGCGAGCACCGGATCGTCCACCCGCTGGACGGGTCCCGCCGGGTCGCCGTCGCCGGTGCCGGGGTCATAGCCGGTCAGCACGGCGCCCGCGGCCGCGAGCCGTCCGGCGACGGCGAGCGCCGGGGAGTCGCGCAGATCGTGCGTACCCGCTTTGAACGTCAGCCCGAACAGGCCGACCCGCACCCCGTCGAGGCTTCCGCCCGCCGCGTCCCGGACGCGGGCGACGACGTGGTCGTGCTGCCGGTCGTTGGCCTCGATCGCCGCGCGCAGGACGGTGAAGTCGACACCGGCCGCGGACGCGGACACCTCCAGGGCGCGGGTGTCCTTCGGCAGGCACGAGCCGCCCCAGCCGGGGCCCGGTCGCAGGAAGTGCGGTCCGATCCGTTCGTCCAGGCTCATCGTGCGGGTCACCGCGCCGATGTCGGCGCCGGTGCGCTCGCACAGCCGCGCCAGCAGGTTCACGTAGGACAGTTTGAGGGCCAGGAACGCGTTGCTGGCGTACTTCCCCAGCTCGGCACTGGCGTGGTCGGTGCGCACGACCGGCGCGTCCAGGTCCCCGTAGAGCGCGGCCACACGCTCCACCGCGGGGGTCTCGCCCCCGAGGACGACCCGCCCGGGGTGCCGGAAGTCCTCCACCGCATGGCCCTCGCGCAGGAACTCCGGATTGCTCACGACGGACACGCCCGCGACCGAGGCGATCCGGGCACACGTGCCGACCGGCACCGTCGACTTGACCACGAGCACGGTGTGCGGTTCCAGGCTGAGCGCGGACAGCATCGCCTCCACCGCGCCGAGATCCGCGGTGCCGTCCCGTCCGGTCGGGGTGGGCACGCAGGCGAAGACGAACTCCCGTCCCTCCACCGCGCTCACGTCGGTGGTGAACCGCAGCCGTCCCGCGTCCAGGCCCTCGCGCACGAGCGGCGCGAGATCCGGTTCCCCGAGCGCGACCGCACCGCGCGACAACTGCTCTACTTTGGACTCGTCGACCTCGGCGCAGACGACGTCATGGCCCAGTCCGGCCAGGCACGCGGCGGTGGTCAGACCGACGTAACCGGCGCCGACGACCCCGACGGCGGCCACGTCAGGCTCCCGCCACCTTGCGGCCCGCGGCGACCACGTCCCCGACGGTGACGCGCAGCAGGCCGGTGCCCGGCGCGCTCGCGAACGGATCGCCCTCCTCCCCCGCCCACAGCACGGCGTGCCGGTCCTCGGTGCCCGGCGGCGGGCCCCACCGCCACGGCGGGGTCGGGCCGAACAGCAGCACCGACGGGGTGCCGTACGCGGTGGCCAGGTGCCCGGCGCCGGTGTCGCCGCTGATCACCAGCCGCGCCCCGGCCACCAGAGCGGCCAGCTCGGTGAGCCCGGTGCGCCCGGCCAGCACGGCGTCCTCGTCCAGCCCGGCAGCGGCGGCGATCCGGCGTGCGAGTTCACCTTCCCCGGCGCTCCCGGTCACCACGACGCGATGACCGTCGCACGCGAGTTCGCGTGCGACTTCGGCGAAGCGTTGCGGTGGCCAGCGCCGTGAGCCGAACGCGGCGCCGGGGTGCACCACGACCGCGTCCGCCGCCGGGCTCGTCACGTCCGGGCGGGCGAGCGCGAGATCAGCCGGGTCCGCCGCGATGCCGTGGAACCCCAGCAGGTCGCACCACCGCCGTGCCTCGTGGACATCCTCCCTCCACATCGGACCGTCCAGGTCCGGGAAGTCCGGGTGCCAGTGGCTCAGCAGCCGCTCCGGCCGCGTGCCCAGCAGATCGGCGATGCTCTCCGGACCGCTGCCGTGCAGGTTGACCGCCACCGACGGCGGCGGATCGGCCCACCGCAGTGCGCCGAGACCGGTGGTGGGCGCCACGCGGTCGACCGCTTCGGTGAGCGTGGCGAGCTCCGCCAGCGCCGCGGGCGCCGCGAGCGTGAGGCGCGCGTCCGGGAACGCGTTCCGCAGCCCGCGCAGCGCCGGGACGGTGACCAGGAGATCACCGAGCCCGAGCGCCCGCAGCACCAGAACGTCGCCGGTCACGGCCAGGAACCCTCCTCGGAATGCGCGACCACCAGCTCGCGCACCTCGCAGCCCGGTGGCTGGGACAACGCGAAGAGCACCGTCCGCGCCACGTTGCCGGGCTGGTTGAGCTTCGCGTCGGCGGGCGGCTTGTACTGCTCGTCTCGCGAGTCGAAGAACGCCGTGTGCATGCCACCCGGCACCAGCATGGTCACCGCGATCCGCCCCGCGGTCTCCGCGGCCAGCGCGCGGGTGAACCCGACCACGCCCCATTTCGAGGCGCAGTAGGCCGTGGCGTCGCTGACCGCCTTGATGCCCAGCGTGGACGCCACGGTCACGACGCGGCCGCGCGAGCGTTCCAAGTGGGGCAGCGCGGCGCGGACGACCGCGGCCGTGCCGAGCAGGTTGACCTTGACGACCCGCTCCCAGTCCGCTGTGGACACCGAATCCAGCTTGCCGGGAACGTCGATGCCCGCGGCGGTGAACACCGCGTCCAGCCCGCCCGCCTGCTCGGCCAGCTCCGCGACGGCCCGCTCGGTTTCCTCGGTGTCGGTGAGGTCGACGGGCACGTAGGGCACGCCGGCGACCGGGGGTTTGCGGTCGAGCACCAGCGGGGTGCCGCCGGCGTCCGCGACCGCCTTGACGGTCGCCGCGCCCAGCCCGGACGCGCCCCCGGAGATCAGTACCTTGCCTGGCGTCTCAGCCATGTCTTCCCTTCTATCCGTTGGAAACGGTCTCGATGAGCCGGGTGGTCGAGTAGCCCTCGACGGTCGGCACCAGCGCGATCCGCCCGCCGCCTTCGCGGACGACCTCGGCCTCCGGCAGGTCGGCACCGGCGTAGTCGCCGCCCTTGACCCACACGTCCGGCCGCAGCGTGCGCAGCACCTCGACCGGTGAGGACTCGTCGAACACCACGACCGCGTCGACGGACTCCAGGGCGCGGAGCACCCGCACCCGGTCGGCGGCGGTGACGACCGGACGCCCCGGCCCCTTGAGGCGGCGCACCGATTCGTCGGAGTTGACGCACACGATCAGGGCGTCGCCAAGCTCGCGGGCGTGCCGCAGCAAGGTGACGTGACCGGGGTGCAGGATGTCGAAGCAGCCGCCGGTCGCGACCACCCGCCCGCCGCGCCGGCGGATCCGGTCGGCCAGCTCGAACCCGGACAGCCCGGGCTCGCGCGCGACGGCGGGCTCGGCGGGCTCGGACAACGCGGTGGCCGCGCCCGCGGCGACGAACCGGGCGGCGGACTCCACGGCCGAGGTGACCGCGGCGTCCAGGTCCGCACCCTCGAACAGGGCCGCGGCGACGGCGCTGGCGAAGCGGTCACCGGCACCGCAGGTGTCCGGGCGAACGCTGGCCGGGACACGCGCCCCGTTCGGGACCGGTGTCGTGCGGGTGCCGGAGCCGTCGGCGAGCACGGCGCCCCGCGAGCCGACGGTCACCGCGACCGCCCCGGCCGACCACTCCGCGCGGAGGCGTTCCGCCAGCTCCCCGGGCGTGCCGGGCTCCCCGGCGAACTTCGCCGCCTCACCGTCGTTGGGTGTCACCAGGGCGGCGCCGGGAACCGGCGGACCGCCCCTGGGGTGCGGGTCCCACACGACCGGCGCGCTGGTCTCGGCGAGCAGTTCGCGGATCCGCGGATGGCTCGCCACCCCGCGCCCGTAGTCGGCGACGAGGATCGCGGAAGCACTGCGCAGCAAGGAAACCACGCGCTCGTCGAGTGGCCCGTGGACGGCCCGGCCGTCCCCGTGGTCCAGGCGCACGACGGACTGCCCCGCCGCGCGGATGCGGGTCTTGCGGACGGTCTCACCCTCCAGGGGCAGCGCGCACAACTCGACCTCACCGGCCAGCAGCCGGGTCAGCCGCGCGCCGCCCTCGTCGTCACCGAGCGCGGTGACCAGCACGACGTCCGTCGCCGACCGGGCCGCCAGGCGCGCGGCAAGTCCCGCGCCACCCGGCCGGTGCCATTCGCGACCGACGTCGACCACCGGCACCGGCGCCTCCGGGCACAACCGGTCGGCACTGCCGTCGACGTCGATGTCGAGCAGCGTGTCCCCGACCACCACCAGCGGCCCGCTCATGCCGTCTCCTCTCCGGTCGCGGCAAGCCGCGGCAGCGTCATCACGTCGACGAGCATGGTGTTTGACGGTTCGCTCGCAAGCTCGCTCACGTGGGCACCCCGAGCGCTTCGTCGAGGGCCGCGCAGAGTCCGTGGATCACCGCGAGGTGTGCCTCCTGCACGGTCCCGGTGCTGGGCGCGTCGATCATCACCGCGTCGTCGCTGGCGGAGGTCAGCGCGTTCGGTCCCGGCCCGGTCAAGGCCCAGGTCGTCAGGCCCAGTTCGTGCGCGGTCTTCGCGGCGGCGCACACGTTCTGGCTGCGCCCGCTGGTCGACAGCGAGACCAGCACGTCACCGGGGCGGCCGTGGGCGCGCACCTGACGGGCGAACACCTCGTGGTCGCCGTAGTCGTTCACGATCGCCGTCGCGGCCGAGGTGTCGGCGTGCAACGCGATCGCCGACAGCGGCTGCCGGTCGCTGACGAAGCGGCCGACCAGTTCACCGGTCAGGTGCTGCGCCTCGGCGGCACTGCCCCCGTTGCCGCAGGCGAGCAGGCGGCCGCCGGCCCCGAGCACCTCGGCGAGGTGACGACCCCACGCCTCGATCCTCGGTGCCAGCGTGGTCAGGTCCCGCATGGTCGTGGCCAGAGCCACGAACCTCTCTTCGATCACGCTGCACCTCCTAGTTTTTCCACGGCCCGCACGACGTCGTCGGGCGCGACCCCGCCCAGGCACGAGTGGCCGGGCACGGGACACGTCCTCGCCCGGGTGTCGCGGCACGGCGCGTGCTGGTCGCCGAGCACGACGAGCGGCACCCCGTAGGGGGCCCACCGGGCGGCGGGCACCACGGGCGCGAACAGCGACACCACGGGGGTGCCGACGGCCGCGGCCAGATGCGCGGGCCCGGTGTTGGGGGCGACGGTCACGCGCGCCCCCGCGAGCACGGCGGCAAGGCCGTGCAGATCGGTCCTGCCCGCGAGGTCGAGCCCGTGGTCTCCGGCGACCCGGGCGGTCAGTTCCCGTTCGGACGGGCCGCCGGTGACGACGACCCGGTGCCCGGACGCGGCGAGCAGCCGGACGACCTCCGCGTTGTGCTCGGCGGGGTACTGGCGGGCGGGCACGGACGCCGCCGGGTGCACCACCACGTACCCCGGCTCGCCCACCAGGCCGGAAACATCCGGCAGCGGGCGGCGCACGGCCAGGCGCCCGTCGTCCCCCGGTGGCAGTTCGAACCCGGCGGCCCTGGCCAGCGACAGGGCCCGCTCGGCCTCGGGCGGATCGCCCTCGACGCGGTGCCGCAGGTCCAGCAACGAACCCGGGTAGTCCTCGCAGATCGCGCCGATCCACGGCACCCCGCACTCACGCAGGACCAGCGCCAGCGGCAGCGGCGACTGGTGGAACGAGGTCACGATCAGCGCCGTGTCCGGTCGCGCGGCGCGGATGTGCGCACGCAGCTCGTCCAGATGGGCGGGGGTCACCGCGGGCGGGCGCGGATCGATCCACGGCGCGCACCATTCGACGACGTCGTCGACGCCGGGCAGCAGCTCGGCAGCGGCGCGCCCGTGTGGTCCGGCCAGGAACGTGACCCGGTCCGCCGTGTCCGCCACCGCGCGCACCAGCGGCCCGGACAGCAGGACGTCGCCCGCGTTGTCCAGCCGTGCGACCAGAACCCGTGAAATCACCACGCCCGGTCCCCCATCGCCAGAGCGACCGCCCCGGTCAGATCCCCCGCGACCCGTGCGTCGCGCCGCGCGGCCTCGATTTCCGCCTCCCGTGTCCGCGGGGTCGGCACCAGAACGGCTCGCGCACCCGCGGCGTGGGCCGCCTCGACGTCGGCGCCGATGTCGCCGATGACGACGCAGTCCTCCGGATGGACGCCCAGCGCCATCGCCGCCCGCGTCACCAGGCCGGGCTTCGGCTTGCGGCAGCAGCAGCCGTCGCCGTCGGCGTGCACGCACACCTGCCAGGTGCCGAACGGGCCGAGCAGCTCCTCGACGCGGGCGTTGACGGCGGCCAGTTCCCCGGGGGTGATGAGACCGCGCGCCACGCCGGACTGGTTGCTCACCACGCCCACCGGAACGCCCGCGGCCCGCAGGCGGCGCAGTACGTCCTCGGCGCCGCGAACCGGGCGGACCAGCTTCGGATCGTTGTTGTACGGCTCGTCGTGGATCAGGGTGTCGTCGCGGTCGAACAGCACCGCCTTGGCCGCCGGTCGTGGACGACGGACGCGCACCTCCCCGGTGAGGCGGTGACGCAGCGCCGCGGGCGGGATCAGCACGCTCGTGACGGCCATTTTCGCGATCTCCCGCGGGTCCTTCGGTCCCGGCAGGATGCGGCGCGACGCGAACTCCGCGGTCAGGGCGAGCCAGGCCGCACCCGAGAGCACGGCGGAAGTGCGTTTTCCGGCGGCGGCGAAGGTGAAGGCCGCGACGCCACTGAGGGTGGTGAGGGCGTGCCTGCCCAGCCGCCCCGGGCCCTCGCAGGCCATCTCCCTCCACTGTGGACCGAACTTGCGCCGCATGAGCGCGTTGTCGGCGTTGCCGCGCTGCGCGCGCACGCTCGCGAAGAAGCCACCGTGGCGGGCCGGGTGCAGTGTCGTGCGCAGGCCGTGGTCCAGGCGCCATCCGGCCTGCCGTACGCGCAACGCGAGGTCGGCGTCTTCGCGGAACGCGCGCGGGAAACGCTCGTCGAAACCGCCGACGGCGGCGAGCACGTCGCGCCGGTAGGCCATGTCCGCCGTGATCCATTCCGCGGTGGCCAGCCCGGCGGTGTCGCGCTCCTCGTCGGTCGGGCGGCGCCCGCCGGTCGGAGCGGGAACCACGATGCGGCCCTGCGACGCCGCCACGTCGTCCGGCAGCGTGGCCAGGTCGGTCTCCAGCCGGGAGGGCCAGTCGGCGGTCGGGCGCACGTCGTCGTCGAGGAACGCGATCCACGGGGTGTCCGCGGCACGCCAGCCGGTGTTGCGGGCCGCCGCCGGGCCACGGCCACCGGACCGCAGCACGCGCACCGGCACGGTGACCTCCGGCAGCGGCAGGTCCCCCGGCACGGGGCGGTCGTCGACGAGGATGAGCTCGGCCGGGCGCGGCCCCATCCCGTGGTCCAGCGCGGACACCAGGGTTCGCAGGCTGTCCCGCCCTGTCGTCGGGACAACCACGGTGTAGGCGGTCATGCGGGCCTCCGCACGACGAACGGCCCGATCGCGAGCAGGTCGACCGGACTGGACCCGAAGCACTCCAGTGCGTCCCGCGGCGAATCGACCATCGGGCGGCCGGCGGTGTTCAGGCTCGTGTTGACCACCACCGGAATCCCGGTGCGGGCGGCGAACTCCGCCAGCATCCGCGCGACGAGCGGCTCGTCACGCTCGTCCACGGTCTGGATCCGCGCGGTACCGTCCACATGGGTCACCGCGGGAATCCGGTCCCTCCACTCCGGACGGACGTCGTGCACGAAGAGCATGTACGGACTGGGCACCGGGCCGCGCTCGAACAGCTCGTGCGCCCGCCCGGCGTGCACCATCGGCGCCACCGGGCGGAACTGCTCACGTCCCTTGACGTCGTTGAGCCGCTCCAGGTTCCGCTGGTGACCGGGATGCGCCAGCAGCGACCGGTGTCCCAGCGCACGCGGGCCGAGCTCGGCGCGCCCCTGGAACCACGCCACGATCTCGTCGTCCGCCAGGGCCTGCGCCACGGTTGCGGCGATATCGTCCGGGCGCTCGTAGGGCAGGCGGGCCGCGGCCAGTGCGCGCTGGATCTCGGCGTCGGTGAACCCGCGCCCCAGGTCGGCGCCGGTCATGGGCGCGGCGGGCTCCCCCAGCTCCGCGGCGAGATGCAGCGCCGCGCCCAGTGCGGTCCCCGCGTCGCCCGCGGCGGGCTGCACCCAGAGGTCGCCGAACGGCCCCTCGGCGCGCAGGCGGGTGTTGGCCACGCAGTTCAACGCGATCCCGCCCGCCATCGTCAGCCTGTCCTGCCCGGTCTGCTCGGACAGCCACCGCGCGAGGTCCAGCAGGACCAGCTCGATCCGCTGCTGCATGCTCGCGGCGAGATCGGCGTGCTCGGGCCGGAAGTCCGCACCCGGTTCCCGCCGCGGCGCGAAGCGGGACAGATCCACTGGCGCGGCACGGAAACCGCCGTCACCCGTCGCGGCGATCGACTCGCCCAGCGCGCCGGAGAAGCGCGGTTTTCCGTACGAGGCCAGTGCCATCACCTTGTACTCGTCGCTGGAGCGCGCGAAACCGAGGTGCTCGGTGAGATCCTCGTAGCGCAGCCCGAGCGAGTGCGGAAGCCGTTGCGCAGCCAGCTCGACCAGCTTGCCGTCACGGTACTCACCGGCCAGGTAGGAACTCGCCTCGCCGCGCCCGTCGGCGACCAGCACGGCGGCGTCCCCGAACGGAGCGGCCAGTCCGCTCGACGCGGCGTGGGCGACGTGGTGGCGGACGAACCGCACCCGCTCCGGATCCAGACCGGGCAAGGCGGTCTTCAGGAAGTCCGGGGCCCGGCGCGCGTACGTGGTGCGCAGCTCCTCCCAGCCCGGGTCGACGCCGTCGAGGTCGTGGTCGACCAGGTCCGGGTCGTAGGAGTAACCGATGGCGTCCAGGTCACCGGGTTCGAGCCCGGCTTCGGCCAGGCACCACCGGGCCGCCTGCTCGGGCAGTTCCCAGGTGGCGAACGGCACCGGCCGTTTGCCGTGCTTGCGGCGGCTGAACCGCTCCTCCTCGGCGGCGGCCACGATCCGGCCGTCCACCACGAGCGCGGCGGCCGGATCGTGGAACACCGCGTTGATCCCGAGGACCCGCACTCCGGCCACCTCCGTTCTGCCCGTTGCTGCCGCTACTTACCGCTACCCCTGCTACTCCGCGTCCAAACGCGACGGGGCGAACCACTCCATCGTCCGGCGCAGGCCCTCGTCCAGGTCCACGCGCGGTGACCAGCCCAGTTCCCGTTGCGCGACAGCGATGTCGGGACAGCGCCGCCGCGGATCGTCCACCGGGGCGGGAACGCCGCGCACCGGCACGCTCGTCCCGGCCAGCCGCTGGATTTCCCTCACCAAGTCCCGGATGGCGAGTTCGTGCGGATTGCCCAGGTTGACCGGTCCGGGAAGATCGCTGTCCGCCAGCGCGATCAGGCCGTCGACGGTGTCGTCCACGTAGCACAGGGACCGGGTCTGGGTACCCGCGCCGGCGACGGTCACCGGTTCGCCGGTGAGGATCTGCCGGATGAACGTGGGGATCGCGCGCCCGTCGTCGGCGCGCATCCGTGGCCCGTAGGTATTGAACAGGCGCGCGATGCCGGTGTTCACCCCGTGGGCACGACGGTAAGCCGCGGTGAGCGCTTCGGCGTACCGCTTCGCCTCGTCGTAGACGCTGCGCGGACCGACCGGGTTCACGTTGCCCCAGTAGGTCTCGCGCTGCGGATGTTCCCGCGGGTCGCCGTACACCTCGCTGGTCGAGGTGAGCACGAACCGCGCGCCGTGCTGCCGCGCGAGGTCGAGGGCGTGGTTGGTGCCGGCGGAACCCGTCTGCAGGGTCTCGATCGGCAGGCGTTCGTAGTCACGCGGCGAAGCGGGACTGGCCAGGTGCATCACCAGGTCGACCGGGCCGGGCACGTCGCACCCGCGCGAAACATCGGCTTCGCGGCAAGCGAAGCCGGGTTCGCCGTCGAGGTGCAGGACGTTTCCGAGGTCACCGGTCGAAAAGTTGTCGACGCAGGTGACCGTGGTCCCGCGGGTGAGCAGCCGCTCGCACAGGTGGGAGCCGACGAACCCCGCTCCTCCCGTCACGACGGCATGCCTGCGCATGCACTGCTCCTACCCGGCGTCGCCACTTCGAAACGCTGCGGAGGTAGTTCTTCCTACGCCAGGGCGAGCAGGGCCAGTGACGCGGCCGCGCCGCAGATACCCAGGGTTTGCTTGCGGTCGAGGCGTTCACCCAGGAAGAGCAACGCGAGCACGACGGGGATACCGGAAACGAGCCAGATCCCGGCGATCGCCATCGGGCCCGGCCGCGCCCCGAGGAAAGCCAGTCCGGCGATCACGGGCAGCGCGACGGCCCCGACGTCACTGACCGGCACCACGACGCTCAGCGCGTCCCGGCTCATGGCCCGGTAGAGGAACCCGACGCCGATCCCCGTGCCGACGCCGG
Source organism: Amycolatopsis endophytica (assembly GCF_013410405.1). Classification (NCBI taxonomy): domain Bacteria; kingdom Bacillati; phylum Actinomycetota; class Actinomycetes; order Pseudonocardiales; family Pseudonocardiaceae; genus Amycolatopsis; species Amycolatopsis endophytica. Next base: position 1,044,614 of record NZ_JACCFK010000002.1, read on the forward strand.
AGAGGACGCCCCAGCCCGCCGGAGCCGGGAGCCGACCACACGCTCGCGACGACCAGGGTGACGGCGGTGCCATCGAGCTGGGCGCAGAGGGAGACGGTCAACCCGGCCGCGCGCCGCGAAAGGACCCCGTTGACGAAATGCGCGACGCCGAAGCACAACGCCGACGCGAGCGCCAGGAGCTCACCGCTCACCGGCGCCCTCCCGGGCCCGGCACGCGGCTCCCACCGGGCACGCCGCGCCTCCGGCCAGACACGCGGCCCGGTCGCACAGGCGGCACAGGCGGCCGGCTTCCGGGAGCTGGCCGTAGGCTGCGGTGAGCAGCTTCCCGGCCAGCTCCGCGAACGCCGCCCGCTCCCTCTCGTCGAGCGCCGCGGTGAGGGTGCCGAGCCGTCCGCCCCGTTCGCCGAGAATCCGCGACACCGCGCCCGAACCCGTGCCGGTCAGGTGTACCGCGACCGACCGGGTGAGCGTGGGACGCCGCTCGACCAGGGCCTTCGCCTCCAGCGCGGCCGACCCGCTCGCACTCGTCCCCGCGGCGGCGGTCGCGTCCGCCGGCGCGAGGTCGTTGACCGTCAGCGCCAGTGCCCCCGGCAGGTTGGCGAGGTGTTCCTCATGCATCCTCCGCAAGTCGCACGAATATCCGGGAGATCAGGGGGAAGCCCTCGTCTGCGTGCAGGACCAGCGCGACCTTTCCCTACTTCCCGAGGAGAAATCTGTGTTCCGTCATACGAAGATGTTGCAGTTCGAGGCGAAGCCGGCGGGGCCGGATCCGTTGTACGCGCGCAAGCTGCAGGAGTTGATCGGGGGTGCCTACGGTGAGATGACGGTGACGATGCAGTACCTGTTCCAGGGCTGGAACTGTCGTATCGAGGGCAAGTACAAGGATCTGATCATGGACACCGCGACCGAGGAGATCGGTCACGTCGAAATGCTGGCCACCATGGTCGCCCGCCTGCTCGAGGGTGCTCCGGCCACCGCGACGGCCGAGGCGGCGAAGGATCCGGTGATGGCGGCGGTGCTGGGCGGGATGGACCCGCAGCAGGCGATCGTCAGCGGCGGTGGGGCGGTACCGGCCGATTCCAACGGCACCCCGTGGAACGGTAAGTACATCGTGGCCTCCGGTAACCTGCTGGCCGATTTCCGGGCCAACGCCGCCGCCGAGGCGCAGGGCCGGTTGCAGACCGCCCGGCTGTACAACATGACCGACGATCCGGGCGTGAAGGACATGCTCAAGTTCAACCTCGCCCGCGACACCGTGCACCAGAAACAGTGGCTGCGCGCCATCGAAGAACTCCAGGCCGACGGCCTGGAATCCGACATCGCCCCCAACGACCTGTTCGACGTGGAAGACCAGACCCACAACAACACCATCTGGCACCTCTCCGACGGACCCGACGGCAACAAAGGCGGCTGGGCCACCGGAGAAGACCGCATCGAATACCTCATGGACCCCGAAGCCCTCGGCGGCCCCGGCACCGCACCCAAACCCGACCCCGCCCTCTACGCGACCTACTCGCCGACGCAGAACGCCGTGGGCACGGTCAAGGGCAAGGCGCAGTCCGCCGTCAACAAGCTCACGTGACGCGAGACGGCCCCCTCGGCCTCGCTGCCGAGGGGGCCGTGCACCTCACGCCCGGCTCCCCGCCGCGTCCAGGGTCGCCGCCGTGTCCGGTACGACGGGAACGCCGGCCGCCCTGTCCTGGAAGGTCTTCTCATAGATCCGCAGGACGTCGATCGCGATCCGGTCCCACGAGTACCGCGACCGCGCGCGGTCGCATCCCGCGATGCCGTACGCCTCACGCTGGGCCGGGTCGCCCAGCAAGCGGCGCATGGTCACCGCCAGCGCCTCCGGCCGCTGCGCCGGCACCAGCTCGCCGGTGACGCCGTCGACGACGGTGTCGATCAGGCCGCCGACCGCGGCCGCGACCACCGGCACCCCGCACGCCATCGCCTCCAGCGGCACGATGCCGAACGGCTCGTACCACGGTGTGCACACGACCAGGTCCGCCGAGCGCAGCAGCGCGGGCATCTCGTCCCGCGACACCTGCCCCAGCAGCCGCACCCGGTCGGCGACCCCGAGCTTCTCGGCCAGCTCACGCAGCCGCCGCGCCTCCGGGTCGTCGGCCAGCTTCCCCTCGCCGGGGCCGCCGGCGATGACCAGCTCGGCGCCGGGAACCGTGGGCAGCGCGGCGATCGCCGTCGCGAACCCCTTGCGCGGGACGAGCCTGCCGACACTGACGATGCGGTGCCGGTCGCCGCGCGGCGCCACCTCGCCGTCGGGGATGAAGCGGTCCAGGTCCACCCCGCACGGGGCGATCGACATCCGGGATCGAGGCACACCCATCCGCGCCAGCTCGAAGACCTCGTCGGAACAGGTGGCCGCCACCCGCGAAGCGTTCTTGCCGATCAGCCGCTCCAGCTGGAGGCGTTCCGGCGGGCTGGTGTCCGCCGCGCCCTGGTAACGCTTCTTCACCGCACCGAGGGCGTGGAAGGTCTGGACCACTGGGATGTCGGTGCCCCGCGTGGCCAGCAGCGCGGCCAGCCCGGACATCCAGAAGTGCGTGTGCACCACGTCCGGGGTGTCGCGCCGCCACGCGCGCGCCAGGTAACGGCCGAACTCGGTCATGTGCGGCAGCAGCTCGTCCTTGGGCAGGTGCTTCGCGGGCCCGGCCGGCACGTGGACGACCCGGTACCCGCCCGGCGCGCGGACCTTCTCCGGCTGCGCCGGATCGTCCCGCCTGGTGTAGACGGTGACTTCGTGGCCCTGACGGCACAACGCGGCCGACAGTTCCGCGACGTGCAGGTTCTGCCCGCCCGCGTCCACCTCGCCCAGCACGGCCAAGGGGTTGGCGTGCTCCGACACCATCGAGATCTTCATGCGCTACCTCCACTCGTCACCCGGCCGAGCAGGACGTCCCAGTTCCGGAGAAATCCGTCCAAGCCGTAGCTCGCCAGCGCGTGTTCCCGCGCCTGCTTGCCCATCCGGTGCGCCAGTTCGGGGTCTTCGATCAGGTCCCGCACCGCGCGCACCAGCTCGTTCACGTCCGCCGAGACGACACCCGCCTCGGGTGGCACCGCCCGGGACGCCTCGGTGCTGGCCACCGCCACCACCGGCATGCCCAGGTGCATCGCCTCGATCAGCGACAGGCCCAGCGAGGTCCACCGCGGCGTGTGCAGGTAGACCCGGCATCGCGCCAGCCCCGCGTGCAGGGCGTGCTGGCCCAGATCGCCACGGGGCCGCAGCCGTTCTCCCAGGCCGAAATGCCCGTCGAGCCGGTCCACCCCGATGCCCCACACGTGCAGCGGGGCGACGTCGGCGAACACCGGCAGCAGGTCGGTGCCCACCGCGCGTCCCCGCCGCACCGGCTCGTTCATGACGAGCCCGATGGCGGCCTCCTCCCCGGTGTAGAGCTCGCCGGGGTCGACCACGCCGTGCTCGACGACCGTGGACGGTGCGTGACCGGTGTCCCACATCAGGTGGTTGAAATGGGTCACGTGGGCGACCGGGATCGCGTCCTGCTCCGCCAGCGGGTGCCGGGTCCGCGGCACGTCACCGGTCGGCGTGTTGTGCTCGACGAACACCGCCGGCACGTCCCGGCCCGGCCTGCGGCCGGTCCATCGCTCGGTCAGCTCGATCTCGTCCGGGCGCTGGAGGACGACCACGTCGAGGTCGGCGTCGCGCAGCTCGTCCGGGCCCACCTCGCGGGCACCCGGCCAGTCCCGGCCGCAGCGGCCCCTCCCCCACGCACCGCCCTCCGGCAGCAGCGGGAGGAGATACTCGTGCCGCCCGCGTACGAAGGAACCGGTCCAGGACCCGTGTACGTGCCAGGTCAGTATCCGCAGCGGATCGCCCTCTGCCCGTGTCATGCGTTTCTACTTTCACCCGAGCAGAAGAACTAAACACGCTCCGCAGTGCTGCTACTGTCCGTGACATCACACGCGTTCCGCGGTCCTCGTCCGTGCGGGCAGCAGGAAGATCACCAGTCCCAGCACCGCGAGCACGCCGTGCAGCGCGTTGTCGGCCCAGTGCGGATCGAAGATGCGGCGGACGTCCTCCGGGTTGCCGGTGCCCGCGGAAAGCACGCCCCACACGGTGATTCCCAGCAGTCCGAAGAAGACGACCAGCCCGAGGATGCGGGCGGACGGTCCCTTCCACACGGCCACCAGCGCGAGCAGCCCGACCGCGGTGCGCAGCACGTTGAGCAACGTTCCGGTGTGGAACCCGAGGAATTCGCCCGACGTGGCGAACCCCCCGATGCCCAGCACCAGGAACACGACACCGACCAGCAACGCGAAACCCTGGGCCAGCGGCGCCCGTCCCGTGGTCTGCTCAGCCATGGATCGACCTCCTTCGTCCGGTTGTGCGCGGAGGGTTCCCCGCGGCCGCGCGGAGCAACCAGGTGTGGCATCCGGCAGTACGGGGTAGCCCGGGCCATGACCAGGTCGGAACGAGGCAGCGGGGAGTACCGGGACGTTGGCTGAGACGCGCCTTGCGGGCACCGTCGAGGACAACGACTCCTCGGCGGGCAACGCCCCCACCTTCGCCGACCTGGCGGCCATCGCGCCCGGTGAGCCGGGCCGTGAACAGGTGCGGACCGCGCTTGTGACGCAGTACCTGTCGGTGGCCGAGCACATCGCCCGCCGGTTCAGCGGACGCGGCGAGGCGTACGAGGACCTCCTGCAGGTGGCGCGGGTCGGCCTGATCAACGCGGTCGACCGGTTCGAACCGGAGCGGGGCACCGATTTCCTGTCCTTCGCCGTGCCGACGATCATGGGCGAGGTCCGCCGTCACTTCCGCGACGCCAGCTGGTCGGTGCGGGTTCCGCGGCGGCTCAAGGAGCTGCACTTGCAGATCGGGCAGGCCAGCAGCGAACTCGGCCAGCGGCTGGGCCGCGCGCCGACCCCGACCGAGATCGCGCGCGAGCTGGAGCTGACCCCCGACGAAGTGAGCGAGGGCCTGCAGGCGGGCAATGCCTACTACGCCGTCTCGGTCGACAAACCCGCCGGTGAGGATGACGAGGCCGCGTCATTGGCCGACACCCTCGGCGAGAACGACTACGGCCTCGAGACGGTGGAGAACCACGAGGCGCTGCAACCACTGCTGCGCGAACTGGCTCCCCGCGAACGCACGATCCTGATGCTGCGCTTCTTCGGCAACATGACGCAGACGCAGATCGCCAAGCGCGTCGGCATTTCCCAGATGCACGTGTCGCGTCTGCTCGCGCAGACCCTGCAGCAGCTGCGGGAAAAGCTCACCGAAGAGCCCTGACGCGTCGTTTCGCACCGGCCGCACCCGGGTAGCCGTCCACGGTGCCCGGCACCGGGCGGGAACCAGATCTGTCCGCAGTGGACGGTGCTTTCGCGCCCGGGCGCGCACCTGACGCGGTACCCCCGGCTAAGGAGCGACCCCGACATGACCGGCTTTTTCGCGGGCGGCCCCGGCAGTCCGTTCGACCAGTTCCTCGCGCAGTTCTTCGGCAACGCCGTGCCCAGCAGGCGGCCCAACGCCGTCGACATCACGCGGCTCATGTCCGACCAGGCCCGCGAGCTCGTGGCGCGCGCCGCGGAACAGGCCGCCGAGCAGGGCCGCACCGACGTCGACACCGAACAGCTGCTCTGGGCCGCCACACAGGCATCGCCGACGCGCCGGCTGCTGGAGAGCGCCGGGGCCAAACCGGACGAGATCGCCCGGCAGATCGAGGGTCACCGCGCAGGCACCGGTGAACGGACGACACCGACCATGATCGCACCGGGCGCCAAGCGGGCGCTGCTGGACGCGCACGGTATCGCGCGCACCCTCGGCTCCACCTACATCGGGCCCCAGCACCTGCTGCTGGCGCTGGTGGCCAACCCGGACTCGACGGCGGGACGGATCCTCGCGCAGGCCGGGGTGACGCCGGAGGCGTTCCAGGGGGCCGCGCAGGGCCCCTCGCGCGGCCGACCCGAACAACAGCAGCAGCCGCCGCGCACCGATACCCCGACCCTCGACCAGTACGGGCGCGACCTCACGGCGGAGGCCGCCGAGGGCAACGTCGACCCGGTCGTGGGACGCGACTCCGAGATCGAGCAGACCGTCGAGGTGCTCTCACGCCGCACGAAGAACAACCCGGTCCTGATCGGCGAACCGGGCGTCGGGAAGACGGCGATCGTCGAAGGTCTGGCGCAGCGCATCTGCGACGGCGACGTACCCGACCTCCTCGCCCGGCGCCGTGTCGTGCTGCTGGACCTGACCGCGATGGTCGCGGGCACGCGTTACCGCGGTGATTTCGAGGAGCGCATGACCACCCTCCTGGAGGAGATCCGCCGCCACCGCGACGAGCTGATCGTGTTCATCGACGAGCTGCACACGGTGGTCGGCGCCGGCGCGTCGGAGGGGTCGATGGGCGCGGGCAACATGCTCAAGCCCGCACTCGCGCGCGGCGAGCTGCACATCGTCGGCGCGACGACACTGGACGAGTACCGCAAGCACATCGAGAACGATCCGGCGCTGGAGCGGCGCTTCCAGCCGATCCTGGTGCCCGAGCCCTCGGTCGAGGACACGATCGCGATCCTGCACGGTCTGCGCGACCGGTACGAAGCGCATCACCAGGTCCGCTTCACCGATGAGGCCCTGACCGCCGCGGCGGACCTGTCGGACCGCTACCTGACCGAGCGGTTCCTGCCGGACAAGGCGATCGACCTGGTCGACCAGGCGGGGGCGCGGGTGCGGCTGCGGTCCGGGCGGCGCCCCCACGACGTGCGCGAGATGCAGGCCCGGCTGGACGAGCTGTCCCGGGACAAGGACCAGGCCGTGGCGGCGGAGAACTTCGAGCGGGCGTCGGCGCTTCGCGACGAGATCACGGAGCTGCGTGACCGGCTGCGCACCGCGGACACCGACGGCCGGCCGTCGGGGGTGCAGGAGGTGACCCCGGAGGACATCGCCGAGGTGATCTCACGGCTCACCGGTGTGCCGGTCAGCCAGCTCACCGAGGACGAGCGCGACCGGCTGCTGCGGCTGGAGGAGCACTTGCACGAGCGGGTCATCGGGCAGGAGGAGGCCGTCGACGCGGTCGCCGAGGCGGTCCGCCGGTCGCGGGCCGGGTTCGCGCCGCCGCACCGGCCCTACGGCAGTTTCCTGTTCCTCGGGCCGACCGGGGTCGGCAAGACCGAACTGGCGCGGGCTCTGGCGTCGGCGCTGTTCGGTGACGAGGAACGGATGATCCGGCTGGACATGTCGGAGTACGGCGAGCGGCACACGGTCAGCAGGCTGATCGGCGCTCCCCCGGGTTACGTCGGCTACGAGGAGGCCGGCCAGCTCACGGAGGCGGTACGGCGGCGGCCCTACTCGGTAGTGCTGTTCGACGAGATCGAGAAGGCCCATCCGGAGATCTTCAACACGCTGCTGCAGGTGCTCGAAGACGGACGGCTCACCGATGGCCGCGGGCGCACGGTGAACTTCACCAACACGGTGCTGATCATGACGAGCAACATCGGGTCGGAGCTGATCGCCAGCAGCACGCAGGGCGCGCTCGGGTTCGCCCCGGCTCAGGGGTCCGACACGGAGGGCCCGTTGCGGGAACGCCTGATGCGGCGGCTGCGGGAGTCGTTCCGGCCGGAGTTCCTGAACCGGATCGACGAGATCATCGTGTTCCGGAAGCTGGAGGCCGGGCAGCTGGAGCGGATCACCGAGCTGATGCTGGACCAGACGAAGCGGCGCGCGCACGCGCAGGACATCACACTGGAGTTCTCGCCGGAGGCCGTGGGGTGGCTCGCGAAGGCCGGCTACCAGCCCGAGTTCGGCGCCCGCCCGATGCGGCGGACGATCCAGCGCGAGGTGGACAACCCGCTGTCACGGATGATGCTGCGCGGCGAACTGTCCCCCGGCGCGCATGTCCGCGTGGGCGCCGGCGACAAGGGCCTGTCGTTCGACGTCTCGACGGCCGAGACGGTGTGATCCGAAGGGTGATCCCGATGAGCAGTCCCGATCCGCGGTCCGCCCGCCCCACCAGCCACTCCGCTCCCGACGGTGCGATGGCCGACCCACGTCCCGGCCCGGCGCCCGGCCCCTACGCCGAGTCCACGGACCCGGCTCCCGGCCGCCCGGCGCGGCCAAGCACACCCGGCGACAGCCCCCACCCGAGGCGACCCGGCACCTACGCCGAGTCCACGGACCCCGCTCCCGGCCAACCGGGACAGCCCGGCACGGGCCCGCGTACCGGCGACCCGGTGAACCCCGGCGCCAGTCACGCGTCGGAGCCGGATCCCGCCTCCGGGACGGCCACGCCCCCGGACCCGGATCCTGCCCGGACGCCGGGCCTGGAACCGGGTGGCGGCGTCGCGCCTGGCGACACCCCGCCCGATTCGGCCCAGACCTCGGGCCTGTCGCACCACCAGCAGAAACCGCCGAAGGCTACGCCCGTGGTGACGATCGTGATCGCGGTCGTGCTCGCGGTGCTGATCGCGGCGCTGATCATCGCGTCCGCGGTGGGGTGGCTGCAGTTCTGACCGTCACGCGAGCGCCGGCCTGCGCCGCGCCGTCTGCGTGGCCTGCTCGAACGCGTGCCCCAGCTGCAGGACGGCGAAGTCCGCGCGGTGCGGCCCGACGATCTGCACCCCCACCGGCAGCCCGTCCGGCGTGAACCCGGCGGGCACCGACAGCGCCGGGGAGCCGCTGACGGTGACGTAGTAGGCCGAGCGCATCCAGTCCAGGTAAGTCTCCATGGCCGTCCCCGCGACCGTCGTCGGGTACTCCAGCGCGCTGTCGAACGGCGGCACCTGGCTGACCGGGAGCATGAGGAAGTCGTAGCGGCCGAAGAACTCGCGGAACCGGTGGAACAGCTCCGTGCGCAGCACCTCCGCGCGCCCGAGGTCGGTGCCCGACAGCCGCAGGCCCTCCTCGGTGTTCCACCGGATGCTGTCCTTGAGCCGGTCACCGGCGGTGTCCAGCATCGGCCCGAATTTCACGGCGAACTGCCAGGCCCGCAGGATCCGGAACGCCTCGTCCGCGCCGGTGAAGTCCGGGCACGCCCGCTCGACGGCGCAGCCCAGATCGGCCAGCACGTCCGCCGAAGCCTCCACCACGGCCGCGACCTCGGGTTCCACCGGGACAGCGCCGCCGAGGTCGGGCGACCACGCGACACGCAGTCCCCGGACGTCGGTGTCCAGCGGCCGCGCGAACGTCTCCCCCGGTTCGTCGAGCGCGATCGGCGAGCGGGGGTCCGGCCCGGCGAGGACCGAGAGCAGGAGTGCCGCGTCGGCGACGGTCCGCGCCATCGGTCCGGCGGTGCTCAGCCCGGTCCAGCCCAGCGGTGCCGGCCAGGACGGCACGCGCCCCGGCGATGGCCGGAATCCGACGACGTTGCAGAACGACGCCGGGTTGCGCAGCGAACCGCCGAGGTCGCTGCCGTCGGCGAGCGGATGCATCCCGCTGGCCAGTGCCGCCGCGGCCCCGCCGCTGCTGCCGCCCGCCGACCGCGCCGGATCGTAGGGGTTGCGCGTCGCGCCGAAGACCGGGTTGAAGGTATGCGATCCGGCGGCGAATTCCGGAACGTTGGTCTTGCCCAGCGTGATGACGCCTGCGGCCCGCATGCGCTCGATGACCAGTTCGTCACGCTCCGGCACGTGGTGGGCATGCAGGGGTGAGCCGTAGGTGGTGCGGATTCCCGCGGTGTCGTGGGTGTCCTTGTGCGCGACGGGGATACCGTGCAGCGCCGGGAGTTCCGCGCCGCGCGCGGCACGTTCGTCGGCCGCGGCGGCTTCCGCGAGGGCCTGTTCGCCGACCAGCGTGACGACGGCGTTGACGTCCGCGTTGACCCGTTCGATCTGCCGCAGGTGGGCCTCGACGACTTCGCGTGCGGAGAGGTCACGGGCGCCGAGCGCGGCGCGCAGTTCGCGTGTGGTGAGGAAGCAGATGTCGGTCACGCGTCGATCCTGCCAGCCGCGCCGGGCGCGGGCGGATGAGACGATGCCGGGGTGGCAGGTGCGGCGGAGCGGCAGGCGATCGACGGCCCGGCCGTCGAGGCGGCGTCGAAGGGGCTCGGCGACCGGGACGCGGTGCGGGAGTGGGCCGAGCGGTTCGCGGTCCTGGCGGACCCGTCGCGGCTGACCCTGCTGGTGTGCATCCACTACGCGCGGGAGATCTGCGTGTCGGACCTGGCCGTGGTGGCGGGCATGACGGACACCGCGGTGTCGCAGGCGTTGCGGTTGCTCCGGGCGCACGGCCTGGTCACCGGGCACCGCACGGGCCGGATCGTCCGGTACCGGCTCGCGGACGCCACGGTCCATGACCTGATCCATCACGTGCGCCCGCACCCGGGGGCCGCGCCGCATCGGTGACGCGCCGGACCGCGCCGTATAGGTCGTTATACGGCATGGAGGGCGGCGAGTGTGCCGGTTCGCGGGTACGGTGCAGTCATGATCGGGTTGCCCGAGGGCGTCACCGCGTGCTTGTTCGATCTGGATGGTGTCCTGACCGGCACCGCCGCGCTGCACCGGGAAGCCTGGAAGAAGACGTTCGACGAGTTTCTGCGCGAACGGGACGGGGACGCCTTCCGTCCGTTCACCGACGCCGACTACGCCCGCTATGTGGACGGGCGCCCTCGGCTGGACGGGGTGCGCACGTTTCTGTCCTCCCGTGATGTCGAGTTGCCGGAGGGCGGCCCGGACGACGCGGTGACCGAGCACACGGTCCACGGGCTGGGGAATCGCAAGAATCATCTGGTGCTCCGGATCATCGACGAGCGGGGCCCGAACCCGTACGAGGGTTCGCGCCGGTACTTGGAAGCCGCCCGCGACGCCGGCCTCGCCATCGCGGTGGTGACGTCGTCGGCGAACGCGTCGGCGGTGCTGGATGCCGCCGGGTTCACCCCGTTCGTGCAGGCGCGGATCGACGGGAACGTCATCACCCGTGACGGGTTGCGGGGCAAGCCGGCTCCGGATTCGTTCCTGGCTGGGGCGAAGGCGCTCGGGGTGGAGCCCGCGCGGGCGGCGGTGTTCGAGGACGCGCTGGCCGGTGTGGAGGCGGGCAGGGCGGGGAACTTCGGTTTCGTGGTCGGGGTGAACCGCGCGGACCAGGCCGGCGCCTTGCGTGAGCGCGGCGCGGACGTGGTGGTGGACGATCTCGCGGAGTTGTTGGGGGACAAGGCATGAACCTGGTGACGCGGGGTTACGAATGCGCGCCGTGGGAGCTGCGGTGGCGCGGTCTCGCGGTCGACCAGTTGCAGCGCACCGAGTCGACTTTCGCTTTGTCGAACGGGCACATCGGGTTGCGCGGCACGCTGGAGGAGGGTGAGCCGCGGGGGCTGCCCGGGACGTATCTGAACGGGTTCTACGAGGAACACGAGCTGCCCTACGCCGAGGCCGGGTACGGCTATCCGGAGGCGGGGCAGACGGTCGTGAACGTGACGGACGGCAAGATCATCCGCCTGCTGGTGGAGGATGAGCCGTTCGACATGCGGTACGGGACGGCGACTTCGCACGAGCGGGTGCTGGACTTCCGCACCGGCACTCTCACGCGGGAGACCGAGTGGGCGTCGCCGACGGGCCGTCATGTGCGGGTGCGGACCGAGCGGCTGGTGTCGTTCACGCAGCGCGCCGTGGTGGCGATCCGTTACGAGGTCGAACCGCTGGACGGGAAGATGCAGCTGGTGCTGCAGTCGGATCTGCTGGCGAACGAGCCGATCGAGTCCGACAGCAACGATCCGCGGGTGGCGGCGGCGCTGCAGTCTCCGCTGGAGTCGGAGTTCTTCCTGGCCGAGGACTACCGTGCCGTGCTGGTCCACCAGACGAAGCGGTCGGGGTTGCGGGTGGCCACGGCGATGGATCATCAGATCGAGTCGCCGGACGGGTTGCGGACGGACATCCTCGCCGAGGCGGACCTCGCGCGGTTGAGCATCGCCGTGGACGTGCCGCAGGGCAAGGTGCTGCGGGTGACGAAGTTCGTCGGGTACGGGTGGTCGGCGCAGCGTTCGGTGCCGGCGTTGCGTGCCCAGGTCCATGCCGCGCTGGCCGGGGCTTTTCAGACCGGGTGGGACGGGTTGCTGGCCGAGCAGCGCGCTTACCTGGATGATTTCTGGGAGACTGCGGACGTCGAGATCGACGGCGACCCGGAGCTGCAGCAGGCGACCCGGTTCGCGTTGTTCCACATCCTGCAGGCCGGGGCGCGCGGTGAGAGCCGCGCGATTCCCGGTAAGGGCTTGACGGGGCCGGGCTATGACGGTCACGCCTTCTGGGACACCGAGTCGTTCGTGTTGCCGGTCCTGACCTACAGCATGCCCGAAGCAGCGCGGGACGCGTTGCGGTGGCGGCATTCCACGTTGCCGAAGGCGCGGGAACGGGCGCGCACGCTGGGTTTGCGGGGCGCGGCGTTCCCGTGGCGGTCGATCAACGGCGCCGAGTGCTCGGCGTACTGGCCCGCGGGGACCGCGGCGTTCCACGTGAGCGCCGACATCGCCGACGCGGTGGCGCGCTATTACTGGGCGACGAAGGACCCGGACTTCGAGCGCCAGTGCGGTACGGAGCTGTTGCTGGAAACGGCGCGCCTGTGGATGTCGCTGGGCCATTTCGACCGCCACGGCCGTTTCCGCATTGACGGTGTCACGGGCCCGGACGAGTATTCGGCGGTCGCGGACAACAACGTGTACACGAATCTGATGGCGCAGCGGAATTTCCGTGAAGCGGCCGCGTCGTGTGAGCGGGTTCCCGAGGTCGCTTCGCTGTTCGGTGTGGACGAAGCGGAGCTGGCGAACTGGCGCCGGGCTGCCGAGTCGATGCATGTGCCGTACAACGAGGAGCTGGGGGTGCACCCGCAGTCGGAGGGGTTCACCGAGCACCTCGACTGGGATTTCGGTGGGACACCGCAGGAGAACTACCCGCTGTTGCTGCACTACCCGTATTTCGACCTGTACCGCAAGCAGGTCGTGAAGCAGGCGGACCTGGTGCTGGCGCTGCACCTGCGTGGTGATGCGTTCACCGCCGAGCAGAAGCAGCGCAACTTCGCCTACTACGAGGCCCGCACCGTGCGCGATTCCTCCCTGTCCGCGGGCACCCAGTCGGTGATCGCCGCCGAAGTGGGCCACTTGGACCTGGCCTACGACTACCTGGGCGAAGCGGCCCTGACTGATTTGCACGACGTGCACAACAATGTCCGCAATGGTCTGCACATGGCCTCCCTGGCTGGTGCGTGGATGAGTGTGGTCGCGGGTTTCGGAGGCATGCGTGATCACGACGGCAACCTGATCTTCGCGCCACGCCTCCCGTCCGCGCTCGACCGCATCCAGTTCCGCATGTGCTTCCGGGGAAGTCGCTTCGCGGTCGAGATCCACCGCGACACCGCGACCTACCGACTGCTTTCGGGCAAGCCGGTGGAGATCAAGCACCACGGTGAACCGATGTCTGTCACCGAAAACCCCGCGACGATGCCGGTTCCGCCGATCGACCCCGGCCCGGCCCCCCACCAGCCCAGTGGTCGCGCCCCAGCCCATCGCGACCCAGAACGCGTCCGCCGCAACACACTCGTCGAACCCGGCTGATTCTGTCGAGCACCCCTCCGACCCCACGGGCGCACTTCTCCGCTCCGGCCGCCCCACGCGGCCCTGGAGCCACCTGCGTGATGACACCCCCGGACGGGGGCTCGTCACCGAATACGCGGCATACCGATGAAGTGCTGGTGGCGGTCCGCGTCCAGCTACTCTCGGCCCAGCGGGCCTTCCGTCTCTCCGTGTCCCATGCCCCCTCGCCCCAGCTGTCTCCGCGCTCCGTCCCCGCGCTCCGTCCCCGCGCTCCGTCCCCGCGCTCCGTCCCCGCGCTCCGTCCCCGCGCTCCGTCCCCGCGCTCCGTCCCCGCGCTCCGTCCCCGCGCTCCGTCCCCGCGCTCCGTCTCTGCGCCCCATCTCGGCGCTCCGGTTGTCCCCACACCCCCTCCCCGCGCCCCGATCGCCCCCGCACTCCACCCCCGCACTCCACAGCTGCGCCCCACCTCGGCGCTCCGATCGTCCCCACGCCCCTCTGCGTCTCGGTCGTCCCCGCCCCGTCACCTCCTCGCCCCGTCGCGCACCGCCTCGCCCCGAACCTTTTCAGCCGCACGGCGCGACAAGCTCACCGGGCGGAGCCAGCCGCTCCGCGAGCCCGCTCATCCTCCGCAGCCAGCCCGTTCGGTATCCCCCGAGCCGTTCGACCCGCGGCGCACTCGATGCGGCAGATCGGTTCAGCGCCTACCGCACTAACGGCCGGGTGACTCGGCGGGGCCAGCCCCAGCCGGGTACAGCCCACGCCACAAGCACCTCGCCCAGCCCGGCCAGCACAACCGCGTGCAGCCGACGCCACAAGCACCTTCACTCAGGCGCGATCAACCCACTCGGGCCCCCGCCCACGCCAAGGCTCACCCCGCTCAGCGCGACCCATTCATTCCGGCAGTCCCCGCCCCGGCCAGCTCATCCGGTGGACTCCCCGGGGCGTGGTCAGTCCGCTCGGTGCAGCTTGTCCGGGTGATGCACCGCGGTCCGCCCCGACTTCTCGCTCTTGACCAAGTACTGCGGGTTGTCCTTCGACGCCCGCACCTGCCGTCCGCCGGCGTGGGTGTCCTCGGTGATTTTCTTCTCCACCGTCCCGATCGAACTCTCGTTTCCCGCATCCCAGCGGACGCGGTCACCCTTCTTGAAGTCCGCCATGGTTCGTCCCTCCGTCACTTCAATGGATCGTGCCCCCGGTTCATCAATGAATAGCGCCATCGCGTGTCCTTGACCTCCCCGGACGGCTTCTGTGCGCTGTGCCGGTGGATGAAACCGAGCATTTTGCGCATGTGCTTGTAGTCCTCAGCGGACAGATCGCTTCGCTTACTCCGCAGGATGCGGACGATATGCCGACCCGACTCGTGCCCGACGGACTCCCCGCCACCCTCGAGCTGCCTGGCCGACGTGTTGACTTCGTCCTGAAACTGCTTCCAGGTCTCGTCCTCGTCCTTGTCGTCCACCGACCAGACCTACCCAGCGCCCTGCCCGCTATCCGCGCCGTCGGCCGGGATACCCCGCGTGAGTGGGGCCTGTACGGAGCCGCCCGTCATTCGTCGCCACCTCTGCGCACGCTAGACGGCTCCGATCGTGGCCGCATCTACCGAAAGGAAGATTTGCCCTTTCATCTACCCGAATGGCCTAGAAAATGCTCCACGACTGGACACTTCGTGCACTTGGCTTGCACTCCGGAGCACTTCGAGGGCAAAGTCGAATGCATGAGCGAAACGAATCGCAGTCAGCAGCGCAAAGGCGAGCAAGCATCCTCACCGCCGGCAAACGCCACCACGGGAACCGATCCGCCGCCACGTCCTCCTCGCCCCCAGTCGCAGCGCGAACCGGCCATCACGACGAAAGCCCGCTGAGCCCCCCTGGGCCGGAACCTCAACGGAGAATCACACCCAGCCCGAACAACACCCCTTGAAATCCACGCGAAGGCCGCCGCCACCTCGCAGGCGCGGTCAGTCCAGTCCCACAACCCCGGCCACCGCATCCCGTTCTCGAGAACAAGCTGCGACCCAGCACATGAACCCGAACAATCCGCCATCACCCAGGGAAGGAGGTGGATCCGGACCGAACACCGGCCCCGCCGCCCAGAACGCCCGACACGATTTGGCACCCTGCCCCACAACCCCGCGCCAACAGGTCAGTCAGGCGGCTCAGGCAGCCCCTCGTCGGGATTGACCTCTTCGGAGTTCGGCGGCGTCTCGACGTCCTCGGTCGGACCAATGTCCAGGTCCGGGTGCCGGACATCGGGGAAATCCGGGGACAGGGGCGGATCGGGGCTGACCGTCTTTTTCTCGTCATCCTTGTCGTTCATGCCACCGGCTTACCCCAATTCACTGAAACGTCAACCGGACTGACACCGCGGGCACCACACGGTGCCCCGGCCGCCGACCCGGCCGTGTTCGAGCGTGGTGCCGCATCGCGGGCACGAACCCGAGGGCTCGTCCCGGCGCCCTGTGAGCCAGCTCTTGCGAGGTGGCACTCGTTCGGCTTTGACCGCGGCTCGCAACACCTTGAGCATCTCCCGGTGTAGCGCGTCACCAGCCTGGCGGTCGAGAGAACCAGCCGGAACGCGCGGGTTGAGTTTGGCGCGCCAGAGGATCTCGTCAACCAGGAGGTTACCCAGTCCAGACACCACCGACTGATCGACAAGCAGAGGCTTGAGCTGCCGACGGCCAGCGAGCAGGTCACGAAACTCCTGCCGCGAAACGTCGAGCGCGTCCGGTCCGGTTTCGGCGAGAAGCCGATCGAGATCGGAGCCTCCGGCCACCAGGCGGAGTCCCTGCAGTTTGCGCATGTCCCGATAGCGAAGCTCTCCGTCATCGAACACGAACACCACTCGATCGTGCTTCTGGCGCTCATCGCCTGCCGAAGCCCACTGGAAGGAACCCGTCATGCCGAAATGCAGCACCACGGTCACCTGGCTCCCGGACACCGGAGCGATCAACCACTTGCCCAGCCGCCTCGGCTTCGCGAAGCGCTGGTTCCGCAGCTTGCCGCGAACCCGGCGAGCGCTCACGTCGCGCAGAACACCGGCGTCCAAGATGACGACGTCGTCGATCCGCTTGCCCTTCGCGTGCTCATCGAGGACCCGGCGAAAACCTTCGACATCCGGCAGTTCGGGCATACCGGAGCGTTCCACGTCGCAGCCTTGGCCAAACCCGAATTCATCACACGTTGATTTTTTACGCGTGGGCGGGCATGCTGTTCGGCATGGTGCTGTCGAAGAGGGTGGCCAGGTTCAACCGCGTCGCGACAAACCACGTCGCACGACCGCTGAGCAAGCGATTGGCCGGACTCGGAACGATCGTTCACCAGGGCCGGCGGTCCGGAAAGACCTACCGGACGCCCGTGAACGTCTTCCGCGCGGCGAACGGCTATGTGGTCGCACTGACCTACGGGCCGGACGCGGACTGGGTGAAGAACGTCCTCGCCGCGGGCGGGTGCCAGATCGAGACGCGGGGCCAGGTCGTCAGGACGACCCAGCCCCGGCTCGTCCACGACGAACGCCGGACCAGCATGCCGTTCGGAGTACGCCAGATCCTCTCGGTCGCCGGCGTGACCGAGTTCCTGTTCCTCGACAGGGTCAGCTGAGCAGCTCGCGCAGCTCGCTCACAACGCCGACCCGTCGCTCGGGGGCAGGTTCAAGGAAGGTGAGCTGCAGGGTGGTGACGCCGGCCTCGCGAAGTGCGGCGAGCCGTTCCTTCACGAAGCCCTTGGAGCCGACCAGCGAGATGGCCTGCAGCAGTTCGACCGGGACGGCCGCCGCGGCCTCCTCCTTCTTGCCGTCGAGGTACAGGTCCTGGATCAGCTTGGCCTCAGCCTCATATCCGTAGCGGCAGGCGAGTTCGTTGTAGAAGTTCTTGCCACGAGCACCCATGCCACCGACGTAAAGAGCAACGACGGGGCGCACCCAGTCGAGCATGTGCCCCACGTCCTCGCCGATCGCCACCGGTACTCCGACGGCGACATCGAGGTCACCCAGCGACGGGTCGCGCTTCGCCCGCCCCTCGGCGAGCGCATCGCCCCACACGTCGGAAGCTCGCTCCGGATGGAAGAAGATCGGCTGCCAGCCCTCCGCGATCTCCGCGGTCATGGCAACGTTCTTCGGGCCGATCGCAGCCACCTGCACGGGGATCCGCTCACGGACCGGGTGGTTGATGAGCTTGAGCGGCTTGCCAAGGCCAGTGCCCTGATCGGCGGGTAGTGGGATCTGGTAGTGCTTGCCGTCGTGGACGACGCGGTCGCGACGCCATACCTGACGGCAGATGTCGACGATCTCGCGAGTGCGTCCCAGCGGCGCGTCGTAACGCACGCCGTGGAACCCCTCGACCACCTGCGGGCCGGAGGCACCGATGCCGAGGATGAACCGGCCGTCGGAGACGAAGTCGAGACCGGCCGCCGTCATGGCGGTCAGCGTCGGTGTCCGCGTGTAGATCTGGAGGATGCCCGAGGCGAGCTGAACGCGCTCGGTCTTCGCGGCGACGTAGCCGAGCTGGCTCACCGCGTCGAACGAGTACGCCTCGGGAACGGTGACGACGTCGAGCCCGGCCTTCTCCAGCTCGACGACATCCCTGACGCTCTCGGCGAACCCGCCGGAGTACGAGATCTGGGTGCCGATCCGCATCGATCCCACCTTCTGTTCTAAGCGTGCGCTTACCTGATGCGCGTCACATTACCGGCTGGTAATCCAGTCCGAAACCACCCGGTCGAGCACCGGCAGAGGAAGGATCCCATGTCCGAGCACCACGTCATGGAAATCACGAACGTCGAACCGCTCACCCAACGCGCGTTCGGCGGCCGCACGGATCCGCTGGATCTCGAGCCGCCCGGCCATGTAGGACAACGCCTGGCCAGGGCAGCCCGCATAGCGGTCGATCTCCTCCTCGATCTCCACCGGCGCCATCGGCGTGTTCTCCCGGAGGTAGTCCACCGCCTGCTGCCTGCTCCAGCCCAGGGCGTGCAGCCCCGTGTCCACCACGAGACGGCCGGCGCGCATCGCGTCCTGGGTGAGCATTCCGAGCCGGGCCACATCGTCGGAGTACAACCCCATCTCGTCGGCCAACCGCTCCGCGTAGAGTCCCCAGCCCTCGACGTAGGAGTTCACATCGGCGATCCTGCGCAGCAGAGGCAGTTCGAGTCCCAGCGCGAGCGACAGCTGGAAATGATGGCCGGGCACCGCCTCGTGGTACGCGACCGCTTCACTGACGTGGCGGAACCGTTCACCGGCCTGCGAGGTGTTCGCGTAGTAGATGCCCGGACGGGAACCGTCGAGCGCGGGTTCCACGTAGTAGGCGATGGTGCCCGCATCGGCATCCGTGTCAGGGACCGGCCGGACTTCACACCGCTCGGCGGGGGTGGTCCGGAACCACCGGGGTGCCGCGGCCTCCGCGCGCTCGATGGCCGTTCGGGCCGCGGCCAGCAGCTCCGCACCGCTGCTCCAGCGCAGCCCGGGGTCCGTGCGAAGGAGGGTGAAGATCTCACTCAGCTCGGTGGTGCCGAAGACGCGGCTCCCGAGGGACCTGAACTCACCTGCCAGATCCGTGATCAGCGTCAGCCCGATGTCGTGCAGTTCCTGCGCCGAGCGATCGGTCGTGGTGTGCGCGCGGATAAGCCCGGCATACCTCATCAGGCCGCCCGGTTGCCAGCACAAACCGGGTTCCTCGGCGGGCCGCGCGCGCGGCTTCAGATCCTCGGCCAGGAACCGGCGATACCGAGCCAGGGCGGGGCGAACAAGGGTGTCCAGCGCTGTGTCCCGCTCCGCGGCCAGCGCCTTCGAACCGACGTCGAGCCGAAGCGGTTCGATCACGGGCGAGGCGAGCAACCGGTCGAAGTAGCCGATCGCCGCGTCCACGAGGAACCCGGGCGGGATGAGGCGGCTGCGGCTCTGACGTTCGATCACCGCATCCACGAAGGACGGGATCGCGGCCAGCCTGGCGACGAAACCCGTCGCCCGGACCTCGTCGGTCAGCTTGATCATCGGCAGGGTGATCAGCAGCAGCTGAATGGGAGCGGTGAAAGCGTCACTGACGGCGAACTCGGGCAGCTTCGCGTCCAGGAGGTCGACAGCAGCGCGTGCCTGCTGCACCACGACGTCACGAGTCAGTACCGCCTCGGGGTGGAGCCCCGTGACGTCGAGCGCCTCGGCTCGGGCGGCGATGTCGAGACAAGTTTCTCGATGCCGGGCTTCCGCTTCTTCGCTGAGGTCGGGCAGGCGGTCATGACTGCCCGGCAGGCCGAGCACGGAGGGCCGCAGTGGATCGGCCTCGAACAACCGGTTCGTGAGCTCGTCGGCGAGGTCGTCCACCTGGCTCATGCGCGGGTGATCCACTCGTCGACCACAGCCTCCAGCACCGACAGGGGAAGAGCGCCGCCGCCCAGCACCAGATCGTGAAAGGCTCGGATGTCGAACCGCTCCCCCAGCGCTCCTTCGGCGCGGGCACGCACGCGCTGGATCTCCAGACGGCCGACCATGTACGACAGCGCCTGGCCGGGATAGGCGATGTAGCGGTCCACCTCGGACTCGATCTCCACTTGGGGCATGGGTGTGTTCTCCCGCAGGTAGTTCACGGCCTGCGCCCGGCTCCAGCCCTTGGCGTGCAGGCCGGTGTCCACGACGAGGCGGCCGGCACGCATCGAGTCCATGGTGAGCATGCCGAGCAGGGCGACATCGCCGGAGTACAGGCCCATCTCCTGCGCCAGTCGTTCGCTGTAGAGGCCCCAGCCCTCGGCGTAGGCATTGAAGTCCCCGATCCGGCGCAGCAGGGGGAGATCGGTCAGTGTCAGGGCGGTCGACAGCTGGAAGTGGTGGCCGGGGATGGCCTCGTGGAAGGCCGTCACCTCGGCCGCGTGCCGGAAACGCTCGGTCACCTCATGGGTGTTGGCGAAGTAGATCCCGGGCCGGGAGCCGTCGACAGCCGGTTGCAGGTAGAAGGCTGCGGGCCCGCCCGGCGCTTCGGCCGGCGGCACCGGTTCCACGATCCACGGGTGGGGAGGAATCCGGCCGAACCACGACGGCGCGGCCTGCTCGGCGCGGCTGATCGCGGCACGGGCAGTGTCGAGCAGTTCCTCGGCACTGCCCCAGCGGAGATCAGGATCAGTGCGCAGACGGTGAAAGATCTCGGACAGATCGGAGGTACCGAAGACGCGGGAACCGATGGCGGTGTACTCCCCGGCGAGTTCACGGATGAGCCGCTCGCCGGTTTCGTGCAACTCGTCCGGGCTGCGATCGGTTGTGGTGTGTGTCCGGGCGAGCGAGGCGTAGATCCGTTCGCCGTCCGGAAGCCAGCACACGCCCGGCTTCTCCGGCGGCCGGCCGTGGACAACGATGTCGGTGACCAAGACATCGCGGTAGGCAGCGAACGCGGGCCGGACGACTTCGGCCAGCAGCCGGGCGCGCTCATCGCCGAAGCCCTCGCTGGGCGCGGGCTGGCGAAGCAGCGGATCGGCGTCCGGTGCGGCGAGATAGCGGTCGAGGTGCGCTATGGCGGCACGGACGAGGTGCTCGACAGGCAGCCGTCCGGCGGCGACGCCCGCACGGTGGCGGTCCGCGGCCTGCTCAAGGTAGCGCGGGATGGCGGCGAGCCGCCGAAGGTGGCGGCGGCCCTGTTCGTCGTCCGGCACGCCGATCATCGGCAAGATGGTCAGAAGGCCGACTGCGGGTGCGACGAAGATGTCGCTGACGGTGAACTCGACGAGGTGAGTGCTCAGCCGGTCCAGATTGCCCCGGGCCTGGCTGAGGAGCACCTCCCGGGTCACCCTGTCCCTGGCGTCGAGTCCCGTGGGATCGACGGCCTCGGCCCGCTGGACGAAACCCGCCAGCCGGTCGCGGTAAGCCGCTTCCGCCTCCTCGCTCAAGTCCTCGAGCCCGTCGCGATCGGACTCGAGACCCAGCACCGCAGGCCACAGCGGCTCCGCGTCGAACAGGGCGTCCACGAACTCGTCGGCGAGCTTCACGACCTCGGTCATCCATCCATCCCACTGTCGGCGTTCGGCTGTCGTCAGCCTAGAACCATCGCGCCGTCCTCCGGGGTGAAGAAGCGGACGACGGAGGCGAGACGGTAGCGTTTCCAGCTGTGGCCGTGACCGATCCCGCCGATGCCCGCCTGCTCGCCGCCCTGGCCGAGCTGGGCAAGGCGGCCGTGCACGAGCTCGCGGCCAAGGTCGGGATGGACCCGCGGGAGGCCGCATACCGGTTGGTGGCCCTGTCCGGCAGTGGGCTGCCCCTGCTGGTCGGCGTGGAAAGCGACCCACAGGGTCTGCGCTCCGCGCTCGCGGGAGCGTTCCAGGCCGGGCCGGTGCAGAACGCACCGCCGGTCCAGGGCGTGCCTTCGGGGCCGTACCAGGTTCCTGCCGGGCTTATGGCGCCATCGCACGGGCCGGCATCCCCGGCCCATCCGGGGCAGAGCGTGCCCTCCGGCTCGGTTCCCGCCGGGCAGGCGGGAGGCGCCGGTTATCCCACCTACGGGACCGGCCCTGGATATGCTTCGCCGGGCGCACCCGGTCACCCACCCCACAACAGCACTTCCGAAGCTGCCGGCGGGCATTCCGCGTATCGCGGGACCAGCAGCCCCGGCGGTGCTTTCCCGGAGTACCCGGCCCCGGGCGGGGCCATCGGGCCGGGGAGCGTTTCTCTCGACCACTCGACACACGCCGGGCCCGGTGGAGCGGCGCATGGCGGGCAGTTCGGTTCAGCCGGCGCGCTCCCTGATCGCCCGGCATACGGCGGTTCCGGTGGGCCTGCTCCCGAGTACGCGGTCCCTGGCGGGATCGTGCCCGGGGCTACCGGCGGACACGTCCCGCACAGCGCGTCGCCTGCCACCGGTGGGCATCCGGACCAGGCCTCGGTCATCAACAGTCCTGGTGGTGGGACGGCTGCAGGAGGCCCCGGTGGGTATCCGGGACCGGGGACGCCGCCTGGTGGACCGGGCGCCGGCTACCCCGTGCAGTCCGGGCCCTATTCGGTGCCGGGCTCGTCAGCTCCCCAACCGGGGCAGGGTATGCCCCCCGGGCCCTTTGCCGGACCAAGTGCCGGCCCGCAAGCGTCCCAGCCCGCGCAGCCCGGACTGTATGCCGGCCCGGCAGTTGCTCAGCCGGGGCAGGGCGTTCCGTCGGGACCGTACGCGGTACCGGGTGCCGGTTCGTCGGCGTCCGCACCGGGGCAGGTACCGAGTGGTCCCTACGGCGTCCCGTCGGGTCCTTACTCCGCACCCGGCGCGTCGGCCTCCGGCCAGGTCGCGGCGCTCGACCCGGTGATCAGCACGTGGGGGCCGCCGCAGACCGCGTCGTGGGCGCGTGGGGACCAGCGGCCCGCTCCCCCGCCCGGTCCGCGCACCGGCAAGATCGGCGACAGCCTGGCCAGTCAGGGACTCGAGGGTGAGCAGCTCGCGGTGCAATTGCTGGAGGTTCAGGATCCCGCGGACTTTCTGTTCGGCGCGGCCGGCTACCGCCTCGAACCGGGTGAGCGGGCCGTCGTGGTGCACACCGAGGTCACCAACAAGGGCCCGATCCCGTTCGTCTCGCTGCCGGACAACTATCTGGAGCTCATCACCGTCGACGGGAATCCCATCGCGAAGGCGCCGGTGTCGCTGACGTCCCGGCCGCCACACAAGATCGGCGTCCAGCCGGGCGAGACGGCCGGCGGCCACACCGTGTATGTGTTGCCCGAGTCGACGCGCGTGGTGTCGGTGCGGTGGAGCCCGCGGCCCGAGCCGGATGAGCGGTCGCTGACCTGGTCGCTGGACGACTGACCGGCCGCTTCAGCTTTCGGCGCGCAGCACGTCGAGCGCGTGGGACAGGTCTTCGGGGTATGGCGCCTCGAACTCGACCCACCGGCCGTCCGACGGGTGGGCGAAGCCCAGCGTGCGCGCGTGCAACCACTGTCGCGTCAGCCCCAGCTTGCGGGCGAGCACGGGGTCGGCCCCGTACGTCAGATCCCCCGCGCACGGATGCCGCAGCGCCGAGAAGTGCACGCGGATCTGGTGGGTGCGCCCGGTCTCCAGCTTGACGTCGACGAGCGACGCCGCGCGGAAGGCTTCGATCACCTCGTAGTGGGTGACCGACGGACGGCCGCCCGCGACCACCGCGAACTTGTAGTCGTGACGCGGGTGCCGGTCGATGGGGGCGTCGATGGTGCCGCGAGTCGGGTCCGGGTGGCCCTGCACGACCGCGTGGTAGCCCTTCTCGACGGTGCGTTCCTTGAACGCGCGCTTGAGCACGGTGTAGGCGTGCTCGCTCTTGGCGACGACCATGACACCCGTGGTACCCGCGTCCAGCCGGTGCACCACGCCCTGCCGCTCCGCGGCACCGGAGGTCGACACGCGCAGTCCTGCGGCGGCGAGCCCGCCGACGACGGTGGGACCGGTCCAGCCGGGGCTGGGGTGCACCGCGACACCGACCGGCTTCGACACGACCACGATGTCTTCGTCGTCGTGCACGATGCGCAGGCCCTCGACCGGTTCCGCGACCACCTCGACCGGGTTGTCGGGGTCAGGCAGCGTCACCTCGAGGAGCACCCCGGCCGAAAGGCGGTCGGACTTGCCGGCTGCCCGCCCGTCGAGCAGGACGTCCCCGGACTCGGCCAGATCGGCGACCACTGTTCGGGAGAGGCCGAGCAGTTTCGCGAGACCGGCGTCCACGCGCATGCCGTCGAGCCCGTCGGGGACGGGCAGCATCCGGGCGCTCAACGCTTCGCCTTGCCCTTCACGGTGCCGTCGTACTCGCGGCCCAGCAGCGACAGCAACACGATCAGCACACCGCCGACGCAGATCGCGGAGTCGGCGACGTTGAACACGGGCCAGACGTCCCCGTTCGGCGCGAACACCGAGATGAAGTCGACGACATGACCGCGCAGCACGCCAGGCGCGCGGAAGAGCCGGTCGGTCAGGTTCCCCGCGGCGCCGGCCAGGATCAGCCCCAGCCCGATCGCCCAGCCCACCGACCGCAACCGCCCGGCGAACCAGATGAGCGCGACGACCACCCCGATCGCGACGATGCCGAAGATCCAGGTCATCCCGGTGGGCCCCATGCCGAAAGCCGCGAACGGGTTGCGGATCAACTGCAGGTAGACGAATCCACCGAGGAGCCGGACCGGCTCGTGCCCCTCCAGGGTCGCCACGACGATCGACTTGGTGACGATGTCGAGGGCCAGCACCACGACGGCGATCAGGGCCAGCAGCAGCGAACGCCGCTGGGGCGGATCCACCGGCTGCTCGTCGGGCACGGTGTCCGGGGAGGGTTGGGAGTCACTGCTCACCACGCCATTGTCCACGCTGTCCGGGCAGGCACGGCAACGGCCGGTCGTGACGGGAAGCCGCAGCCGGGCGGACGTACGGGTTGCGGGCAGGTCAGACGGACGAGACGAGGGGACGACCCGGGCGGTGGACGATTGCCGGACAGGGGCCGGTGGAGGCGCCATTCGCCCTTCCGCGTCTGAGCCCCGCGGGAGCAGGACTTGATGGTGACGGGCGGGGGTGGCCGAGGTCAGGCGAGCGTGCACGGCCGCCGAGCGGGCGAGCCAGGGACGGACCGGACCAGCCGGGCCGCGCGGGGCCAGGTGGGCCGGGCCGGGCCGCGCAGCGCAGCGCCGGGCCGCTCCGTACCGGGCAGGCCGGGCAGGACCAGGCGGGCCGAGCCGGGCCGGGGAGGACCAGGCGGACCGGGCAGGACCAGGGGCGGGCGGGCCGAGCCGCGCGGGGCCGGGTCGGGCCGTACCGGCCGGGCCGCGCAGGGCCGCGCCGCGCAGGGCCGGGCCGCTCCGTACCGGGCAGACCGGGCAGGACCGCGCCGGGCGAGGCACGCTGAGCTGGGCCAAGCAGCCATTCGCCCGAGTGGGACCGAGCCGAGCTGGATCGGGCCGGAGGCAGGCCGGGCCGGAACGGACGAGGCCCGGCCTGAGCGGGACGAACCCCGGGCCAGACCAGGCACAGCACGGGTCAAGTCCGGGCGGCGCCGGACGGCAGCGTGCGCTCGGCCCGTGGTCCGGACACCTGATTGCGTTGACCGTCGGTCACCAGGGAGGCTGCTGCCGAAGCCCCCACCACACCCCACTCCTCCATGCCGAAGCCCAGCTCACACCAGACGCCCCCAGCACACCCTTCGAAGCCGAGGCCCGATAGGTGCGTGCAGCGGGCCGGGAAGGGGTCAGCGGAGGAAGGCGGGGAGTGGGCGCGGGTCCGGCGACGGGGCCCATTGGCCCTCGACCAGGGCGTAGGTCCATCGGGGGCCCCTGGCGACCACCTGACGCAGAGCTGTGATCAGCCGGTCCACGTGTTCGGGCGTTGTGCCTAGCCCGAGGCTCACTCGCAGCGCCTGCGTGCCCTCCTCGCCCGTGCGCGCCACCAGGCGCGAGACCGCGATGTGCGCGCAGAACGCTCCGTCGCGGACGCCGATTCCGTATTCGGCGGAGAGGACCGCCGCGAGACGGCCCGGGTCCGTTCCCGTGAGCACGAAGCTGACCGTTCCGACCCGTGACACGCCACCGTCGAACAGGCGCAACTCGCTCAACCCCGGCACCGCCGCCAGGCCACGTTCGAGCCGGTCCAGCAAAGCCTCCTCGTGGGCGATGACGGCGTCCCACGACGCGCTCAACCGCTCGCAGGCCACACCCAGCGCGTACACGCCCACCGTGTTCGGCGAGCCGGCCTCGTGGCGTTCGGAGGCGCCGGCCTGCCACGCGACGCCCACGGCCTCCCCGTTGCGGCGCACCGACTTCGTCGCGCCGCCACCCGCCAGGTACGGGTCCGCGGCGCGCAGCCAGTCCGCGCGGCCGATCAGCGCGCCCGCCCCGAACGGCGCATACAGCTTGTGCCCGGACAGTGCCACGTAGTCCACGTCCAGCTCGCGCACCGAGATCGGCCGGTGCGGGGCCAGCTGCGCGGCGTCCAGTGCGACGCGGGCGCCGTGCCGCCGGGCCACCGCCGCGATGTCCGCCACCGGCAACAACTCCCCGGTCACGTTCGAGGCACCCGTCACCACCACCAGGCGCGGCCCCTCCGGGCACGCCCGCAGCGCCTCGTCCACTGCGGACACCGCTTCGAGACGCGTCGCGGGCAACGGGATGCGCTGCACGTTCGGCCCGCGCCACGGCAACAGCGCGGCGTGGTGCTCAGTGTCGAACACCACCACCGACGTGCGCCGCGGCACGCTGCGGGCCAGGAGGTTCAGCGCGTCGGTCGTGTTGCGGGTGAACACGACCGCGTCCGACGGGCGGGCCCCGGCGAACCGGCGCAGCACGTCGCGGGTGCGCTCGTAGACCTTTGTGGACACCTGCGAGGCGAACCCGGCGCCACGGTGCACACTCGCGTAGTAGGGCAGGAACTCGTCCACCGCGCGCCGCACTTCGGCCAGGCACGGCGCGCTCGCCGCGTGGTCGAGGTTGGCGTAGTCCAGCTCACCGCCGGTGACCAACGGTACGGAAGCCGCGGCGGTCACAGCCGGGACGACGGGGGTGCCGACACGGTCGAGAGCGAGAGTCACCGAAAAGCTCCTCGGGTCCGGGACCCGCATGAGGGGTCCGCGCTTGCCCGCCGCACCTCGCGACGAGCCAGGTCCTCACCCGGGGCACCCCACCGCGGAAGGAGGGTTGCCGGCCAGCGAGCCGGGGCTTGACGCTGGCACTCATGACCTACCGCCACACCGTAGCCGATCCCCCGGCCACGGCGCCAGCGCCTCTCACCTGCCGGACTCGCCCTTCCAGCGGGCCAGCGGCCCGGCCCGGTCCACCGCGCGGATCCGGCGCTCGGCGGCCTCGCGCGCGGACTCCGTCGCCACGATCAGGATCTGGTCCCCACGCTGCAGGCGATCCGTCCGCTGGGGCGTGAAACTGCGCCCCTCGCGCACGATCAGGCTCAGCGAGGCACCGGTCGGCAGCCGCAGCTCGGACAGGTACACACCATGCAGGCGCGAGCCCTGGTGGACCTTGACCTGCAGCAGCTCGGCCTGCAACTCGTCCAGCGGGGCCGCGTCCACCGCGATCTCCTTGGGTTCGGTGTCGGCCGTCAACCTCAAGACCCGCGCGAGCGGGCCGAGCGTGGCACCCTGCACCAGCGTGAGCACGATCACGAGCACGAAGACCGCGTCGACGAGGTGCTGGGCGCCGTCGAACTGCTGGGAGAGCGGGATCATCGCGAGCACGATCGGCACCGCCCCGCGCAACCCCGCCCAGGACAGGAACACCTGCTCGCGCAGCGGGACCCGGAACGGCAGCTGGGTGATCAGCACCGAGACCGGCCGGGCGAGCAGCAGCACCACCGCACCCGCGATCAATCCGGGCACGATCGCCTCCAGCAGACGGCCGGGCGAGGCGAACAGGCCCAGCAGCACGAACAACCCGATCTGCGCGAGCCAGCCGAGGCCCTCGGCGAAGGACACCGTGTCGGACCGGTGCGGCAGCCGGGAGTTGCCCAGCACCACCGCGGCGACGTAGGTGGCCAGCAGCCCGGACGCGTGGAGCAGCTGCCCCGACGAGTAGGCCAGGAAGCACACGGCCACCGTCGCAAGTGGATACAGGCCGGTCGCGGGCAGCGCCGCCCGGCGCAGCGCCCACGCCCCGGCGAACCCGAGCACCAGCCCGAGCGCGAGTCCCGCGGCCAGTTCGTAGACCACCAGCAGCGGCAGCGACCAGTCGACCCGGGTGCCCTCGGCGAGCACGACGACCGCGATGTAGGCGGGCGCGTCGTTGATGCCGGATTCCAGCTCCAGCGCACCGACCAGCCGTTTGGACAGCCCCACCCGGCGCAGCACGGAAAACACCGCGGCCGAGTCGGTGGGCGCCAGCACCGCACCCCACAGCAGGGCCGCGCGCCAGTCCAGTCCGAGCAGCCAGTGCAGGGCGGGCCCGGTGATCGCGATGCTCAGCGCGACCGCCACCGTGGACAGTGCCACTCCCTGGCCCAGCGCGGGTTTCACCGCGGCCCAGCGGGTCGTCAGCCCGCCCTCGGTGAGGATCATGACGAGCGCCGCGAGCCCGAGCGCCTGGGTCAGGAACGGGTCGGAGAACTGGATGCCGAACCCGGCTTCGCCGAGCAGCACCCCGATCCCGAGGTAGAGCAGCAGCGACGGCAGGCCCAGCCGGGTGGAGAACCGCACCGCGAGGACGGCGGCCAGCAGGACGGACGCGCCCAGCCCCAGCACGACCGGCAGCTCGCCCACCCGCACCTCCCCTGCCCGGATTATCGGCTACCAGAATAGGGAGGCGGGATGGGAGCGGGTCATCCGAGGGTTCCGCCGGGCCCGGCGAGGCCGCGTTCTCCTTGCGCCCCAACGAGGGGCGCGGACCGCGATGTCAGGCGGCGCCGGGTCGCTCACCCGGAAGCTCGGCACCGAGCAGCGCCAGCGGTTCCTCCGCGGCCGGCATCAGACGTACCGCCCGGTCGGGCCGTCGCAGGAACCAGCCCTGCTCGACCCCGTGCGTGAACAACGCCGCCGGCAGCGCCCCGCCGAGGTGGTCGCGCCGTTCGGTCCAGTCCAGGCAGGCCCGCAGCAGCGGGCGCCGTCCGCCGGCCGGAACGGGCACGCCCAGCCCGGTCAGCACGGAACGACCGTGATCGGTCAGGGCGAGGCCGTCCGCCTCGTCGACGAGCCCGGTCCGCACCATGCCGTCGCGCAGGGCGACCCCCACGGTCCCGGCGAGGTGGTCGTAGCAGGTGCGGGCGAAGGCGAGGCGCCGCACGCGCAGCGAGTCGCGCAGGCCCGCCGTCGAGCGGTGTTCCGCGTGCTGGGCCAGGTGTTCGATCAGCTCGGCCACGCGCGGATCGCTGATCCGCACGTAGCGGTGGCGGCCCTGCTTGACCCCGGCGACGAACCCGGCCTCCTTCAGGCGCGTGACGTGCTCGCTCGCGGTCGAGGGCGCGATACCGGCCGAACGCGCCAGCTCGCCCACGGTCCAGGCGCGGCCGTCGAGCAGGGCCAGGCACATCGCGGCGCGGCTCGGGTCGGCGAGCACCGCGGCCACCTCGGCGAGTGCGATCGTTTCCACGCGGTCCACGCTAACCGCACGACACGTCGGTGCAGGCCGAAGTGTCAGGCCGCCGCGTTCAGGAACACCGACGACACCTCCACCGCGGGCTTGGACGAGTTCGACCCGAGCAGCAGCACGGCGAACGCGATGTCCTCGCGGTACCCGGCGAACCAGCCGTTGGCCCGGCTGCCGTCCCCGAACTGGGCGGTGCCGGTCTTGCCGTAGACGGTGCCGCTGCCGCGGAGCCCGGTCGCGGTGCCGCCGGTGACGACCTCCCGCATCATCGACCGCACCGCGTCCACGACCGCCCGCGACGGCGCCCGGTAGCCGGTGCCGACCTCGGTCGGCAGCTCCTCCCACAGCTTCGGCGTGACCGCCCCGCCGTGCGCGACCGTGGCCGCCATCAGCGCCAGCCCGAACGGGCTGGCCTGCACGGTGCCCTGCCCGATCGCCGCCTCGACCTGGTCCGCGGAGCCGGTGGTGACGACCACCTTGCCCGCCTCGGTGGTGATGCCGGGAATGGTGAAGTCGGCGTTGAGGCCGAACTCGTCCGCCGCCGCGGCGAGGGCGTCGGCGGGCAGGGCCGAGGCCAGCTGGGCGAACGTGGTGTTGCACGAGTGCGCGAACGCCGAGTGCAGCGGCAGCGGCGGGTAGGAGAACTGATCGTCGTTGGGGATCGTGCGCTGTCCGATGCGCGCTGTCGCCGGGCACTCCGCGACCGTGTCCGCGGACGTTCCGGACTCCAGCAGGGCCGTCGCCGTGGCGATCTTGAACGTCGAGCCCGGCGCGTAGAGACCGTTGAGCGCCTTGGGGTCCAGGCCCGCGGCGTCGTTCTGCGCCACGGCGAGCAGGCCGCCCGTCGAGGGCTGGATCGCGACCAGCATCGCGGGCACGGGGGCCGAGTCCACGGCCTTCTGCGCGGCGTCCTGCACCGGCAGGCTCAGCGTCGTCGTCAGCGGTGCCACCTCGACGTCACCCTGCCCGTACAGCACCTCCTGGACCACGCCGCCGTCGTCGGTGGCCACGACCGACCAGCCGCCCTGCGAGCGGCCCGACGCCGTGCGCTGCAACGCGGGAGTCAGCACCGGCCCCGCGCCGGGGCCCGCGGTGGGCCCGGCGGCCTCCCAGATCAGCACCGGGCGGCCGTTGCGGTCGACCACCGCGTTCTTGCCCGCCGCCGTGCGCACCGTGAGCAGCTGACCCGCCCGCAACTGCGGGTGCACGACCGCGGGACTCCAGTGCACGCGCCACGCCCTGTCGCCGCCGACCAGGTCGAGCGCGCTGTCGTAGGTCCACACCTTGCCCTCGGCGATCGTCCAGCCGACCGTGAACGCCGCCGTCGCCCGTGTCCCGCCCGGGGTGACCTGCCGCAGCTGGGCCGACACCGACCGCGGGGCCAGACCGCGTCGCACGTCGGACAGCGTCACGCTCGCCTCGCGTGGCGCGTCGGTCAGCGCCGCCGCGGCGTCCACGTCACCACGGGCGAACGCGGTCAGGAACCGGTTCGCGACCGTGCCAGCGTCCTCGGTGGTACCGCTGGCTCTC
This sequence comes from Amycolatopsis endophytica, assembly GCF_013410405.1. Lineage (NCBI taxonomy): Bacteria > Bacillati > Actinomycetota > Actinomycetes > Pseudonocardiales > Pseudonocardiaceae > Amycolatopsis > Amycolatopsis endophytica. The sequence goes on from NZ_JACCFK010000002.1 coordinate 1,075,606, forward strand.
GGCTCTTCACCGGAAGATCCGCCGAGCACGACGACCACGGCCGCCACGACGATCGCGACGACCGCGGTGGCACCCCCTGCCAGGACCCACCTGCGCCAGCCCACGGGCGATACCCCCTGTTGGTGTTTCCCCTTCTTTCGGGGATCAGGGGGCCTTCGTTACCGCCACGGTGATCTTGTCCCCGTCGCCGACCGCGCCCGCGAACCCCTCCGCGACCTCGCCGTAGGACACGGAGTTCGCCAGCGTCTCGCCCGTGAGGAACTCCTCGTGGGCCTCCACCGCCGCCACCACGTCCGCGGGCGCGTCCACGGTCAGCACGATCCGGTCGGCCACGTCGAGACCGGCGTCGCGGCGCGCCTGCTGCACCACACGGACCAGGTCACGCGCCACACCCTCGGCGGCCAGCTCCGGCGTCACCGCTGTGTCCAGCTGCACGAGACCGGACCCGCCGGGCAGCTCCGCGGTCGCGCCCTCGTCCTTGGCCACCAGGCGCCGCTCGTATTCGCCCTCGGCCAGCTCGATGCCCGCGGCCACGACGGCACCGCCGGGCGTGGTCGTCCAGTCGCCCGCCTTGACGGCCTTGATCACCTTCTGCACGTCGCGGCCCAGGCGCGGCCCGGCGGCGCGGGCATTGACCGCGACCTCGAACCGGCCATGCGCGGCGACGTCGGTGCTCAGCTCCACGTCCTTGACGTTGACCTCGTCGGCGATGATGTCGGTAAAGCTCGCGAGCGCGTCCGCGTCGTCGGCCGCGATCAGCATCTTCGCCAGCGGCAGCCGCACACGCAGCTTGTTCGCCTTGCGCAGCGACAGCGCCGACGAGCACACCTGACGCACCCGGTCCATCGCCGTCACCAGCGCCGCGTCCGCGGGCAGCTCGCCCACCAGCGGCCAGTCCCGCAGGTGCACCGAACGGCCGCCGGTCAGCCCGCGCCACACCGCCTCGGTGGTCAGCGGCAGCAGCGGCGCCAGCGTGCGCGACACGACCTCCAGCACGGTGTGCAGGGTGTCGATCGCGTCCCGCTCGCCCGCCCAGAACCGTTCGCGCGACCGGCGCACGTACCAGTTCGTCAGCACCTCGAGGAAGTCACGGGCCGACGCGCACGCGCCCGCGATGTCGCAGATATCCAAAGCGGACTCGACATCGGTGACCAGTTCCCCGGTCTTGGCGAGGATGTAGCGGTCCAGCACGTGCTCCGAGTCCGTGCGCCACGTGCCCTCCACGCCCTCGGCGTTGGCGTACAACGCGAGGAAGTAGTAGGAGTTCCACAGTGGCAGCACGGCCTGGCGCACCGCGTCCCGGATGCCCTTCTCGGTGACGATCAGGTTGCCGCCGCGCAGGATCGGGCTCGCCATCAGGTACCAGCGCATCGCGTCGGAACCGTCCCGGTCGAACACCTCGTTGACGTCCGGGTAGTTGCGCAGCGACTTCGACATCTTCTGCCCGTCGGAACCGAGCACGATGCCGTGCGAGACGCACATCCGGAACGCGGGCCGGTCGAACAACGCGGTCGCGAGCACGTGCAGCAGGTAGAACCAGCCCCGTGTCTGCCCGATGTACTCGACGATGAAGTCGCTCGGATAGTGGTGCTCGAACCACTCCGCGTTCTCGAACGGGTAGTGCACCTGGGCATACGGCATCGAGCCCGAGTCGAACCACACGTCGAACACGTCCGGGATCCGGCGCATCGTCGACTTCCCCGTCGGGTCGTCGGGGTTCGGGCGGGTCAGCTCGTCGATGAAGGGCCGGTGCAGGTTGTCCAGCCGCACCCCGAAGTCGCGCTGCAGCTCGTCCAGCGATCCGTACACGTCGGTGCGCGGGTGCGCCGGATCGTCGGAGACCCACACCGGGATCGGTGTGCCCCAGTAACGGTTACGCGAGATCGACCAGTCACGCGCGTTCTCCAGCCACTTGCCGAACTGGCCGTCCTTGACGTGCTCCGGGTACCAGGTGATCTGCTGGTTCAGCTCGACCATGCGGTCCTTGAACGCGGTCACCTGCACGAACCACGACGACACGGCGCGGTAGATCAGCGGGTTGCGGCAGCGCCAGCAGTGCGGGTAGGAGTGCTCGTAGGTCTCGTGCCGCAGCAGGACCGGACCCTGCGCCACGACCGGGCCGGTGCCGTTCTTGAGGTCGCGGATGATGTCCGGGTTGGCCTCGAACACCTGCTTGCCCTGGTAGTCCGGCACGGTGGAGTCGAAGCGGCCATGCGCGTCGACGGGGGTCACCGGCACGATGCCCGCCGCGTCACCGGCGGCCTTGTCGTCCTCGCCGTAGGCCGGTGCCATGTGGACGATTCCGGTGCCGTCCTCGGTGGTGACGAAGTCGGCCAGCAGGACCTGGTGGGAGTTGGCGTTGCCGACGAAGTACGGGAACGGCGGCGCGTACTTGATGCCCGCCAGTTCGGCGCCCTGGTAACGCGCGACGACGGCGGGCTCCTCGCCGAGTTCCTTCGCGTAGGAGGCCAGGCGCGGCTCGGCGAGCAGGAACCGCTGTCCGCCGGACTCGACCACCACGTAGGTGACCTCGGGGTGCACCGCGGTCGCCTGATTGGACGGCAGGGTCCACGGCGTGGTGGTCCACACGAGCAGGTACGTGCCGTCGAGGCCGGTGCCGTTGCCCTCGATCCGGAACCCGACGGTCAGTGCCGGGTCCTGACGGCTGGCATAGGTCTCGTCGTCCATCCGCAGTTCGTGGTTGGACAGCGGCGTCTCGTCACGCCAGCAGTAGGGCAGCACGCGGTAGCCCTCGTAGACCAGGCCCTTGTCCCACAGCTGTTTGAACGCCCAGATCACCGACTCCATGTAGGTGACGTCGAGCGTCTTGTAGTCGTTGTCGAAGTCCACCCAGCGGGCCTGACGGGTGACGTAGTCGCGCCATTCGCCGGTGTAGCGCAGCACGGACTCGCGGCACGCGTCGTTGAACGCGGCGATGCCCATCTCGTCGATCTGGGACTTGTCGGTGATCCCCAGCTGCCGCTCGGCCTCCAGCTCGGCGGGGAGACCATGGGTGTCCCAGCCGAAGCGGCGGTCGACGCGGTGGCCGCGCATGGTCTGGTACCGCGGCACGATGTCCTTGACGTACCCGGTGAGCAGGTGGCCGTAGTGCGGCAGGCCGTTGGCGAAGGGCGGGCCGTCGTAGAAGACGTACTCGTTGCTGCCGTTCGTCCCCGGCTCGCGCGCGTCGATGGTGGCCTGGAACGTCCGGTCGGACTCCCAGTAGGCCAGCACGCTGTTCTCCAGCGCCGGGAAGGACGGCTGGGCCGGGACCTGGCCTGCCGGGCCGTCGCCGAGCTGGACCTTCGGGTACATCGGTGCGCTCCTCGCGGTGTCCGTCGCTCGTGGTGGATCGCTGCGATCCAGCACGGGGACGAAAGGCGCCGTCCGGGCGCTCCTCCGCGGTACCACCCCGCTTGCCCGCCGGAGGGCGGGCCACTTCGTTGACGGCTGTGACGGGCCGTACCCGTCCGGTTCTACTGGGGACCGGGGTCCCGTTCTTCCGGAGGCTCCCCGGTGATGGCCGGATCGACGCCCTGTCTCACCAGGTTAGCGGCCTCACGCAACCGGGTTTCCGGAGGGTCGCCGCACCGCGAGGGCCGTGAGCCCGGCTCAGACCCACACGGAAACGATCAGCGTCGCGGCCTCCGGAGCGAGTGCACCCCGCGGAGGCGGCGGTGGCCGATCGCGTCCCCGAGCGCCCCGCCGGAGAGCAGCAGGGCGACGTTGACGATGGAGTGCCACTACCCCGCCCTGGCCCACGTCATGCCGCTGTTGTCCATGAACAGCCGCATCTCGGTCCAGATGCGCTGCCCGTCCCGTGCCACACCGAGAAACTGGCACCGGATACCGGTGTCGATCGACTCCGTGGAGTACTCGCGGGGTTTCTCGACCAGCACCACGTCCGGGACCTCCTGGCACCGGACGGCGTCGTCGGGCGTCTGGTGGAGGTAGACGTAGACGTTGTGGTAAATGATCTTGCTCGTCAGCAGCTCCTTGTCCGGCCACAACTCGTACTCCGTCGCCAAGCTCGTGGACAGCAGCGATTCGACCACCGACCAGTGCACCGCCACCCCGTTGTAGGTCGTCGTGCAGTCCGAGGGAACGGAGCCGCCCCGGCAGGACGCGGTGATGGTGCCCGCCACGCTGGCCATCGACAGGGTTTCCTGACGAATCTTCTTGATGATCCGCTCTCGCAGGGGCGCGCCCTCGGGGGCGCCCGGCTCGGCCGCCTCGATTTCGTCGTAGTCCAGGATGTCCGGTTGTGGTCCGGTCAGCTCGACCGGCATCGGAGTGCCCACGATGCGCGGCGGCGGTGTGGACGTGACGACCGGCGTCGAGGGCGGCGGTTCGGGCTCGGGGGCGGGCGCACCGCAGGCACCCGTGAGTAGCAGAGCGGCCACGACCAGCAAACGGCGCACGGACGGAGCGTACTGGGCAGATGTGTGGAACGGGGACGATTCGCGCACGTGCCCGCACCGGTCGTCGACCTTCCGGCGCCGGCGGAAGTGCCACGGAGGTGGCGTGCGGTTCAGGCCTTGGACTCGTTCTTCGCGCGGTGGGCTTCCGCGAGGTGCGCGTCGGGGGTGCAGCGGGCGCACGGGGTGAAGCCGAGGTCCCTGGCCTCGCTCACGGAGATCGGGATGGTGTCGCGGTCGGCGAGCCAGCCGCAGTCCGTCAGGTGGTAGCGGGGGTGCTCGTCGACGACCACGACCTCGTCTTCGAGCTCGTCGACGATCTCGGCGTCGGACGGGGCCGTGGGCTCCTCGCCGGGCTCGCCCTCCTCGGTGGTACCCGTCAGCTCACCCGCGGCGGGCATCAGCGTGGTCTGGTCCGACGGCGCCTCACCGGCTTCGGCGGCCGCTGGTTCCGCGGCATCCTCCGGCGCGGCCGACTGCTCGGGCTTCTCGTCCTCATCCTCGTCCACGGCGGCGGACGCATCCTCAGCCGCGTCGCGTGCCGCCCGGCGGCGGGCGACGCGGCGCCGCACGAAGTCGGCTACCAGCACCAGCCCGGCGACGATCGACAAGCCGATCGAGATCCACGCCCACAGCGAGTTCGCCGTGATCAGGGCCGCGATCAGCAACCCCAGCGCGGCCAGAACCAGGATGAGAACGATGAAGAGCACGGTGAATTACAGCACGAACCACGCCCGGAACGGTTCCGACCCTCCCACGCGGAGTGCCGGAACCGTCACCGGTTGGTCAGCCCGCTTCGGCCCGCGGGCCGAACGAGTAGCCCTGGCTGGCGCCGGAACCGGACGTCGCCTGTCCCGTGTTCGAGGACGCCGAAGCCGGAGCCGCCGACCCGCGGTCGTCGAGCTCACGCAGCTGCGACTCGAGGAAACCACGTAGCCTCGTCCGGTACTCGCGCTCGATGGTGCGCAGTTCCTCGATCTTCTTGCCCAGCGCGGTCTTCTCGCTGTTCATCGTGTTCATGGTCTCGGTGTACTTGCGCTGCGCCTCGCGCTCGAGCGTCGTCGCCTTGTCGCGCGCCTGGCGCTCCAGCGTCTCGACCCGGGTGCGGGCGTCGTTGAGCATGTTCTCCGCACGGGTGCGCGCCTCGTTGACCATCGAGTCGGCCTTGGTGCGGGCGTCGGAGAGCAGCTGCTCGGACTTCGCGCGAGCCTCGGCGAGCATGCCGTCGGACTCGGTCTTGGCCTCGGCGGTCAACCGGTCGGCCATCTCCTGGGCCAGCCCGAGGACCTTCGCCGCCTGCACGTTCGGCTCGCCGCCGTCCGACATCGGGTGGGCCTGGGTCTGCTCGGCGGGCGAGGGCGGCGGGGGCACGGGGGCCAGGCGGCGCTCCTGCGGGCCGGAACCGGCGCGGGCGGCCTCGAGGTCGGCACGGCTGCCTTCGAGTTCGGCGTCGAGCTGCTCGACCTGCTGGCGCAGCTCGTTGTTGTCCTCGATGAGCCGCGCGAGCTCGGTCTCCACCAGGTCGAGGAACGCGTCCACCTCGTCCTCGTTGTAGCCCCGCTTGCCGATGGGTGGCTTGCTGAACGCAACGTTATGCACGTCAGCGGGGGTCAACGACATCAGATCACCTCACGCACTCCATGGCCTGCTCCGACACCCGGGTTCCCCCGAAGTCACCCGGGAAGCGCCAGTTGCATCAGTATGAACACAACCAACAGCAGCACCATAATCGATAAGTCCAGTCCGACGCCGCCAACGCGAACCATCGGAATGATCCTCCGCACCACGCGGACCGGAGGATCGGTCACTGTGTAGATGGTCTCCAGCGTCACCGCAACCCCGCCGGCGGGGCGCCAGTCCCGTGCGAAGGCACGCACGAGCTCCACCACGACACGCGCTGTGAGCAGCAGCCAAAAGACGAACAGCACGTAGTAGAGGACTAGCCGGACCGCATCCACGAACACCACTCTGCCACATCGCCGTGACCCCTGGAGCACCCGGAACACCCGGTCTGTCCGGGTCACGTAATCGAACTGTGATTTAGCCAACGGTTTCACCCGTTCGGCCCAAACTGCTACGAATCGTGATGGTGCGATCACACGGTTCCGGCCCCTTTTCCGGACCCTGTGATCGCGGTCAGTGACGAAGGAAAAGCCCGCCTTCGGCGATCCGGCGGCGCTCCTCCGCGGTCACCTCGACGTCCGGCGGCGAGAGCAGGAACACCTTGTTCGTGATCTTGTCCATCGACCCGCGCAGCGCGAACGCGAGACCCGCCGCGAAGTCCACGAGACGCTTGGCGTCCGCGTTCTCCATCTGGGTCAGGTTGATGATCACGGGCGCGCCCTCGCGGTAGGCCTCACCGATCCCCCGCGCCTCCACGTAGCTCGTGGGGTGGAGGGTGGTGATCTTCCCGAGCGCGTCCCGCGCCGCGACGCGGGCGGGCTCCGGCACCGGCCGCAGCCGCGCCACCGGTTCCGGCTGCCGGTCGACCGCGAGCGCGCCGTGCACCGAGGGTTCCGGTACGCGTGCCCGTGCCCGCAGCGGGGCCTCCTCCTCGTAGTCGGACCCGGCGCGGTACCGTCGGCGGGCACGCGGCAGCGGCTCCTCGTCGAAGCCGTCGTAGGCTTCGTCGTCGGCGTAGTCGCGCCGGTAGTCGTCGTCGTACCGGTCGGCGGCCTCGTACGAGTCGTAGCCGTCGTAACCGTCACTGTCGGCCGGGATCATGCCGAAGTAGGCCTTCAGCTTCTGCAGCGCGCTCATGCCTCTCCCTAGCCGCTCCCTCACCCTGACTACCCGGACGTGATCGCTCACTTCCGGGTGATCTCGCTACGGCGAGGCTAAACCGCGGGCGCCGAGCAACGCGGTTCCGACACGCACACATGTCGAACCGTGCGCGATGGCGGGTTCAAGATCAGCACTCATGCCCGCGGACAGTTCGGACGCCTCCGGATGGTTCCGCCGGAGGTCGGAGGCGGCTCCGGCCAGGCGCGCGAAGGCGGGCGCGGGGTCCTCGCCCAGCGGGGCGACCGCCATCACGCCACGCAGCCGCAGGACGTCGAGTCCGCTGATGTGGTCGGCCAGCTCACCCAGTCGGGGGAGCGAGCAGCCGCCTCGTGACGGATCGTCGTCGAGGCTGGCCTGGATGAGGACGTCGAGCGTGCCGGAACGCTCCCCCGCCTCGTGCGCGGCGCTCATCGCTTTGGCGAGGGCATCGGCGAGGCGGACCGAATCGACGGACTGCACCTCGTCGGCCCACCGCACGACCGACCGCGCCTTGTTGCGCTGCAACCGGCCGACCATGTGCCACCGCGGCTGGACGCCGGGCCGCAGCAGGCGCACCTCGCCGGCCTTGGGGCCGGCTTCCTGGTCGCGGTTCTCCGCGAGGCCGGTTTGACCGAGGTCGGTGAGCAGGGCCGCGTCGGAGGCGGGGAAGGTCTTGGTGACGGCGAGCAGGCGGACCTCCGATCGGGCCCGTCCAGCGGCCACGCACGCCTTGGCGATGCGTGCTTCGACAGCGTCGAGGGCCCGGGCGATCGCGTCCCGGCGCTGCTGGTCCGTCATTCCGGCTCGGTCCAGGTCAGCGCGGCGATGCGGCCGGTGGTGCCGTCGCGCCGGTAGCTGAACAGGGCCGGGTCCTCAGCCGTGCAGCGCGGGTCGACGCCGACCTTGCCCACGCCGGCTTCGGCGAGCTGACGCCACAGCCCGGCACGCAGGTCGAGACCGGGCTTGCCGCCGCGGGTGCGGGTGGCGCTGCCCGGCAGGTGCTCCTCGACGTCGGCGGCCATCTCCGCGGGCACCTCGTAGCACTCGCCGCAGATCGCCGGGCCGAGCAGGACCTCGATGCGGCCCATCTCGGCGCCTGCCGCGGCCATCGCCCGCAGCGCGGCGGGGAGCACACCGACCCGGGCGCCGACACGGCCCGCGTGCACCGCGGCCACGACACCGGTCCCCGGGTCGCCGAGCAGGACCGGCACGCAGTCGGCGACGAGCACGGCCACCGGCAGGCCCGGCGTGGTGGTGACGAGCGCGTCGGTCGCCTCGGCCGGGGCGGTCTCGGTACCGTCGACGACGGTCACGGTGCGGCCGTGCACCTGCTCCATCCACGCCACCCGCTCCACGCCGAGTTCCGCGCCCAGCCGCTTGCGGTTGGCCTCGACCGCGGCCGGATCGTCGCCGACGTGGTCGCCGAGGTTGAACGTGTCGTACGGCCGGGTCGAGACGCCGCCCGCCCTGGTCGTGACCACCCGACGGATGCGCAAAGTCCGCTACCTCCACTCGCCCGGTTTCTCCCGAGCCTACTGGGAACCGGATCGGGGTCCCGTGCGGTCTCAGGCACCGTGGATCTGCCGCCGCTGCCCGCCAGTGTCACCTCGCTCGTCGCGTCCGGGAAACTGCCGCCGGACGTGGCCGCCCTGTTCACCCCCGCCGGGGAGGAGGACTGGAGCGGGATCGCCGCGGCGGCGGAGGAGCTGCTGGCGGGCGAGGTGGCCGCGGACGTGCGCGGGCCGCTGGCGCTCGCCGCGGCCTACGGGCACCTGGACGACATCGAGTTCACCGACTCGGGGGAGATGACGGAACGCAACGACCGCGCGATCGCCCTGATCGACGAAGCGTGGGAGCACGGCGTGCCGGCGGAAGACCTGGGCGACCTCACCGACTTCACCCACCGCGTCCAGGACGTGGCGCACCTCGCCCGGGACACCGAGGACTACGTCGTGAAGCACGGCGCCACGGCCGCGACGCGGTTGAACCGGAAGCTGGAGCAGGCGCACGCGCTCTACGAGGCCGGTGACCGCGCCGCCGCGCTGCCGTTGTTCCGGGACGTCGCGGAGGCCGACGTCTGGGGCGAGTTCAGCGGCGCGTCGGACCGCTCCGACATCGGCTGGTGCCGGTTGCTGCAGGACGCCGCCTACCACGAGGGGCCCGAGGCGACGCGGAAGATCTGGCAGGAGGCGAAGGCGAGCCGTCACGCCGCGCGGTTCCCGTACCCGCCGTGGTCGTGCCCGCTGATCGAGATGCTTGTGGGCACGGGTGTGCCGGACCTGCTCGAGATCCTCGCCTCGGAGCGGCTGGCGCTGGCGCTGCGCGACGACGATCCGTGGGAGCTGACCGAGGACGAACGGTGGACGCTGTCCCGCGCCATCGACGAGGTCGAGCAGTACGACCGGGCCTGACCGCGCGGGTCAGGCCCGGTGGACGTCAGCGCCGCATGAACGGCGGGACGTCGACCTCGTCGTCGGAGGGGTCGTCGGTCACCGGGACCGCCCGGCTGGGCAGGCTGCCCTGGCCGCCGGTGGTGCGCGGCGACGGGTAGCTGCGGGAGCCGCCGCCGGGCTGCGGGAGCCCACCGGAGGGGGTGCCGTAGTTCGTGCCGGACGGTGGCGTGCCGTAGCTGGTGCCCGACGGCGGCGTGCGCGGCGGCGTCACCGGGAACCCGCCACCCGCGGGCGGGGCGGGCGGCGGCGTCGCCGGGGCCGCGGGCTCGGGCGGGCGAACCTGGCCCGCCTCCGCCGAGACCGTCGCCGAGCGGGTGCCCACGGACGGCGGCTCGAGCTTCTTGTGGGTGGGTGAGCCGGAGTCGAAACCGGCCGCGATCACCGTCACGCGCACCTCGTCGCCGAGGGAGTCGTCGATGATCGTCCCGAAAATGATGTTGGCCTCGGGGTGCGCGGCCTCCTGCACGAGCGAGGCGGCCTCGTTGATCTCGAACAGGCCGAGGTCGGACCCGCCCGCGATGGACAGCAGCGCGCCGTGCGCGCCCTCCATCGAGGCTTCCAGCAGCGGCGAGTTGATGGCCTTCTCGGCGGCTTGCACCGCCCGGCCCTCACCGCGCGCGGACCCTATGCCCATCAGCGCGCTGCCCGCACCGGACATCACGCTCTTCACGTCGGCGAAGTCCAGGTTGATCAGACCCGGCGTGGTGATCAGGTCGGTGATGCCCTGGACACCGGAGAGCAGCACCTCGTCCGCCGAGCGGAAGGCGTCCATCAGGCTGACGCCGATGTCGCCGAGCTGCAGCAGCCGGTCGTTGGGGATGACGATGAGGGTGTCGCACTCGTTGCGCAGCGACTGGATGCCGTCCTCGGCCTGCTTGCCGCGGCGCTTGCCCTCGAAGGTGAACGGGCGGGTCACCACGCCGATCGTGAGCGCGCCGAGCTTGCGCGCGATCGAGGCGACGACCGGCGCGCCACCGGTCCCGGTGCCGCCGCCCTCGCCCGCGGTCACGAAGACCATGTCGGCGCCCTTGAGCACCTCCTCGATCTCCTCGCGGTGGTCCTCGGCGGCCTTGTGCCCCACCTCGGGGTTGGCGCCTGCGCCCAACCCTCGCGTCAGCTCGCGGCCGATGTCGAGCTTGACATCGGCGTCGGACATCAGCAGCGCCTGCGCGTCCGTGTTGATCGCGATGAACTCGACACCTTTGAGGCCGACCTCGATCATGCGGTTGACGGCGTTCACACCGCCACCGCCGATGCCGACGACCTTGATCACCGCGAGGTAGTTGTGCGGGGGCGTCATCGGGTCCGCCTTCCTATCGTGATTCCTCGTACCGCTCACCGGGAGCGAAAACCCTCAACCTAAACTCAAGGTTCAGAGTTATGTCAACTCCCCGCTCCGTCCGCCGAAGGTAGGGATCCGGCAGACCGGAATCCAGTAGCCACGCCGCGTGTCGGCCCTGCCGTTGCAAAATCACCGCGCCGGAGGTGTCATTCCCCGGTTCGGCCGTCGGTCAGCTCACGCAGCAGATCCAGGTGCCCCGCGTGCCTGCCGGTCTCTTCCACCAGGTGGATCAGCACGTAGCGGAGGTTGATCGTGCCGTCCCGGTAGGACACACGTGAGCCGGGTTCGAGTTCCGCCGCGATGGCGCGGCTGGTGTCGATCGGGCCTGCCGTCCAGGACGACCTCGAACCGGTAGAGCTCCACAAAGGTCAGATGGCCGACGAGCCGGCGATCGTCGTCAGCTCACTGGGCACGAGGCTCCACCAGGCCTGCTCGTAGAAGTCCAGGGAATCGCTCAGCCGCGCGCGTTCCCCGGACGTATTCGTTGCGTACAACTTAATTGTGCGCTACGTTCGTGGAGGAGATCTTCCCAGCGACGAAAGGTGGACACCATGCCCAGCCGCGATGCCACGACCCATTGGGTGGGTGGCCTGCAGACCGGCAAGGGTCACGTCACGCTCGACTCGTCCAACGCGGGCCAGTTCGACGTGTCGTTCCCGACGCGTGCCGGCAACCCGGAGGGCCAGACCAGCCCCGAGGAACTCATCGCCGCCGCGCACTCCTCGTGCCTCGCGATGAACCTGACCGGCGTGCTGGAATCGGAGAACCTGGCCGCGGAGTCCGTCGACGTGAGCGCCGAAGTCACCCTCGGACCGGCGCAGGGGGGCGGTTTCGAGATCAGCGGCATCGCGATCACGGTGCGCGCCAAGGTGCCGGGCGTGGACGCGGCCCGTTTCGCCGAGCTGGCCAAGACGGCGGAGCGGACCTGCCCGGTGTCGAAGGCCCTGTCCGGGACGACGATCACCCTGGACGCGGCGCTGGACTGAGGTCGTTCGGGTGAGGCAAAACCGGCGGACGGCAACGGAACCTGCACCGGCACTCAGTGGCCGTGCCCTGAACCGGCGGCCTGGCACCACAATCGAACCACCGCCTCACCCGCACCTCCCCCGCCCCCGATACACAGCCGCCCTAACGGTCGAGACGCCGGGTCAAGCCACGCTTTCCCGGCTTGACGCGGCGGCTCGACCGTTAGACGATCACGGCTCGGGGGAAAAGCCCAGGCCGGGGTTTTTTGCGCGCAGCGCCTGTCTTTTCGCCGTGCGAAGCGCGGGTCCAAAGATCAAAAGAGTCCTCGCCGGACGGGCTGGCTCCGGGATGACCAGGGGTTTTGCACTCCGCCTCACCTTGGCATGGGGGTCGCTGGGTGGTCATCCCGTCTCGTTTTAGGGCAGGGCAGCTCGCTGGCGCGCGCTTGGGCCTGCCTCAGGAGACGGTCGGGAGTTCGGGGCTGGCGACGTCGTAGATCTGGCCGTCCCGGCTCAGCAGCACGTTCAGCACGCGCGCCTTGCGCTCCGCGTTGCCCGCGTCGCCCCACCGGACTGTCTTGCCGGTGTTCAGGGTGAACTCCACGCCGCCCGGTGTCTTCGCCCGCACGGCGGTGATCTGGCTCTTCAGAGGTTCCGGGACGGCGGCGAGCACCGCCACCACCGACCGGGTCACGGCATCTTCCGGGGAGACCGTCGCGACCTGCAGTTCCGGCAGCTTCTCCGGTTTGTTCTGCACCGTCTTGTAGTCCAGGCCACCGGAGTCGACCAGATGGAAACCGTCCGCGGCGGCCACGAAACCGACCGGCGTCCGCTCCGTCACCGTGATGTCCACTGTGGAGGGCCAGGACCGGGAGACGTCCACAGTGGCCACCCCGGGGATGCCCGTCACGCGTGCGGCGACCTCGTCGGTGTCGAGCAACAGCATCGGTTCGAGGTCGGGCACCGCGGCGGCCGCCAGGATCTGGTCGCCCGGCACGCTTCGCGCGCCGTGTACCTCCACCGAACGGACCCCCAGCAACGACGTGAACAACACGACGTACCCCACGCCGGCGATGGTCAGCACGGTCAGCAGCGCCACCCACCGGCGGCGCAGCGCACGACGCCTCGACACGCCCGTGCCCGTCCGCCGTCGTGCCGTGAGGGGGCGACGGCCACGGCGGCTGCGCACCGCCGTGGATGACGACCGCCGCGTGGAGGGCCTGCTGCGCTCCTGCGTGGCCAACCTAACCCCCGGCCCGCCGGTCCAGCTCGGCCAGGATCTCCGGGCCCAGCTGGGTCACGTCACCCGCGCCCATGGTCACCAGCAGGTCCCCGGGCTTGACCAGGTCCGCCGCCAGCGCCACGGCACGGTCGAACGCCGGCTCGTAGTGCACCCCCGCGCCGGTGATCTTCTCCGCGATCAGCGCGCCCGTGACGCCCGGCTCCGGCTCCTCGCGGGCACCGTAGACGTCGAGCAGCACGACCTCGTCGGCCAGCCCGAGCGCCTGCGCGAACTCCGCGGCGAACAGCTTCGTGCGCGAGTACAGGTGCGGCTGGAACACCACGACCACCCGGCCACCGCCCGCGGCCTGCCGCACGGCCCGCAGTTGCGCGTCGACCTCCGTCGGGTGGTGCGCGTAGTCGTCGTAGACCCGCACGTCGCCCGCCCGGCCCTTGAACTCGAACCGCCGCCGCACACCCCCGAACGCGGCCAGCCCCTCGGCCAGCCCCTCCAGCGGGGCGCCCAGCTCCAGCCCGGCCAGCAGCGCCGCGACCGCGTTGAGAGCCATGTGCTCGCCCGGCACCGCCACCCGCACCTCGGTCTCGGCGCCGTCCAGCGCGACCCGCACGACCCCGCCGCCGTCGTCCGGCCGGTAGTCCAGCACCTTCGCATCCCCCGGCGCGGTCACCGACCGGCCGTAGCGCCGCACGCGCACGCCCTGCGACGCGGCGTGGTCGCCCAGCGCGTCCGCGGCCTCGTCGTCGGCGCACACGATCAGCAGACCGCCCGGTTCGATCCGACCGGTGAACCGCGTGAAGACCGCGGTGTAAGCCTCGGCGGTGCCGTGGTGGTCCAGATGGTCCGGCTCGACGTTGGTCACCACCGCCACCGACGGCGAGTAGCTCAGGAACGACCCGTCGCTCTCGTCGGCCTCGGCGACGAACATCCCGCCATCACCGTGGTGGGCGTTCGCGCCGGACTCGTTCAGGTCGCCACCGATGGCGAACGACGGGTCCATCCGGCAGTGCTGCAACGCGACGGTGAGCATCGACGTGGTCGAGGTCTTGCCGTGCGTACCGGCGATGCAGGCGACCCGGTGACCCGCCATCAGCAAGGCCAGCGCCTGCGCCCGGTGCAGCACCGGGATGCCGCGGGAACGCGCGGCCACCAGCTCCGGGTTGCTCTCCTTGATGGCCGTCGACACCACCACGGCGGACGGGCCGCCGGGCAGTGCGTCCAGGTTCTCCGGGCGCTGCCCGATGCCGATCTCGGCGCCCTGCGCGCGCAGCGTCAGGAACGCCCGCGAGTCCTTGGCGTCCGAGCCGGACACGCGGGCACCGCGCGCCAGCAGGATGCGCGCGATGCCGCTCATCCCGGCACCGCCGATCCCGATCAGATGGGCCCGGCTCAGTTCGGCGGGGACGTCGCTCATTTCCCGCACACCTCCAGAACGATCCGCGCCAGCACCTCGTCGGCCTCACGGTGGCCCAGCCCGACCTGCGCGGCACTCATCTCCGCCACCTTCGCGGGATCGGTGACCATCGGGATGACCAGATCGGCCACCTTCGCCGGGGTCAGGTCCGCGTCGGTGACCATGAGCGCCGCGCCCGCGTCGACCGCCGGGCGCGCGTTGACCGCCTGCTCACCGTTGCCGTGCGGCAGCGGCACGAACACCGCGGGCAGCCCGACCGCCGACACCTCGGCCGCCGTCATCGCGCCCGAACGGCACAGCACCATGTCCGCCGCCGCGTAGGCCAGGTCCATCCGCTCCAGGTACGGCACCGGCACGTACGCCGGACGGCCCGGGAACTCCTGCACCACCAGACTGTTCTTCGGACCGTGCGCGTGCAGCACGCCGACCCCCGCCCCGGCCAGCTCCTTGGCCGCGCCGGAGACCGCGGTGTTGATCGACTGCGCGCCCTGGGAACCGCCGAAGACCAGCAGTGTCGGGGCGTCCGGGTCGAGTCCGAAGTGCTCGCGCGCCCGCGCCCGCAGCGCGGCGCGGTCCAGCGACGTGATCGAGCTGCGCAGCGGGATCCCGGTCACCTCGGCGCCCGGCAGCGGCGTGTCCGGCACCGCGACCGCGACGCGCTTCGCGAACCGCGCGCCGACCCGGTTCGCCAGGCCCGGCGACTGGTTGGCCTCGTGCACCACGATCGGCACCCGGCCGCGCGCGGCGAAGTAGGCGGGCAGCGACACGTAACCGCCGAACCCGACCACCACGTCCGCGCCGACCCGGTCCAGCACCGCGCGGGTCTGCCTGACCGAGTCCCGGATCTTGAGCGGCAGCCGCAGCAGATCCGCCGTCGGCTTGCGCGGCAACGGCACCGGCGGGATCAGCTCCAGCGGATACCCGCGCGCCGGGACCAGCTTGTTCTCCAGACCCCGGGACGTGCCCAGTGCGACCACCGTCGCGTCCGGCCGCAACCGCCGCACGGCGTCGGCCAGCGCCAGCGCGGGTTCGATGTGTCCGGCCGTGCCGCCGCCCGCCACCACCACGGTGGGAGCCACGCCGGTAACCGCCTTGCTCACTTGCTCCTACGTCCCTCTCCGCACTGAACTTCCCCGTCTGCCCGGCGCCGCGCGCCGTCGCTCGGGCGCCTGCGCCGATCGTGCCCCGCGTGCCGAGGGCCGGTCACCGCGGGGTGCCGCACGACCGCTCCCCCGCCGCCGGGTGGGCGGCCGGTAGACCTCGGGCGCGGGCAGCCGCAGCAGGCGGCCGAACTTGCCCGGCCCCTGCGACCGCAGCGCCGCCACCGACTCCGGCTCGTGCCGTGCCGCGTTGGCCAGCAGGCCCATCAGGAACATCGTGACCCACACCGAGGTGCCACCCGCCGAGATCAGCGGCAGCGTCACGCCGGTGACCGGCAGCAACCCGACCACGTAGCCGATGTTGATGCCCGCCTGGGACACGGTGAACACCGTGAGCGTGCCGGCCACGATCCGGATCCACGGGTCCAGGTTACGCATGGCGATCCGCAGGCCGACGATGGCGAGCCCGGTGAACAGGCCGATCACCACGATGCAGCCGATGAAGCCGAGCTCCTCGCCGATCACCGCGAAGATGAAGTCGTTCTGCACGTTGGGCAGGTAGGACCACTTCGACGGTCCCTGCCCGAGGCCCTTGCCGAACAGCCCGCCGTCGGCGAGCGCGAGCTTGGCCTGCATGGCCTGGTAGCCGGAGTCGCTGGTGTCCGAACCGGGCGACAGGAACGACATGATGCGCGAGAGCCGGTAGGAGGCGGTCAGCGCCAGCACCACGGCCCCGGCGACACCGCCCGCGAGGATCACCGCGAACAGCCGCTTCGGCGCGCCGGCGAACCACAGCAGCGACATCAGGACCACGCCGAGGGTGATCGTGCCGGACAGGTTGGGCTGGGCCATGACCATCGCGAACATCAGCAGCGCGACCGGTACCACCGGCACCATCAGATGCCGCCACTGGTGCAGCACGTGGTACTTGGTGACCAGCACGTGCGCGCCCCACAGCGCGAAGGCGACCTTGGTGAACTCCACCGGCTGCACCGAGAACCCGCCGACCACGAACCACCGCTGGGCGCCGCCGCCGGCCGAGCCGAGCGGCGTCAGCACCAGCGCCAGCATCCCCAGGCACACCAGCACCGCCATCGACGACAGCGCGCGGGTCCGCTTCAACGGCATCCGCAGCGCCACCCAGAACACCACGGCCCCGGTCAGCACGAAGATCAGGTGCTTCTTGAACAGTGAGTACACGCCGGAACCGGTGTCCGGGTCGACGGAGGCGACCGAGGACGCCGACAGCACCATCACGATGCCGATCGAGGTGAGCAGGCCGGTCAGGGCCAGCACCAGGTGGAAGTCGGCCAGCGGGCGCGACAGCCACGCGGTCAGCGCGGTGAACGTGGCGCGGGCCGGGCTCTGCCGGTCACGCCTGCGTGGCGCTTGTTCCTGTTCCCGCTCCTCAACGGCCGTCATCGGCAGACCCCGTCGCACGGGCCAGGACCGCGTCGGCGAAGGCGTCGCCCCGATGGGCGTAGTTGCGGAACATGTCCAGGGACGCCCCGGCCGGTGCCAGCAGCACCACGTCACCGGGCCGGGCCAGGTCGCTGGCCACCGAGACCGCCTCGTTCATGGCCTCATCGTCACCCGAAGCGACCCGATGGACGGGGACATCCGGCGCGTGTCGCGCGAGAGCGGCCGCGATCACCGGCGCGTCCGTGCCCATCAGCACGGCCCCGCGCAGACGTCCGGCGACCGCCTCGACCAGCTCGTCGACGGCGGCGCCCTTGAGCTGGCCGCCCGCGATCCACACCACGCTGGAGTGCGCGAGCAGCGATCCGGCGGCCGCGTGCGGGTTGGTGGCCTTGGAGTCGTTGACGTAGCGGACGCCGCCGGACTCCCCCACCTCGACGGCGCGGTGCGCGCCGGGCTGGAATTCGCGCAGGCCCTTCGCGACGCCACCCGGGTCGACCCCGTACGCGCGGGCCAGCGCGGCCGCGGCGAGGGCGTTGGCGAGGTTGTGCCGTCCGGCCGGGCGCACCTCGCCGACGGAGATCAGCTCCTCGGCGGAGTGCTGCGGGTCCGGCCCGTAGGCGCGGTCGATCAGCAGGTCCTCGACCAGGCCCAGCTCACCGGGACGCGGGGTGTCGAGCCGGAACCCGACCCGCTTCGCTCCCGCGGGGGCGTACTCGCCTGCCAGCCGGACCGACCACGGGTCCTCGGAGTTGTGCACGACGACAGCCGAATGGGCGTGGATCGTGCCCTTCGCGGCGGCGTATTCGTCCATCGTGCCGTGCCAGTCGAGGTGGTCCTCGGCGAGGTTGAGCACCACCGAGGCGTGCGGGGCCAGCGTCGAGGACCAGTGCAGCTGGAAGCTGGACAGCTCCACCGCGAGCGCCTCGTAGCCCTCGAACACCGCGTCCAGCACGGGCAGGCCGATGTTGCCGCAGGCCAGCGCGTGCACGCCACCGGCGCGCAACATCGACTCCAGCATGCCGACCGTGGTGGTCTTGCCGTTGGTGCCGGTGACCGCGAGCCAGGTGGCCGGGTTCGGCAGGTCACGGGAGGCACGCCAGGCCAGCTCGACGTCGCCGATCACCTCGATGCCCGCCGCGGCGGAGGCGACCAGCAGCGGCGCGGTGGGCCGCCAGCCGGGGCTGGTGACCACCAGGTCGGTCCCGGCGGGCGGCTCGGTGAGGCCGGGGACCAGTTCGGCGCCCAGGCCCCGCAGCTCGTCCAGGCGGGCGGGGTTGCCGTCGGTCACGGTGACCCGCGCGCCGCGCTCGGTCAGCGCCCGCACCGCCGAGCGGCCGGTCACCCCGGCACCGGCGACGAGGACGTCGCGTCCGGCGAACACTGTCCTAGCCCCCCGCGCCGAGCTGTTCGGAGTAGAAGAGGCCGAGACCGAACATGCAGCAGATCGCGGCGAGCAGCCAGAACCGGATGATCACCGTGGTTTCCGCCCATCCGGCCAGTTCGAAGTGGTGGTGGAACGGGGCCATCCGGAACAGCCGCCGCCGCGTCGTGCGGAACACCGCGATCTGCAGCACCACCGAGATCATCTCGACCATGAACAGGCCACCGATGACGATGGCGAGCAGCTCGGTGCGGGTCAGGATCGACAGCCCGGCGACCAGGCCACCCAGGGCGAGCGAACCGGTGTCACCCATGAAGATCTTCGCGGGCGCGGCGTTCCACCACAGGAACCCGACGCACGCACCGGCCGCGGCGGCCGCGACCACCGCGAGGTCCAGCGGGTCACGCACGTCGTAGCAGGCGGCCTGCGGCGTCACCACGCACGACAGACGGGCCTGCCAGAACGCGATCACCACGTAGGTCGCGAGCACCATCGCCGAGGTGCCGCCGGCGAGCCCGTCCAGGCCGTCGGTGAAGTTCACCGCGTTCGACCAACCGGAGATGACCACGTAGCAGAAGATCACGAAGATCACCGCGGGGAAGGTGATCAACGCCAGGTCGCGCACGTAGCTCAGGTTCCGCGAGGCCGGGGTCAGGCCGTAGCGGTCGGCGAACTGCAGCGCCAGTATCCCGAACGCCACCGCGACCACCAGCTGGCCGACCAGCTTCGCGGTCTTGTTCAGCCCCAGGTTGCGCTGCTTGCGAATCTTGATGAAGTCGTCCAGGAACCCGACCACACCCAGCCCGACCGCGAGGAACAGCACCAGCAGGCCGGACGCGGACGGGCCGTCGTTGCCCGTGCTGCCGGAGCCGATCCAGTTCATCACGTGCGCGGCGAAGTAGCCGACCACCATCGCGATGATGATGGCGACCCCGCCCATCGTGGGCGTGCCGCGCTTGGACTTGTGGCCCTGCGGGCCCTCCTCGCGGATCTCCTGGCCGAAGCCCTGCCGGGAGAACACCCGGATGAGGTAGGGCGTGAGCAGGATGGAGACCAGGAGACCGATCGCGGCCGCGATCAGAATGCTGATCACGCAACACCTTCCTTGAGCAGTGCGTCAGCGACGAGCCAGAGCTCGGCGACCTTCGAAGCCTTCACGAGCACGACGTCACCGGGCTCCAGCTGCTCGCGCAGGAGGTCGATCGCGGCACCGGCGTCGGGCACCAGCACGGACTCCTCTCCCCACGAACCCTCGTGGCTGGCGCCCTGGTGCATCGCGGCGGCCTGTTCCCCGACCACCACGAGCCTGCCGATGTTGAGCCGGACCGCGAGGCGGCCGATCTCGTCGTGCGCGGACACGCTATCGGCACCCAGTTCGCCCATCACACCGAGGACCGCCCAAGAACGCTTTCCGCGGCTCGCGGAGGCCAGGGTCTTGAGCGCGGCCCGCATCGACTCGGGGTTGGCGTTGTAGGAGTCGTTCATGACGACGACGCCGTCCGCGCGCGTGGTGACCTCCATGCGGCGCGCGGAGCGGCGCTGCGCCGAGGACAGCCGCTGCGCGACCTCCTCGACGCTGGAGCCCAGCTCCAGCGCGATCGCGGCGGCGGTCAGCGCGTTGCCGACGTGGTGCTCGCCGTACAGGGACAACGTCACCGGCGCCGCCCCGGCCGGGGTCACCAGCCGGAAGGAGGCGCGGGCCTGCTCGTCGAGCGTGATGCCCTCGGCGCGCACCCGCGCGTCCGGGTGCTCGCCGACACCGACGACGCGGGCCGTGGTCCGGCTCGCCATCGCCGCGACCAGCGGATCGTCCAGGTTCAGGACCGCCACGCCGCCCTCACCTGCCGAGGGCAGCGCCTCGACCAGCTCCCCCTTGGTCTTCGCGATGCCCTCGCGCGAGCCGAACTCGCCCAGGTGGGCACTGCCCACGTTGAGCACGGCCCCGATGCGCGGCGGGGCGATCTCCGCGAGGTGCGCGATGTGCCCCGGCCCGCGGGCGGACATCTCCAGCACCAGGTGCCGGGTGCTTTCGGACGCGCGCAGTGCCGTCCAGGGGTGGCCCAGCTCGTTGTTGAACGACCCGGGCGGCGCGACCGTCTCGCCGAGCGGTTCCAGCAGCTGCGCGATGAGGTCCTTGGTGGAGGTCTTACCGGACGAACCGGTCACCCCGACCACGGTGAGCCCGGCGCGGGACAGCTCGACGACGACGTGCCGCGCGAGCTTGGCCAGCGCCGCCAGCACGGCGGCGCCGGAACCGTCCTTGTCCCCGGTCAGCGCGACCGAGCGGTCGTGCGCCTCACCCGGCGGCAACGGCGGCACGATCACCGCGGGGGCGTCGACCTCGCGGGCGGCCAGCACACCGGCGGCCCCGCTCTCGACCGCCTTCGCGGCGAAGGCGTGCCCGTCGACCTTCTCCCCGGGCAGGGCGACGAACAACCCGCCCGGCGTCAGGCGGCGCGAGTCGAACTCGACGCTGCCGGTGACCGTCTCGTGGCCGTCGGTGCGGTGCAGGCGGCCACCGGTGACGGCGGCGATCTGCGCCAGGGTGAGCGGGATCAACGGGTCTCCTGGTTCTCTTCGAGCCGGTACCGGATCGCCGACGCCAGCTCGTCACGGTCGGAGAAGGGGTGCACGATCCCCGCGGCCTCCTGGCCGGTCTCGTGACCCTTCCCCGCGATGAGCACGACGTCCCCCGGCCGGGCCAGCTCGACCGCCTTGACGATCGCCTCGCGGCGGTCGCCGATCTCCAGCACCTCGCCGGAGTCGGGACCGGCGGCGCGGGCGCCGGTGAGCATGGCGGCGCGGATCGCGGCCGCGTCCTCCGAGCGCGGGTTGTCGTCGGTGACGATGAGAACCTCGCTGCGTTTGGCGGCCGCCTCGCCCATCATCGGGCGCTTCGCCGTGTCCCGGTCGCCACCACAGCCCAGCACGGTGATGATCCGGCCGTCGGTGCGGGCCCGCAGCGCGTCCAGCGCCTGGGCCACCGCGGCGGGCTTGTGCGCGTAGTCGACGACGGCGGTGAAGTCCTGGCCCTCGTAGACCCGCTCCATCCGGCCGGGGACCTCGACGTGCGCGAGCCCGGTGACGGTCTCCTCCAGCGTCACGCCGCAGGTCTCCAGGATCGCCGCGGCCAGCAGCGCGTTGGCGATGTTGAACGTGCCGGGCAGCGGCAGCGTCGCCCGCGCGGTGCGGCCGGACGGCGAGTGCAGCGTGAAGCTCTGCTCCCCGGTGGCCGTGATGGCGAAGTCGGTGGCGGTCCAGCTGGCGTCCACGCCCGGGTCGGTGGTCACCGTGATCGTGTGCGGGGTGACCAGCGTCTGGCCCCACGCGGTGTCGATGCACACCACCTCGGTGGTGGAGCGGCCGTCGAACAGCAGCGACTTGGCGGCGAAGTACTCCTCCATGTCGCGGTGGAAGTCCAGGTGGTCCTGGGAGAGGTTGGTGAACGCGCCGACCGCGAACCGGGTGCCGTTGACGCGGCCCAGCGCGAGCGCGTGGCTGGAGACCTCCATCGGCACGTGCGTGACGCCCTGCTCGACCATCACCGCGAGCAGCGCCTGCAGGTCCGGCGCCTCCGGCGTGGTGAACGCGCTGGCCAGCCGCTCGCCGGCGATGCGGGTCTCGATGGTGCCGATCAGGCCGGTCACGTGCCCGGCGGCGCGCAGGCCCGACTCGACCAGGTACGTGGTGGTCGTCTTGCCCGAGGTACCGGTGATGCCCAGAACGGCCAGCTCCAGCGACGGCTCACCGTAGATCCAGGCCGCGATCGCGCCCAGCACCCCGCGCGGGTCCGGGTGCACCAGCACCGGCACCCCCGGCTCGCGCAACGCGGGCCGGTCCGCGCCCGCCTCGTCGGTGAGCACCGCCGCGGCCCCGGCCGCGATGGCCTCCGCGGCGAAGTCCGCCCCGTGCGCCCGCGCGCCCGGCAGCGCGGCGAACAGGTCGCCGGGCAGGACGTGCTGCGCCCGCAGGGTGGCCCCGGTCACGACCGTGTCACCGGGCCAGTACGGTTCACCGACCAGGCGCGCGTCCGCGCGCGCGACGAGCGTGGTGAGCGGGACCGGCTCGATGCGGGCGGGCCGCGGCGGAGCCGACACCGCCTTGACCGGGCTGTCCGGGACCCGCCCCTTCGCTTCCTGCGACATGGTGCTGCTTCCAGACGCTTTCACCGACACAGCTCGGAAGGTTACCCAGGTGGTGTTTCCGCCCGGCGCCCGGTCCACCCACCCGCCAGTGTCTCGATTGGACAGCGATTACCGAAATTCCGGTGGCGGCTTGCGTAGCGGTGCAAGCTGCGAGGGTGGTGAGACGGCTGCGCCGTCAGGGCAGCACCAGCGGCACGTACGGAGCGGCGCCGTGGGAGAGCGGGATCTGGTACCGCTGCGCCAGGTAGGAGGCGATGTCGTGGAACAGCGGCGCCGCCGAGTGGCCCGCGGGCAGCGTCGTGTCGGGCGCGTCCAGCCGGATGCCCACCACGAACCGCGGGTTGTCCGCGGGCAGGATCCCGGCGAAGGTGATGTTGTACAGGGAGTCGCTGTACGCGCCGGTCGCCGGGTTGACCTGCTGGCCGGTGCCGGTCTTGCCGGAGATCTGGTAGCCCTCCAGTGCCGCCGTCGGCGCCGTGCCGCTGTTGCCGTTGCGGCCGGACTGCGTGACCGCGCGCATCATGTTCCGCACCGTCGTCGCCGTCTCCGGGCTCACCACCTGCGTGGTCTCCGGCGCGGCCTTGGGCACCGCGGTGCCGTCCGGGCGGATCTCCTCCTTCACGATGCTCGGCTGCACGCGCAGCCCGTTGTTCGCGATCGCCTGGTACATCGCCGCCATCTGCACCACGGTCATCGACAGGCCCTGGCCGATCGGCAGGTTGCCGAACGTGGTGCCGGTCCAGGTGTCGCGCGGCGGCACGTACCCGCGGCTCTCCCCGGACAGGCCCAGCCCGGCGCTCTGCCCCACGCCGAAGCGCTTGAGGTAGTCCAGGTACCTGTCGGGGCCGAGCTCCTGCGCCAGCAGCAGGGTGCCGATGTTGGAGGACTTGGCGAAGATGCCGGTGACGGAGAAGTTCTGGGTGCCGTGCGTCCAGGCGTCGTGCACCGTGTGGTCGGCGACCTTGAGGGTGCCGGGCACCTGCAGCACGGACTCCGGGGTGACCAGGCCCGCGTCGATGGCCGCGGCGGCGGTGACGATCTTGTTCACCGAGCCCGGCTCGTACGGTGTGGAGACCGCCTCCAGGTCCATCAGCGACTGCGTGTAGGTCTTGTTGTCGTTCGGGTCGAAGGTCGAGTCGTCGGCGAGGCCGTAGATCTCGCCGGTCCGCGTGTCCATCACGACGGCGCTGGCGCCCTTGGCGTGCGATTCCTTGACGTAGTCGGCCAGCGCGTTCTGCAGGAAGTACTGCACGTCGGAGTCGAGCGTGAGCACCACGTCGTTGCCGGGCGTGGCGGGCTGCACGTCGCGCTCGGTGCCGGGGATGATCACGTTGTCGTTGCCCTGCTTGGTGTCCGCCACGTACTGCCCCGCCTTGCCGGACAGGTCGTCGTTGAGCGTGTACTCCAGCCCGGCCAGGCCCTGCAGGCTGTGCTTGGACACGTCGGGATCGTCCATCCGCCAGTTCGCCAGGCCGATGACGTTGGAGGCGAGGGTGTCGCCCGGGTACTCGCGGGCGGCGCGCACCTCGGCGCCGATCTCCGGGAACGCGGTGGTGATCTCCTCCGCCACCGACGGCTCGACGCCGTCGGCCAGGTAGGTGAACGACGATGTCTTGTGGAAGTCGGCGAGCAGCTCGGCCTCGGTGACGCGGCCGGGCAGCTTGGCGGCGATGAACTTCGCCGCGTCCGCCACCCGCGTCTCGAAGTTCTGGCCCCCCGCCGGGTTCTCGGCCGCGACCTCGTCCCACGCCTTGCGCATCGAGCGCAGGTTCACCGACAGCGCACGGGTCTCCACGGTGAACGCGAGCTTGACGTTGTTGCGGTCCACAATGGACCCACGCTGGGCCTGGATCGGGATCGTGGTGCTGCGCTGGCTCTCGGCCTGCGCCGAGAGCGCGGCCGCCTCGAACCCCTGCACCTGGACGAGTTTGAGCCCGGCCAGCACGAGCACCGCGACGAGCGCCACGCGCACGCCGACGTAGCGCCCCTTGCCGGTCGCGGCGTTGGGCTGCCCCGCCACCTGACGCATGCGGGCGCCATAACCGCGGCGTCCGGACCGTGCCATCACTGTCCTCCGGTCGTCTGCTGTCCCGGCGCCTGGTCACCGGCGGACGGCACCGCCGTGTCCGCCGGCTGCCCCGTGGTCTGCCCTGTCGCCTGGCTTTCGCCCTGCGCCACGTCACCCTCGATCGGGCGGCCGCCCGCCGGAGTGGACGGCGGCACCATCGGGGCCTCGGTCGCCTGCGTCACCGGAGCACCCTCGGCCTTCTTCGGTTCGCCGACGACCGTCACCGTGCCGTCCGCGTTCTGCACCAGGTGCGCGGGGTCGCCCGCGGGCACCATGCCCAGCGCCTTGGCCCGCTCGGCCAGCGACGACGGCGACTCGGCGCCACTGACGTCCTGCTGCAGCTGCTCGACCCGCTCGGCCAGGCCGGCGTTGTCCTCCCGCAGCTGCTCCAGCCGGTAGGAGTCGGCGATCGCCTGGGTCGACAGCAGCAGGGTCACCACCACGCCCGCGGCCAGCAGCATCATCACCAGCAGCACGAACGTGGCGCGCGACCGCGGCAGCCGGAGCTTGATCCGGGCCTTCTGCCGCTCGGGCTCGGGCGCGGACTGCTTGAGGCCCTCGGCACGCTGCGCGCGCCGGGCGTAGGCACGCTCGGCGGCGGTCGTGCTGCGCTGGGCCTGCGGCGCGGAACGACGGCGCCGCGCCGGTACCGGTGTGCCCAGACCTTCTTCGACCGGGACGTCCGAACGGCGCGGACGCCGTCGCGGCTCGGCGGTGGCCTGCCTGCGTGTGCGCGTGGGCGCTGTCATGCGTCCGCCTCCTTGATCCGTTCGGCCACCCGCAGGCGCACGGACGCCGCCCTCGGGTTCTGTTCGATCTCCGCTTCGGACGCCTTTTCGGCGCCACGGGTGATCAGTTTCAGTTCCGGCCCGTGGCCGGGGAGTTCGACGGGCAGGCCGGGCGGCGTGCGGGACTTCGCCAGCTGTCCGAGGGCCTGCTTGACGATGCGGTCCTCCAGCGAGTGGTAGGACTCCAGGACGATCCGGCCGCCGACGCTCAGCGCCGCCAGCGCCGCGGGAACCGCGCGCCGCAGCACCTCCAGTTCACCGTTGACCTCGATGCGCAACGCCTGGAACGTGCGCTTGGCCGGGTGCCCCCCGGTGCGCCGGCTCGCCGCGGGCACGGCGTCGTAGAGCAGCCGCACCAGGCGCTCGCTCCGGTCGAACGGCTCCCGTGCGCGCTCCGCGACGATCGCCTTGACGATCCGCTGCGCGAAGCGTTCTTCGCCGTAGTCGCGCAGGATGCGCACCAGCTCGCCCGGCTCGTAGGTGTTGAGGACGTCGGCCGCCGTCTGCCCGGTGGTCGGGTCCATCCGCATGTCCAGCGGGGCGTCGCGCGCGTAGGCGAAGCCGCGCTCCTCGGCGTCCAGCTGCATCGAGGAGACCCCGAGGTCGAACATCACGCCGTCCACACGGGACAGTCCCAGCCGGTCGAGCACCTCGGGCAGCGTGTCGTAGACGGCGTGCACCAGCTCGACCCGGTCACCGAACTTCGCCAGGCGCGCGCCGGAGCGCTCGAGCGCGTGCGGATCGCGGTCCAGCCCGATGAGTGTCAACCGCGGGAACCTGGTGAGCAGGGCCTCGGAGTGCCCGCCCAGCCCGGTGGTCGCGTCGATCGCGACGGCCGCGCGCCCGTCGAGCGCGGGAGCGAACAGCTCCAGCACGCGCTCGGTCATCACCGGCACGTGCGCGAATTCGGCTGCCACTTCTCCCACCCCCTAACCACCGTCGTGGATGCCGTCAGGTCCCCGCCCGCCCGCTGCGAACCTGGTGCCGGGGAAGGTGCACCAGGGCCACTGAGCGGACAGAGGCCTCACGGCATCCGTCGCCGGATCCCGCCCCCACTGCTGTTGCCGCCACCCGGGCCCGCGCCCCCCGACGGCGCGGGTCACCGGGAGGTCCTAGAAGACGCCCGGCAGAACCTCTTCCTGTGCCTGCGCGTAGCTGTCCTCGTGTTCCTCCAGGTAGGACTCCCACCGCTGGGCGTCCCAGATCTCCAGCCTGGTGATGGCCCCGATCACCACGCACTCCTTGTTGAGCCCGGCGTAGCGCCGCAACTCGGGCGCGATCGCGATGCGCCCCTGGCCGTCCGGGCGCTGCTCGTCGGTGCCGGCGAACAGGTACCGCTGGTAGGCCCGCACCGCCTCGTTGGTGAAGGGCGCCTCCGCGACCTTGCGGGCCAGCTGCTCGAACTCCGCACGCGGGAAGACGAAGAGGCAGTGATCTTGCCCCTTGGTGACCATCAGCCCACCTGCCAGCGCGTCGCGGAACTTCGCGGGCAGCGTGAGCCGCCCCTTGTCGTCCAGCTTCGGGGTGTGCGTGCCGAGGAACACCGGCACTCACCTCCCCGCCGCTCCCGGTGGTACACCGGATGCGGCACCAGGGGTCTCCCTTCCGCCCCACTGGCCACCACCGTACCCCACTTTTCCCCACAGTCAACGCCGCTGACGCGCTCGTCTGGGCGACACCTTCGCCGTTTTCCCTGGTCAGAAGGTGGGGGGGTGAAGTGGGGAGAAGGTGGGGAGCGCGCCCGCCCCTCCCCCGCGACGGGTACCTCGCGACCCCTGCACGCGCCCTTTTGCGCGCCCGGTGGCGGACAGTGGGGGCGCCGGTGGTGGAAGGTGGGGAACCCGGTGGGGCGTGGTGGGGGCGGAGCGCCGGAACGCACCCTTCGCGAACGTGGAACTCACCTCCGGGAACGTGGAACTCGCGCGCCGCGAGTTCTGCGCTCCGGTGCGTGAGTTCTGCGCTCGGGTCAGGGGAGGAGGGTGGTGAGACGGGTGGCGAGGCGGGCCGAGTCGGTGGGTGTCACGGTCAGCCAGTCCACTCCCCCGCGCCCGGGCGCGATCGTGCCCAGGTAGGCGCCGAGGTCGGTGCGGAACCAGCTCACGCCGCCGGTCCGGCGCAGGCGCCCGTCCTCGCGCACGCGCACCGAGAACTGGCCCGCGCCGAGCACCGGCCGGGACCGGATCGCGTGGACCTCCTCGCGCTGCCGTTCCGCGGACCGGGAGGCAGCGCCGCCGGTGAGGGCGTCCGCGGGCAGGCTCACGCCGTGGCCCGGTCCCGGCTCCAGCGGCGGCAGCAGGTCGACGATCGCGGCGAACACCTCGGTGTCGCGGATGCCGGACAGCCCGATCGTGCGGCTCGGCTGCGCGGCGAGCACGCCCCGCCTGCCCCCGGCGGCGGCCACGGCGCGGAACGGCACCTCGGCGTCCAGCTCGGGCAGCGCCTCGCACTCGACGTAGACCTCGGCCGTGGCCAGCGTCGCCAGACGGCCCTCCAGCGCGGGGTCCACCTGGTCACCGTCGACGAGGTGGCGATCGGCCAGGTTCGCGTACACCGCGCGGCGGATCTCGGCGCGTTCGGCTCCGGTCGTCCCGACGCTGCGGACGTCCAGCGGCGCGGGCACCCGGGCGTGCCCGAGGTCGTGCCACAGGATGTCGAACGCCGACGCCGAGACCCGGATCACCGCTGCCCCAGCTCCGGCGGTTCGTCGAAGAAGCGGCCCGGCACGGACTCGCGCAGCGCGGCGTCGCGGGAGTTGAGCACGTCGATCGCCTTCTGACGGGCCTCCTCGGCGGCCGCGCGCCGCTGTTCCATCGCCTCGGACAACCCGGCGAGCGCCGCGAAGTCGCCGCTCGCGGCGGCCGCCCGGATCATCGTGGCCGGATCGTAGGCGACCGGCGGCGGCATCTCGTCACGGGCGCGGGCGGCGATCCCGGCCTGGCGGCCGACCGCGTCGGACACCGCGAACGACAGATCGGTCGCCTGGCCGGACCAGTTCTCCGCTTTCGCCAGCGTCTTGCGCAGGGCCTCGCCCGCGGGCCCGTCGAACGCCTCGCCCGCACGCTCCGAGATCGCCGTCAGCGCCCGCGCCGATTCGCGCATCCGGGCGGCCAGCCCGGCCCACTGCTCGCCGATCTGCCCGGCCGCGGCCGGGTCGTTGCCGTCGGCGACCTCGGCCGCCATCGCCTCATGGCTGTAGGACTCGTACCGCCGCACCGGCTCGGGCACCTGGTTCACGCACTGGCTCCTAGGGCAGTTTGGGCTCGATGAGCCGGGCGACGGTGTTCGCCCGGTCGCAGGCGAGTGAGGTGTCCTCGAAGCCGGCGTTGGTCACGTCGACCTGCACGCTGGACTCGTCGCCGATGCCGAGCAGGACCGCGCAGGTGCCGTCGCCCGCTCGGCGGTCGGACACCCGGAACCCCTTGTGCTCCCCGACGGTGACGCGTTTGCCGGTCCCCTTGTCGATTTCCAGCGAGGCCAGCGGGGCGTCCTCCGCGAGCGTGACCGTCACGCCGAAGGTCGCGGGCTCGGTCCAGTCGCAGGCACGCGCGGTGCCGATCGTCTTCTCCTCGCCCAGCGACGTCAGCCCGGCGGTGGAGCGGTCGGTGGCCGAGAGCAGGTCACACGGGTTCAGCGCGGCCAGCCCGGTCGGCGACGGCGACGGCGGCGTGCTCGGCACGGGCACGGTCGGCCCTGCGGCGGGCGCCGCACCCTGCCCGCACGCGGTGACCAGCAGCGCCGCCGAGACGAGCACGAGGACCAGACTTCGCATCCGGTCAGCCACCACTGCAGTCGACGCCCTCTTTGGCGTCGTCGTCGCTGTCGGAGTACCGCTTGAGGGCGCGGCTGATGTTCGTCTTCAGCGTCTCCAGCTCCTGGCCGAACGCGACGAGCGACTCGGCGGCCGACCCGGGCCCGCCCAGCCCGTAGCGGGCCATGAACTCGCCGACCTCCCCGGCGTACCCGCCGCCCAGCGGCACGGTGCGGCCCAGCACGCGGGCCTCCCGCACCATCTCGCCCACGACGTCCTGCAACCGGCTGATCTGCTGGTAGGCCCCGGCCGCCAGCTCGGGCGAGACCGCGAACGCGCCCGCGTTCACGCTCAGGCCACTGCGCGTGTCGGTCATCGGTATCGTTCGCACCTCTCGGTAGCCGACCGGTTCCGCACCGCAGCATACCGGCCGAATCGAATTCAGGGTTCTTCGACCGACTTGCCCGGGGTTTGACACACTGGATGCCAGGCTTGGGTGCCGGGCGGGCGACCGCACGCGAACCCCCGCGCCCGGCTGTGAGATCGTTCCGCGCCGCGGCGTGGTCCGGCAAGGGGCCGCACCCGTGTCCCAGATCGTGAAAAAAGGGCTTCGGCACCAGGAGGTCGAGTGACGTCGAGGACACAGCCTGCAGCGCCCGGGGAGTACGCGGGCGAGCAGGCGCACGGGCAAGCGCCGTATCACCCCTCCGGCGCGACCCCGGCCCATGGGACGCCGATGAGCCACAACGGCCACGGTGAACTGCACGAGACGATGCGGCGGATCGCCGGCAACGTCGAGCGCGTGCTGGTCGGCAAGCCCGAGGTGGTACGCGTCGCGCTGGTGACGCTGCTGGCCGAGGGTCACCTGCTGGTCGAGGACGTGCCGGGCGTCGGGAAGACCTCGCTGGCCAAGGCGCTGGCCCGCTCCATCGACTGCACGGTCAGCCGCATCCAGTTCACGCCCGACCTGCTGCCCAGCGACGTCACCGGCGTGTCCATCTACAACCGGCAGACCAGCGGGTTCGAGTTCCGGCCCGGCCCCGTGTTCGCGAACATCGTGGTCGGCGACGAGATCAACCGGGCCTCGCCGAAGACCCAGTCGGCGCTGCTGGAGTGCATGGAGGAGAAGCAGGTCACGGTCGACACCACGACCTACCGGCTGGACGACCCCTTCATGGTCATCGCGACGCAGAACCCGATCGAGATGGAGGGCACCTACGCCCTGCCCGAGGCGCAGCGCGACCGGTTCACCGCGCGCGTGTCGATCGGCTACCCCGACGCGCAGGCCGAGCTGGCCATGGTCGACGAGCACGCCGGTCACGATCCGCTGGCCGATCTCCAGCCGGTGTCCGACGGGGCCACCCTGCAGCGGCTGATCCAGGCGGTCCGCAACGTGCACATGGCGCCCGAGGTGCGCAAGTACGCCGTCGACCTGGTCGCGGCCACGCGCCAGGTACCGGAGATCCGGCTCGGCGCCTCGCCGCGCGCCACGCTGCAGCTGGTCCGTTCGGCGCGCGCCCAGGCGGCGCTGTCCGGCCGTGACTTCGTCGTCCCGGACGACCTGCACGCGGTCGCCGTCCCGGTGCTCGCGCACCGGCTGGTGCTGACCACGGAGGCGCACGCGGCCCGCCGCTCCGCGACCGACGTGGTCCGCGCGGTCCTGCACCGGGTGCCGGTGCCGCAGGGCGGTCACCCGCAGACCTCCGGCCGCCGGTAGAACGGGACGCCGCCGGATGTTGCGCTCACTGTCCGGGCTGACCACGCGGGGGCGGTGCCTGCTGGCCGCCGGCGTGGCGGCCGCGGTCTGCGCGGTGGTGCTCAACGAGCGCGACCTGCTGCGGGTCGCGGTGTTCGTCATCGCGCTGCCGCTGCTGGTCGCCCTGTTCATCGCCGCGTCCCGGGTGCGCATCGGCGCGTCCCGCAGGCTGCTGCCCGACCGGATCTCGGTCGGCGCGCCCGGCGAAGTGGAACTGGCGCTGTGGCGGGACGGCAAGCTGCCCGCCGGTGAGGTCCTGCTCGAAGACGGCCTGCCCTACGCGCTGGGCTCCCGCCCCCGGTTCGTCGTGGAGCGGCTGCCCCACGGCCGGGTCATCGCGCTGCGGTACCCGGTGCAGCCGATGATGCGCGGCATCCAGCAGGTCGGCCCGCTGCGGGCGACGCTGACCGACCCGTTCGGGCTGTGCGAGTTCGACCGCGAGCTGATCGAGCATTCGCGGCTGGTCGTGGTGCCGAAGGTGGTCAGCCTGTGGGGGCTGCCCAGCGGCGCCGGGATCGGTGCCGGCGACGACGGCAGCGTGCGGTTGCGCGCCGGCCAGGGCGAGACCGACGTCGTGGTCCGCCAGTACCGGCAGGGTGACGACCTGCGCAAGGTGCACTGGCGTTCGACCGCGCGGCGCGACGAGATCATGGTGCGCGTCGAGGAGCGGCCGTGGCGCGGCGGCACCACCGTGCTGCTGGACCACCGGGGCGCCGCCCACCACGGCAGCGGCCCGTCCGCGAGCCTGGAGTGGGCGATCTCGTTCGCGGCCAGCGTGTGCCTGCACGTGCGGCGCGCCGGGCACCGGGTCCGCCTGGTGACCGAGCACGGCAAACCGCTGGCCGACGTGCCCGGCGACGGCGGCGAGGGCTACGACAACGTGCTGCTGGACGCTCTGGCCGCGCTGCAGCCGGCGCACCAGCGCGACCTGACGACCGGCCACGACCCGGCCGAGGGCCAGGAGCTGATCGCGGTGCTGGGCACCGTGTCGAACCAGGCCGTCACCGAACTGGCGCGGTTCCGCCCGCGCGGGATCCGCAGCCTCGCGGTGCTGCTCGACACCCCATCGTGGTCCGGCAGTGTGAGCGCGCCCGAACAGCGCGCGGCGGCGACCGAGGAATCGGCCGCGCTGCTGCGCGCCGCGGGCTGGGGTGTCGTCGTCGCCGGCCCGAACACACCGATGACGAGCGTGTGGGCGGACCTGTGCCGCACGGCCGCGGGGCGCGGCAGCCTCATCGGGGGTGCGCTGTGACCACGACAAGGCCGCCGGGCCGGGCGCCCGGCCACCTGAATCACGGGGGACCGCTGTGACCACGCTGACCCGCCCGCCCCGTCCCGGGCAGCCGGACGCCCCGCCGCCGGGTCAGCCGGAACTGCATCGTCCCGCGCGGCGCGCCGCCGAGCCGCCGCAGTGGCGGGGCTCGATCCTGGCACCCGCGGCCGCGGCGTTGGCCACGCTGTGCGCGTCCACCTCGCTCACCGGCGTCGTCGGCGGGCTCGGCTGGCTCGGCTACGTCACCGTCGCCGTCGTGCTGGTCGGGGCGACCGGGCTGGCGCTGCGTACCGTCCGCACCCCGACGGTCGTGGTCGGCCTGGCCCAGCTGGTCGTGCTGCTGTTGCTGCTCACCGGTGTGTTCACCGGCAGCGGCATCCTCGGCGTCATCCCCGGCCCGGCCGCCTTCTCCGAACTCAACGATGTCCTGGCCGCGGCGTTCGAGCAGATCCGCACCGGGTTGCCGCCGGTCGAGGCGACGCCACCGATCCTGTGCCTGGTGACGATCGCGATCGGCCTGGTCGCGGTGCTCGTCGACACCCTCGCCGTGGCCGCGTCCGCGCCCGCGGCGACCGGTCTGGTGCTGCTGTGCGTTTACGCGGTGCCGGCGTCGCTGGCCGACGCGATGCTGCCGTGGTGGACGTTCCTGCTGGGCGCGGCGGCCTTCGCCGGCCTGCTCGCCGTCGACGGCAACCACCGCCATCGCCGCTGGCGCAACCGGGACTCACCGGGCCTGGGCGGCGCGCCCGCCGCGGCGTCCGCGCCGGTCGCCGTGGTCGCGGTCGCCCTGGTGCTCGGCCTGGTCGCCGGCACCGCGCTGACCGCGGTCGGCACCGTCGGACGCCTGCCCGGCAGCGGCCGCAGCGGGTCCGGCGCCGGGTCCGGTGGCCTGGGCGTCAACCCGTTCACCTCGCTGCGCGGCATGCTGGACCAGGGCAGCACGGTCGACCTGTTCCGCGTGCGTGGCCTGGGCAACGACAAGCGCCTGCTGCGCGCGTTCACCCTCGACACGTACCGGCCCAACCGCGGCTGGAGCCTGCCCGACGGGCCCATGCCCGCGGGTTTCCCCGCCGCCGAGCCGCTGCCCGCCGCGCCCGGTGACGACGGTTCGGGCGAGGCGCGTCAGATCGCCATCGAGCCGCTGAACTGGGTCGACGTCTGGATGCCGGTGTACGGCCAGGTGCGCGGCCTGCAGGGCGTGTCGCAGGGCTGGTACTACGACCCGACCAGCGGCGCGGTGTTCAGCGAGCGCAAGCAGCGCATCCCGGCCTACATCGAGACCGCGTCGCTGGCCGAGCCGAGCAAGCAGCAGCTGGAGACGGCCAGCACCGGCGGCAGCGAGGTCCCGGCGACCTACAGCGAGATCGCCGGTGTCGACCCCCGGGTGGAGAGCCTCGCGCGGGACCTCGCGCGCGGCGCCACCACGGACTTCGACCGGGCGAGCGCGATCTGGCGGTATTTCAGCGCCGAGAACGGGTTCACCTACGACACCGAGACGGCCGCCGCGACCGACAGCGACGCACTGGCCGACTTCCTGCTCAACGGCAAGCGCGGGTTCTGCGAGCAGTTCGCCTCCGCGATGGCCGTGATGCTGCGGGTGCTGGACCTGCCCTCCCGCGTGGCGGTCGGGTTCACCTCCGGTTACGCCGACGGTGACACGCGCATGATCACCTCGCAGGACGCGCACGCCTGGGTCGAGGTGTACTTCACCGGCCTCGGCTGGGTCAGCTTCGACCCGACCCCGCGTTCCGACGGCCGCGGCTACGTCCCGCCGTACCTGCAGTCGGGCGCCACGTCCAGCGGTTCCTCGGATTCCGAGGAGCAGGACGTGCCGAGCGTGTCGACCACGCGGGTCGCCCCGACCGGTGCGCCCACGGCGCAGGACAGCACGGTCAACCCCGGCGGCGCGCAGGCGGCGCAGGACGGGTCGGCGCCGGGCTGGACCGGGTGGACGGCACTGGCGCTGGTGTTGATCGCGCTGGCCCTGACCGTGGCCGCGTTCGTGGCGATCCGCAGGCTGCGGAGCAGGTCGGCGTCCTGGCTGCCACTGGCGGCCGCCGCGGCGTGGCTGGTCACCGTGGTGCTCACGGCGTGGCTCGTGCACTGGGTCCTCGCGCTGGTGCTGCTGCTGGTCGCGGCGGCCGGGCTGGCCCCGGCCGTGGTGCGGGAGGTCCAGCGCCGCCGTCGCCTGACCGCGATCACGGCCCGCCAGCCGGGCGCGGCCGACGCGGCGTGGGCGGAGCTGATGGACGAGTGCGCCGACCGCGGCGTGCCGATCCCGCCGAGCGACACGGTGCGGGCGGCCGCGCAGAAGGTGGCCGCGCAGCACAACCTCGACGACGCCGGGCAGAACGACCTGCGCATGGTGGTCGGCACGGTGGAGCGCTCGTGGTACTCGCCGCACGCCTCGACGGGCGACGACTTCGCCTCCGCGTTCGAGGGCCTGCGGCGGAGCCTGCAGCGCAACGCCCCGATGTCGTGGCGCGGACGGCTGTTCCCACGGTCGGTGTTCCGCAAGCGTTGACGAGATGTCAAGCATCGACTTGGTATCTCGGCCTTCTTGTCGCTGTTGCGCGGCCAGTTACCAAGCCTTAGCTTGGTAAGCATGGATGACTCGGCGGAGACGGCCCAAGCCGTGCGGTGGGCGGTGTCCCGGCTCGCGCAGCGGTTGCGCACCCAGCAGCCGGGACGCGAGGACGCGCTGTCCCGGCTGGCCGCCTCGGTGCTGGCGAACCTGCGGCACAGCGGCCCGCTCACCCCGACGGCTCTGGCCGGTATCGAAGGGCTGCAGCCGCAGTCGCTGACGCGCACCCTCAACGCCCTGGACGACGCCGGGCTGGTGGCCCGTTCCCGCGACGAGCAGGACCGGCGCCAGCAGACGGTGACGATCACCGACGCGGGACGCGGCGCCCTGGACGCTCACGTCCAGGACGGCAACGCCTGGCTGGCGGACGTCCTGCGGGACACGCTGACCCCGGCCGAACGCGCCGTCCTGCGCGTGGCGGCGGACCTGCTGCGCCAGGTCGCCGACCGCCCGGCCCCCGGCACGACTGCCCTCGGCGCCACTCCCCCGCACTGACCACCCCGCCCCGCTCCCGCGAACGGAAAGGGTGCCGATGGCCGTCACTGCCGCCCGCACCGGCCCGGCGCTCATCCTGGTTCTCGCCACGCTCACCGGGATCGCGCCGCTGGCCACCGACATGTACGTGCCGGGCCTGCCGGACCTCGCCCGGTCACTGGGCACGCGGCCTTCCGCGGCCCAGTTGTCGTTGACGACGTTCCTCGTCGGCGTCGTCGCCGGGCAGCTGGTGCTCGGCCCGGTCAGCGACACCACCGGGCGGCGGCCCGTGCTGCTGGCGGGCACCGCCCTGTTCGCGGTGTCGTCGCTGGTGTGCGCGCTGGCTCCCTCGATCGTCGTGCTCGACGTCGCCCGGCTGTGCCAGGGGTTCACCGGCGCGGCGGGCATCGTGGTCGCGCGCGCGGTGATCACCGACCTGTTCCGGGACGCCGAAGCGGCACGCAAGTTCTCCACGCTGGCGGCGATCACCTCCGCCGCGCCGATCCTGGCGCCGACAGTGGGCGGGGCGATCCTGAGCGTCACGTCGTGGCGGATCGTGTTCGCCGCGCTCGCCGTCCTCGGGCTCGCGCAGGTGGCCGGGGTGCTCGTCTGGGTTCCGGAATCGCGGCCGTCCGGGAACCGCGGTTCCAGTCCGCTCGCCGGTCTTGCCCGGCTCGCGCGGCGGCCCGCCGTCGCCGGGTACGTGATCAGCCTCTGCTTCGGCGGCGCGGCCGTCTTCGCCTACATCGCCGGTTCGACGTTCGTCTTCTCCGACGTCTACGGCGCCGCACCCGGCCTGGTGAGCGTGATCTACGGCGTCAACGCCCTGGGCTCGCTGGCGGGCAGCGTGCTGTGCGGGCGGCTCGTCGCGCGGGTGGGCACGGGGCGGCTGCTCGTCGCGGGGATCACGACCGCACTGGCCGCGGGGGCGGTCCTCACCGCCGCGCTCCTCACGAGCGGCGGTTCGCTCGCCCTGACCTGGGCCTGCCTGTTCGCCGTGATCACCGCGTTCGGCGTGTTCTTCCCGGCGGTGACGGCGGCCGCGCAGGCGGCGGGCCGCGACGCACCGGGCGCCACCTCCGCGTTGCTGGGTGGCGGTCAGTTCCTGCTGGGCGGCGCGGTTTCACCGCTGGTCGGCGTGTTCGGCACGGGCAGCGCATTGCCGCTGGCGCTGATCGTCACCGGATGCCTCGCCGTGGCCACGGCCGTGGTCACGGCCATGCGAAAGTGCCTACGCCCGGACCGGACGTAGGCACTGCGCGGAGGACGAACTACTGCTCTTCGAAGCGCTGGCGGAACCGCTCCTCCATGCGCTGCGTGAAGGAGCTCTTCGACTTGGCCGCTTTGGCGCCGCCGCCGCTCTGCTTGCCGTCGCCCCCGCCGCGGCCCGAGAACATCGCGAGCATCGCGCCCGCGAACATCACGACGAAACCGAACACGCTCATCAACGGCACGTCGGCGACCCACAACGCTCGCACCATCACACCCAGTACGAGCAGAGCGATCCCGACGACGAACAGCGCGATCCCCTGGATTCGGCGGCGGCGGGCGGGCCGGCGGAACCGGGCACCGCGCACCGTAGACGCGAACTTGGGGTCCTCGGCATAGAGCTCGCGCTCGATCTGGTCGAGCAGCCGCTGCTCATGCTCGGAGAGTGGCATCTTTCCTCCTCCGGCACAGCTGTCGCGGGCGCCGGGCCGCGCAACGTCCTGGACCCAACAGACACCCCTGATGGTGTCACCCTCCAGGATACGAGTCCTTCGCGATCAGGACTACCCGATCCCGCTCCAACTAGTGCCCCGTTTGGCTCAAATCTCCCCGCCGGCCTGGGCGCTGGTGGTTCTGCCGGGCTGTCGCCGTCCCCTTGCTCAACGTTTCGGACGTCTCAGGGTTCCCCCTGAGGCGGGTCGGGGGCGCGCACGAGCAGTGACGCGGGACGGACCGCCGCGGAACCGAACTTCGAGCGTGCCACGTCGGCCGCCACCTCCGCGTCGCGCCAGCGTGGTTCGGGCTGCTCGAACGACAGCTGCTCGGGCTCGGCCTCTCCGGTGAGTCCTTCGACACGGACACCCAGGAGGCGGATTTCGGCCCCGGCGACCGCCTCCGTCAGCAACGCCACCGCGGTCGAGTGGATCACCCTGGCCACGTCGGTGGCCGAGGGCAGCGTGCGGGCACGGGTGATGGTGCGGAAGTCGGCGAAGCGCACCTTGATCGACACCGTGCGGCCGCGCAGCCCCCGCCCGCGCAGGCTCGCCGCGACCCGCTCGGACAGCCGCAGCAGCTCGCGCTCCAGCACCCGTGGATCACGCTGGTCGGTGTCGAAAGTGTGCTCCGCGCCCAGCGACTTCTCCGGCGAATCGACGACCACGCCCCGCTCGTCGATGCCGTGCGCCAGGGCGTGCAGGTGCTCGGCACCGGCGTTGCCGACCGCCTTGCGCAGCCGCGGCAACGGAGCCGCGGCCACGTCGGCGATCGTGGCCAGGCCGAGCCGCCGCAGGCTCTCCTCCGTCTTCTTCCCCACGCCCCACAGCGCCGAGATCGGCAGCGGGTGCAGGAACGCCAGCGTCTGCGCCGCGGGCACCACGAGCACGCCGTCCGGCTTCGCCATGCCCGAGGCCAGCTTCGCCACGAACTTCACCCCGGCCACCCCGACCGAGCAGGTGATGCCGTGCTCGGCCCGCACGCGGCGCCGGATCAGGGCGGCGATACCCGACGACGTCTCGCCGAGGCGCCGCAGCGCACCGCTGACGTCGAGGAATGCCTCGTCCAGGCTCAGCGGCTCCACGAGCGGGGTCAGCTCTCGGAAGATCGCCATGACGCCCCGGGACACCTCGCCGTAGAGCCCGTGCGTGGGCGGGATGAACACGGCGTGCGGGCACAACCGCCGCGCCACGGCGACCGGCATCGCCGCGCGCACCCCGAACTCACGCGCCGGGTAGTTCGCCGAGGTGACCACCGACCGCGGCCCGGCACCCGCGACGACCACCGGCTTGTCCACCAGCTCCGGCCGCGTGCGCAGCTCCACGGCCGCGAAGAACGCGTCCATGTCGACGTGCAGCAGACCGCAGCCGGTGTCGTCCGGCGTGTGCCCCGTGCCCACCCGGAACCGCTCGTAGCCCGCCGGGAGGGCGGAATTCTTACCCATCGCGGACGAGCCTACGCAGGGGGTCCGACAGTTCCGGTCAGAGCCGGGCGAGCAGGTGCAGCCGGCTGGCGAGATCGCGCAGCGGCGGGACCGCACCCGCGGCGGCCTCGAAGTCGGCCAGGTCGTCGGCGGAGTACTGCGCGGACTCGCCCTCGCCCAGCACGTCCGACACCACGCCGTCGCCCTGGACCAGCTCCACCCGCAGCCCGGCACCGGCCAGCAGACCGCGCAGGCCGTCGGCGTCGAAGCGGCGCAACACCGTCTCCCCGTCCTCGGCGAGCACGCCGTCGGGGCTGGTGAGCAGCTCGTGGGCCTCGCGCACGCGCCCGCCCAGCGCCCGGTGCAGTACCGCGGCGTGCCGGTTGGTGGCCAGCACCGACACCGCCCCGCCCGGCGCGGCCGCCCCGGCCAGCGCACCGACCACCGCGGCCGGATCGTCGACGACCTCGAGCAGCCCGTGAGCCAGCACCAGGTCGGCCGATCCGGCCGGGACCCGCGCGGCGAGCGCGTCGGTGTCGTCGGCCACCACCGTGATCGCCCCGGCGACCCCGGCCTCCTCGGCGCGCAGCCGCAGCGTCGACAGCGCGTTGGGGCTCGGCTCGACGACGGTCACGCGGCAGCCCTCGGCGGCCAGCGGGACCGCCCACACGCCACTGCCGCCGCCGACGTCGACGACGGCGGGCTGATCGGCCCCTCGCTCGCGCGCCCGGTCGAGCTCGGCCCGCAGTGCCCGCCAGACCGTGCCGGAGCCGCGTGCTGTCCCGGTGTCCGTTCGCATGGCGGACAGCGTAGTGAGCCCGGTCCGGACGGCTCGTGGTGGCACTCCGGCTACGCTCGACTCCG
The DNA here is from genome assembly GCF_013410405.1 of Amycolatopsis endophytica. Taxonomy (NCBI): domain Bacteria; kingdom Bacillati; phylum Actinomycetota; class Actinomycetes; order Pseudonocardiales; family Pseudonocardiaceae; genus Amycolatopsis; species Amycolatopsis endophytica. The sequence goes on from NZ_JACCFK010000002.1 coordinate 1,114,928, forward strand.
TGCACACGGTCGCCGTACTCAGCCTCAAGGGTGGTGTCGGCAAAACGACGGTCGCGCTGGGCATCGCTTCGGCTGCTCTCCGTAGGGGCGCCCCGGCTCTGGTGGCCGACCTGGACCCGCAGGGCAACGCCACCGCCACCCTCGATCCGCCCTACACGGAGGCCACCCTGGCCGACGTGCTCGACGATCCGGGCGGTCCGGTCCTGCGCCAGGCCGTGGCGCCGAGCGCGTGGAGCCCCGGGATCGACGTGCTGGTCGGGGCCGAGGAGCTGGAGCTGCTCAACGAGCCGGGACCGCGGGACGACAAGGTCGGCAACCTCTCCCGGGCACTCGACGAGCTGCACGACCACCCGCCGCGCGGCCGCCCCTACGAACTGGCGATCCTGGACTGCCCGCCCTCACTGGGCCGCCTGACGAAGTCCGCGCTGGTGGCGGCCGACAGCGCCATCCTGGTCACCGAGCCGACGATGTACGCGGTCAGCGGCGCCCAGCGCGCGCTGGAGGCGATCGAGCGGATCCGGGAGGAGCACAACCCGGATCTGGCCGCGGTGGGCGTGCTGGTCAACCGGCTCCGGCCGCGCTCGCACGAGCACCAGTTCCGCATCGCCGAACTGCGCGAGTCCTTCGGCGGGCTGGTGATGCCGACCGCGATCCCGGACCGGCTCGCGGTGCAGCAGGCGCAGGGCGCGTGCAGCCCGATCCACGAATGGCACTCCCCCGGAGCCCAGGAGGTCGCGCTGACCTTCAACATGGTGCTGGCCAAGATCCTGCGCTCCACCCGTGCCGGCCGTCACCGCATCGACCGCGAGGCCGAGCCGGCCGCCGAGACGACGGGCCGGATCGCGCGGACCGATGCCCGAAGGTGACACGGTCTTCCTGGCCGGCCGCAAGCTCGACAAGGCGCTGGCGGGCCGGGTGCTGCTGCGCACCGACTTCCGGCACCCCGCGCTGGCCACGACAGATCTGGCCGGCTCCACGGTGCTCGGCGTGCGGACCGTCGGCAAGCACCTGTTCACCCGCTTCTCCGGGGACCTGAGCCTGCACAGCCACCTCAAGATGGACGGCTCGTGGGAGATCTACCGGCCCGGAGCGCGCTGGCGGCACCCGGCCCACCACGCGCGGGTCGTGCTCGACGCCGAGAGCGTCCGGGTCGTCGGGTTCCGGGTGCACGACCTGGAACTGCTGCCCACCGGCGAGGAATCCCGCCTGGTCGGTCACCTCGGACCGGACCTGCTCGATCCACAGTGGAGCGACGAGCACGAGGCCCGCGCGGTGGCGGCACTGACGGCCGATCCCGTGCGCGAACTGGGCATCGCGTTGCTGGACCAGCGGATCATGGCCGGGGTCGGCAACCTCTACAAGTGCGAGATCTGTTTCCTGCTCGGTGTCACACCGTGGACGCCGGTCTCCGGAGTGGACGGCGCGAAGACCGTGCGGCTGGCGCGGAAACTGTTGCTGGCCAACGCGTGGCGGCACGAGCAGAGCACCACCGGCGACCTCGCCCGCGGCCGCCGCAACTGGGTGTACGAACGAACCAGGCAGGGCTGCTTCCGCTGCGGCGGACGGCTCCGGGTGGCAGACCAGGGCCGCGACACCCGCGACGTCCAGGCCCGCCCCACCTGGTTCTGTCCCCGGTGTCAGCGCGGCCCGGCACCGCAACTACGCAACGGTCCCGCACGGTAACGACACCGCGTCGCCGCTCCACGACAACCACCCTCGCCCCACCGTGACATCGTGCCCCCGAGCCTCAGCTGCGCAGCAGCTCGTTGAAGAACGTGCGGTAGCGGCGCAGCGCCAGGCGGAGGTCCTCGGTGGCGACCTCGCCGCCCCGCTGCCACTGGGCCTCCAGCCCGTGCTTGTGGTCGGCGAAGGTCGAGGCCAGCGCCTGCATCACCTCGGCCACCAGCTGGTCGGCGTCCCGCAGCGTCCGCTGTGGATCGTCCACGAACGACGTCTGCACGTCCTGCCACCGGGTGCGGAACTCCGTGACCTGCTCCGGGCGGAACAGCGCCGGCACGGGCTCCTCCTGCGAACGGGGACCGTCCCGCCGCGAATCCTCGGCAGGGCGCTCCTCCAGGTCGTCACCGCCGCGGCGGGGTTCCACCAGGTCGTCGGTGCCCAGGCCGTCGGTGGCGCGGTCGTCAGCGCGCATGGTGACGGTCTCCCTCCGCGGTCGTCCCCGGCGCGTCGGCCTCGCCGAGCAGGTCCTCGAAGACCTGCCGGTAGTGGACCATCGCCCGGCGCAGGTCTTCCGTGGACGCCTCGGTCTTCTGGTGCCCCTGCGTGATCTCGTGGGCGCTGCGGTAGTGGTCGAGCGTGCGCCCGTGCTCGACGGAGAGGTCACGGTGCTGCTGCTCGTACCCCTCGGTGGGGTAGCCACGCTCGGCCATCAATGCGGTCAGGACCCGGTCGGCGTCCAGGATGGCCGCGCCGGGGCGGTCGACGAACTGCTGCTGCACCAGCGACCACTGCTGGCGGTAGCGCTGCCGGGCCGAATCGGACAGCGGCCGGATGTCCAGCTTGCTGTGCCGCTTCTCGCGTGCGGCGAGATCCTTCTCGGCCGCCGTCTTGCTCTGGTTGCCTTCGACGGCCCGGTCGTACTCGGGCCCGAACCGCTCCTGCAGGCGCCTGCGCCGGTACCGGGCACGGGCCAGCAGGGCGATACCGGCGATCACCACGATCGCCAGCACGACGATCAGAATGACTATGGGCGTGGACATCGCACCCTCTCCTGTTGCTGCGGACCAGCCCCCCGGTCACCCGATCGGGTACACCTCGCGATTCCGGTCGAAACCGGCACTCAGCCGTGTATCGATCCAGCCGGCGTGCTGTCAGCGAGGCGGAAAATTCCCGGCCCGGCCCTCCGGAGCGGGTGAGAATAGCCACGTGCGCCCGCCCGGAAATCCGGTTGCCGCACCGGCCCCGGCGCGCATAACGTTGCCGGTACACGGGAAAGGAGGTGGTCCAAAGTTGTGTAGCAACGGGACTCGTGAGGTGGCTGTCCGCTAGCGGATGCCACACCCTGGACTGCTGGTGAATACCAGACAGCCACCGCCCCCCGGTGTTTCCGAGCACTGGTCCGGCTCGGGCCCGAACGGCTGACGACGGTCGGGAGTCGCACCGGGGGTTCCCCCAATCCCCTCATCTCCCGGGAAAAGCCCCTGAAGATCGCGCGGAGCGCGCTATCCTTCGCCGGTGCTGGAGCCCGCGTACCCGATCAAGACCGCACGGCTGATCCTGCGTCCGTTCACCCAGGCGGATCTGGGTGCGCTCCACTCCTTCCAGTCCCGCCCGGACGTCGCGCGGTACCTGTACTGGGAGCCGCGCACGCGGCAGGAGACCGCCGCGGCGCTCAAGGACAAGATCACGCGCTCGACCCTGACCGAGCCGGGCGAATACCTCTCGATCGCCGTCGAGCTGATCGACACCGGTGAGCTGATCGGTGATCTCACCCTGTCGTGGACCAGCCGCGAGCACGCCAGCGGTGAATTCGGGCTCGTCTTCCATCCCGAGCACCACGGCAAGGGCTATGCCGCCGAAGCGGCCACCGAACTGTTCCGGCTCGGCTTCGACGGGCTCGGCCTGCACCGCATCCACGGCCGCTGCGACAGCCGCAACGTGCCCTCGGCCTCGCTGATGGAGGGCCTGGGCATGCGACGGGAGGCGCACCTGCGGGAAAACGAGCTCGTCAAGGGCGAATGGACCGACGAACTCGTCTACGCCATGCTGTCCGCGGAGTGGAAACGGCGCTGAGCGAAGATGGGACCGTGCTCTTCGACAGGCTGATCCGTCCCGCGCTCTACCGGCTCAACGACAACGACCCCGAGAAGGTGCACGAACGCACCCTGCGCGTGCTCACGCGGCTCTCCGACGTCCCGCCCGCGCTGGCGGCGGTGCGGCGCCGCTTCGCCGTCGCGGACCCGGTGACGCTGTTCGGCCTGCGGTTCGCGAACCGGGTCGGCCTGGCCGCGGGCATGGACAAGGACGGGCGCGCGCTGGCGGCGTGGCCCGCGCTCGGGTTCGGGTTCGCCGAGATCGGCACCGTCACCCGGCTGGCCCAGCCGGGCAACCCGAAGCCGCGGCTGTTCACGCTCCCGGACAGCGATGCCGTCATCAACCGCATGGGGTTCAACAACTCCGGTGCCGCCGGGCTGGCGCAACGCCTGTCCGCCAAGGGAAAGCCGGACATCCCGCTGGGCGTTTCGATCGGCAAGTCGAAGGTGACGCCGCTGGAGGACGCGGTCGCGGACTACCAGGAGTCGTTGCGGGCGCTGTATTCGTGGGCGGACTACTTCGCGATCAACGTCAGCTCCCCCAACACCCCCGGCCTGCGGGCGCTGCAGGACCGTGAAGCGCTGGCCGAGCTGCTCGCCGAGCTGGGCCGCACCGGTGAGGAGCTGGCGAAGGCCGCCGGGAAACCGGCCACGCCGCTGCTGGTCAAGGTGGCGCCGGACCTGACCGACGACGCGCTCGCGGAGCTGCTCGAAGTGTGTGACGAGCACGGCGTGTCCGGGATCATCGCGACCAACACGACGCTGGGCCGGGACGGCCTGGCCGCGCGCGAGAGCGCGCTCGGCGCCGAGACGGGCGGGCTGTCCGGGCGGCCCCTGACCGAGCGGGCGCGGGAGGTCGTGCGGTTCGTCCACACGCACACCGAGGGCACCGTCCCGATCATCGGCGTCGGCGGCATCTCCACCGGCGACGACGCGCAGCGAATGCTCGACGCCGGGGCGAGCCTCATCCAGCTCTACACCGGTTTCGCCCTGCACGGGCCGGGTCTGGTGCGCGCCGTCAGCCGGGCGCTGGCCGCGTCCCGGCCCGAGTGACGCTGCGGTGCCCGATCTGAGCGGCCGGTTCGGGATTGCCGCCTCAGCACCCGATCACGTGATCATGCGAGTCAGCCAGCAGAGCCGGGCCGATGACCACAGCCGCGTCAGGACAGTTCGCGCAGCGCCAGTGCCAGGCCGGCGAGCCGGTCGGTGGCGTCGGTGAGGAACAGGCGCGAATCGGCCAGGCCGTGGCTGCTCGCGGCGACCGCGCGGCCCGCCGCGGCGACCAGGAGGCCGAAGCTCTCCACGCCGTCTTCCAGCTGTTCCCGCAGCGTCGAGATCGCCGAGTCCAGCGCTGCCCGCTCGCCCGCCGGAGCGGCGTTGCGGGCCCGTTCGATCGACTGGATGCGCAGGGCCAGCGAACGCAGCGCCGTCGAAGCCTCCGCGGCGGTGGACCGGGCGTCGGCGACCGACATTTCCGGCACCGGCGCCGTGCCCAGCGACGACGGTTCCGACAGCTGTCGCAGCAGATCGGCCAGCGTCGCCTCGCATTCGGCGAGCCGTTGCATCGGGGCGCGCGCGGCCGAGCCCGCGGGCGGGAGTGGTGGCGGCGTGGTGCTCACCGGCAGCACGGTCCGGTTCAGCTGCCGCAGCCGCAAACCGGACCGCACCGACAGCGTGCCGAACACGACGGTGCCGAAAATGCCCGGCGCGGCCTCCGCGATGCCCCCGCCCCCGGCGAGACCGAACCCGCCGACGACGGCCCACAGCACACACAGCACCGCGCCCATGATCCACAGCGTCAGCGCCCGTGACGTGCGGTTCTTGCGCCGCGCCAGCTTCGCCTCGGGCGAGTTCCACGCGACCCACTTCTCGCGGGCCTCCGACAGCACCGGCATCGCCTGGGCGACGACCCGGGGCTTCGGGACACCGGAGCCGTGCTGGTCCGGCGGGACGAACCGCTGCAGCTTCTGCTGCGCGCGCTGCGCGTAGTCGGGCAGGCGCTCGATATGCTTTTCCAGCTTCGCCTGGAACTCCGAGAAGTCCCGCCTGCCCGACGCCATACCGCGAACCCGCTCAGGCGTTCTTCTGCTGCTCGGCCTGGACACGCGACTCGATCTCGCGCTGGATGTCCGCCGCGGGCGACGCCGCCTTCTCACCCGAACCGGACGTGACCTGCGCCACCGAGTCGCCCCGCATGGACGCGCGGATCTGCTCCAGCCGCGAGCTGCCCGCCATCTGCGTCGAGGCCTGCTGCACCTCCAGCATGCGGCCCTGGACCGAGTTCTGCGCCAGCTCCGCCTGCCCCAGCGCGGTGGTGTAGCGCTTCTCGATCTTGTCCCGCACCTCTTCCAGCGACGGGGTGTTGCCCGGCGCCGCGAGCTGCGACATCTGGTTGAGCGAGGCCGACACCTGCTCCTGCATCTTGGCCTGCTCCAGCTGCGAGAGCAGCTTGGTGCGCTCGGCCAGCTTCTGCTGGAGCATCGCCGAGTTGCGCTCGACGGCCTGCTTCGCCTGCGCGGCCGCCTGCAGCGACTGGTCGTGCAGCGTTTTGAGGTCCTCGATGCTCTGCTCGGCGGTGACCAGCTGCGTGGCGAACGACTCGGCGGCCACCTCGTACTGCTGGGCCTTCTCCTCATCCCCCTTGCCGCGGGCCTCGTCGGCCAGCACCAGCGCCTGACGCGCCGACGCCTGCAGCTTCTCGACCTCGGCGAGCTGGCGGTTGAGCTTCATCTCCAGCTGCCGCTGGTTGCCGATCACCGCGGCGGCCTGCTGGGAGAGCGCCTGGTGGTTGCGCTGCGCCTCCTCGATGGCCTGCTGGATCTGCACCTTCGGGTCGGCGTGCTCGTCGATCTTCGACGAGAACGACGCCATGAGGTACTTCCAGAACTTCACGAAAGGGTTGGCCATCTCCTCCGCCTGCCTTCTAGATCCCTGCCTGGGTGTCGCCGGATGATCGTCCGCCGTCACTCTCCCCTGTCTGAGCAACGCCGGGACCCCGGAGTGGGTTCCATCGTGTCAGGTCGCGGCCGTGTGTTCCAGGCGACCCCGGGGGATTTCAGGGACGACCCTGACCGAGGGCCTGCCTCCGGGAACGCCAACGGCCACCGCCCGGACGCGAGAGGCCCGGGCGGTGGCCGTCGTGACGGACGTTTCAGCAGGTGGTCACGCCGCGACCATCTTCGGGGCGCGGATGGTGGTGCGCAGCGACGGACCGACACCGTGACCGGAGACCCGCAGGTCGGTGAGGTCGTTGCCGATCATGCCGTCGATGAGACGGCCGCCTTCGAGCTGTCCCGCCGCGGCGCGCGGCTCCTCGGTGCGCCGGGTGCGACCCTCGCCCTCCGCGATCGCCGGGACGTCCACGCTGTCCAGTGCCGAGATGTCGGCCGCGACGTTGGTCAGCAGCTCCGCGAGCGGCAGCTCCAGCGCGTCGCAGATGGACGCCAGCAGTTCGCTGGACGCCTCCTTCTGCCCGCGCTCCACCTCGGACAGGTAGCCGAGGCTGACCTTGGCGGCGCGGGAGATGTCGCGCAGCGTGCGACGCTTGTTGGTGCGGGCGTGCCGGAGCCGGTCGCCGATCGCCTCGCGCAAGAGCACGGTCATCGCGCGCCTCCCTTCCTGATACCGACCACGTTACCCAGTTCGGGCGCCTCCTCGCAGCGATTGACACGGGGATACGCCCAGGGCGAACGCCTCGATCAAGTCAGATGTTCCCCCAGCAGCTCCAGCGCGGCCGCCACGGAGGCGTGCCGGACGGCCGCGCGGTCGCCCTCGAACCAGTGGGTGCGCACGTCGCGGCCACCGGGCCCGGCCAGGCCGATGTGCACGGTTCCGGGCGCAACGCCGTCCTGCGGATCCGGGCCGGCCACGCCGGTCAGGCCCAGCCCCCAGTCGGCCCCGCAGCGTTGCCGCGCGCCCTCCGCGAGCTGCGCGGCGACCTCCGGGTGCACGGCGCCGTGGGCCGCCAGCAGCGCCGGGTCGACCCCGGCGAGTTCCGCCTTCAGATCGGTGGCGTAGACCACCAGGCCGCCCCGCACGACCGCGCTGGACCCGGGCACCTCGGTCAGGGCCGCGGTCACCAGTCCCGCGGTCAGCGACTCGGCGGCCGCCACCGTCTGCCCGAGCCGCACCAGCGCGGCCACCACCGGGCGGGCGGAGGTCATGCCCTGGCCGCCGCGCGCAGCCGCACCGCGCGCACCACGTAGTCCGCGCCCGTCACGACGGTGAGCAGCACCGCCAGGCCCATCAGGGTCCACTGGACGGGCAGCGCGCCGCCGGGCAGCGGCAGCAGGTAGGTCACGATCGCGAGGATCTGGGTCATCGTCTTGGCCTTGCCGCCACGGCTGGCCGGGATCACGCCGTGCCGGATGACCCAGAACCGCAGCAGCGTCACGCCGATCTCGCGGACCGCGATCACCACCGTCACCCACCACGGCAGCTCGCCGAGCAGGCTCAGGCCCACCAGCGCGGCCCCGATCAGCGCCTTGTCCGCGATCGGGTCGGCGATCTTGCCGAAGTCGGTGATGAGCCCGTAGCGGCGCGCGACCCAGCCGTCGACCTGGTCGGTCAGCGACGCCACCGCGAACAGGACGGTCGCCCCGATCCGCCACGCCGTGTCCTCGCCGCCGCCGGCGAACAGCGCCAGCACGAACAGCGGCACCAGCACGAGCCGGGACAGCGTGAGCAGGTTCGCGACGTTGAGCGTGGGGACCGGGGTCGGCACGGGCTCGCGGTGCGGCGGGCCCGCCTCGCCGCCACCCGCCTGGGCCGACTCCTCCGCCGACGCGCTCATCTGCCGGTGTCCGGCTCGACGAGCAGGTCGACGCCCTCGGTGTCGACGACGCGGCAGCGCACCAGCTGACCCACGTCCAGCCCGTCCCCGTCCAGCAGGACGCAGGCGCCGTCGACCTCGGGTGCCTGGTGTGCCGCGCGGCCGGAGACCTCCTCGTCGTCGGCCTCCTCGATCAGCACGTCGACGGTCTCGCCGATCCGGTCCTCGGCGCGCTGCGCGGTCAGCTCCTCGACCAGGGCGGACACCCGCGCCACGCGCTCGGCGACCACCTCCGGGTCGATCTTGGCGTCGTAGGTCTCGGCCTCGGTGCCGTCCTCGTCGGAGTAGCCGAACACGCCGACCGCGTCCAGGCCGGCCTCGGTGAGGAAATGCTCCAGCTCGGCCACGTCGTCCTCGGTCTCACCGGGGAAACCGACGATGACGTTGCTCCGGATGCCCGCCTCCGGCGCGTACTCGCGGATCTGCTGGATCAGCGCGAGGAAGGACTTGGTGGAGCCGAACCGGCGCATCCGGCGCAACACCGTCTCGCTGGAGTGCTGGAACGACATGTCGAAGTAGGGCGCCACGCCGGGCGTGGTCGCGATCGCGCGCACCAGGTCCGGGCGGGTCTCGGCGGGCTGCAGGTAGGACACCCGGACCCGCTCGACACCGTCGATCTCGGCCAGACGCGGCAGCAGCCGCTCCAGCGCGCGGGTGCCGCCCAGGTCACGGCCGAGGTCCTTGCCGTAGGAGGTGGAGTTCTCGCTGACCAGGAACAGCTCCTTGACGCCCTCGCGGGCCAGCCACGCGGCCTCGGCGACGATCTCGTCCGGATGCCGCGACACGAACGAACCGCGGAAGGAGGGGATCGCGCAGAACGAGCACCGGCGGTCGCAGCCGGAGGCGATCTTCAGCGCGGCCACCGGCGAGGTCGACAGCCTGCTGCGCAGCACCCGCGGGCCCCAGCCGTGGCCGGGGATCGCGACCTCGTCGCTGGCGGCGGCCCGCTCCACGGGGGTGATCGGCAGCAGCTTGCGGCGGTCGCCCGGGGTGTGCGAGGCGATGGCGCGACCGGCGGCGACGTCGTCGAGGCGGGCGGCGAGGTCGGCGTAGTGGTCGAAGCCGAGCACCGCGTCGGCCTCCGGCAGGCTGTCCGCCAGCTCGGCGCCGTACCGTTCGGCCATGCAGCCGACCGCCACGACCTTCGCGCCGGTGTCGGCCGCGGCCAGCAGGGTGTCCACTGAGTCCTTCTTCGCCGACTCGACGAACCCGCAGGTGTTGACGACGATGACGTCGCTGCCCTCGGCTTCCCCGGCGAGTTCCCAGCCCCCTTCGGCGAGGCGGCCGGCCAGCTCTTCGGAGTCCACCTCGTTGCGGGCGCAGCCCAACGTCAACAGGGAGACACGGCGGCCGGGGGACCCGGTGGCGGCAGAAGACACGACACTCAGGGTAGCTGGCGGGCGCGGGCGTGGCCGAACCCACCGCGACAGGGCCCGTCCGGCCCGATACGGTCGATCGGTGCACGGTGATCCTTCCAGTACGGTCGAGATCCGGCGTGCCCGGATCTCGGATGTCCGCAAGATCAAGGCTCTGGTGGACGCGGACGCGGGGCGGGTGCTGCTCGAGAAGGAGCTCGTCACGCTGTACGAGGACATGCAGGAGTTCTGGGTCGCCGTCCGCGACGGGGAGATAGTGGGCTGCGGCGCGCTGCACGTCCTGTGGGAGGACCTGGCCGAGATCCGCACGGTCGCGGTCGACAAGCGGATGCGCGGGCAGGGCATCGGGCACCGGCTGGTCGCGCAGCTGATCACGCTGGCACGCGAACTGGGGCTGCGCCGCGTTTTCGTGCTCACCTTCGAGACGAGTTTCTTCGCCCGCCACGGGTTCACCGAGATCGACGGCACGCCCGTGGTGAGCGCGGTCTACGAGGAGATGCGCCGCTCGGTCGACCCGGGTGTGGCCGAGTTCCTCGAACTCCCCTACGCCAAGCCGAACACGCTCGGCAACTCGCGGATGCTGCTGGAGCTGTAGCGCTGTGCTCGTCGGGTGAAGTTCACCCGGTGTCCGCCTTTCGGGTCTGGTGGTCACGACCCGGTGCGCCGAAGCTGATCATGCCCCGTCCCGATCAGCGAGGAGCCCCGGATGCGCACCGCCGCCCGTCTGCTGTCCACGGCCGCACTGGCCACCGCACTGGTGTCCGGCGCCGGCACCGCCCAGGCCGTCGACATCGAATCGGTGACCGACACCTACCTCTTCGGCACCTCGCTGAGCCGGTTCGAGCAGATCCGGGCCGACCAGCCGTACGCCTCCTCGCTCGACTGGTCCTCCGACACCTGCTCGTGGTCGCCGGACAAACCGTTCGGGTTCGACTTCGCCCCCGCCTGCCACCGTCACGACTTCGGCTACCGCAACTACAAGAAGCAGGACCGCTTCACGAGCACGAGCCGCAAGAAGATCGACGACAACTTCTACACAGACCTCAAGAACATCTGCGGGAGCAACGTCGCGTGCAAGGGCACCGCGTGGACCTACTACCAGGCGGTGCGGCAGTTCGGGGACTGACAGGCCGGCACTCGTCTGCCGAAGACGGCGGCTTCCAAGATCAAGGGCGCGCCGCCTCGATGACGTGCTACTCCTCGCCGTCGTCCGCGGGCATCGAGCCGCCGCGGATGAGCATCAGGGTGCCCTCCAGGTCCTCGGGCTTGACCAGCACGTCGCGGGCCTTCGAGCCCTCCGACGGGCCCACCACGCCGCGGGTCTCCAGCAGGTCCATCAGCCGCCCCGCCTTGGCGAACCCGACACGCAGCTTGCGCTGCAGCATCGACGTCGAGCCGAACTGGGAGGTGACGATCAGCTCGGCCGCCTGCAGCAGCACGTCGAGGTCGTCGCCGATGTCGGGGTCGATGTCCTTCTTCTCGCCCGCCTTCGCGGCGGTGACACCCTCCTGGTACTCCGGCTGCGCCTGCTCCTTGGTGAAGTCGACGACCGAGGCGATCTCGTCGTCGCCGACGTAGGCGCCCTGGATGCGGACCGGTTTGCCCGCGCCCATCGGCAGATACAGGCCGTCGCCCATGCCGATCAGCTTCTCGGCGCCCGGCTGGTCGAGGATGACGCGCGAGTCGGTCAGCGACGACGTCGCGAACGCCAGCCGCGACGGCACGTTGGTCTTGATCAGGCCGGTGACGACGTCGACCGAAGGCCGCTGCGTGGCCAGCACCAGGTGGATCCCGGCGGCGCGGGCCTTCTGGGTGATCCGCACGATCGCGTCCTCGACGTCGCGCGGGGCGGTCATCATCAGATCGGCCAGCTCGTCGACGATCGCCATGATGTAGGGGTAGGGGCGGTACTCGCGCTCACTGCCCGGCGGGGCGGTGATCTCCCCCGAGGAGACCTTGCGGTTGAAGTCGTCGATGTGGCGCACCCGGTTGGCCTGCATGTCCTGGTAGCGCTGCTCCATCTCCTCCACCAGCCAGGCCAGCGCGGCCGCGGCCTTCTTCGGCTGGGTGATGATGGGCGTGATCAGGTGCGGGATGCCCTCGTACGGCGTCAGCTCGACCATCTTCGGGTCGATCAGGATCATCCGGACCTCTTCCGGCGTCGCCCGCGCCAGCAGCGACACCAGCATCGAGTTGACGAAACTCGACTTACCGGAACCGGTGGAGCCCGCGACCAGCAGATGCGGCATCTTCGTCAGGTTCGCGGTGACGAAGTGGCCCTCGATGTCCTTGCCCAGCCCGATGACCATCGGATGGGTGTCCTTGCCCGCGGTGGAGCTGCGCAGCACGTCACCGAGGCGGACCATCTCGCGGTCGGAGTTGGGCACCTCGATGCCGACCGCGGACTTGCCCGGGATCGGCGCGAGCAGGCGGACGTTGTCGGTGGCCACCGCGTAGGCGATGTTCTTGGTCAGCGCGGTGATCTTCTCGACCTTCACGCCGGGTCCCAGCTCGACCTCGTAGCGGGTCACCGTCGGGCCGCGGGTGAAACCGGTGACCTGCGCGTCGACGTTGAACTGCTCCAGCACGCCGCTGATCGCCTCGATCATGGCGTCGTTGGCCTTGCTGCGGGTCTTGGGTGCGTCACCCAGCTGCAGCAGGTCGGCGGGCGGCAGGTGGTAGTCGCCCTCGACGGTGCGGGTGACCGTGAGCGGGGCTTCGGTCTTCTTCTGCTTCTTCTCCGGCACCTCGGCGGGCGGCGGGGCGAGGGCCTTCGGCGGGCGGGCCGGGGTCGGGGTCTCGGCGAGCGCGGATTCGATGTCCAGCTGCTCGCCCTCGCCGTCCGCGCCGGTGGCCTGGCGCCGACGCGAGGGTTTGCGCAGGCGGACGGACTTCGGATCGGCCTCGGTGACCGCTTTGTCCTTCTCACGCTGGTCGGCCCGCGCCCGGCGCTCCGCCTCCTCCTCGGCCAGCTCCTCGGGGTCCAGGCCCCACGTGCGGACCAGGTGCGGGATGTCACGGATGCGGGTGCCGGTGAACACCAGCACGCCGAACGCCAGCGCGATGACCAGCAGCGGGACCGCGACCCAGGTGGTCACACCCTGGGCGAGCAGGTCCCCGGAGACGTAGCCGATCACGCCACCGGCGTAACGCTGGTCCCCGGTGTCGGCGGGGCGGCCGTTGAACAGGTGCAGCAGGCCCAGCAGCGCGAGCACGCCCAGCAGGCTGCCGATGACCATGCGCGGACGGATCTCCGGCTGCGGTTCGGTGCGCATCAGGGTCACCGCGGTGACCACCAGCACCAGCGGCAGCGTGACCGCCCCGGCACCGAGGATCGTGCGGGTGCCCAGCTCGACGTAGCCGCCGACCGGTCCCGCCGCGCGCCACCAGACACCGGCGGCGATGAGGACGGCGAGCGCGATGTAGCCCATGCCGAGTCCGTCGCGGCGGTGCTCGGGTTCGAGTTCGCGGGTGCGGCCGACCGTGCGCACCAGACTGCCGGTGCCCTTGGCCAGCAGGTTCCAGCCGCCGCGGACGGCCTTGCTGAACGTGCCCGCCTTCTTCCTCGGGGCCGGCTTGCGGGCACGCGAGGACGACGCGGGCCGCGACCGGGTGGCGCCGCGCGCGGGCTTGCGCGCCGTGCCGCCCTTGCCGGTCCGATTCGTGCCGCTGCTCCTCGTCGCCGACCCGCTAGCCATGCCTTCCACGGTAACCGTCCAGGCCCAGCAACCCCAGGTGCCACACTCGGCCCACGGTGAACTTTCGCCTCACCGGCAGACCTTGATCGGCCGATCCGGTGATCTGACATGCTGACGCCATGTTCGCGCTGCACGACGACGACACCGCGCAGACACGCCGCAGGCCCCCGGCGGTCTGGCGGACGATGACCCGGATCGACCAGGGCCTGGTGTCGCTGACCGGCCGTCTGCGCGTCACCGGGCGGATCGCGCCCGGGCTGCGGGGACGGCCGTTCCTGATGGCCGCGAACCACATCGGCGTGTTCGACCCGTTCGTGCTGATCGCCGCGTGCCGCCGGATCCGGGTGTCGCCGCGCTTCCTGCTGGCGGGCGGGATCCTGGACGCGCCGGTGATCGGGCCCGCGCTGAAGGTGAGCGGGCACATGCGCATCGACCGCGGCAAGGCGAGCGCGGTGGAGCAGTTCACGCGGGCCGTGGAGGAGATGCGGACAACGCCGGACCCGATCATCGTCTACCCGGAGGGCCGGATCAGCCACGATCCGGGCCTGTGGCCGGAACGCGGCAAGACGGGCGCGGCCCGGCTCGCGATCGCCGCCGGGGTGCCGGTGGTGCCGATCAGCCAGTGGGGCGCGCACGAGGCCGTCTACTGGGGCACGGAACGGGTCGAAGGGCCCGCGGACCTGCTGCCGCTGGCGCGGTCCGGCCTCACCGCCCCGCTGCGGCGCCCGACGTACCGCGTGCACTTCGGCGAGCCGGTCGACCTCGGCGACATCGAACCGGACCGCCCGGGCGCCGGAGTGCGCGCCCACGCGAAGATCATGCGCGCCATCACCGCCGGGTTGGTGCCGTTGCGCGCCGATGAGCCCGACCGTCCCCGGTTCGTGGATCCGACGCGGCCCACGGATACCGTCAGCCCCTGGCGGCCCTGACCTTCCCGTCCCCGAGCAGCCAACACGCCAGCGGGAGCGGCGTGTTTGCCGCTCCGGGCGCCGTGTTGGCCACTCCGGGCGCCGTGTTGGTCATTCCGGGCGGCGTCAGCGGCGGTGGGCCGCGCCCGGATGTGACGCCGCCAGCCTCGGGCCCGCTCCACCCAGCTGCTCTCGCAGCGTGCCGGACGGCGGCTCGGCCGGGACGCGGCCCCGGCGGCGCAGTTCCGGCACCACGAACCGGGCGAAGTCGGCGAACGTGCCGGGCGTGGTGACGTAGGCGAGGTTGAACCCGTCGACGTCGGCCTCCTCCACCCAGCGCTCCAGTTCGTCCGCGACCTCGGCACCCGAACCGGCGATCACCGGGCCACGGCCGCCCAGTCCGATGAACCCGGCCAGCTCACGCGGGGTCCAGGCACGGTCCGCGGTGGTGAAGGACGCCAGTGCCGACCGGTTGGCGTCGCCGTCCTGGTACGTCAGTGGCTCGTCCACCTCCAGCGAGGACAGGTCCACTCCCGTCCACCCGCCGAACAACGCGAAGGCACCGTCGACCGAGACCAGCGACTGGTACTCCCGCAGCTTCGCCGCCGCCTCCTCCGACGTCGCGGCCGCCACCGGCGTCAGCATCGTGAAGATCTTCACCGACCGCGGGTCCCGGCCCTGCTCGGCGACGCCCGCGCGGATCGCGTCCACCGACCGGCGCACCACCGAGGGCGAGGGCCCCGACACGAACACCGCCTCGGCGTGCCGGGCCGCGAACCGGACGCCCCGCGGCGACGCGCCCGCCTGGAACAGCACCGGCGTACGCTGCGGCGACGGCTCCGCCAGGTGCGGCCCCGGCACCGAGAAGTACTTGCCCTTGTGCCCGATGTCGTGCACCTTCGCCGGATCGGCGTACACCCCGCCGGAGCGCACGACCGCGTCGTCCTCCCACGAGCCTTCCCACA
Organism: Amycolatopsis endophytica; assembly: GCF_013410405.1. Lineage (NCBI taxonomy): Bacteria > Bacillati > Actinomycetota > Actinomycetes > Pseudonocardiales > Pseudonocardiaceae > Amycolatopsis > Amycolatopsis endophytica. The sequence continues at coordinate 1,130,479 of NZ_JACCFK010000002.1, forward strand.
GCTTGTAGCAGACTTCGAGGTACTCCTCGGCGACCTCGTACCGCTCGTCGTGCGGAACCTGGGAGTCCAGGCCGAGGTTGCGCGCCGCACTGTCCAGATAGGACGTCACGATGTTCCACGCCACCCGGCCACCGGTAAGGTGGTCCAGTGTGGACAGACGGCGGGCCAGCGAGTACGGCTGTTCGTAGGTCGTCGACACCGTGACCCCGAACCCGAGCCGCGAAGTGACCGCCGCCAGGGCGGGCAGCAGCACCGTCGGCTCGTTCACCGGCACCTGGGCGGCGTCGGCGACCGCCGCATCCTTCGAAGCGCCGTAGACGTCGTAGACGCCGAGCACGTCGGCGAGGAACAGGGCGTCGAACCCGCCCGCCTCCAGCGTCCGAGCCAGGTCCAGCCAGTACGGCAGGTCGGTGTAGCGGTGCCCCTCGTCGTCCGGGTGCTTCCACAGACCCGCCGACTGGTGGCCGACGCAGTTCATGTCGAACGCGTTCAGGTAGATGCGGCTCATGCCAGCCCCTCCTCGTTGGTCTCCCGCGCGAACCACGCGGCGGCGAACGTCAGCACGGACAGCCCGGCGAAGTAGGCCACGATCAGCCACGGCCGCCCGTCACCCGCGACCAGCAGCGCCGCGGCGATCAGCGGTGCGAACCCGCCGGAGAGCACCGCACCGACCTGGTAGCCCAGCGAGGCGCCGCTGTAGCGCACGCGCGTGTCGAACAGCTCGCCGAACCAGGCGGCCTGCGGGCCGTACATCGCGTCGTGCACCACGTTGACGCCGAACACGATCGCCAGCACCACCGCCACCGCGGAACCGGAGTCCGCGGCCCAGAAGAACAACGCCAGCGCGACGATCCCGGCCACCGAGCCGAACAGGTACGGCGGCCGCCGTCCGAACCGGTCGGAGAGCAGGCCCCACAGCGGTGTGCTGACCAGCCCGATCGCCGAGGCGACCATCACCGCGACCAACCCGACCTGGCTGTCCTTGCCGAACGTGGTCTGCAGGTACGTCAGCGAGTACGTGGTCAGCAGCACGAACAACGCGATCTGCGACAGCCGCAGCCCGGTCGTCAGCGCCACGTTGCGTGGCTGGGTCCGCAGCACCTCGACCACCGGCAGTCGGGCGGTCTCCCCGCGTGCCCGCAGCTCGGCGAACGCAGGCGCGTCGGTCAGCCGCAGCCGGATCACCAGACCGATGACCACCAGCACGAAACTGAGCAGGAACGGCAGCCGCCACGCCCAGGACAGGAACGCGTCGTCCCCGGCGATCGCGCGCACCGCGGCGTAGACGCCGGTCGCGAGCAGCATGCCCGCCGACGACCCGAGCTGCGTGAAGCTGCCGAACAGGCCGCGCCGCCCGGGCGTGGCGTGCTCGACCGACAGCAGCGCGGCGCCACCCCATTCCGCGCCGACGGCCAGGCCCTGCACCAGCCGCAGCACCACGAGCAGCGCCGGCGCGGCGATCCCGGCCTGCGCGAACGTGGGCAGCACCCCGATCGCCGTGGTGGCGATCCCCATCAGCAGCAGCGCGCCGACCAGCACCGCCTTGCGGCCGACGCGGTCCCCGAGGTGGCCGGAGATGACGGCCCCCACCGGCCGCGCCCCGAAGCCGACGGCGTAGGTGCCGAACGCCGCGAGCGTGCCCGCCGTCGAGGACACGTTCGGGAAGAACAGCGGTTTGAACACCAGCGCCGTGGCGGTGGCGTAGAGGTAGAAGTCGTACCACTCGATGGTCGTGCCGATCATGCTGCCGATCGCGGCACTGCGGGGCGTCGTGCGGGGCGGGGACTGGGCGGTGGTCGTCACGTCCTCGCACCGTAGGAGATTCCCGAGCGTTCGCGGGCGACCTCTCAGATGCTGGAACCACCCCGGTGATCGCCTAGATGAGTGATTCCGTGAAGATCAGGTGAGGGGAGCCGCTGTGGGGGGTTGGGAGGAGGGTGTTCAAGATCAAACCGTGACGAAAGAACTGAACACCCTCCTGACCGCACTGTACGTGCTGATCGACGATCATGTGGTGCCACCCAGGGTCGGTCGTGGTCGGCGACCGGAGCTCACCGACAGTGAGCTGATCACGCTGGCTGTTGCGCAGGTGCTGCAGCGTTTTGACAGCGAGCGCCGCTGGATCCGGCACATCCACGCCAATGCCGAATGGCGGTCGATGTTTCCCGCCATGTTGTCCCAGTCCGGCTACCACAAGCGGTTGAAAGCCGCGCACCCGTTGCTGTGCAAAGCAATCCTCATGCTGGCCACGTGTTGCCCGTCCTGGTTCGACGACCTGTGGATTACCGACGCCACCCCCGTGCCCTGCGGAAGGTCGCGGGAAACAGTGAAACGCTCCGACCTGGCCGGACACGCCAGCTATGGCTACTGCGCGTCACACTCTCGGTGGTACTGGGGACTGAAGCTCTACCTCGTGTGCACCGGCGACGGTATGCCGGTCATGTGGTGCCTGGCCAACCCCAAACTCGGTGAACGCGAGGTCCTGGCCACCCTGCTCGAGCACAACCACGCTCTCCTCCGCCAAGGTCAAGTTCTGCTGGCAGACAAAGGTTTCGCCGGCCAGAAATTCAAGCAACTGACCGAGACGATGGGCCTGGAGCTGCTGCGCCCGGACCGCAGAGACGAGACCTACCGCAACGGCAACCTCGGCGGCGTCCGCCAGCGCATCGAGTCGGTCAACCACACCCTCAAAGGCCAGCTCAACCTCGAAGCGCACGGTGGCCGCACCCCGGCCGGGGTGTTCACCCGCGTCGCACAACGCCTACTCGCCATGGCCACCGCAATCTGGCACAACTGGACCACCGGCCTGACCAGCAAACGATCACTCACCGCCTACGACCACTAACACCAACTTCACGGAATCAACCATCTAGGGTGAAGGTCGTGACCACCCGTGTGCTCGTCGTCTACTACAGCGCCACCGGCAACACCGCGAAACTGGCCGCCGCGCTGGCCGGGGGCGCCTCCGACGCCGGTGCCGAGGTCCGCGTGCGCACGGTCGCCGAAACCGCGCCCGCCGAGGCGATCGCCACCAACCGGCGCTGGCAGGCGTGGGTCGATTCCGGCCCGCACGACGAGCTCGCCACCCTCGCCGACCTGGAGTGGGCCGACGGGTTCGCGTTCGGCAGCCCGACCCGCTTCGGCGGCCCGGCGAGCCAGCTCAAGTCCTATCTGGACACCACGGGTGGCCTGTGGGCGGGCGGGAAGCTGGTCGACAAGGTGGCCACGTCGTTCACCACGGCTTCGACCGCGCACGGCGGTCTGGAGGCGACGGTGCTGGCCATGAACAACGTCTTCTACCACTGGGGCGCGATCGTGCTGCCGCTCGGTTACGGGCATCCGCACCTGATGGAGACCGGCAACCCCTACGGTGGCTCGTTCGTGTCGCGGAAGTCGGCCGAGCCGGACAAGGAATCACTCGAAGCGCTGCGCCTGCAGGGCCACCGGCTCGCGACGATCGCCGGGTACGTGAGCGCGGGCCGCGCCTGAGCCCGGCGGTCCGGCCGCGCCGACAGTGACCGGCACACGAGTGGGACCGGTCGGACAAGGCGTGACGGAATTCCGGTACCGGCGTACCGGTCGCCCGCTTAGGGTGGGGTGAGTGGTCACCGAAGCACCGGCTCGTGTGTTCGTCCCGCATCGTGGGCGCGGCACGGCACTGATCGTCGTCTCCTCGGTCTGTTTCGGCAGTTCCGGCGCCATCGCCAAACCGGCGATGCTCGCCGGGCTGTCCCCCGAGCAGGTCGCGGCGGCGCGGATCGGGCTGGCCGCGCTGGTGCTGGTGGCCGGGGTGGCACTGTTCCGGCCGTCGCTGTTGCGGGTGCGCCGGACCGAGTGGCCGCTGCTGGTGGGTTACGGTCTGCTCGGTGTCGCGGGCGTGCAGCTGTGTTACTTCGTCGCGGCCGGGCGGCTTCCGGTCGGCATCGCGATCCTGCTGGAGTTCACCTCGCCGGTGCTGGTCGCGCTGTGGACGCGGTTCGTACGCGGCACGCGGCTGCCCGGGCTCATGTGGGCGGGCATCGCGCTGGCGATGACCGGGCTGGCGGGCGTCGCGCAGGTGTGGCAAGGGCTCAGCCTGGACGCGGCCGGCCTGCTCGCCGGTCTCGGCGCGGCGGTGTGCTCGGCGTCGTACTTCCTGCTCGGCGAACACGGGGTGAGCACGCGCGATCCGATGGGCATGGTCACCTGGGGCATGATCATCGGTGCGGTCGCGGTGTGCGTGGTCGCGCCGCCGTGGACGATGCCCGCGGAGATCCTCACCACCTCCGTCGAATGGGGCCCGTGGCAGCCGCCGGTGTGGCTGCTGCTGATCGCCGTCGCGCTGTTCTCGACCGTCCTGGCCTACGCGCTCGGCCTCGCCACGCTGCGCCATCTGCCCGCCTCCGTCGCGAGCGTCATCGGCCTGCTCGAAGCCGTCGTCGGCATCGCCACGGCGTGGGCGCTGCTCGGTGAGGCACTGGCCTGGCCCCAGCTCGCGGGCGCGTTCGTCCTCCTCTCGGGAGCGGTGCTGGTGCAGCTCAACTCGCCGAAGCCGCAGATCATGGAGGCTCCCTGACGGTGACCACCGCCGCGCCCGCAGCTCAGGTACCCGACAGCCGTGCCAGCGCGCCGTAGAACACGTCGGTGATCCGCGCCGCGTCGGGGGCCGCGAAAGCCTGTCCGCCGGTGGGGGTGGTGATCGCGGCGAGTTCGGTCATGTCGATGTCCGGGCCGATCCCGATGCCGACGATCGCGACCGGCCGGGCGGGGTCGGCCAGCTTCGCCAGCTCGGTGACCAGCGCGTCCCGGCTGATCCCGCCCGCGTCGTCATTGCGGCCGTCGGTCAGGACGATCACCAGGTTGAGCCGCCCCGGCTGCCATTCGGCGCCGGCCAGGCGGTAGGCGGCCAGCACCGTGTCGTACAGGCCGGTGTCGCCGTCCGGATCGGCCGTGATCGCCCGCAGCCGCTCCGCCGCGCCGGTCACGAGCTGCTCGCTCACCGGCCGCATCGGCAGCACCTCGCGGTAGTCCCGGTCGCCGTCGAGCCTGGTGGCGAACTCCCACACACTGCTCTCCGACGTGGGTTTGAACAACGCGAGCGCCCGCGCCGCGGCGTCGGTGGTCAGCTGCATCCGTGTCTGCCCACCGCTGCCGGGAACCACCTGGTTCATCGACCCGGACACGTCGATCAGCACCCGCGCCCGCGAACTCGTGTTGACCCGCGCCCACTGGCCGAGCAGCGCGTCCACGTCGGCATCGGTGGGCACCTCGGGTGAGGGCTGGGTGCGGTCGCTGACGTTCCGCGCGGTCCCGTCCCGCAGGTACCGGCCGTCCGGGGTGCGGAACCCGGCGTCGGCGAGCGCGTTGATGCCCTCCAGGCCGAGCAGCGCCGACCGCAGCGCCCCGGCGGCGGCACGCTGGGCCTCCCCCGCTCCGCCGAGCACCGCGAACGGGTAGTCCAGGGCGGGCGTCTGCGCCTGGTAGGTCGCGACCAGGCTGTCCGGGGCACCGGCCACGCTGTCACGCAGGTTGTGGCGCAGCAACGCGTTCTCCGACACCGGGAACCCGCTCACCGGCTGCGCCGGATCGGTCAGCCGCGTGAACAGCTCGTCGGTTGTGGACAGTGCGTTCGGCGAGAGGCGGCGCAGCGCGGCGGCGTAGGCGTCGGCCGACGGCAGCGCGGCGCGGATGCCGATCAACGCCGACAGGCCCGCCGGATCGCGGCCGGGATCGGGCACGCCGAGCGACACCGCGGTGTCGCCGAGCACGTCCGCCCACGTGGGCGTCCGTCCGGGCCAGCCGAGCGCGGTGGCGGCCTGCTCGGTCAGCGCGAACACCACCGGGGAGCTGGCGATGCTGGTGCCCGCCGCGACCTCGCCCGCGCCGACACCCCGCGCCCGCCGCAGCTGCAGCGTCGACTCCGGAACCCACACATCGGGCCGGACGGCACCGGCGAGCGACTGCGCCACCGCCGCCGAATCGACCGCGTTGACCTCGAACGCCGCGCACTCGGTCTGCGCCACCCGGCGCGCGACCTGCGCGATCGCCGAGGCCACACCGGGCGCGGCGGCGACCCGCACGACCACCGGCTTCGCACAGCCGGAACCGTCCCGCGCGAGATCGGCCGCGACCCAGCCGGCGCCGGCGAGCAGGACGAGCACACCGGCGATCACCCAGGCCCGGCGCGGCCGCCGTCGCCTGCCGGGTGACGAGTGTCGGCCCACCTCGCACCGCCTCCGCCGGATCGCCCGTGCAGCTGACCCGATCCAGGCTAACGGGTGTGACGTCGATTACCTACGTTGTCGTTCCGGCCTGTCCGTAGCTCACCGGGATGACGGTCGGCACGATCATCGGGCGGCGGCGGTAGGTCTCGGCGACCCATCGGCCCACCACCCGGCGCACGGCCTGGGCGATCCGGTGGCTGTCGGTGATGCCCTCCGCCTCGGTGCGGGACAGCTCCATCTCCACGAGCGGAACCACCGCATCGAGTGCCTTCGGATCGTCGGAGAACCCGCGCCCGGACACCGTCGGGGTGCTCACCGCGCGCCCCGTGGTCGAGTCCACGGCGACGTTGATCGCGATGAACCCGCCCTCGCCCAGCACCAGCCGGTCGGACAGGGTCGACTCGCCGACATCGCCGACCGACAGGCCGTCGACGTAGACGTGCCCGACCTCGACCCGGCCCGTCGTGCGCGCCCGCCCGTCGACCAGGTCCACCACCACGCCGTTCTCGGCCAGCACCACGTTCTCCGGCGCGACGCCGGTGCGGATCGCCAGCGCGCCGTTGGCCCGCAGGTGCCGCCACTCGCCGTGCACCGGCATGACGTTGCTGGGCCGGATCGCGTTGTAGAGGAACAGCAGCTCCCCCGCCGACGCGTGCCCGGACACGTGCACCTTCGCGTTGCCCTGGTGCACCACGTTCGCGCCGAGCCGGACCAGGCCGTTGACCACGCCGAACACCGCGGTCTCGTTGCCCGGGATCAGCGAGCTGGCCAGCACCACCGTGTCACCGGCCCGGATCGAGATCTGCCGGTGCTCGCCGCGCGCCATGCGTGAGAGCGCCGACAGCGGCTCGCCCTGCGACCCGGTGGAGACGAACAGCACCTTGGTCTCGGGCAGGTTGACGGCCTCGTCGAGGTTCATCAGCAGGCCCTGCGGGATGTTCAGCAGCCCCAGGTCCGCCGCGATGCCCATGTTGCGGACCATCGAACGGCCCACGAACGCCACGCGCCTGCCGTGCTTGACCGCCGCGTCGAGCACCTGCTGCACGCGGTGCACGTGGCTGGCGAAACAGGCGACGATCACGCGCTGGGTGACGTGGCCGATCACGTCGTCGAGCACCGGGCCGATGTCCCGCTCCGGCGTGACGAACCCGGGCACCTCGGCGTTGGTCGAGTCGATGCACAGCAGGTCCACGCCCTCGTCGCCGAGCCGGGAGAACCCGGCCAGGTCGGTCAGGCGCGAGTCCAGCGGCAGCTGGTCGAGCTTGATGTCACCGGTGTGCAGCACGACCCCGGCCGGCGTGCGCAGCGCGACCGCGAGCGCGTCCGGGATGGAGTGGTTGACCGCGAAGAACTCCAGGTCGAACGGGCCCACCGTGCGCCGCTCGGACTCGGTGACCTCGATCAGCTTCGGCCGCTGCCGGTGCTCCTTGCACTTGGCCTCCAGCAGCGCGAGCGTGAACCGCGAACCGTAGACCGGCAGGTCGGGGCGCATGCGCAGGAGGAAGGGGACGGCACCGATGTGGTCCTCGTGGCCGTGCGTCAGCACCAGCGCCTCGATGTCGGAGAGCCGGTCCTCGATCGCCCGGAAGTCGGGCAGGATCAGGTCGACGCCGGGCTGCTCGTCCTCGGGGAAGAGCACCCCGCAGTCCACGATCAGCAGCTTGCCGTCGTACTCGAACACGGTCATGTTGCGGCCGACCTCGCCGATGCCACCGAGCGCGACGGTGCGCAGGCCGCCCTCGGGCGGTGCGGGTGGGGTGTTGGTCGGTCCGGGTCCTGCCAAGCTCACCGGTGAAGGGTCCCAACGCTGGTGTGAGTGGTCGGCGCGACGTAGGCGGCCGCGGAGTCGGCCTGCGCCACCCGGGAACTGTGCCAGTCCGGCGTCGGCGACTCCTCGAGGGGCACCCCCGCCTGGGCGAGGTCGGTCGCGATCGCGTCGGTCTGCTCCTGCGTGGCGGGCACCAGCGGCAGGCGCGGGCCGCCCACCGGGTGGCCGCGCAGCGCGAGCCCGGTCTTGGCGAACACGACCCCGCCGACGCGTGACATGGCGCGGAAGACGGGCAGCATGCCGCGGTGGTTGGTGCGGGCGGTGGAGGTGTCGCCGTTCTCGTAGGCTTCGATCATGGCGCGGATGCGCCCGGCCACCACGTGCCCGATCACGCTCACCACACCGGTCGCGCCCACCGACAGCCACGGCAGGTTCAGCGCGTCGTCGCCGGAGTAGTAGGCCAGGTGGGTGTTGGCGATGACCTCGCTGCCGGCCAGCAGGTCACCCTTGGCGTCCTTGACGGCCAGGATGCGCGGGTGCTCGGCCAGCCGGCGCAGCGTGTCGACCTCGATCGGCACGATCGAGCGCGGCGGGATGTCGTAGAGCATCACCGGCAGACCGGTCGCGTCGGCGACCGTGGTGAAGTGCGCGTACAGGCCGGCCTGCGACGGGCGGGAGTAGTACGGGGTGACCAGCAGGACACCGTGCGCGCCGGCCTTCTCCGCCTGCTGCACCAGCTCGACGCTGTGCGCGGTGTTGTAGGTGCCGGCACCGGCGACGACGGTCGCGCGGTCACCGACCGCCTCGACCACCGCGCGGATCAAGTCCGCCTTCTCCTCGTCGGTCGTGGTCGGGCTCTCGCCGGTGGTGCCGTTGAGCACCAGGCCGTCGTTGCCCAGCTCCACGAGGTGCTCGGCGAGCTCCTGGGCCCGCTTGGTGTCCAGGGCGCCGTCCGCGTCGAAGGGCGTGACCATCGCGGTGAGCACGCGCCCGAAGGGCCTTCCGGGCGCTGCCGTAGGAGGAGCAGACATGCTCTGAAGGTACCTCCTCGGCGTGTGGATATTCGTGCCGACCTGCCGAAACGCGATGATCCGCTGCAAACAGCCCCGACCTGCCGGAGAATCGCTGGACCAGGTGATCGGCGGCCGTAACCTTTCGCGTCAGCGCACCTTGACGGTCACCGTGTCGGTGATCTGCCCGCCGCCCAGCTTGGACACCAGGCAGTAGACCGTGCGGGCGGGGTCGTCATAGGAGTTGTCCGGCCGGGCCGCCCACTGCGCCTGCGACGGCACCAGGGCGCGGTAGTTCAGCGTGGCGCGCTGGCCGTCGTCGATGGTGCCGGAGTGGAAACTCAGCGAGCAGAAGGACTCGGCGTAGCGCCGGAGCGCCTCGGCGCCGGGGTAGGCCACCAGCGTGGTGGTTTCGCTCGAACTCGCGTTGCCCAGACTGTCGATCTCGTCGTACACCTCGAGGTCGTGCGACTTGTCGCAGCTGACCGAGTTGTCCGAGCCGAGGCTGTAGCCGGGCTGGACCCGTCCGTTGTAGCAGTCGTAGGAGCTGCTCGGTTCGAAGCTCATGTCGCCGCCGGTGCCGTAGGTCATGGTCGGCAGCATCGCCTCGTCGGCGGACTCGGAGGCCCACCACTGCCCGGCGAGGAACCCGCCCGCGAGCAGCACCACCCCGAGCACCACGCCCGCGGTCACCCACAGCCCGCGGCGGCTCTTCCCGCCCGGCGCGGCCACCGTCCGCGTGGGCGGCGGTCCGTGGTGGACGGCGGTGCCGATCCCGCCGGGCGGAATGTTCCGCGCCGCGATGCCGAGCAGGTGACCGGCCTGGTGGTAGGAGATCCGGCCCTCCGGATTGGCCACCAGCAGGCCCATGATCGCCGACGCGAGCGGCCCCTGCACCCGGGTCAGGAACGGCACCTCGTTGACGATCGCGTGCAGGGTCGCCGCGGTGGTCGGCCGGTCGAAGGCCATCACGCCTTCGGCGGCCAGGTACAGCGTCGCACCCAGCGACCACAGGTCGGAGGCGGGCAGCGTCTCGTGCCCCTCCAGCCGCTCCGGCGCCATGAAGGCCGGGGACCCGACGATCATCCCGCTCGCCGTCAGCCGCGGGTCGTCGACCGCGGTGGCGATGCCGAAGTCGGTGAGCTTCACCCGGCCGTTGGCGCCGACCATGATGTTGCCGGGCTTGACATCGCGGTGCACGATCCCGGCCTCGTGCGCGGCCCGCAGCGCCGAGAGCACCTGCTGCCCGATCGAGGCCACCTGCTGTGGCGGCAGCGCGCCGTGCCTGCGCACCAGATCACCCAGCGTGGGCGCGTCGACCAGCTCCATCACGATGAACGTGGCCCCGCCCTCGGCGACGACGTCGAACACCGTGACGATCGCCGGGTCGTTGAGCCGTCCCGCGGTGCGCACCTCACGCAGCACCCGCTCGGTGAAGACGGCTTCGTCGGCGCCGCCGGGCAGCCGCAGCTCCTTCACGGCGACCGGGCGGCCGATGACCTGGTCCTGCGCCCGCCACACCACGCCCATCCCGCCGCGGCCCAGCTCGTCCAGGAGTGCGTACCGGCCGGCGACGACACGCGCGCCCGTCGCGGGTGGCGTGGTCTGCTGGGTCTGCTCTTCGGTCACCGTGGCTCCGGGGATCATGCGGTCGGGACAGCTGGATGCTAGTCCGACCGCGCCCGGCCCCGGCCGGTTCCCGGTCAGCCCGCGAAGGTGAGGTAGATCAGGGCGACGTTGAGCGTGATGATCACGGCCGCGATCACGCAGGCCAGCGTGGTGGTCACGCGGTGGTTGGCCGCGTCGCCCATCAGGCCGCGGTCGCTGGTCAGGCGCACCAGCGGCACCAGCGCGAACGGGATGCCGAAGGACAGCACCACCTGCGACACCACGAGCGCGCGGCTGGGGTCGGCTCCCATCGCGAGCACGACGACCGCGGGCAGCAGCGTGACCAGCCGCCGCAGCAGCAGCGGGACCCGCTTGCGCAGCAGGCCCTGCATGATCATCGCTCCGGCGTAGGCGCCGACGGAGGTCGAGGCGAGACCGGAGGCCAGCAGCCCGATCGCGAACAGCAGCGCCACCCCCGGGCCGAGCGCCTCCCCGACCGCCAGGTGCGCGCCCGCGATCGAGTCGACGCCGGACCGGCCCTGCAGGTTGGTCGCGGCCAGCAGCACCATCGAGAGGTTCACCGCGCCGGCGAGCAGCATGGCGAGGCCGACGTCGTAGCGCGTGATGCGCAGCAGACGCGACCGGCGGGCGCCCTCGACGTGACCGTGCCGGTCGCGGGCGAGCCCGGAGTGCAGGTAGACCGCGTGCGGCATGACGGTCGCGCCGAGCATCGCGGCGGCGATCAGCACGCTCTCACTGCCGGCGAACTTCGGCACCAGCCCGGCCGCCGCGTCCGCCGCCGACGGCGGTCCGACGAACACGCTGGCCAGGAATCCGACGGCGATGACCCCGAGCAGCCCGGTGATGACGCGCTCGAACGGGCGCTGGCCGCGCCGGTCCTGCACCAGCAGCAGGACCATCGAGACGACGCCGGTGATCACGCCGCCGAGCAGCAGCGGCAGGTCGAACAGCAGGTTCAGGGCGATCGCGCCGCCGACGACCTCGGCCAGGTCGGTCGCGATCGCCACCAGTTCGGCCTGCGCCCAGAACCCCAGGCGGCCCGCGCGCGGCATCCGCTCCCGCAGGTTCTCCGGCAGCGACCGCCCGGTGACCAGTCCCAGCTTCGCGGACAGGTACTGCACCAGGCCGGCCATCAGGTTGGCCGCCACGATGACCCAGACCAGCAGGTAACCGAACTGCGCGCCGGCGCTGATGTTGGAGGCGACGTTGCCGGGGTCGACGTAGGCGATCGCGGCGACGAACGCCGGGCCGAGCAGCATCGAGCCGGTGCGCACCCGCGCGAGCCGGGGTTTGAGCTGGTCCGTCAGCGCCATCCGTCCTCCAACCGGGAACCGAAGCCTGAGTTTAGGCACACCGAACTTCGGTGTACAGATCAGCGAAAGTGGCGTGCGACGCACGTTCACCCCGCGCAGGCGTACCCCACGGGCATGGTTTTAGGCGGTCGCGGACTCGACCAAGAGTGCTAGAGTTAGACCATGCGGTCGAAAAGTACTGGAGAAGCAGGCGAGACGTTCCTCAACCGGGCACGGCGCCGCCAGTTCGTCACCTGCGCGACCGAGGCGCTGGGCGAACTGGGCTACACGGCGACGACCGTCGCGGAGGTCGCCCGGCGTGCCGGGGTGTCCAAGAGCGTGGTGCTCTACCACTTCTCCTCCCGCGCCGAGCTGATGGAGGCCGTGGTCGACCAGCTCTACGGCGACGCGGTGGAGCCGATCCACGCCGCGGTCGGCGCGGCGGAGACGGCACGGGAGCGGGTGCTGGCCTACGTCCGGGCGTGCGTCCTGTTCGTGTGGGCCCACCAGCGCGAGGCCAGGGCCGTGCTGGAGGTGGCCCGCAACCTGCGCAAGGAGGACGGATCGCCGCGGTACACGGCGCGCGAGGGCGCAGCGCTGGTCGGGTTCGCCCGGGGGCTCCTGGAAGAAGGGCAGCGCTCCGGCGAGCTCGGCGACTTCGACGCCTGGACGCTCGCGGTCCTGCTGCGCGCCACGATCGACAACCTGTCCGAACAGTTCATGGCCGACCCGGCGCTGGACGGCCCGCGGGTGGCCGACTCGTTCGCCCACCTGGTCGGCAAGATGATCACGCCACGGGAGGGCGAGTCATGACCACGGTTCCGGCATCCCTGCACCACGCCCGGCTGCTCGTCGGCGGTTACCTCGCGCTGAGTGCCGCCACGCTCGCGGCCGTCGTCGCGATGAGCGCCGGGCACGTCGAGGTACCGGACGCGGTGTGGGTGCGCACGGTGATCGTCGTGGTCACGGGCGCCCTGATGTTCTCCTTCGCCACCCGCACCCTGCGCGGATCCCGGAAGGCCTACGTGCGCTGGCGCGTCGCGTCGGCGGTGATGGTCGTGGCGATCGCGGTGATCGTCGCGATCCCCGGCGCCTTTCCGGTCTGGCTGCGGGCCGAACAGGCGGCGTGCGGACTGCTGCTGATCGCGGTGGTCGCGCTGATCAGCAGCCGGGCGGCGCGGAAGGCGTTCCCGCGGGACTGACCTGTTCCGCGACCTCGTGCCCCGCGGCTCGCAGGGCACCGATCGCGCGCGCCAGCTCGCCGTCCTTCACCAGCACGTGGTCAGTGTCGAAAGTGGACAGCGAGAACAACGCGACCCCGGCCGAGGCCAGTTCACCGGCGAGTGCGGCGATGATCCCGGTCAACGTGAACGCCAGCGGTCCGCGCACGGTCAGCAGGCGCCAGCCGGATTCGACCCGGGCACCGGCCGGGACCTTGTCCGCGGGGCAGATCACCGAGATTTCGGCCGCGGTCCTGGTGACCGAGACCAGACCGCCCGGGGCGTCGATCTCGGGCGCCGGAGCGCCCGGATCCAGCCGGGCGACGGCGTACTCCCCCGGCTGGAGGTCGATGGCGAGCCGCTTCACCCTTCGAGGACCTTCGGGCTGGAGGCGACCTCGGTGCCGTCCGGCAGGGTCGAGATGGTGAAGTCGGCGAAGACGTTCGGCGCGGCCTTCTGCAGCTGCCGCAGGCATTCCACGGCCAGCTCGCGGATCTCCACGTCGGCGTGCTCGGTGGCGCGCATGGCGACGAAGTGCCGCCAGGCGCGGTAGTTGCCGGTGACCACGATGCGGGTCTCGGTGGCGTTGGGCAGCACCGCGCGCGCCGCCTGGCGCGCCTGCTTGCGGCGCAGCGTGGCGCTGGGCGCGTCGGCGAACTTGTCCTCCAGCCCGGCCAGCAGCTCGGCGTAGGCGTCCACACTGGCCTGCGTGGCCTTGAGGAACTTCTCGTGCAGCTCCGGGTCGTTCGCGATGACGTCCGGCTCGACGACGGCGGCGTCGCGCTCGGGCACGTACCGCTGGGACAGCTGCGAGTAGGAGAAGTGGCGGTGACGGATCAGCTCGTGCGTCAGCGAACGGGAGATGCCGGTGACGTAGAAGCTCACCGAACCGTGCTCCAGCACCGACAGGTGACCGACCTCGATGATGTGGTCGATGTAGCCGGCGTTGGTGGCCGTCTTCGGGTTCGGCTTCTTCCAGGACTGGTAACAGGCGCGGCCCGCGAACTCGGCGAGCGCCTCGCCCCCGTCGGCGTCGGTCGACCACGGCACGTCAGCCGGCGGGAAGAACTCTGTCTTGGCGATCAGCTGCACCTTCGGCGACACGGTCTCGGCCACGCTCGCCCTCCTTCCCCTCACTGCCTCCCCGGCAGCGTAACCGGAGGATCGGACAGTCCGGCCGCGACACCGCGTGGTGTCATCGACTCCTTGACCGATGTCAAAAGTGGTGTCATTGTGGTGTCATGGACTTGACGCCGTACATCACCGGTCTCCGCGAAGACCTCACCGCGACAGCTTCGGCCGGGGACGAACAGATCCGCCGCGCGGCGGCCGTGCTGTCCGGCGCGCTCGAACCCGCGGTGCGGCTGGCGCTGATGAACGCGCTCGCCGACCTGGCGGCCGAAGCCACCGCGCAGCTGCCCGACCACGTCGTCGAGGTGCGGCTGGACGGCCGCGACGTGCGCGTGGTGGTCACCGGCGGCACCGCCGAACGGGAGCGGGAACCGAAGGCCGCGCCACCGCCACCGCCGCCACCACCGATGGTCGACGGCGGGGACATCTCCCGGATGACGCTGCGCCTGGTGGAGAAGCTCAAGGAGCAGGCCGAGCACGCCGCCTCGACGCAGGGCGTTTCGCTCAACACGTTCATCTCGCAGGCCGTGCACGGCGCGCTGCACGGCTCGGAATCGCTGCGCGCCGCGAAGCCGACCGGCTCGCGGTCCGAATCGCACCTGCACGGCTGGGTGAAGGGATAGTCATGACCGATCCGGAACTCGTGCGCACACAGACGTTCTCCCTGGCCGGGCCACTGGAGCTGGACATCGCGGTGACGCTGGGCAGGGTCGAGGTGAAGCTCGACGACGGCACCGCCGAGGCGACGGTCGAGGTCCGGCACGACCCGGACGCGCAGCAGCCGTGGGCGCAGGGCGTGTCGAACCTGCTGAGCTGGGTCAGCGAGCGGTTCGGCGACCAGCTGGGCACCGATCTCACCGGCACCCCGGCCGACGCGGTACAGCAGACGCGGATGGAACAGACCGGCAACCGGCTGACCGTGCACGCGCCCAAGGCGCTGCCCCTGCGCAACATCCCGCTGGCCGTCACGGTGACCGCGCCGGCCGGCACCACCCTTGAGGTGCGGGCCGGTTCGGCGGACGTCACGGTGAGCGGGACCGCCGGGCGGGCGGACCTGTCCACCGGCACGGGCGAGATCAGGCTGGACCGGACCGAGGGCGCGGCCACCGTGCGGACCGGCTCGGGGTCGATCCGCCTCGGGCCGACGCTGTCCGGACTGCACCTGCGCACCGGCAGCGGCGACGTCGAGGTGGCGTCGCTGTCAGGTTCGGCGACGCTGGCCACCGGCACCGGTGACGTGTGGCTGGGCACCGTCGCGGGTTCCGTGCTGGCGCGCAGCGGCAGCGGCGACGTGTCGGTGGCCGAGGCGGCGAGCGGCAACCTGGAGCTGGTCACCGGCTCCGGCGACCTCCGGGTGGGGATCCGTCCCGGGGTCGCCGCGGAGGTCGACCTGACGGCGAGCGCGGGCAAGGTGTCCAGCGAACTGGACCTGTCACTGGAGGCTCCCGGCGGCGAGGTGCCGCTGAACCTGCGGGCCCGCACCGGATCCGGCACCGCGGTGGTGACACGCGCGGCGCAGTAGGGGCACCCGAGGGGATCACGGAGTGCCACGGGGCGGCCACGGCCGCCCGGGAGTGGCGGGTGGGTGTGACATGGGGGCAGGTCACACCCACCCCGTTTTCGTCGTGCCGTCACGCCGTGCGCAGCGCGGGCGCCAGATCACCCCGCTCCCCCACCACGAAGCCGTCCAGACCCAGCCACCACGCCATCAACCGCAACTCGCCCGCCAGCTCCGCGGCCACCCGGGCCACATCGGCGTCCGGCTCGGCGAAAGCACCCTGCACCCGCAGCACCCCGGCCTCCCGGTCGGACTTCAGGTCGACGCGCGCGACCAGCTCGCCGTCCAGCAGGAACGGGAACACGTAGTACCCGTGCACGCGCTGCGGCTCGGGCACGTAGATCTCGATGCGGTAGCGGAACCCGAACAACCGCTCGGTGCGGGCCCGCTCCCAGATCAGCGGGTCGAACGGGCACAGCAGCGCCCGTCCGGCGACCTTGCGCGGCATGCGGGCGCCCACCAGCCGGTAGGCCGGACCGCGCCAGCCGCGCACCTCGATCTGCTCCAGCACCCCTTCTTCGACCAGCTCGGCCACCGCCCGGCGGCTCGTCTCCGGGCCAAGCCGGTAGTAGTCCCGCAGGTCCGGTTCCGTGGCCACGCCCAGCGCCGTCGCCGCGCGGGAGATCAGCTCACGCGCGCCCTGCTCCGGCGACACCCGCCGCGCGAGGATGTCGGCGGGCACCACACGCTCGGTCAGGTCGTAGAGCCGTTCGAACGAGCGCCGGGTGCCGGTGGTCAGCTGCCCGAGCCCGAACAGCAGCTCGCAGATCTTCTTGACCTCGGAACGTTCCCACCAAGACCCCGGCCGGCGTTGCGACTCGCCCTCCAGCTCGCGCTCGATGCCGCCCGCGCCGATCGGCCCGAGCTCCTTCACCACCGCCAGCACGTCCTCCACCAGTGACGGGGTGCGGTCGGCGAGGCGCTGGTAGTGGCGCCACCATCCGGGCCGTTTCGCGCCGGACTGCAGCAGCGGCCAGTCCTCGACCGGGATCAGGCTCGCCTCGTGGGCCCAGGTCTCGACCAGCATTCGCGGTTTCCGGCTGCTGTGGCTCCACGCGGCCTCGTCGATCAGCGCCGGATCATAGGCGCCCAGGCGCGCGAACACCGGCGCGTAGTGCGCCCGGACCGCCACGTTCACCGAATCCAGCTGCAGCAGCTGGACCCGGGACAGGACCCGCTTGAGGTGCCGCCGGGTGGGTGCGGTGCCCGGGCGCGGGTCGGCGAACCCCTGCGCCGCGAGCGCGGCCCGCCGGGCGGCCGCCGCAGTCATCGTCTCCATCGTGGGTCATCGTGCCATCACCCACCGACAGAAACGGTAGGTTCTGCGGCCATGAGCACCGTGTCCGTTCGCGAAGCCACCGATGCCGATGCCGCGGAGATCGCCCGGATCCAGCGGGTCACCTGGCGGACGGCATATCAGGGCGTCCTGACCGAGCGGACGCTGGCCGAGCTGGACTCGGCCGACACCGAGACGCGCTGGGCGGAGGCGATCGAGCACCCCGGCTCGCGGGTGCACGTCGCCGTGGAAGGCGGGTTCACCGTCGGGTTCTGCGTGGCCGGGCCGGCGCCCCGGGACGACGTCGCCGGCGCCGACGGATCCCTGCCGGAGGACGCCGACCGCACCGGCCTGATCGGGGCACTACTGGTCGAGCCGCGCTGGGCTCGTCGCGGACACGGGGCCCGGCTGCTGGCCGCGGCCGCCGCGGGGCTGCGTGAGCTGGGCGCGGACCGGGGCGTCACGTGGGCCACCGAATCCGACGCGGCGACGCTGAGCTTCTTCCGCCGGGCCGGATGGCACCCCGACGGCACCGTCCGCACCCTCGACACCGGCGAACGCCGCCTCCGCGAACTCCGCCTCACCGGCGCACTGGACATCCACCTGGTCAGCTGACCCGCGCCGAGCCCCCTGGTGCCACCCGCGTCGGCCCCTCCCAGTCGCCGTGTCCCCCGCTCCCGTCCGCGAGTCCCCCGCTCCCGTCCGCGAGTCCCCCGTTCCCGTCCGCGAGTCCCACGCTCCCGACGGCGCGGCGGTCACTCGGACGGTGCGGTTTCGCCCGGACAGCCGCCGCTCGCTGCCGGTGGGGTCAGGCCTCGTCGCCGGCGCGGGCCGGGGTGCGGACCCCGTTCGGGGGTTCCACCGCCGCCATCGCGGGGCGGGTCAGTTCGCTCGCCAGCTCGAAGTCCAGGTCGTCAGCCGGGGCGGGCGTGCCGCGGCCGAGGAACCACCGCACCGCCATCACCACGAGGAACGCGATGGCCACGATCTGGTAGCTGCTGCCCGCCACCTGCTGGGCGAAGCTCCAGTTCTGCCACTCCAGCGGCACCCAGTAGTGCGGCGCCAGCCACAGGATCACCACCGCGCCCCAGCCGGACACGATGAGCCACTTGTTGTTGTTCCGCACACCCTGCACCAGCACCAGCGCGGCCGTGGGCAGGGCGAGGATCCAGTGGTGCGACCACGAGATCGGCGAAATCAACAGAACACCCGCCCCGGTGACACCGAGCGCCATCGCCAGGTCGTTGTCCCGCAGCGCGCGCGCCGTGCCGAGGAACGTCATCGCGATCACCGCGATCACGCCGAGACCGCCGACGACCGTGAGCGTGGTGCCGGTCAGGTGGAGCTTCTCGAACGTGGCGGTGATCGACTCGTTCGCGTGGATCGGGCCGATGTTCATGCCGGTGGCGTGGAAGACGCGGTCGGTCCAGTAGGTCCACGAATCGCCCGGCATGAGGACGAACGCGATCGCGGTCATCACCAGGAAGCTGAGGAAGCTGGTCACCACCGCGCGGAAGTCCTTGCGCAGCAGGAAGATCAACACGAAACCGGCCGGGGTCAGCTTGACCGCGGCGGCGATGCCGATCAGCGCGCCCCGCGGCCAGCGCGGGTTGGGCCACAGCACGTCCACCGCGACGAGCATCATCAGCAGGACGTTGATCTGGCCCCAGAAGATCGTGTTCGCCACCGGGTGCGCGGTGGTCATCACGAACACGCCCGCGACGACCATCCACGGTTTGGCCAGCAGCCCGCTCAGCTCCGGCGAGGACTTGCGGTAGGCCAGCACGATCGGGAACAGCGCCAGGCAGGTCGCGGCGGTCAGCAGCGGGAACCCGATCGGCGGCGGGATGATCGCCAGCGGCGTGAACAGCACCGCGGAGAACGGCGGGTAGGTGTAGGGCAGCGCGCCACCGATGGCCGAGACGGGCAGCTCCGAGTAGATCGAGTGGCCCTTGAGGAAGGTGTCCGCGCCGAGCCGGTAGATGTCGACGTCCGTCGGCCACTTCCGGAGCCCGTGCGCGTAGTACGCGAGGGCCACGAACAGGCCGAGGGCGAGCAGCAGCTCGAGACCCAGGCGGAGCCGCTCGGCGGCACTCCCGTGCCTCATCGTCGCGATGACAGCTTTCACTACTCGTTCTCCCAGTCCCGGCCAGGGGCGATCTCACGGAACAGACGCGGCACCGCCTATCTTCGTTGCTCGCGTGATGGATGTTACGAGCGGGTCCCGTTTCCGCTACGCCCGGCCGCGCTCGGCGAACACGATCCAGCGAAGCACGCTGTAGAGGAACACCGCTTCGCACGCCCCGGCGAGGATCCGGGCCAGGTGGTACTCCAGGCCCAGCGCGGCCAGGCCGGCGCCGGCGCCCAGGATGAAGGCCAGGTAGTTGACCGCCACCGCGATCGCGTACAGCACCGCCTGCCGCCCGACGGGGGCGTGCGAACGGAAGTTGAAGGTGCGGTTGAGCACGAAGCTCAGCGCGAAGGCGCAGATGTAGGCCACCGTGATCGCGGCGGGCAGCGGCATGCCCGCCACGCCGTGCCCGAGGGTCAGCAGGACCAGGTCGACGCCGAAGGTGAACCCGTTGATCAGCGCGAACCCCACGAAGTTGGGCGGGACCAGCGTGTTCAGCCCGAACGGCAGGTAACGCACGACCGTGGCGCAGAACGACGCGAACCGCTCGGCGGGTGAACGCCGCGTCACCCGGATGTCCTGTTGCACGGCGCCACGGTGGCAGAGCCGGGTGACGGGAAGGTGAGCGGGTGGTGGCGAAACCGTCCTGAGACCCCACGGAGATCACACTTCAGGCTGATATGGTCGTCGTACCCCCCACTCGTGTGACCGGGATCGCTCCCGGAACGCCCGGTCCCCGCCCCGCACGCCCCGAAGCCCCCGTGAGGAGGCGCGGTTGTTCGCCTGGTTCTGGGTGACGCTCGGCGTCGCCTTCGGGTCCGCGATCCTGCCCGTCATCAGCGTCGAGGTGTTCGTGCTGGGGCTCGTGGCCAGTGAACCGGGGCTGCACTGGTTGCTGATCGGCGCGGCCGTCTCGATCGGCCAGATCGCCGGGAAGTTCCTGTACTACCTGGCCGCGCGCGGGTCGATCGGGCTGCCGAAGTTCCTGCACGACCGGCTGCACCGCCCGCGCCCGCCCAGCAGGCTGCGCGACCGGTGGCACCGGCGGACCAAATGGCTGCGCGGCAAGGTCGAGGCCCTGCGCGAGCGCTGCCATCGGCATCCGCACTGGATGACGGGCACCTACGGGGTCAGCTCACTGGTCGGGCTCCCCCCGTTCATGGCGACGACGGTGCTGGCCGGCCTGGCCGACATGCGGATGTCGACATTC
This sequence comes from Amycolatopsis endophytica, assembly GCF_013410405.1. Classification (NCBI taxonomy): domain Bacteria; kingdom Bacillati; phylum Actinomycetota; class Actinomycetes; order Pseudonocardiales; family Pseudonocardiaceae; genus Amycolatopsis; species Amycolatopsis endophytica. The sequence continues at coordinate 1,150,907 of NZ_JACCFK010000002.1, forward strand.
CTCACGGCGGGCCTGACCGGGCGCTTCATCCGGTACAGCGTGCTCGCGGCCTGCCCAGCGATGTTCGCGGGCTGGTTCCACCACTGAGCCGCGCGGCCGGTTCCACTGGGCCCGGCTTTCTTGTACCGTGTTCAGGCTGGTGACGGTGCGAGTGCGGACAGGGGGAACCGTCGTTGATGGCACATTGCCGGGCGTGGTGTTTGCGCGTGAGCGTGAACAAGAACAGCCGGTTCCCCCAACACAGAACCCCCGATGGAAGCCGGTGTTCCAGGGCCGAGGCGGTCCTCTGGCATGCCGGGGGACGCGAGGTTCCCTCTGCCTCCGGGACACATCTTCCGTGAAGCAGCGTCTGCGCGCGCTCGCTCACGAGGAGACGGCCACCTCCCGCGAACGAGCGCCGACCGGCCTTCCTCGGCGTGCAAGAACCTCATCGCATCGCTGGAGCGCAGCCTGCGCACCGACTACGTCGACATCCTGTGGATGCGGGTTCCGCACCGCGGACCGGGTCTCCGCGCTGGATGTGCACCTGCCGACCGGGGTGGCAGCGCACCAATGTGGCATGGGGGAAGCGCTTCAGCCGCGCGCGGACTCGGAGGCTTCCAGGTCGAGGGCCCTGCGCATCGTGGCGCGGGCCCGGCGCCGGTCGCCCGCGATGTCGTAGGCGTGGGCCAGCCGGTACCAGTACCGCCAGTCCCCGGGGTGCTCCTCCAGCTCCGCGCGGCGCTCGTCGAACCACGCGTCGGCCGCCGCGCGGTCCACCCGGCCGGATGGCCTGCGCGGCAGGTCCTCGATGTCCGGCAGCCCGCCTTCGGCGTCGAGCCGTCGCGCCAGGTGCTGGATCCGCGTGCCGGACCGCCAGGTCGCGACGACCATCCACACACCCAGCAGCGGCAGCACCAGCACCCCGGCGCCCAGCGCCACTCCGGCGCCGGTTCCGGTCGCGATCAGCTCGACACCGCGCGCGCCCAGCAGCACCAGGTAGACCACCAGCGCGGCGGTCAGCACCAGCGCGGCGTTGCGGGCCTTCACAGGTCGAGGACGTTCTCGAGACCGACCGTCAGCCCCGGCCGGTTCAGCACCTCGCGCACGCCCAGCAGCACGCCGGGCATGAACGACGTGCGGTCCATCGAGTCGTGGCGGATGGTGAGCGTCTCGCCCTCCTGCCCGAACAGGATCTCCTCGTGCGCGACCAGCCCGGGCAGCCGCACCGAGTGCACGTGGACGTCGTCGACGGTGGCACCGCGGGCACCGTCGAGCTCGCTCGTGGTGGCGTCCGCGCCCGGCTTGAGCCCGGCCTCGCGGCGAGCCTGCGAAATCAGGCGCGCGGTGTGCGCGGCCGTGCCGGACGGGGCGTCGGCCTTGCGGTTGTGGTGCAGCTCGATGACCTCGACCGATTCGTAGAACCGGGCCGCCTGCTGCGCGAACCGCATCGCCAGCACCGCGCCGAGCGCGAAGTTCGGTGCGATCAGCACCCCGGCCTCGGGCTTCGCGGACAGCCACGAGCGCACGGATTCCAGCCGCTCCTCGGTGAACCCGGTGGTGCCGACCACGGCGTGCACCCCGTTGGCGACGGTCCACTCCAGGTTCCCCATCACGGCGTCGGGATGGGTGAAGTCGACGACCACCTCGGCGCCGGCCTCGGTCAGCTTCGCCAGGTCGTCCCCGGCGTCCAGCGCCGCCACCACCGTCGTGTCGGGCGCGTCCCCGGCGGCCTTGACCACCTGCGCACCCATCCGCCCCTGTGCGCCCAGCACGCCGACCCGGATGGGGTTGTCCTCGCCGCGGGGGTTCATTTCGCGATCACCTCGTGCAGATCTTCCGGCAGGTCCTGCTCGTGAGCGTACGGCCCGACGACCGTCGCGGCGGTGACCCCTCCCGGCGCCGCGAACAGGGTGCGCGCCAGCTCACACACCTCGTCGGCGGTCACCGCGGCGATACGCTCCACGGTGTCGTCAACCGAGCGGTGCACGCCGTAGTTGAGCTCCTGCTTGCCGATGCGCGACATCCGCGACGCGGTGTCCTCCAGCCCCAGCACCAGCCCGCCGCGCAGCTGTCCCTTGGCGCGCGCGACCTCGGCGTCGGTGAAACCGTCCTTGCCGACCTGGCCCAGCACGTCACGCAGCACCGACGACACCTCGCCGAGGCGCTCCGGCTGGCACCCGGCATAGACGGAGAAGTGCCCGGTGTCGGCGTAGGTCGCCACCGACGAGTACACCTGGTAAGCCAGCCCGCGCTGCTCCCGGACCTCCTGAAACAGCCGCGAGCTCATGCCGCCGCCGAGCGCGGCGTTGAGCACCGACAGGGCGTAGCGCCGCTCGTCGTGCCGTGACAGGGCCTTCATGCCGAGCATCACGTGCGCCTGCTCGGTGTCGTCGGTGTGCAGGACCAGCCGCCGCTCGCCGGAAACCCGCGCCCTGCCCGCCCGCGGCGCGAGCGGAGTGTCCGAACCGGACAGACGCTCGCCGAGAGCCTTGCGCGCCAGCCGAAGCACCTGTGCGTGCGAGACGTTGCCCGCCACGGCGAGCACCATCTTCGGCAGCGTGTAGCGGCGCCGGTAGAACCCGCGCAGCCCGGTCGCCGACATGCCGGTGATCGACTCGTGGGTGCCCAGCACCGGCCGGGCCAGCGGGTGCGAGCCCAGTACCGTGGTGACGAACGTGTCGTGCAGCAGGTCCTCGGGATCGTCGTCGCGCATGGCGATCTCCTCGAGCACCACACTGCGCTCGGTGTCCACATCGGACTCCGCGCACAGCGCCTCGAACACCACGTCGGTCACCAGGTCCACCGCCAGCGGCAGGTCCTCGTCGAGCACCTGCGCGTAGTAGCAGGTGTGCTCCTTCGCGGTGAACGCGTTCAGCTCACCGCCGACCGCGTCGATCTCCTCCGCGATCCGCACCGCCGACCGGCGGGTGGTGCCCTTGAACAGCAGGTGTTCCAGGTAGTGCGCCGCGCCCGCCACCTTCGGCGGCTCGTCCCGCGAGCCGACCCCGACCCACAGGCCCACCGTCGCCGACCGCACGCCCGGCACGTGCTCGGTGACCACCCGCAGCCCGCCCGGCAGCACCGTGCGCTTGACGGTCTGGCCGTTCGCCCCGGTCTCGAGCGTCCGCGTGGTGCCCACGGCCTGCTCGTGCCCGGCAATCTGTCGCGCCATCGAATCCCAACACTCGTGTGAACGAGAAAACGGCCCGTCCCGCCCGGGACGGGCCGTTTCCCGGCTACCGCTTGTCCTACTTGGCCTCGGCGCCCTCGGCGGGCTTCTCCTCGGCCTTCTGCTCGTCCTCCTCGTTGACGAGGACCAGGCTGATCTTGCCGCGGTTGTCGATGTCGGCGATCTCGACGCGGAGCTTGTCGCCCACGTTGACCACGTCCTCGACCTTGCCGATGCGCTTGCCGTTGCCCAGCTTCGAGATGTGGATCAGGCCGTCCTTGCCCGGCAGCAGCGAGACGAACGCGCCGAACGCGGCCGTCTTCACCACGGTGCCCAGGAAGCGCTCGCCCACCTTCGGCAGCTGCGGGTTCGCGATCGCGTTGATCTTGCCGATCGCGGCCTCGGCGGACGGGCCGTCGGCCGCGCCCACGTAGATCGTGCCGTCGTCCTCGATGGAGATGTCGGCGCCGGTCTCCTCGGTGATCGAGTTGATCATCTTGCCCTTCGGCCCGATGACCTCGCCGATCTTGTCGACCGGGATCTTCACGCTGGTGACGCGCGGCGAGTACGGGCTCATCTCGTCCGGCGCGTCGATCGCCTCGGCCAGCACCTCGAGGATGGTCAGCCGGGCGTCCTTGGCCTGGTTCAGCGCACCGGCCAGCACGTCGGAGGGGATGCCGTCGAGCTTGGTGTCCAGCTGCAGCGCGGTGATGAAGTCCTTGGTGCCGGCGACCTTGAAGTCCATGTCACCGAAGGCGTCCTCGGCGCCGAGGATGTCGGTCAGCGCCACGTACCGCGTCTCGCCGTCGACCTCGTCGGAGACCAGACCCATCGCGATGCCCGCGACCGGCGCCTTGAGCGGCACACCGGCGTTGAGCAGCGACATCGTGGAGGCACACACCGAGCCCATCGAGGTGGACCCGTTCGAGCCCAGCGCCTCCGACACCTGGCGGATGGCGTAGGGGAACTCGTCCCGCTTGGGCAGCACCGGCACCAGCGCGCGCTCGGCGAGCATGCCGTGCCCGATCTCGCGCCGCTTGGGCGAGCCCACGCGGCCGGTCTCGCCGGTGGAGAACGGCGGGAAGTTGTAGTGGTGCAGGTACCGCTTCGTCGTCTCCGGGGACAGCGAGTCGATCGTCTGCTCCATGCGCAGCATGTTCAGCGTGGTGACACCCAGGATCTGGGTCTCGCCGCGCTCGAACAGGGCCGAACCGTGCGCCCGCGGGATGATCGCGACCTCGGCCCCGAGCGAGCGGATGTCGGTGAGGCCACGGCCGTCGATGCGGACCTTGTCCCGCAGGATCCGCTGGCGGATCAGCTTCTTGGTGAGCGCGCGGAACGCGGCACCGATCTCCTTGTCGCGGCCCTCGAACGCTTCGCCCTCGCCGAGGCCGACCTTGGCCAGCACGGCGGCCTTGACCTCGTCGGTGGCGTTGTCGCGGTCCTGCTTGCCGCCGATGGTCAGCGCCCTGGCCAGGTCGTCGCTCGCGATCGCGGTGACCGCGTCGAGCGCGTCCTGCTGGTAGGCGGGGAACAGCGGGAAGTCGCCGGTCGGCTTGGCGGCGGCCTCGGCCAGGCGCTGCTGCGCCTCGCACAGCACGCGGATGAACGGCTTGGCGGCGGCGAGGCCCTCGGCCACGGCCTGCTCGGTCGGCGCCGCGGCGCCACCGCCGACCAGGTCGAGCGTGTGCTCGGTGCCCTCGGCCTCGACCATCATGATGGCGACGTCGTCGCCGACGACGCGGCCCGCGACGACCATGTTGAAGGTCGCCTGCTCCAGCTGCGGCCAGGTCGGGAACGCGACCCACTGGCCCTCGATCAGGGCGACGCGCACCCCGCCGATCGGGCCGGAGAAGGGCAGGCCGCCGATCTGGGTGGAGGCCGACGCGGCGTTGATCGCCAGCACGTCGTACGGGTCGTCCGGGTGCAGGCTCTGCACCGTGATGACGACCTGAATCTCGTTGCGCAGGCCGTCGGCGAACGACGGGCGCAGCGGCCGGTCGATCAGGCGGCAGGTCAGGATCGCGTCGGTGGAGGGACGCCCCTCGCGGCGGAAGAACGCGCCCGGGATCCGGCCCGCGGCGTACATCCGTTCCTCGACGTCCACCGTCAGCGGGAAGAAGTCGAAGTGCTCCTTCGGCTGCTTCGAGGCGGTGGTCGCCGACAGCAGCATGGTCTCTTCGTCCAGGTAGGCGACGACGGACCCGGCGGCCTGCCGGGCGAGCCTGCCCGTTTCGAAGCGGATCGTGCGAGTGCCGAACCGGCCGTTGTCGATGACGGCCTCGGCCTCGTGCACGGCGCTTGCTTCGGTCATGTGTAGTTGACTCCTCGTTCGTCCGGGCAGCGGTGCGCTCCGCCCGTGCGGAGCGGCGCCAGAGGAACGAGCCGGTCTTCGATCGAAGCCCACGGGACCTCCCGTGAGCCACTACCGAGGACCGGCGTCCTTGTCCTCGTGCGCCTGCCCTTTCCTCTTTGTTTCTCTTCCTGATGGACCGAGGGGGAGCGACCGTGGTCACTCCCCCTGTCGATCATGTCATCGGCGCAGGCCGAGTCGCTGGATCAGCGACCGGTAGCGTTCGATGTCCACCTTCATCACGTAGTTGAGCAGCCGGCGGCGACGGCCGACCAGCAGCAACAGGCCGCGACGGGAGTGGTGGTCGTGCTTGTGGGTCTTGAGGTGCTCGGTCAGACCGATGATCCGCTTGGTGAGCAGCGCGACCTGGGCCTCGGGGGACCCGGTGTCGGACTCGTGCAGACCGTACTCGGTCAGGATCGACTTCTTCTCGTCGGTGGACAGCGCCACTGAGTTGTCTCCTCGTTGTTGTGATGTGCCGTGTGGCCCGGACGCCGCGAGGCGAGCGGGTAGTCGGTCACGGCCGCCACGGACTGCAGCCGGACCCGGTGGTTCAGGGTATCAGGGAGGGTTTCACCTGGCCTGCTGGGACAGCGGGAACCGCTCGACCACGGTGTACCGCACGCCCTCGCCGCCCTGGTGCGAACGCATCAGCACCGCCTCCGCGGCCGTCCACATCTCGCTGCGGTAGCCGGACAGCTCCCGCGGCAGGTCCGGCGGCACGTCGTCACGGGTGCGCGCCAGCGTCAGGTGCGGCAGATAGGGCCTGCCCTCGTCACCCGCCCCGGCGGCCAGGCCGAGTTCGGTGATCCCCTCGCCGTACACCCCCAGGTAGAGGACCCTGGTAAAGGATCCCGCTCCTTCCAACCAGATGCGGGGCGCCCGCATTCCCGCCAGCCGCGGCCGCAGCCACTCCGCGCGCCCGGCGGCGTCGTCCTCGCCGTAGAAGGCCAGCGTGACGTGCCAGCTCTGCGGCGCACTCCACCGGATCCCGTCGGCGCGGGGCAGCGCGGCGACCCGCGTCATCAGCGGTTCGACGATCGACGACGGCGGCAGCAGTGCCGAGAACACGGACACGGGTCAGCCCTGTTGTCCGGCCCGGCGCAGCAGGTCGGCCAGTGCCGGGAAGTCGTCGTCGAGGCGTTTCGCGGCCTCGACCAGGTCCTCGTCCTCGGCCGTGTCACGCAGCGCGGACAGCGCCGCGCGCTCCTCGGACAGCGCGTTGACCGGGAAGGTGTCGCGGCCGACGGTGGGACGCGCGTCCCGCACGTCCTCCAGCGCCGCCATCAGCGCGTCCCTGCGCCCGGCCGCGACCTCGGGCACCAGGCACTTCCGCTCGAGCATGATCATGCGGGCGAGCACGACCGGATTGCCGATCTTGGCGCGGCGGCCGCTCATCACCTGGCTCAGCATCGGCGCGCTGATCCCCAGCACCTCGGCCAGGAATGCCTGCGAGACGTCGAACGCGACCACGAGCCGGCGCACCCGGTCACCCAGCGGTTCCCCGTACCACTCCCTCTGAAGGGCGATGTTGCGCTGGACGATCTTGTGGTCATCCACCTGCGTGCTCCCCGTTCTCCCCTGGACGCCTCCGGTCACCGCCGACCCCATCTTGCCAGGCGGGATCGGACGGCCGGGGCGGAATCACTCGACGATTCGCGATCGCACCGGTGCGCTCAGTGGCCGAGGCCGAGGATCGTCCGGGTGCGGCGCACGTCGTCGGCGATCTGGTCGACCAGGTCGTCCACCGAGCTGAACCGGACCATGTCACGCAGCCTGCCGACGAAGTCCAGCGCCACGTGCTGACCGTAGAAGTCCTCCTCGACATCGAGCACGAACGCCTCGACGGTGCGCTCGCGACCGGAGAACGTCGGGTTCGTGCCGACCGAGACCGCGGCGGGCAGGAGCCGCCCTGGCTGGTTGTCGCGCCCGAACCAGCAGGCGTAGACCCCGTCGGCGGGCACCGCGGCGAAGCGCGGCGTGGACAGGTTGGCGGTCGGGTAGCCCAGGTCGTGCCCACGGCCGTCACCACGCACGACGATGCCCTCCAAGCGGTGCGGGCGGCCCAGCGCGTCGGCCGCCGCGACCACTTCACCGGCGTCGATGCACGACCGCACGTAGGTCGAGGAGAACGTGATCTCGCCGGAATCCGCGGTCTCGCCGTCCGCCGTGGTGCCGCCCTGCAGCTCGGCGCCGTAGGTGGCGAACCCGAACCGGCGGCCCAGTTCCTTGAGCAGCGGCACGTCCCCGGCGGCCCGGTGGCCGAAGGTGAAGTTCTCCCCCACCACCACCGCGGCGGCGTGCAGCCGGTCGACCAGCACCTCGTGCACGAACTCGTGCGCGGCCAGCCGGGACAGCTCCGCGGTGAAGGGCAGCACGCAGAACACGTCGATGCCCAGCTGCTCGACCAGCTCGGCCTTGCGGCGCAGCGTGGTCAGCTGCGCCGGGTGGCTGCCCGGGCGGATGACCTCCGACGGGTGCGGGTCGAACGTCAGCATCACGCTGGGCAGGTTGCGGTTCTTGGCCACCTCGACCGTGCGGGCGATCAGTGCCTGATGCCCGCGGTGCACCCCGTCGAACACGCCGATCGTGACCACGCACCGTCCCCAGCCACCGGGGAGATCACCCAAGCCTCGCCACCTCTGCACGCACAAAGCCTACTGCCGCGCGAAGCGCGTCCGTTGAGGGTGGTGGTGGGCGAGGGGCCGGCCTGCCGCGCGAAGCGCGTCCGTCGAGGGCGGTGGTGGGCCGTCAGGCCGGAGCGAGCACGACGACCGAGCGGGCCACGCCGCCCGCGTCGACCGCGAGCGCCAGCGCGCGGCCGTCCGGGCCGAAGATCCCGTAGGTGCCCTCGATGCCGGAGGCCCGCACCTGCTGTCCATATTGGACGGCCCGGGCCGCGCGCTCGTCCACGTCGTGGCGCGGGAACGCGGCGGCCACGGCGTCGTCCAGGTCGTAGGACAGCTCCGGCTTCTCCTCCAGCTGCTCCAGCGTGCGTGCCGCGGCGATGCCGAACGGCCCGACCGTGGTGCGGCGCAACGCCGAGAGGTGCCCGCCGGTGCCCAGCGCGGCGCCCAGGTCGCGGGCCAGCGCGCGGACGTAGGTGCCCGAGGAGCACTCGACGACCGCGTCCAGCTCGATCCGGTCCGCGACGCGACGGGTGGCGAGCAGGTCGAACCGGTACACGGTCACCGGCCGCGGTTTGAGCGCGACCTCCTCGCCCGCGCGCACGCGGGCGTAGGCGCGCTTGCCGGCGATCTTGACCGCGCTGACCGAGCTGGGCACCTGCTCGATCTCGCCGGTGAGCGCGGCGATTCCCGCGCCGATGGCCTCGTCGGTCACGGCGGCGAGGATCTCCGGGTCCGCGGTCGAGGTGTGCTCGCCCTCGGCGTCGTCGGTGGTGGTCGAGACGCCGAGGGCCAGCGTCGCCAGGTAGGTCTTGCGGTCCAGCGCCAGGTGCCCCAGCAGCTTGGTCGCCCGCTCGATGCCGAGCACGAGCACGCCGGTGGCCATCGGGTCGAGCGTGCCGGCGTGGCCGACCTTGCGGGTGCCCATGATCCGGCGCACCCGCGCCACCACGTCGTGGGAGGTCATGCCCGGTGGTTTGTCCACCACGAGCAGGCCGGGCGGGGGTGCGGGGCGTCGGGTCTTCGGCTGGGACACGGCGGTAAACCTTACGGGGCGCCGTTACGCGGCCACGGGCACCTTCCGTGCCGGGGCGTCCCACACGTGACGGCGTACCTGGACCGGCACCTGTTCGCCCCGCTCCTGCGCGGCGAACAACTCGACGCGGGCCCGGCGCCACCACACGAGCATGCGGACCACGCCGAACGCCAGCACCACCACGACCGCCAGCAGCGCGATGCGGAACTGCCCGCCGGTCAGCTGCAGCAGCACCCCGACCACCAGCGCGGTCAGCGTGGTGGCGACGAACCCGCCGACGTTGACCACGCCGGTCGCGGTGCCCACGCGGGAGAGCGGGTTGTAGTCGCGCGCCAGCGCGAACCCGATCATCGACGCGGGCCCGCCCAGCGACAGGAACGCGAACGCGGGCACGAGCACGCCGACCGGGATCTGGCCCGGCCAGCTCAGCAGGGTGGCCCAGACCAGCGTGGCACCGGCCAGGTAGCCGAGCACCAGCGGCATCCGCGTGCCGGGCCTGGCGGCGATCAAGCTGCCGACCAGCGGCCCGCCGATCATCGAGCCGAACACGAACACGGTCAGCAGGGCGCTGGCGGTCGCGGCCGGGCGGCCCTGGCCCTGCACCAGGAACGGCACGCCCCACAGCAGGGTGAGCACGTTCGGGGCGAACATCGTCGCGAAGTGCACCCAGAACCCCAGCCGCGTGCCCGGAACCCGCCACGCGGTGCGGACCTGCGCGGCCAGGGTCCGGACGTCGACCGGGCCCGCCTTCGGGGTCGCGCCGGACGGGGTGTCGCGGACGCGGCCCGCGACGACGGCGGCGTAGACCGCGGTGAGCAGGCCGGCGGCGAGGAAGGTCGGCGTCCAGCCCGGCCCGGCGAGCAGCAGCGTGAGCGGGACGGTCGCGGCGAGGTTGCCGAGGAAGCCGATCGCCGTGGTGAAGCTCGTGACCACGGCGTACTGGCGGCCCGGGAAGTGCGCGGCGATCAGGCGCAGCACGCTGACGAAGGTCAGCGCGTCGCCGAAGCCGAGTACGCCCCGCGCGATCAGGCCCAGCGCGTAGGTGTCGGCGACCGCGACGAGGACCTGCCCCAGCCCGAGGAAGACCAGTGCGGCGGAGAGGATCCTGCGCGGCCCGAACCGGTCGACGAGGACGCCGGTGGGGATCTGCATCGCGGCATAGACGCCGACCTGCAGGACGGTGAAGGTGGAGAGCGCGGCGGCGCCGACCCCGAACCGGTCGGCGGCTTCCATCCCGGCGACCCCGAACGAGGTGCGGTGGAAGACGGAAAGGAGGTAGACGAGGGCGGCGGTGAACCAGATGAGCCACGACTGGCGGCTGGCCTTGCCGGTCACGGGTGCCTGCTGCGGCGGCACGAAGGATTCCTCCTGCACGAGATGGGTGACAACGACACGGGGACGCCCGCGTCGCCGCCCCGCAAGATGTATCGCCTATACAAGCCCGATACTTACCCGTTACCGGAGTGTTTTCAGCCACAGGTGTCCGATCGGGGCGCGGGGGTCCGGAGCAGGGGTGAGGCCGCCCCACCCGTCGCGCCCGGGGCGAAGGAGCCACGACCATGAAGCTGACGACCGTCACCAACATTTCGCTCGACGGGGTGATGCAGGGGCTCGGCGGGCCGGACGAGGACCGCCGGGGCGGGTTCGACCGCGGCGGCTGGGCCCTGCCGCTGTTCGACGGCGAGGCCGCGGCCTACCTCGACGCGGTCTACCAGCGCGCCGACGGGTTCCTGTTCGGACGGCGGACGTATGAGATCTTCGCCGGCTACTGGCGCCTGATCACCGACCCCGCCAACCCGATCGCGGCGGCGCTGAACGCGCGGCCGAAGTACGTCGCGTCGGCAACGCTCACCGGCCCGGTCTGGGCGGGCACCACGGTCGTGTCCGGCGACCTGGCCACCGCCGTCGGCGAGCTGAAGGCCGAGCGCGAGGGCGAACTGCAGGTACACGGCAGCGGTGACCTGATCCGCGCCCTGCTCGCCGCCGGGCTGGTCGACGAGATCATCCTGCTCACCTACCCCGTGGTCCTCGGCCAGGGCACTCGGCTGTTCCCCGCCACCGGCCCGGACTTCGCGCTCGAACTCGCCGAATCGCGGGCGACGCCGGAAGGACTGACCATCCAGGTCTACCGGACGGCGGGCAAACCGCGGTACGAATCCCCGGTGCCCGGCTGAACAGGCGGACTCCCCCTGCAGTACCTGGTTTCGGTGGTCGACGCCACCGCGGGCCTGCCACACCGGACGAGCCGGCCGCCATCGCCGCGTTCGACGACCGACTCAAGGACGAGGGGCACTGGGTGTTCGCGGGTGGCCTCAGCTCGCCCGAGACCGCCACCGTCGTCGACAACCGGAGTGCGGAACCGATCATCACCGACGGGCCTTTCGACGGCGTGCCGCCCGGCCCCGGTGCCTGGCCGCCACCCGCGAGGCGATCGACCGGATCCGGCGCGAGAACAACCGTGACGACAAGCGGAAGGAGGCCCGGCTGATGCACGACGCCCCGCCAGGGCCTCCGGGCGCCATCGGCGACGATCGGCTCCGGCTGATCTTCACCTGCTGCCGCCCGGCGCTGGTTGTGGACAGCCGCGTCGCGCTGACGCTGCGCATGGTCGGCGGGCTGCCCCTGCCCGAGATCGCCCGCGCGTTCCTGGCGCGGGAGGACGCCATGGGGCGGCGCATCACCCACGCGAAGGCCAAGATCAAGGCGGCGCGCATCCCGTACCGGGTGCCCGCGGCGGAGGGTCTGCCGTTCATCGAGGCCCGTCGCACCGCCCGGGTTTCGGCCAGCGGTGAGCTGGTCGCGCTCGACGAGCAGGACCGCGGGGTCCGGGACGCCGCGTTGATCGGCGAGGGGCACCGGCTGGTACGCGAGCGTCTGGCGAGCGGGGTCGCGCCGAGGCGCCAGCAGATCCTCGCGGCGCTCGACGCCGTACACCTCGGCCCGCGACTTCCGCGACACCGGCTGGCCGCCGACGTGAACTGACCGGAGGGCCGAGCTCACCACCATCCAGCGATCCGAACGCCAGCCCACCCGTCCCACGCGACGCACGGCCTACGACCGGGCGATCCAGCTCGCGGGCAACACCTCCGAAACGGCCCCCTCGCCAGGCACGACAACCTGGACCTCACCGGAGGGCACCGAGCACCGTCCAGCGATCCGAGCGCCAGCGCGCCACCACGGCCGCCAGGCGCAGCACCATGAACAGCGACAGGCCCGTCCAGATACCGGCGAGCCCCCATCCGAGGCCGAGCGAGGCCCAGATCAGCGGCAGGAACCCGATCGCGGCGCAGGCCAGCGTCGCGGTGCGCAGGAACGCCGCGTCACCCGCGCCGAGCAGCACGCCGTCCAGCGCGAACACCACCCCGGCGACCGGTTGCAGCGCCACGAAGAACCACCACGCGTGCGGCACCTCGCCGAGCACGCCGGGATCGGAGGTGAACGCGTGCGGCAGCACCTGCGACACCGCCGCGAACACCACTCCCAGCACACAGCCCATGACCAGCCCGTACTTCGTGATCTGGCCCGCCACCCCACGCGCCTGCCGCGCCGAGCCCGCCCCCAGCGCGGCCCCGACCAGTGACTGCGCCGCGATCGCGACGGAGTCCAGCACCAGCGACAGGAACGTCCACAGCTGCAGCACGATCTGGTGCGCCCCGACCGCCGCGGTCGACGTTCGGGCCGCCACCGCCGCGGCCGACACGAAGCACGCCTGGAACGCGAGGCTGCGCAGCACCAGGTCACGGCCCAGGCCCAGCTGCGCCCGCATCACCTTCGGGTGCGGCCGCAGCGGCACCCGCTCGGCCACCAGTGCCCGCAGGAACAGCACGGCACTGATCACCTGCGCCACCACGTTCGCGATGGCCGAACCCTCCAGGCCCCAGTCCGCGGCGTAGACCAGCACCGGGCACAGCACGGCCGAGATCCCGTTGCCCGCCAGCACATAGCGCAGCGGCCGGACCGCGTCCTGCACGCCGCGCATCCAGCCGTTGCCCGCCATCGTGATCAGGATCAGCGGCGCCCCGAACAACGCGATCCGCAGCCACGACACCGCTTCGCCCGCGATCTCGTCACTGCCGGACAGCACCCGCGCGACCGGCCCGGCCAGCAGCTGCCCCGCCACCAGCACGACCAGCCCGACGAAGATGGCCAGCCAGGTGGCCTGCACGCCCTCGCTGACCGCCTCCGCGCGGCGGCCCGCGCCGTGCAGCCGGGCCGTGCGCGAGGTGGTGCCGTAGGACAGGAACGTCAGCTGTGTCGAAACCTGGGACAGCACGACGCCGCCGAGCGCGAGCCCGGCCAGCGGCAGCGCCCCGAGATGGCCCACGACGGCCGTGTCGACCAGCACGTACAGCGGTTCGGCCGCCAGCACGCCCAGCGCCGGGACGGCCAGCCCCAGGACACGCCGGGCCGGCACCTTCTCACCTGCGGACTCCACGGTTTCGGACACCCCAGCAGGGTAACGAGGGGGTCCGACAAGATCAGCCGAGCAGGGGCGCCTCGTCGAGGGCGCGCCGCACCATGTCCAGTCCCTCTTCGGCCGTGCCGTGGATCGTGCAGCCCGCCGCCAGCCGGTGCCCGCCGCCGCCCAGGCCGCGCGCCGCCCGCGAGACGTCGATCTTGCCGATCGCCCGGAACGACACCGACCACTCCCCCGGCGCCTGTTCCTTGAGCACCACCGCGACCTCGGCCTCGCGCGTCGAGCGGATGACGTCGACGACGCTCTCGATCTCCTCCAGCCGCACGGTCGCCGCGACGTCGGCGGTCACCACGGCGTGCACGAGCCCGAAACCCTGCGCCGCCTCCGGTTCCAGCCGCGCGGTGGCCAGCACGGCGGACAGCATCGGCAACCACGCGAACGGGTGGTCGTCGACGATCTCCCGCGCGAGCCGGTCCGGATCGACCCCGGCCTCCAGCAGCCTGGCGGCCGCGTGGTGCGTCGAGGGCCGCGCCCGGCGGAACCCACCGGTGTCGGTGACCAGACCGGCGTAGAGGCAGCGCGCGATCGGCTCGTCCAGCGCCACGCCCATCTCGTCGAGCAGGGCCAGCACGAGCACCGCGGTGGCCTCGGCGGTGTCGTCGACCAGGTGCACCGAGCCGTAGCGCAGGTTCGACGCGTGGTGGTCGACGACGAGCACCTCACCACCGGCCGCGCGGGTCGCCTCGACCCGGTCGGCGAGCTTGCCCAGCCGTGCCGGGCTCGGCGTGTCCAGGCAGACCAGCAGCCCGGCCGAGGGCGGCACCTCGTCGGCGGTCACGAACAGGCCGTCGACGTCGAGTCCGCGCAGGCTTTCCGGCACCTCCGCGGGCTCACCGAAGGACACGCGCACGGTCGCCCCGCGCAGGTGGAGCGCGCGCCCGAGGGCCAGTGCGCTGCCGAGCGCGTCGGCGTCCGGGCGGACGTGGGCCAGCAAGGTGACGTCGTTCGCTTCGCGCAGCAGGCCGGTGGCGTGCGCGAAGTCGAGCGGGGCGGAGGTGCTCATGCGGGCAAGCTACGCTGCTTTCCGATGTTCGACTACGGGATCCTCCTCTACCCCGGCGCCAACCGCGTCTACGCCGACGCCGCCGCCGGCCTGCTGCGCGCCGAGCTGGCCGTGTTCGGCGAGGCACTGGCCACGCCACCGGCCGCCGTCGGGGAGCGCCGGATCGGCGGCGTCACCTACGTCACGTTCTCGACGGAGACGGCGCTGTCCGAAGAGGACATCGCGCTGCTGTCGAACCTCTCGTCCCTCTACGCGTTGTTCGAGTTCACCGGCGACCTGCTGCGCCCACTGGAGATCGCGCCGCTGGACAAACTGGATTCGGACCTGCTGACGATCCAGAAGTACCCCGGCAAGACCAACGAGCTGTTCACCAAGCTGCTGCTCAACGTCACCCTGCTGTCGCGGGAACGGCCCGCCGAGTTCCTGACGCGGCCACTGCACGTCGTGGACCCGTTGTGCGGGCGGGGAACCACGCTGAACCAGGCGATGATGTACGGCCTGGACGCGACCGGGCTCGACGTCGACAAGAAGGATTTCGAAGCCTACGAGCGGTTCGTCAAGACCTGGCTGCGGCAGAAGCGGATCAAGCACACCGCCGACTCCGGCCCGCTGCGGCGCCACAAGCACCGCCTCGGCCAGCGGCTGGAGATCTCCTACGCGCCGGACAAGGAGCGCTGGAAGGCCGGCGACGCCCGTGCCGTCACGTTCTTCAACGCCGACACCCTGACCACCGACGAGCTGCTCAAGGCCGGCTCGGCGGACGTCGTGGTGGCCGACGCGCCCTACGGCGTCCAGCACGGCAGCCATCAGCCCGACGAGCTGGCCCGCAGCCCGCGCGACCTGCTGAACGCCGCCCTGCCGGTGTGGACGCGGGTGCTCAAACCGGGCGGCGCGCTGGGCCTGTCGTGGAACACGCACGTGGCCAAGCGGGACGAGATCACCGGGATCCTGGAGCGGACCGGGCTGGAGGTCCGGTCGGGCGGGCCGTTCGAGGAGTTCACGCACCGGGTCGACCAGTCGATCCTGCGCGACCTGGTCGTCGCCCGCAAACCTGCCTGACGTCAAAAAACCGGTGGCTCCCCCGCCGGATCGGTGAGACATTTGCCGGGTTCGTCCCCGAAGTGGAAGGATCCGCCATGCCCGCATGGCTCGTCGTGCTGGCGTGCGCGGCGCTGATGTTCTACACCGACGACTACATCATCGCCGGGGTGCTCCCGGAGATCGCCGCCGATCTGCACGTGACCGTCGGCGCCGCCGGGCAGCTGGTCACCGTGTTCTCGGTGACCGTGGCGATCGCCGCGCCGGTCCTGGCGGTCCTCACCGCACGCACCCGGCCACGCGTCGTCCTGGCCGTGGCCGCCGCCGTCTTCGCGGCGGCGAACCTGGCCGCCGCGCTGACACCGTCGTTCACGGTCCTGACGGCCGCCCGGATCTTCGCGGCAGCGGCGGCCGGTGCGGCCACGCCGTCGCTGTTCGCCCTGGCGGCGCGGCTGTCGCCGCCCGATCGGATGGGCCGCAACGTCGCGGTGGTCGCGCTGGGCATCACGGGGGCGGTCGCGCTCGGCGTGCCGGCGGGCACCTGGCTGAGCGCGCTCGGCGGATGGCGCCTGACGTTCGCCGCGCTGGCCGTGGCCGGGCTGGTGACGGTGGCCGCAGTACTCGCCGTCCTGCCCGCGACGACCACGACACCGGCACCCGCACCCTGGCGGGAACGGCTCCGCGTACTGGGCGCCGCGCCGGTGACGCTGGGACTGAGCGCCAACATCGTGCTCATGTTCGGTTCGATGATGCTGCTGACCTACCTGGCACCGTTCACCGCCGGACTGTCCGAAGCGGACCTCACCGCACGTGGCGCGCTCTTCGCCGTGTCCGGTGTGGCCGGGATGATCGGGATCTGGTGGGGCGGGCGCGCCACCGACCGCTGGGGCCCGGACCGGACGCTGGCGATCGGCGTCGCCGCGTTCATCGCGTCGATGGTCGTGCTCGGGGCCCTGTGGCTGATCCGCCCGGTGCCGGTCCTGGTGCTCTGGCCGTTGGTCGCGCTGTGGGGTGGCGCGGCGTTCTGGAACTCGCCCGCGGTCCAGGTACGCCTGCACCGCCTCGCCGGTGACGAGTCGGCGCAGGCGCTCGCCCTGAACACGTCGGGAACCTACCTGGGTATCGCGATCGGCGGCGCCGCGGGTGGCGCCGTGATCGGCCTCGGCGCGACCGGAGCACTGCCCTGGTGCGCGGCCTGCGCCGGCCTGGTGGCTTTCCTGCTGTTCCACCTCGCCGCGAGGTCCGGCGGGCGAAAGCCGGACGTGCGACTTGCCCGCCCGTAGGAAAGCAAGCCCTCAGAGGACCTTCTCGACCGCGGCGGCCAGGCGCGCCGCATCCACCTCATCGTGGGCGCCGGTCGTGAGCGGGCGCTTCCGCGCACCACGGTAGGCGGACCGCCCCGGGGCGGGGCTGTCGATGATGCCGGCGACCGGGCGGATCGCGTCTTCGGGACGTTGCCCGAGCACCGGGGCCAGCACCGCGGCCGCGAC
This sequence comes from Amycolatopsis endophytica, assembly GCF_013410405.1. Taxonomy (NCBI): domain Bacteria; kingdom Bacillati; phylum Actinomycetota; class Actinomycetes; order Pseudonocardiales; family Pseudonocardiaceae; genus Amycolatopsis; species Amycolatopsis endophytica. The sequence goes on from NZ_JACCFK010000002.1 coordinate 1,168,082, forward strand.
GCGCATGCCCGTGCCCACCTCGCCGGCGAAGCTGGAGCGGACCAGCCGGGCGGGCCCCCACGTGACGTAGCCGAGGCCCGGAACCTGTTCCGTGGCAAGGATTCCGAGCAGTTCGTTGGCGCGGCGCTGCTGGGCGTTCGTGACGTGCCGTCGCTGCCGGATGAACGATGCCGCGAGCACCAGCGCGTCGACGCGTTCGTACTTCGACGTGATCTGTTCGGTCACCCGGCGGCTGTCCTCGACGAGCGAGAGGTCGGCCGCGATGAACTCGGCTCTGGTCGAGTTCGCGGTCAGCGCGTCGAACTTGGCGCGGCTGCGTCCGATCACCACGACCCGCTCCCCCGCGGCGAGGTAGTGGCGCACCGGCGCGGCGCCCATCCCGTCCGGGCCGCCCGTGACCACGATCGTCCTCACGCCGGCTCCCCGCGACGCCCAGCGCAACCGCGAACGGCTGATTGCCGCCGCGCGCGAAGTGTTCGGCGAGAAGGGCCTGGACGCGCCGCTGGAGGAGATCGCGCGCCGGGCCCTACCCGGAGCGAAGAAGCTGGAGGCCGCGAAGGCGGAAGTCGGCGAACGCATCGCGCGGATCGTGGCGCGCGCTCACGACGCCGGGGTCCTGCGCCCGGACTTCGGCCTCGACGACCTGGGCTTCGCGATCGCGGCCACGGCCCAGGCGGCCCCGCTCGACCCGGACGGCTGGCGACGGCACCTGGACTTCCTGTTCGACGGCCTGCGCCCTCAGGACACCTGAACCGCGGGCACCACGCCGAACCCGGCCGTCACGAACCGCCAGAACAGCGGCACCGCCTCGGCCACCGGACGTTCCGCGATCTCGCCCTCGGCACCGACGTGCTCCACCCGCACCCAGCCCGGCACCATCACCGCGCGCTGCGACCACGGCCCGGACACCACGACCGCGCCCCACGGGGCACGCGGAACCGGCCGGTCCACCACGATCAAGTCCCCAGAAGCGGTCGCACCGAGCAGCGGCACATCCGACTCCAGCACGCTGTCCACGACCCCGGCCATGTACTCGTACTCCGGCCGGGCGGCGGCGATCTGGTGGAACTCGGCGGCGATCCCGGCCCACGGACGCGGGCGGAACGGGTACAGCCATCCCATCGACCTCACGCGGACCCCCTCAGATCCTCGCAGCGGCAGTGCTCCGAACGATCCAAGCACCCCACGTCAAGGGGCCGGAACACAGGTGTGCCCCCGCACCGTCTGGCACGGGGGCACACGCCGCGCGGACCTACTCGACGGAGCCGGTGTCTTCCTCGTCGTCCTCGCGAGGCTGCTTGTACGGGTCCGGGTCGCCGGCGTGCTCCGCCCCGGCCGCACGGCGGGCCAGTTCGGCATCGGCCTCGCGGGCCTTCGCGAGCAGGTCCTCGATGTGCCGGGCGTCCTCCGGGATGGTGTCCGCGACGAACGTCAGCGTCGGCGTGAACCGCACCCCGGTGCCCTGCCCGACACGGCTGCGCAGCACGCCCCGCGCCGACTCCAGTGCCGCCGCCGCACCCGGGAAGTCCGGTTTGGACTCCAGCGTCTCCCCGAGCACCGTGTAGTACACCGTGGCGTCGTGCAGGTCCGCGGTGATCTTCGCGTCGGTGATCGTCACGTTCTTCAACCGCGGGTCCTTGATCTCGTGCTCGATCGCCGACGCGACGATCTGCGAGATCCGTTTGGACAGCCTGCGGGCGCGAGCCGGATCGGCCATCACGCTCTCCCCTTTAGTCTTCCGGTCCGATCAGACGGCGACGGGCCGACAGCAGTTCCAGTTCCGGGCGGCCCGCCACCAGCCGCTCACAGCCGTCGAGCACGTCACGGACGTGCTCGCCGTCGGCCGCCACCACCGACACCCCGATCAGGGCGCGGCGGTGCAGGTCGAGGTGACCGGCCTCGGCGACCGACACCTCGAACCTCCGGCGGACCTCGGCGACCAGCGGCCGCACGTACGACCGTTTCTGCTTCAGCGACTGGACATCGCCGAACAACACGTCGAGCTCGAGTGCGCCTACGTACATCAGTTCCCAGTCCCCGAGTGAGGCCGCGGGGCCGGTCACGAACGACCGGCCCCGCGCACCACTACCCGGCTCAGACGCGCGGCTTCTCGCGCTGCTCGTAGGTCTCGATGACGTCGTCGACCTTGATGTCGCTGTAGGACCCGAGCGTGAGACCACACTCGTAGCCCTCGCGGACCTCGACCACGTCGTCCTTGAACCGCCGCAGCGAACTGACCGGCAGGTTCTCGGCGATGACCACGTTGTCCCGCAGCAGGCGCGCCCTGGCGTTGCGACGGATCTCCCCGGACTGCACCAGGCACCCGGCGATCGTGCCGAACTTGGAGGACTTGAAGACCTCGCGGACCTCCGCGCGGCCCAGCTCGACCTCTTCGTACTCCGGCTTGAGCATGCCCTTGAGGGCCTGCTCGATCTCGTCGATCGCCTGGTAGATCACCGTGTAGTACCGGACGTCGACGCCCTCGCGGTTGGCCCGCTCGGTCGCCTTGCCCTCGGCACGCACGTTGAAGCCCAGGACGATCGCGTCGGAGGCCGTCGCCAGGTCGATGTCGCTCTCGGTGACACCACCGACGCCGCGGTGGACCACGTTCAGCTCGACCTCGTCGCCGACGTCCAGCTGCAGGAGAGACGCTTCCAGAGCCTCGACCGTACCCGAGTTGTCACCCTTGATGATCAGGTTGAGGCTGTTGGTCTCCTTCAGCGCGGAGTCCAGGTCCTCCAGGCTGACGCGCTTGCGCTTGGCCGCGTTCTGCGCGTTGCGGATGCGGGCCTGGCGGCGCTCGGCGATCTGCCGGGCCACCCGGTCCTCCTCGACGACGAGGAACGTGTCGCCCGCGCCTGGCACCGACGTGAAGCCGATGACCTGCACCGGACGCGAGGGCGTGGCCTCGGTGACGTCCGCGTTGTACTCGTCGACCATCCGCCGCACGCGGCCGTACGCGTCACCCGCGACGACCGAGTCACCGACCCGCAGGGTGCCGCGCTGGACCAGCACGGTGGCCACGGGGCCACGGCCGCGGTCGAGGTGCGCCTCGATCGCGACACCCTGTGCCGCCATGTCCGGGTTGGCCCGCAGGTCCAGGGTGGCGTCCGCGGTCAGCAGGATCGCTTCGAGCAGCCCGTCGATGTTGATGTTCTCGCGTGCCGAGATGTCGACGAACATCGTCTCGCCGCCGTACTCCTCGGCCACGAGGTTGTACTCGGTGAGCTGCTGCCGGATCTTGTCCGGGTTCGCGCCCTCCTTGTCGATCTTGTTGACCGCGACCACGATCGGCGCCTTGGCCGCCTGGGCGTGGTTGATCGCCTCCACCGTCTGCGGCATGACGCCGTCGTCCGCGGCGACCACGATCACCGCGATGTCGGTGGAGTTCGCACCACGGGCACGCATGGCGGTGAACGCCTCGTGACCCGGGGTGTCGATGAAGGTGATCAGGCGCTCATTGCCCTCGAGCTCGGTCTCGACCTGGTAGGCACCGATGTGCTGGGTGATGCCACCGGCCTCCCGCTCGTGCACCCGCGTCTTGCGGATGGTGTCGAGCAGGCGGGTCTTACCGTGGTCGACGTGACCCATGACGGTCACCACCGGCGGGCGGACCTGCAGGTCCTCCTCGCCACCCTCGTCCTCACCGTAGGTGATGTCGAAGGTCTCCAGCAGCTCGCGGTCCTCCTCCTCGGGGCTGACCACCTGCACGTTGTAGTTCATCTCGCCGCCGAGGAGCTCCAGCACCTCGTCCGAGACGGACTGCGTCGCGGTGACCATCTCGCCCAGGTGGAACAGCACCTGCACCAGGGAGGCCGGGTTCGCGTCGATCTTCTCCGCGAAATCGGTCAGCGAGGCACCGCGCGGCAGCCGGATGGTCTCGCCGCTGCCCTTGGGCAACCGCACGCCACCGACCGACGGCGCCTGCATGTTCTCCATGTACTCCTGGCGCTTCTGCCGCTTCGACTTGCGGCCCTTGCGCGAGGGACCACCGGGACGCCCGAAGGCACCGGCCGTGCCGCCACGGCCACCGCCGCCGCCACGACCGCGGAAGCCGCCACCACCGGCGGGGGCTCCACCGCCACCACCGGGACGGAAACCGCCGCCACCGCCACCGGGACCGCCACGCGGGGCGCCGCCGCCACGGGGACCACCCGGTCCGCCACGGCCGGCACCGGCACCACCGCGGCCGCCGCCGGGACCACCGCGGCCCGCACCACCGGGACCGCCACCGGGCCGCTGCACGCGGCCCGGCATCATGCCCGGGTTCGGGCGCGGCGGCATGTTGCCCGGGGTCGGGCGGTTGCCGCCACCGGGACGCGGAGCCGGACGCTCACCGCCGTCGCGCCGCTCGGCCGGGCGCTCGCCACCCTGCCCGCCGGGACGTGCCGACGGACGCGGCGCCGGAGCACCCTGGCCGACCCCGAAGGGGTTGTTGCCGGGACGCGGGGCACGCGGACCGGGCTTCGGCCCTGGCTTGGGGCCCTGCGGCTTGGGCGGCACCACCGAACCGGACTGCCCGGAGCCACCGGCACCGGGACGCGGTGCGCCGGGCTTGGGCGTCTGCGGCTGTGCCTTCGCGGCCGGGGCCTGCTGCTGCGGCGCCGGCTGGGCCGGACGCGGCTGCTGCGGGGCGGGCGCCTGGGGCGCCGGTGCCTGCGGGGCCGGGGCCTGCTGCTGCGGGCCGGGACGCGGACCGGGCTTGGCGCCCGGGACCGGCCGCGGCTGCGACTGCTGCTGACGCGGCGCGGCGGGCTTGGGGGCCGCGCCGTTGCCGTTCCCCGCCGACGGTGCCGGGCGGGGGCCGCCGGACCGTCCGGCGGACTTGCTGTCCTTGGTGACGAAAGCGTCACGGAGCCGCCGGGCAACGGGTGCCTCGACGGTCGACGACGCCGACTTCACGAACTCGCCCTGCTCCTTCAGCTTGGCGAGAACTTCCTTGCTCGTAACCCCGAGCTCCTTCGCGAGCTCGTGCACACGGGCCTTGCCTGCCACTGCTCTCCTCAACTGGTGAGGCCGGGCGGCAAAACCCGCTCGACCTCGTCCTATCGTCGCGCGTTCATGGCTTCAGCTTCACGGCTGACTCATGACGGGTCGACCTGCTTCCTTGATTCCGTCCGGACCGGGGTGGGCCCCCGGTCCATGCCTCCCGGCGTTCCACCCAGGTGGTCACGCAGCCCCGCCGCGTCGAGCGTCCCCTGGACCCGCAGGGCCCTGGGAAACGCGCGCCGCCGCTCGGCCTTGGCCAGGCACTCCGGCCCGGGGTGCATCCAGGCACCCCGTCCCGGCAGCCGCCGACGCGGGTCGGCGACCAGCCGCCCGTCCCGCGCGACCACTCGCAGTAGCTCACCGGCCGGAGCCCGCTTCCGGCACCCCACACACGTCCGCACCGGGGTGGTCCCCCGATGGTCCGGGCGCGTGGTGACCGAGCGCGAGCTCCGCTCCACCGTCGAGTTTAACTCCTGGCCCGTCACTCAGCCGAACCGGTTGTCGCGGTCGCCGCGTCCTCCGGTTCGGCACCGGTGGCGGCGTCGCTGCGGATGTCGATCCGCCACCCGGTGAGCCGGGCGGCCAGGCGGGCGTTCTGGCCTTCCTTGCCGATGGCCAGGGAGAGCTGGAAGTCGGGCACCACCACGCGGGCCGTCTTCGCGCGCTCGTCCACCACCTGTACCGAAACAACCTTGGCCGGCGACAGCGCATTCCCGACGAAGCGAGCCGGGTCCTCGGAGTAGTCGACGATGTCGATCTTCTCACCCCCGAGTTCGCTCATCACGTTGCGCACCCGCTGCCCCATCGGGCCGATGCACGCGCCCTTGGCGTTGACGCCCGGCACCGTGGAGCGGACCGCGATCTTGGACCGGTGCCCCGACTCGCGCGCCACGGCCGCGATCTCGACGGTGCCGTCGGCGATCTCGGGCACCTCCAGCGCGAACAGCCGGCGCACCAGGTGCGGGTGGGTGCGCGACAGCGTGATCGACGGGCCGCGCGAGCTGCGCGACACGGTCACCACGTACGCCTTGATGCGCTCGCCGTGCGTGTAGTTCTCGCCGGGCACCTGCTCGCCGGGGGGGAGCACGCCCTCGGTGTCGCCGATCTGCACGATCACCATGCCGCGCGCGTTGGCCCGCGCGTCGCGCTGGATGACGCCCGCGACGATCTCGCCCTCGCGGGTGGAGAACTCGCCGTAGGTCTTCTCGTGCTCGGCGTCACGCAGGCGCTGCAGGATGACCTGGCGTGCGGTGGTGGCGGCGATGCGGCCGAAGCCCTCCGGGGTGTCGTCCCACTCCTCGTCCAGCTCGCCGTTCTCGTCCAGCGTGTGCGCGAGGACACGCACGATGCCGGTCTTGCGGTCGATGTCGATGCGGGCGTGCGGCTGGTGGCCATCGGTGTGCTTGTAGGCGGTGAGCAGCGCCGTCTCGATGGCTTCGATGACCGTGTCGAAGGGGATGTCCTTGTCCCGCTCGATCGCGCGCAGCGCCGCGATGTCCACGTTCACTTCGGATCCTCCTCCGGCTCGGCGGTGTTGTTCCCCGAGGCGTCCTGGTCGAGCAGCTTCAGCTCCTCGGTCGGTGGTTGCCTGAACTCGATCTCGATCACGGCCTTGACCACGTCGGCGTAGCGCACGTCGCGGATCTCGCCGTCGGCGAGGACCCGCACGCCGTCCTCGCCCGCGTGGCCGACGCGTGCCACGTACTCGGCGCCGTCCCGCGGCGTGATCCGCACGAGGCGGAACCGCGAGCGGCGCCAGTGGCGAGGGCGCGTCAGCGGGCGGTCGACGCCCGGCGAGGTCACTTCGAGCGTGTAGGCGCCCGCGATCAGCTGCTCGTTCTCGTCCAGCACGGCCGACACGGCGCGGCTGACGTCGGCGACCTCGTCGAGTCCCACGCCGTCGTCGGAGTCGACGACGACCTTGACGAGCTTGCGGCGGCCCGCCTGCTGGACGTCGAGCGCGTCGAGGTCGAAACCCGCGCCGGACACGGCGTCGGCCACGATCGGCTCGAGCCGGGCGGCGAGTTCTCCAGGCACCTTGGCGCTCTCCTGTTTGGTCTGCGATCGGTTGGTGAGGGACAAGCTTATCTTGTTGCCCCCGGTCACCGCCCGTGGTCACCGGCGTCCTGGCAGGATGGGCGGGCGTGAGACCCCGTACCCGTCGCGAAGTCCTGCGCGCGAGCGCTCTGGCGGCACTCGCCGCCCCGCTCGCCGCGTGCCAGACCGGCTATTCCGACGAACCGGATCCGCTGGCCCTGCTGGCCGAACAGGCCCGTGCCGACGCCGCCGCGGCCGACGCCGTGGCGGCGTCTTCGTCCGCGGCGGCGGACGTGGCGCGGCAGTACGCCGCCGCCCGCACTGCGCACGCACGGGCGCTGCAGTCCGAAGTGGACCGGCTCAACCGGCCGAAGTCGTCCGCGTCGCCGGTGGTCCCGTCCGAGGACGGCGTGGCCGGGCTCAAGAAGCGGCTGGCCACGGCACGCGAGCAGGCGGAGTCCCTCGTCGGCGGCCTGCCGCGGTACCGGGCGGGGCTGGTGGCCGCGGTGGCCGGGGGATGCGCCGGGCTCCAGCAGGTCGGCAGCAGCCTCGGGCCGGGCACCGATCCGGGCGAGGTGACCGCGCCGGCGTCGGCCGTCCCGCCGGAGTCGGCGGGCCCGCTGCAGCAGGCCCTGTCCGCCGAGCACGCCGCGCTGTGGGTGTACGGGCTGGTCAGCGCGTTCCTGCCGGACACCTACACCGCCGGGACCGCCGAGGGCACGGCCGAGCACCAGGACCGGCGCGACGCGTGCGTGCGGATGCTGAGCGCGGCCGGGGTGGAACCGCGGGCGGCCGAGCCCGCCTACATCCCGCCGAAACCGGTCACCGACGCGACGTCGGCGAAGAGCGTGGTCGCCACCGCGGAGGCGGACGCCGCCACGGCGTGGCGCGGAGTGCTCGAACAGACCGACGACGCGGAGCTGCGCGCGGTGGCGCTGAAGGCACTGCTCGCCTCGTCACGCCGCGGCACCCGCTGGCGCGAGGCCGCGGGCGAACAGCCGACGGCGATCGCACTGCCCGGCTCGGCGAGCAGCTGAGCCCGCCCCGGCTGGTGCCCCGGTGCCGAACCGGTCGATCGACGGGGTGACGCGCGCTGCCGGGCCGGGCGGGTGCCGCCGATAATCGAGGTCCCGAGGTCGTGAGCAGGAACGATCTCCCGCCGAGCGGAGCGCCCGTGGCCCGCCACCTGTCCGTCCGGTGGTACCTCGTTCTCGTCGTGGTCTACGTGGCGGTCGTCCAGGTACTCGGGTTCGTGCTCACCCGGGGCACCGGCGGCGGGTACGAAACGACGGGCGGGGTGTGGCGGAGCATCACCGTCCCGGTCGGGGTGGGGCTGGTGCTCGTCGGCGTGACCGTCACGGTTCTGCGGTGGTGGCGTCCCGTGCTCACCGACGACCGGCCGGTGCGGCGGTGGGTCGCGGTCGTGCCGGTGCTGATGATCGTCTCGATCCTGGCGGGCACCGACTACGGCGGACTCGCCGCCCGCGGCGCCGGGTTCACCGTGCTGCTCCTGGCCGGCACGCTGTTCGTCGGGTTCGCCGAGGAAGGGCTGTTCCGCGGCATCGGCCTGGTCGCGTTGCGCGGGAACGGGCTCGGCGAGGGCGGGGTCGCGCTGTGGTCGTCGGTCGTGTTCGGCCTCGCGCACTCCGCGAACCTGGTCTCGCTGGGCGCGCGGGCGTTCGTGCAGGTCTTCGTCGTCGCCGTCGCCGGGTACTTCTTCTACCTCGTCCGGCGCCGCTCGGGCGGTCTGCTGCTGCCCGCGGTGCTGCACGGGCTCTGGGACTTCGCGCTCATCACCGGTTCGATCGTGCCGGGCGAGAGCTACCCCGGATCGTTCGTGGTGGTCGTCGCGCTGATCGTGCTCGCGATCGTGGTGTTCCGGCGGCGCCACCGGATCGAGCCCGGCGCGGCGTGAGCCACACCTCGGCGCGCCGGGCGCCGTCACGTCGTAGCCTGCCCCGGAGCCCGCGGACACGTTCGAGCCCGAGGACGGCACGTGCTGACCCTGACCCGCACCCTGACCGGCATGCCCGAGGAACCGGCGGCCCGCCTGCGTGGTCTGCTGCTGCGCCAGTTGGTCCGCCTGCGCCAGGGACCGCTGGCCGAACCCGCGGTGCGGCACCTGTTCCTCGTCCCGCCCGCACCGGGTGGCACCCGGTACACGCTCTACGAGGCCGTGCAGCCGCTGGTCGACGCGCCGCTGCACCAGGTGCAGGGGCGGGCACTGAGCGAACTGCTCACCGCGCGGGGCGATCCGCGACTGGTGGCGGGCGCGGACCAGCGGTGGCAGCGCGTCGACCCGGCCCGTCGCGGGGTGTTCGTCGGCACCACCGCCCGGTTCGGCGGGACCGGGCGGGCCACCACCATCGCGCGGCTCGTGGACCACACCGCGGTGCTGATCGTGGTCGACGAGAAGCACCAGCCGGTGGACGTGCGCAGCACGAAGGACCTCGTCCTGGCCGATCGGCACGTCCCGGCGGTGGCGACCGTGCCCGGACTGGGCGAGCCGCCGTTCCTCCTCGTCGACGCCCTGGTCGCCTACCTCCGCACCGGAAGCTAGGACTGCCGCGCGAGCGCGGCGATGCGTTCGAGTGCGGCCGCGTGGCGCCGGAACGCCTGGCGCCCGGCCTCGGTGAGACCCACCCGGGTGCGCCGCGCGCCCTGGTCCCGGTTCTTGTCCACCGTGAGGTAGCCGGCGTCGCCGAGGGCGGAGATCTGCTTGGACAGCGCCGAATCGCTGGTGCCGACCGCGTCACGGAGGAACCCGAAGTCCACGTGGCCGGCCGGGGCGAGCACCGCGAGGACGGCCAGCCTGGCGGGCACGTGCAGGAACTCGTCGAAGTCGGGATCCATCAGCGGACGCTCGCCCGCGCGACCGCGCGGAACCGCGCCCGGCCCGCCGGCACCAGCGCCGCGAGGGTCAGCGCCGTCGCGGCCGCGCCGATCGTGTGGTGCGCGGGCAGCCCGGTCGTGACCGCGAGGACCGCGGCCGCGACCTGGAAGCCCACGCAGAGCACCAGGAAAACGACAGCGGCCGCGAGGTACCACCGCCGTTCGGGCCCGGTGAGCCGCCGGTGCACCCGGGCACCGCGTCGCATCCGGAGCGCCGCGAGCACGCTGAGGCCCAGACCGGTGGCGACCACCAGCCTGTCCCACGGGCCGGGCAGGTCGAACGACGCGAACACGAGGAACACCGCCACCACCGAAAGCACCAGGTAGCGCCAGGCGAAGCCGTGGTCCGCGGACTCGTCGACCGTGTGCCTCCCGAGGCTCCGGATGGTGTCGAGGGACGTTTGCGCTTCGCGTGACGACATTGCTGCACCTCCTACTTTCTTCTGAGGAAAGTACCACCGGCTTTCCTCAGAGGAAAGTCAGGCGCCCGGAGCCAGCTCCAGCGCCTCCTTGCTGATCCGCTGCAGCGTGGCGTCGTCGGTGTGACCGGCGAAGAACGCGGACAGCACGATCGTCACCGAGTTGCCGTCGGCGCGGGAAAGGTAGTCGCCGTCGGCGAGTTTCGGGGCGTCCTGGATCTTCGCCGTGCCGTCGCGCACCAGATCGTTGACGTTGCCGGTGCCGTCGGTGTCGACGAGTTTCTTGAGCGCCTGCGCGTCCTGCGCGGAGGCCGTGGACACCACGACGACCGACACCAGCGCACGGGCCGGGCCGCTCGTCGTCGTGTAGAGCGCGCGGGACAGGCCGCGGCACGGGTGCTCGCCGAAGAACTCCTTCACGCGCGAGTAGGAGTTCGCGGCGCAGTCGCTCGCGGCGACCGGCCCGTCGGTCACCGTGAACTGGAACTCCTTGACCGGCGCCTGCGCCACCGGCGGGGTGTCCCCGGTGTCGTGCCGGACCAGCCACCACACGAGTCCCGCCACGACGGCGACGGCCAGCAGGCCGAGCCCCTTGAGCACCGGACCGCCGCCGCGTTTCGGCGGCGCCGGTTCCGCGGGGACCCGGGGCAACGGCGCGGTGTCTCCGCGTCCGGGGAAGAACTGCGCACCAACCACGGGAGGACACCGTAGCTCACTCCGACGAGTGACTCACCGCACTGCGTCCAGAAGCCGCTCCACGTCGGCCCCGGTGTTGTAGAGGTGGAAGCCGACGCGGACCTTGCCGGCGCGGGCACTGGCCACGATCCCGGCACGGGCAAGCGCTTCCGGATCGGCCTCCAGCGCCACGATCGCACTGCCGCGCTCGGGCAGTCCGAGCCTGGTCAGCAGCGTGTCGGCGAGCTTCACGTCGTGCGCGCGCACCGCTTCGAGGTCCAGCGAAGCCAGGTATTCCAGCGCGACGGCGGCCCCCGCGTGGGCGAACCATACCGGCGACAGGTCGTAGCGGCGGGCACCCTGGGCCAGGCGCAGCGGCATTCCGTAGGTCGTCTGCCACGGGTCCTCCCCCGCGTACCAGTTCGCGGCGACCGGCACGGTGCGCGCCATCGCCGGCGGGTGCACGGCCAGCCAGGCACATCCACGCGGCGAAAGCATCCACTTGTACCCGGCGGCGACCACCCAGTCGGCCCAGTCCAGTGCCAGCGGCATCCAGCCGGCGGCCTGCGTCGCGTCGAGCGCGACCGGCACCCCGGCCGCTTCGCACTCCTCGCGCAGGGCGTCCAGGTCCACCACCGCCCCGTCCGCGGACTGCGCGACGCTGACCGTCACCAGGTCGTGCCCGCGCACCGCACCGGGCAGCTCGGCCGGTGGCACCTCCGTGACACGCGCGCCGCGGGCGGCGAACGGGAACGTCGTGCTGGTGAACTCGCCCGCCGCGGTCAGCACGCGTACCCCCTCGGGCAGCCCGGCGGCGACCATCGCCAGCATCTGGGCCACCGTGGAGCCGATCGCGACCCGCTCGGCCGGGACGCCCGTCAGGTCCGCGAAGCCCTGCCGTGACCGGGCGACCAGCGGATCGAAGTGGGCCGGCGTGTGCCCGCCGGTGCGCCAGCGCTCCACCGACTCGGCCACGGCGTCCGCGACCGCGGCAGGCGGGACGCCGATGCTGGGGGTGTTGAGATATCCGTCCGGAACGGCGAACCCGGCGCCGAAAGCTGTGCGCATGGGCCGAAACTAACCGACCCCGTCCGGGTGGTCACCGAGTTTTCACCGCGCGCCACTGCTGCCGGTGACCGGACCGTCGGTCGCGGACGACGACACCGAGCTCCTGCGCCCGGTCCCGCAGCTCGGCCGCGGCGCCGGGTTTCCCGTCCCGCAGGGCACGTTCGCGGCGGCGCAGCAGTGCGTGCACCTCGTCGGGCAGATCCGGTGCGCCGTCGGCCCACGGGCGGAAGCTGTCCTCGTCCGGATCGCGGGTACCCCGCCACGGGTAACCGGCGGCTTCGAACTCCTCCGCCAGACGCCGCGCGCCGACATCGGCTTCCCGGCGCAGGAGTTCGCGTCCGTCGTGCCCGCAGAGCACGAGATCCCGCGGATCGGTGTAGACCGCGCCGATCCGGTCGCGCGCGACGAAGGTGCGCGAGCCGTCACGCTCGACGGTCACGCCCTGCTCGGTGATCTCCACGGCGGTGGTCTCCGCGACGATCGTGAGAGCGAACAGGGCGGCGGCGACCAGCCCGACGACGGCGCCACCGCCGATCAACCACGGCAGGGGCACCCGCTCCAGCAGGCGCAGCGGCCCCGGAGCACCCCCGAACACACCGGTCAGCCAGCCGGTGACCGGTGCGACCCCGGCGCCCGCCACGGCACCGAGCACCGGGCCGCCGAGCAGGACCGCCACGAGCAGGAGACGGGAAACCCGCAGGACGCGGGGCGGTGTGGTCATGACGGACACATTAACAGAGTAGCCACTCCACTAACTAGGATGTGACCATGCCCCGCCCCATCGACCCGGCCCGCCGCCGTGCCCGGCGGCTCCAGATCATCGACGCGGCGCTGACCGCGTTCGCCCGGCACGGCTACGCCGGCGCCACCACCGCGGAGATCTGCCGCATCGCCGGGATCGGTTCGGGCACGTTCTTCCACCACTTCCCGACGAAGGACTCGGTGGTGGCCGCGATCCTGGAACAGGGCACCCGGGAGACCCGCGAGTTCTTCGGCGGCCGCGCTCCCGGGACGCCACCGCGGCAGGTCCTCTTCGACTTCGTCGGCCACGCGGCCGCCGACCTCGCCGACCCGCGCGCGGCGGGTTTCATCACGGTCGTCGGCGGGCTGACCGCCCGTCCGGAGATCGCGGCCGCGTTGCGGGACGACGAGAACACGCTGCGCGCGTGCCTCCGCGAGGTCGTGGCGGCGGCGCAGGACCGGGACGAGGTCCGGACCGACCTGACCGCCGACCGGCTCGCCCTGTGGATCGTGCTGCTGGTCGACGGTTTCGCGGGGCGCGTGGCGGCAGGCGGCTTCGACGTCACCGCTGAGACGCCGCTGCTCGTGGACCAGGTGGCGCTTCTGCTCGACGGCTCCCGCCCCGGGCCGTCACAGTGATTTCACAGCCGCCGCGGGAACACTGCCGGTGTGCCGCGGATCCACCTGCCCAGCCCGGTCAGCACGCCGTTCACCTTCTGGTACCTGGCGGTGCTGCTGGCCACGACCGGTCCGCAGCACCTGTTCGGCGAGTCCGTCTCGGCCCGGTTGCTGGAGCTGGCCAGCACCGACGCGCACAACCTGTGGCATCGTCCGGTGCTGAGCCTCGTCAGCAGCGCGCTGTGGCTGGGCGACGACGGCTGGCTCGTCTACGTGGTGATCTTCACGCTCGCCGTGGCTCCGCTGGAACGGCGGATCGGCGCGGGCTGGACGTGCGCGGTGTTCGCGAGCGGGCACGTGCTCGCGACGCTGGCGACCGAACTTCCGGTGATGGCCGCGATCGCCGCGGGCTGGCTGCCGGTGACCGACGGGCGGTGGCTCGACATCGGGGTCAGCTACGGGTTCTTCGCGACCGCGGGCGCACTCGTGCCGGTGCTCGCCCGGCGCTTCCGGGCCGCGGCGGTGCTGGCGATCGAAACCGGCATCGTCGTGATCTACCTCATAGACCAACCTACGTCGCTGGGCGGGATCGTGACCTTCGCGGGGCACCTGATCGCCGCGCACATCGGGCTGCTGGGCTGGTCGGGGTGGTTGCGGCGGCACGGGTTCGCCGGCACGCTCCCCCGTCCGGCGCGGCGTGGCGGGCGGGTCCGCCCCTTGGCGGGATCGGTGGCGCCATGAACGATGGGGGCATGCAGTGGCTTGAGCTGGAGGGGGCGGTCAACGCCCGCGACCTGGGCGGCACGCCCACCGAGGACGGCGGCGAAATCTCCGGGCGCAGGCTGCTGCGGTCGGACAATCTGCAGGGCCTCACGCCCGCGGACATCAAGGTCCTGGTCGACGACCTGGGCCTGACGACGGTGGTGGACCTGCGCGGCACCCCCGAGGTGACGCGGGAAGGCCCGGGGCCGCTGACCGCGGTCGAGGCGGTGCGCCACCACCACTTCTCGGTCCTGCCCGAGGCCGGTGACGCGACCGACGCGGCGGCCGACGACCCCGGCGACGCGCTGTACGCCAACCGCGGCCGCGAGAAGGTACTGGCCCGGTTCCCGGACAATGTCATGACTTCGCTGTACCTGGGCTATCTGGAGGACCGGCCGGAAAGCATCGTGGCAGCCCTGCGCACGATCGCCTCGGCCCCCGGCGCGGCGCTGGTGCACTGCGCGGCGGGCAAGGACCGCACCGGCGTGGTGACGGCCTTCGCGCTGACGGTCGCGGGCGTGGGCCGCGACGAGGTGATCGCCGACTACGCCGTCAGCGGTGAACGGATCGGGCGGATCCTGGCGCGGCTGCGCGGTTCGGCGACCTACGCCGCTGACCTGGACAAGCGCCCGGACGACGACGACCACCGCCCCAAGGCCGAGACCATGCGGCTGTTCCTGGATCAGGTGGACCAGCGTTACGGCGGCGTGCGGGCCTGGCTCGCGGCGAACGGTTTCGGCGAGAGCGACGCCGAGGCGCTGCGGGACAAGCTTCTCCGATGATCCGCGCCGACGAGGCGGCCGAACTGGTCGAGCAGTTCTGGTCGCTGGGCGGCGAGACGACCGACCTCGGGACCGGCCGGTACGTCCGCTCGCCCGCGGCGCCGGACCACCCGCTCGGCAACTTCCTCACCTCCGTCGACGTCGGCACCGAAGACGAACTGACCGCGCTCCTGGCGAAAGCGCGGTCCCACACCGGGGTCGCGTGCGGGCGCGTCCTGGTACCGCCGCGAACGCCGCACCGCGTGGAGGCGCTGTTCGCACTGGCGGGCTGGACCCTCGAAACCCAGTTGCAGCTGGTGCTCCCGGACTCGGCCGTCGTCGCCCCGGCCACCGCGACGCTGGAACCGGTGCGCTCCGAGCAGGACTGGCAGATCGTGGAGGACCTGTTCCGGATCGACCACATCGAGGAGGATCGGCGAACCGGGCGCGATGAGCGGCCCGCCGCTGACACTCACCAGGCGGTGCTCCTCCGGCGGAGTCTCGCGCCCGTCACGTACTTCCTCGCCCGGCGGGAATCGCGGGTGGCCGGGTGCATCGCGCTGTGGGTCCGCGCCGACGGGTTCGCGATGATCGAGGACGTGTTCGTGCACCCCGGGGCGCGCGGGCAGAGTGTCGCGCGGGAAATGCTGCGCCACGTGGTCGGAATCGCGCGCGAGCGGGGCGCGGGCCCGGTCCTGATCGGCGCCGAAGTGGACGACACCCCGAAGCACCTCTACGCGCGCTTCGGGTTCCGGCCCACCGTCGTCACCCGCAGCTACCACGCGAGTTAGGGCGCCGTCGTCCCGCCCAGGGGCATCGGGTCGAGGCCGAGTTTGCGGTGGTCCCACGAGCGCACGCGCAGCGGGTCGATCCGCACCACGACGCGTTTGTTCAGCATCATCTGCACCGCCGGGCGCAGGTCCTCGGAATACGGCCCGTAGTAGCGCTCGAACACGTTGACGCCGACGGCCCAGATCTCGTCCGGGTCCTCGCTGATCACGCCGCGGCCCTCGATCGACACGCCACGCAGCGCGTCGTAGGTCAGGCCGTCCTCGATGAGACACGTGACGCGCGCGTCGCGGCGGAGGTTGACCGCCTTCTGCGACTTGGCCTTGGTTTCCAGCCAGATCTTGCCGTCCAGCACGGCGAACCACATCGCCACCAGGTGCGGGGTGCCGTCCGGGCCGAGGGTCGCGATCGTGGCCGTCCGGCTTGCGGTGACGAACTCCGCGATCTCGGCGCCCGTCATGCGGATCCCGGCCCGCTGGTTCACTCCCACAACGCGCTCCTGTTCAGCAGGGTCAGGATCTCCGCGGCCGGATCGGCGGAATCGGGCCGCAGCACCAGGTCCGGCGCTTCCGGCGTCTCGTACGGGTCGTCGACGCCGGTGAAGCCGCGGATCTCCCCGGCGCGCGCCTTCGCGTACATGCCCTTCGGGTCGCGTGCCTCGCACACCTCCGGCGGCGTGTCGACGAAGACCTCCAGGAACGGCAGTCCGGCCCGCTGGTGCGCCTCCCGCACGAGCGCGCGGTCCGACCGGTACGGGCTGATCAGCGACGCCACCGCGACCACCCCGGCGTCGGCGAACAGGCGCGCCACCTCGCCCACCCGCCGCACGTTCTCCGCGCGGTCCGGCGCGCTGAACCCGAGATCGGCGTTGAGCCCGTGCCGCAGGTTGTCGCCGTCCAGCAGGTACGCCGGGCGACCGGCGGCGACCAGCCGGCGCTCCAGCTCGACCGCGATCGTGGACTTCCCCGACGCCGACAACCCGGTCAGCCACACCGTGAGCCCGCGGGTCGCCCGCTCCTCCCGGCCCACCGCCGCCGCGTGCCACACGACCCGCGACGCGGGCAGCGCCGGACCGGTGATCATGCCCGCCGCGACCGTGTTGCCGGTCGTGTCGTCGACCAGGATGAAGCTGCCGGTGGTCCGGTTGCGCCGGTAGGGGTCGAACATCAGCGGTGTGCGCGTGCGCAGCTGGATTCGCCCGATCTCGTTCAGGCGCAGGGAATCCGCGGACTCGTCCCGGTGCAGGGTGTCCACGTCGAGCCGGTAGTCCAGCTTCTGCACGGCCGCGGTCGTCTCCGCCGTGGTGTGCCGGACGGTGTAGGTCGCGCCCGGCGTCAGCGAACCCGCTTCGGCGAGCCAGCACACCATCGCGTCGAGGTCCTGCCCGGTGTGCGGCCGGTTCGCCGGGCGGCAGATGAGGTCGCCGCGGCCGACGTCCAGCTCGCCGGTCAGCTGCACGGTCACCGCCTGCGGCGGGAACGCCTCGGTCACCGGCAGGCCGCCGGGACCCCAGAGCGCCGCGACGCGGCTGGTCAACCCCGAGGGCAGCACGACCACCTCGTCGCCGGGCTTGAACACCCCGCCCGCGACCGTGCCGGCGTAGCCGCGGAAGTCACGGCCGCCCTGCCGGATCACGTACTGCACCGGCAGCCGCGCGTCGATGAGGTTGCGGTCGGAGGCCACGTGGACCTCCTCCAGGTGGTGCAGCAGCGACGTGCCCCCGTACCACGGCATGCTCGCCGAGCGGTGCACCACATTGTCCCCGTGCAGCGCGGAAACCGGGATGAACGACAGGTCGCCGACGTCGAGTTTCATCGCGAAGCGGCGGAACTCCTCGCGGATCTCGTCGAACCGCTCCCGCGAGTGGTCCACCAGGTCCATTTTGTTCACGCACAGCACCAGGTGCGGGATTCCCAGCAGGGAAGCCAGGAACGCGTGCCGGCGCGACTGCTCCAGCACGCCCTTGCGCGCGTCGACGAGCACCAGCGCGAGGTCCGCCGTGGACGCTCCGGTGACCATGTTGCGGGTGTACTGGATATGACCGGGGGTGTCGGCGATGACGAACTTCCGCCGTGGCGTGGCGAAGTAGCGGTAGGCCACGTCGATCGTGATGCCCTGCTCGCGTTCGGCGCGCAGCCCGTCGGTGAGCAGGGCCAGGTTCGGGTAGTCCTCGCCGCGCCGCCTGCTCGCGCGTTCGACGGCGGCGAGCTGGTCGGTGAACAGCGACTTCGAGTCGAACAGCAGCCGCCCGATGAGCGTGGACTTGCCGTCGTCGACGCTGCCGGCCGTGGCCAGGCGCAGGAGCTGGGGCATCAGAAGTAGCCCTCCTTCTTGCGGTCCTCCATGCCGGCTTCGGAGATCCGGTCGTCGGCGCGGGTCGCGCCCCGCTCGGTCACGCGGGTCGCGGCCACTTCGGCGACCACCTCATCCGCCGTCGATGCAGTGCTTTCGACGCATCCGGTGCAGGTCGCGTCCCCGACGGTGCGGAACCGCACGGTCGCCTCGTACGGTTCTTCGCCGTCGAGCAGCCGCAGAAACCTGGTGTGTGCCAACAGCATTCCGTCGCGCTGCACCACGGGACGGCGGTGCGCGTAGTAGATCGGCGGCAGCTCGATGCGCTCCGCGGCGATGGAGGACCAGATGTCCAGCTCGGTCCAGTTCGACAGCGGGAACACGCGGATGTGCTCACCGCGGCGGTGCCGCCCGTTGTAGAGGTTCCACAACTCCGGCCGCTGGTTGCGCGGATCCCACTGGCCGAACTCGTCACGGAAGCTGAACACGCGTTCCTTCGCCCGCGCCTTCTCCTCGTCCCGGCGCGCACCACCGAACACGGCGTCGAAACCGCCCTCCCGGATCGCGCGCAGGAGCGTGACGGTCTGCAGCCGGTTGCGGGAGGCGCGCGGGCCGGTGTCCTCGGTGACGCGCCCGGCGTCGATGTCGTCCTGCACGCTCGCGACGTGCAGGCGCAGGCCCATCCGGTCGACGACCCGGTCGCGGAAGGCGATCACCTCGTCGAAGTTGTGGCCGGTGTCGACGTGCAGTACGGGAAACGGCAGCGGCGCGGGCCAGAACGCCTTGGCCGCCAGCGCGAGCATGACCACCGAGTCCTTGCCGCCGGAGAACAACAGCACGGGGTGTTCGAAGGTCGCCGCGACCTCGCGGAAGATGTGCACCGACTCCGCTTCGAGCAGGTCGAGGTGGGACAGCTCGTAGACCGTGGTCATCGGGAAAAATTAGAACACGTTCTTGCCAGTGGTCAACCGGGCGAGCATGCTGGTGCGATGGACCTTGCCGCGATCGAGGAGATCCGCCGGACCAAGCACGCCTACCTGCGCTGCGTCGACCTCAAACGGTGGGACGAGATCGGCGCGCTCTTCACCTCCGACGCCACCGCCGACTACGGAACCCCCACCTACGGCGATCCGATCCGCCTCGACGGCCGCGCCGCGATCGTGGACTTCCTGCGGAAACGGCTGGGCCCGGAGATCATCACCGTGCACCTGGCCACCCAGCCGGAAATCGACGTCGACGGCGACACCGCGACCGGGACGTGGGCGTTCCAGGACCAGGTGATCGCCACCGAGCACCAGGTCGCGATCATCGGCGCCGCCTTCTACGAGGACCGCTACCGCCGCGAGGCCGACGGAGTCTGGCGCATCACGCACACCGGCTACGTCCGCACCTACGAGGCGATGCTCTCGCTGACCGACTTGAAGAGCTTCCAGCTCACCGCGAACCGGTGGGCCGTTCCGTCCGCTTAGAACTCGTTCTAGGAGTCGCCGGTGCTCACGCAACCGTTCGCCGAAGCCCTCGCGGAGGCGGAGAAGATCATCACCGAGGCGCCGCACGTCGCCTGTGAGCAGGACCTCGTGGAGGGCCTGGACTACCTCGCGGGCACCATCCGCGCCTCGATGCAGATGGCCTGGGCCTACGAACGGGACTTCCCGTTCTTCGTCCGCTCCACCGGCCCGTTCACGAAGATGGGCCTGGACAACCCGGACACGCTCTACTTCCACACGTTTCTGCGTGACGACGCCGAGTACGTCGTCACCGGTGAGCGTGGCACCACCGCCGATCTGAGCTTTCAGGTACTCAACGGCAACTACTCCCCCGTCGAGGTGCCGGACAGCCTCACCGCGTTCGACGACCGCGCCTTCGACATCGACGACGACGGCCGGTTCGAGATCCGCTTCGGCCCGGGACCGTCCGGCAGGAACCGCTTTCGGCTCGGGCCCGGCTCGGCGATGCTGATCGTGCGCGAGGTGTTCAGCGACTGGACGACCGAACGCCCCGGCATGATCCGCATCCGGCGCGCCGGCGCCGAGGGCGGCGCGCCCCCACCGCTGACGCGGGACGTGCTGGCCAAACGATACGGCGTGGCGGGCAAGATGCTGCTGTCGCGGCTGAACACCTTCCTCGCCTTCCCGAAGTGGTTCTACCTCGACCTGCCGGTCAACACGATGACCGAACCACGCGCCACGCCGGGCGGGCTGAGCACGCAGTTCTCCTCCGTCGGGCACTACGACCTCGACGACGACCAGGCGATGATCGTGACGGTGCCGCGCTGCGCCGACGCGCCCTACCAGGGCTTCCAGCTGGGCAGCCTGTGGTACGTCTCGCTGGAGTACGCCCACCACCAGACGAGCCTGACCGCCGATCAGGCGCGGACCGATCCGGACGGGAAGATGCGGTTCGTCGTCAGCGAGCGCGATCCCGGGGTGGCGAACTGGCTGGAACGCACCGGCCACCGGCGCGGGTACCTGCAGATCCGCTGGCAGCGGCTCTCCCGTGACCTCAAGCCGGAGGACGGCCCGGAGGTGGAGATCGTGCCGGTGGGTGAGCTGCCGGAGAAACTGGAGTACTACGAGCACGCGAAGGTGACCCCCGCGGAGTGGTCCGCCCGGCTCGCGGCCCGGCAGGCCGCCACGGCAGCGAGGATGCTGGCCTGATGTTGTTGCGCGACAAGGTGGTCGTGGTGTCCGGTGTCGGCCCCGGGCTGGGCCGGTCGATCGCGGTGGAGAGCGCGCGGGCGGGCGCGGACGTGGTGCTGGCCGCGCGCACCGAGTCCCGCCTGGCGGAGGTGGCCAGGGAGATCGACGAGCTGGGCCGCCGGACGATCTCCGTGCCCGCGGACATCACCAGCGAGGCCGGCGCGCAGCGGATCGTCGAGACCACTGTGGACACCTTCGGCCGGGTGGACGCGCTGGTGCACAACGCGTTCGCGATCCCGCCGATGACCAATCTGGCGAAGGTCGAGCTGGACGGCGTGCGCGCCGGGTTCGAGGCCAGCTCGATCGCGGCGCTGCGGCTGACCCGGCTGTTCCTGCCCGCGCTGGAGACCGCGGGCGGCAACGTCGTGATGATCAACTCGGCGGTGCTGCGACATTCGCGGCAGCCCTACGGCCCGTACAAGATGGCGAAGGCGAGCCTGCTCGCGCTGGCGCAGAGCCTGGCGAGCGAGCTGGGCCCGCGCGGCATCCGGGTCAACACGGTCGCGCCCGGCTACATCTGGGCCGATTCGCTCAAGTGGTATTTCGGTTACCTCGCCGAGAAACGCGGCATCACCCGGGACGAGGTCTACGCCGAGACGGCGGCGCCGATCGACCTGCGGCGGCTGCCCGAGCCCGACGAGATCGCCGACGCCGTGATCTTCCTGGCCTCGCCGATGGCGCGGGCGATCACCGGGCAGTGCCTGGACGTCAACTGCGGCGAGTACCACCACTGAGGAGGCTTTTCGATGAGCACCGGGCGCGACAGTGTCGGCACGGTCGGCGACCTGCACGAATCGGCGACCCGGTTCTGCGGGTTGTCCGACTTCGGCGGCGACGAGTACCGCGAGGGCCTGGCCGTGTTGCTGGAGTCCTACGCGCGCGACGCCGGTCTGACACCGTTCGGCAACAAGATCAAGCGCGCGTTCCTGCGGCAGGCACTGGTGGCGCGGTTGCTCAGCGAGGCCGCGTGGAAACGCTTCCCGTCGTACGCGGACGTGCCGATCGAGCGGCCGATCTTCGTCACCGGCCTGCCCCGCACCGGCACCACCGCGCTGCACCGGCTGCTGACCGCGGACCCGGCGCACCAGGGCCTGGAGGTGTGGCTGACCGAGGTGCCGCAGCCGCGTCCGCCACGGCAGACGTGGGCGGAGGACCCGGTGTTCCAGGGCATTCAGGCCGGGTACGAGAAGCACCACGTCGAGCATCCGGAGTTCCTCGGGGTGCACCACAGCTCGGCCGAGCAGGTCGAGGAGTGCTGGCAGCTGCTGCGGCAGTCGGCGAAGTCGGTGTCCTACGAGTGCCTGGCCCACCTGCCGACGTACTCACAGTGGCTGGCGGCGCAGGACTGGACGGACGCCTACGCCCGGCACCGGCGCAACCTCCAGCTGATCGGAATGCCGGACGCGGACAAGCGGTGGGTACTCAAGAACCCGTCGCACCTGTTCGCGCTGGACGCGCTGCTGGAGGTCTACCCCGACGCGCTGATCATCCAGACGCACCGCGCCCCGGAAACGATCATCGCGTCGGTGTGCAGCCTGAACCAGCAAGCTTCGGCCGGGTGGTCCACGGTCTTCGAGGGCACGGTGGTCGGCCGCACGCAACTGGAACTGTGGTCCCGCGGGGCGGCGTCGTTCCGCCGGGAACGCGCCAAGCACGACCCGGCACAGTTCTTCGACGTCGACTACTCCGATTTCGTGGCCGACCCGCTCGGCGTGGTGGCGAAGGTGTACGACCACTTCGGACTGCTCCTTTCCGACGCTGCGCTGGATTCGATGCGCGCGGTGTACGAGGAAAGCACGAAGGGCGCCGGAAAGCCGAGACACCGCTACACGCTGGAGGAGTTCGGCCTGACGGCCGGACAGGTGCGGGAGCGCTTCAGCTAGGTCCCGCCGTGTCGAACCGTTCGCTGCCCACCACGCCGAGCAGTTGCAGCTTCTCCGCCGCCTCCGTGCGCGGCGCGGCCGTGAGCACCAGCAGCGCCTGCGACTGGTCCTCGGTGAACAGCACCTGGCAGTCCACCTCGATCTCGCCCAGCTGGGGATGCACGAGAACCTTGTGGTCGGCGAAGCGTTTCGCGACCTCGTGGCGCTCCCACAGCTCCGCGAACTCGGGACTCACCTTCGTCAGCACGCGCACCAGCTCGCCCGCGCGCGACCGCGGGCCCATCGAGCCGTGCGCGGCGCGGAGGTTCGCCACGAGCGCGCGGCTCTGGCGGTCGCGGTCGTGCTCGGGGTAGATCAGGCGCTCGGCCGGATCGGTGAACCAGCGGTAGATCTCGCTGCGCGCCCAGCCGGTCAGGTGCGACCGGTCGCCGTAGAGGGCCTGCGCCATCCCGTTCTGCACGAGCGTTTCGCCGAGGTTCGACAGGATCAGCGCGGGCGTGTCCGACAGCCGGTCGAGCACGCGCTGCAAGGCGGGCGCCACGTGGGTGGTGGCGACCACGGCGGTGGGGGCGTTGCGGCCGGCGACGCGGAACAGGTAGTCCCGCTCGTCGCCGGTCAGGCGCAGCGCGCGGGCGAGGGCGGCCAGCATCTGCTCACTCGGCTGCGGGCCGCGCTGCTGCTCGAGGCGGGTGTAGTAGTCGGCCGACATCGCCGCCAGGGCGGCGACCTCTTCCCGCCGCAGACCGGTCGCGCGGCGGCGCGGCCCGGCGGGCAGGCCGACGTCCTCGGGTCGCAGCTGCTCCCGGTGGCGGCGCAGGAACGCCGCCAGCTCCACACGGTCCATGCCTCCAGTATCCGCGCCCGCGTCACGCGAACCAGGGATTCCCGATCCCCCGATGAGTGATCTCTGGTGTGGCCGCCGTCCGGCTACGCAGACTCGGGGCATGGACATCAGCGGAAACACCATCTTCATCCCCGGAGCCACCAGCGGCATCGGCCTCGCGCTCGCGCTTCGGTTGCGGGCCAAGGGCAACACCGTCGTCATCGGTGGCCGCCGCACCGAGCTGCTCGGCTCACTCGCCGCCGAGCACGGGTTCGACACCGTGCGCATCGACACCGCCGACGCCGAGAGCATCCGCACCGCCTCCGCCGAGGTGATCCGCAGGCACCCGGACCTCAATGTGCTCATCGCGATGGCGGGCATCATGCGCGTCGAGGACTGGCACCACCCGGAGGGCTTCCTGGCCTCGGCCGAGGAGATCGTGACCACGAACCTGCTCGGCCCGATCCGGCTCGTGGCCGCGTTCGTCGAGCATCTGCGCACGCGCCCGGACGCGACGATCGTGACGGTGTCCTCGGGTCTGGCCTTCGCCCCGCTGGCGGCCACCCCGAGCTACAACGCGAGCAAGGCCGCGATCCACATGCTCAGCGAGTCGCTGCGACTGCAGCTCGCGGACACCTCGGTCAAGGTCGTCGAGCTGGTCCCGCCGTCGGTGCAGACCGCGCTGCTGCCCGGCCAGGAGGACAGCGACTTCGCCATGCCGCTGGACGATTTCGCCGACGAGGTGATCACGCTCTTCGACACCCAGGCGGAGGCCAGGGAGATCCAGGTGGAGAACGTGAAGTTCCTCCGCTACGGCGAGGCTCGCGGGGACTACGACTAGGTCGTGGCCACGCTCAACGCCGCCGACCCGCACGGCAAGGACTAGCCGACCTCTCTCGCCGGTGGTCCCGCGCGGGGAACCCCCGACTTGAGCGAGGGGGCGGTACCGAGGCCGCGGGGGCAGAATGTGGGCATGAGCACCGAGGTGTCGGGAGCCGACGAGCAGCCGGTCCCGCCCGTCGCGGGCGGCGATCTGCGGCTGGTCGTGTCCGCCGAAGGCAGCGCGGTGATCGTCACCGCCACCGGCGAACTCGACGCGGCCACGTCTCCCCGGTTCCGGCAGGTGACCGAGCACGCCCTGGACGCGGAGGCCGCGCCGCTGGTGATCGACCTGTCCGGGTTGACGTTCCTCGCCTCGGCCGGCCTGGATGCGCTCGTGTCGCTCGCGAACCGGGACAGACCGTTCCGGCTGGTCGTCGGCCCGTCGATCCGCCGCCCCCTCGAAATGACCAGGCTCGACCAGCTGCTCGACGTCTACCCCTCCCTCGACGCCGCGCTCGGCTGATTCCGGCACCAGCCGCTCAGGCCGGTGACCTCTGCTGTCCCAGCAGGGATTCGATCTCGCCGGTGAGGTCGTCGGCGACCACGACCGCGCCGCGCACCAGGTCCCGTGCGCGTTCGAGCAGTTCCGCGGCGAGCCCGAGCCCCACCTCGGCCTGCTGCTCGCCCGCCGATTCCAGCGCGGACAGCGTCTGCGGCGGGATGGTCACGTCCGGCACCTCGTAGGCGAGGTACTCTGCCTCCGCGTACCCGCTCAGCGGTGCGATCGCGACGAGCACCGGAACGTCCACGCCGGACAGTTCGGACAGCATCCGGGTCAGGCCGCCCAGTTCGTAGACGGGGCGGGTGATCAGGAACTGCGCACCGGCGGCGAGTTTCGCGCGGGTCCGGGCCAGTTCGGCGTCGGCGTCCTCGGCGCCGGGGTTGACGCGGGCACCGATGTGGAAGGACGTGCGGGTGGCCAGCGTCAGCCCGGTGTGGTCGCGGCCGGCGTTGAGTCCGGCGAGCAGCCCGATCAGGCCGGTCGAGTCGACCTCCCACACCCCGTCCGCGCCGGGGTAGTCGCCCAGCGGCGCCGGGGTCCCGGTCTCGCACACCACGGTCCGCAGGCCGAACGCGTGCGCCCCGAGGAGGTCGGCCTGCAGCGCCGCGAGGGAGCGGTCCCAGGCGGTGACGGTGGTGATCGTGTCCACGCCCGTCTCGCGCTCCAGGTGCAGGGCGTCGCCGAAGTGCCCGCGGACCAGCACCAGGTCGGCCCCGGTGGCGCGGATCAGCTCGGCGTCCGCCGGTCCGCCACGGGGCGTGATCTGCGCGGCGAGGACGAACCCGGGCCGCGCCAGCCGCCGCGCCAGCGGGCTCTGCGGCGGGGCCGGGCGCGGTTTCGGCACGGCCGTGACCGGGCGGGATTGGCGCGGTCGCAGGTCGGCGAGGCGCGCCACTACCTCGCGGATGTGACCGGGGGTCGTGCCGCAGCAGCCGCCGATCATGGCGGCACCGTGTTCGGCGTAGCGGCGGGCGTAGCGGCCGAAGTGCGACCGGGCGACGGGGTAGGTGAACCGGCGGCCGGTGCGGCGCGGCATGCCCGCGTTGGGGTGCACCCCGACGGGCAGGTCGACGGCGTCCTTGAGTTCGTCGAGCACGGTGAGCATGTGCTGGGGCCCGAGGGTGCAGTTGGCGCCGACCGCGGTGACCGGCAGGGCCGACACCGCCTTCGCGACCTCGCGCGGGGTCTCGCCGCCCGGTGTCAGGCAGTCGGCGGTGAAACTCGCCTGGGCGACGATCGGGAGGTCGGTGAGCTCCGCGGCCACCTCGACGGCCTCGACCAGCTCGTCGAGGAAGCCGAAGGTTTCCAGCACGAGCAGGTCCACACCGCCGTCGACGAGGGCCGTGACCTGCTCACGCACCACGTCGAGCCGCTCGTCCACCCGGACCGCGGCCCGCTGGCCGGGGCTGACCGCGGGCGAAACCGCCCCGGCGACGAAGATCGTCCGGTGCGTCCCGCGACGGGCCTGACGCGCCAGCCGCACGGCCGCGAGATTGATGTCCCGGACGCTCACGGAGCACCCGTGTTCCGCCAGCCGCAACCGGTTCGCGCCGAAGGTGTTCGTGAGCAGCACGTCCGCGCCGGCGGCCACGTAGCTTTCGTGGATCGTGCTGACCAGCTCGGGGTTGGAGAGGTTGAGCTCCGGCAGGGCCCGGTCCAGCGAGTTGCCCGCGGCGTGCAGCACCGTGCCCATCGCCCCGTCGAACACCAGAACCCGCTCGGACAACTGCTCAGCGAACCGACCTCGCACAAACCCTCCCGGCGCCGCAGTTCCGGGCGTGCACGTGCACGAGGACCCGGCCGGCGCCGCACCCCCACCAAAGCACCACGCCGCCCGCCATGCTCCCCATCCTAGGCACGAAAACGCACCTACCGGCCGGTTCGATACCGCAGGTGCACCACTGATGCACTACCGCACGGCCGTTCGGGTGAGGCGCCCACCACCCGACCGCCGAAGCTCGTGCGCTATGTTGTCGTTCACCCTCCGTGGGTGCGGGTGCTGTTCCTTCGCGCGCCCGCCTGGGGCCGGTAGCTCAGCTGGTTAGAGCAGGGGACTCATAATCCCTTGGCCGCGGGTTCGAGCCCCGCCCGGCCCACCGGTTCTGACCAGGCGTTATGGCTTGATGCTCGATCATTTTGTCGCGGCTTGTCCATGACTCTGTCCATTGACACGTTCCGCGGGCCCCGACCCACGCTTGCGTTCATGAGCGAGCCGGCAGCCAAGGGCGACAACCGCAAGCGCGGCAACATCCGCCAGCGCGGCAAGTCCCTTCAGGTCCGCGTCTACGCCGGCATCGACCCGATGATCGGGCGGCAGAGCTCCTCACTGAGACGGTCAAGGGCACCGACAAAGCCGCACCCCGCCAGGCGCAGAAAGTCATGACACGCTTGCAGGCTCAGGTCGACCGCCAGCGCGGCCCCGACTCCTCGGTCACGCTGTCCTACGCGATCGACGAGTGGCTCAAGACCGCCGACATCGAGGCCACCATCCGGCACGGGTACGTGGGCTACATCAACCGCACGATCAAACCCGCCTCGGCAAGATCGCGGTCAACAAAATCACGGCCCGCTCCCTCGAAACCTTCTACGCCGAACTCCGCCGATGCCGCCTCCGCTGCGACGGCCGCCCCTACGTCGAGCACAAGCTCGAGGGTGACCATGACTGCAAGGTCGCCAAGTGCAAGCCGCACAAGTGCAGCGGCATGGCCAACTCCAGCGTGCGTCAGATCCACTCGATCATCAGCGGCGTCCTCAACGCCGCCCTCCGCTGGGAGTGGATCAGCACGAACCCGGCGCAGATCGCCCAGCGCGCGCCAGACAGCTCCACCGCCCGCCCCGCCCTCACCCGCCGACGCCGCCCGTCTCGTCGAGAAGGCCTTCGCGCTCGACGAAGACTGGGGAGCCCTCGTCTGGCTGGTCATGACCACCGGCATCCGCCGCAGCTACACGAAGCTCCGCGGCGTGGGCCAGGAGAAGGACACCAAGACCCACCAGATGCGCCGCATCGCCCTCGACACCGAAACGATCGTGCTCCTGCGCGAGCATAAGGCCCGCATGCAGCAACGCTGCCACGAACTCGGCGCCGGATGGTCGGAGAACTCGTTCGTCTTCGGGACTATCTCGTGATCGGTGTTTCTGGCGGTTTGGTTAGTAGGTTTCGGCGGCCGGCCAGCGGTCACCGAAGGTGATGGCGAAGGCATTGAGTACGGGTTTCCAGCGCATCGTCCATCGGGCGCGGCCTGTGCCGGTGGGGTCCAGGCTGCGAGTCACAAGATACAGACACTTCAGCGCGGCCTGCTCGGTCGGGAAGTGGCCACGGGCCCGCACCGCCCGCCGATATCGGGCGTTCAGGGATTCGATCGCGTTGGTCGAGCAGATCATCCTCCTGATCTCGACGTCATAGTCGAGGAACGGCACGAACTCGGTCCAGGCGTTGCGCCATAACCGGATCAGTGCCGGGTATTTCGCGGACCACCGGTCGTCCAGTTCCTCTAGCGCGGTCTCCGCCGCTGCGGCGCTGGGTGCCTCATACATGGCTTTGAGGTCCCGTTTGAGCGCGTCGGTGTATTTCCGCGAAGTAAGCCGGAACGAATTGCGGATTAGGTGGATGATGCAGGTTTGCACGATCGCGGCCGGCCAGACTTGTTCCACCACCTCGGGCAGGCCTTTCAAGCCGTCGCAGACGAGGAAGAACACGTCGGCCACGCCGCGGTTTTTCAGGTCGACCAGGACGCTCATCCAGAATTTGGCGCCCTCGCCGCCGCTTCCGGCCCACAGGCCGAGCACGTCCTTGCGGCCGTCCACGGTGACGCCGATGGCGGCGTAGAAGGGCCGGTTGGCCACCTGGCCGTCGCGGACCTTGACCACGATCGCGTCGATGAACACCGCGGCGTAGACGACGTCGAGCGGACGGCTGGCCCAGTCCTGCATCTCCGCCACCACCTTATCGGTGATCCGGGAGATCGTTTCCTTGCTCACCGAGGCACTGTAGATCTCGGCGAAATGCGCCGAGATTTCCCCGGTGGTCATACCCTTCGCATACAGTGACAGCACGATCTCGTCCACATCGGTGAGCCGGCGTTGCCTCTTCTTCACAATCTGCGGCTCAAACGTCGATTCCCGATCCCGCGGAACCTCGGTCTCCACCTCGCCGGCCGCGTCCGAGAGCACCGTCTTCTTCCGTGCACCGTTACGCACATTCGTCGAATCACGACCGCGCTCAGCACGGTTCTTTTCGTGGCCGAGGTGTTCGGTCATCTCCTCGTTCAGCGCGGTTTCCAACACGTTCTTGGTGAACAACTTCAACAGCCCGTTCGGGCCGGTCAGCCCCCAGCCCCCGCTGCCGGGCCTCGGCCACCATCGCCGCCGCAGCCGCCTGCTCCGGCGACAACGGCTTCTCACTCTTACGTGGAGTCACAGCCCCAGATGTCATCCTTACCCTGGTCGTAGGTGTCCGGAAGCTGCCCATAGGCTCTCCGGCACCCAGGGGTGCCGGGTATGGCTTTGATGTCACCGCCGCCGATGGCCTTGAGTGATTGGCCGCCCGGCACCCCGCGACGACTCGACCGCTAATTGGGATGCGCGACGTGGATCGCTGTGTAAGGACGCGACGGCGAAGTCGTCTGTTGGGCCGTGACCGCGACATCATCCGAGTAGGAGGTGGCCGTGCCCGAGCTCTGGGCCGGAATCGACGCAGGCAAATCGCATCACCATTGCGTCGTGGTGGACGCCGACGGGAAACGACGGCTGTCCCGGCGAGTCGCCAACGACGAGACGGCGCTGTTGGAACTCCTCGCCGACGTTGCCGAACTCTCCGGCGAAGGCACCGCAACCTGGGCGATCGATCTCAACGGCGGAGGCGCGGCGTTGCTGCTGGCGCTGCTGGTCAACCACGATCAGCGCTTGCTCTACATTCCCGGCCGCACCGTCTACCACGCGGCAGCCAGCTACCGCGGAGACGGCAAGACCGATGCCAAGGACGCCGCGATCATCGCAGACCAGGCCCGCATGCGGCGCGACCTGCAACCGTTGAGGCCAGGCGACGAAATCAGTGTGGACCTGCGGATCCTGACCTCTCGCCGCACCGACCTGATCTGCGATCGCACCCGAACGATCAACCGTCTGCGAGCCCAACTGCTCGACTATTTCCCTGCTCTCGAGCGGGCTTTCGATTACAGTGCCAGCAAAGCCGCGCTCACCCTGCTTACCGGTTACCAAACTCCTGACGCGCTGCGCCGAATCGGGCAGTCCCGCCTGGAAACGTGTGCGCAACCGGAAAGTCCGCAACGCCGCTGCCGTCGCGGCAATCGCGATCGAGGCCGCCGCGGCGCAACACACGGCCTTGCCCGGCCAACGGCTCGCCGCCGACATGGTCATACGGCTGGCGAAGGCGGTGATCGCTCTCAACGAGGAAATCGCCGAGATCGACACCCTTATCGAGAGGCGGTTCCGCCAGCACCGACACGCCGAGATCATCCTGAGCCTCCCCGGATTCGGCCCCCTGCTCGGTGCGGAGTTCCTTGCCGCAACCGGAGGGGACATGACGCTGTTCGGAACCGCCAACCGCCAACCGCCTCGCCGGCGTCGCCGGGCTCGCGCCCACACCCCGCGATTCCGGACGGGTCAGCGGAAACCTGCACCGGCCACGCCGCTACGATCGGCGCCTGCTGCGAGCCCTCTACCTCTCGGCGCTGGCCAGCATCCGCTGGTGCGACGCATCCAAGACCTACTACGACCGCAAGAGGGCCGAAGGGAAACGGCACACCCAGGCCGTCATCGCGCTCGCACGCCGGCGACTCAACGTCCTCTGGGCCATGCTGCGCGACAACACGCGATACCACGTCGAACCCGCAGCGCTTGCGGCTTGACAACATCATTGGGAATCACTCACAGTGCCCATCCCGCCGGACCTCAGCCCCGCGTGTCGGGCCAGAAACACCGATCTTGAAACAGGCCCCTCCGAGGCACGCGTGCCGGGGTCTTTGGTCAGATCCGGCGCCGGATGGAACCTGATCGCGAGCTGTGCACCAGGCCGCACGTGCGGGCCGTTGCGGGTCACCCCACGACCCCCGTCGAATGCACGACCTTCCCGCCGACCACGGTCAGCTCCGCCGTGATCGCGGGTATCCGCGCGGCCGGCACCGTGAAGTAGTCGTCGCTGAGGACGGCGAGATCGGCTCTGGCGCCGGGACGCAGGTGACCACGGTCTGCCTCCTCGAAGCTCAGCCACGCACTTCCGGCCGTGTAGGCTTCGAGCGCCCGCTCGCGGCTGAACAGGTGCTGCGCGGAGCGGCGCCGCACCCCGTCCAGCGAGGTGCCGGCGACCAGCCACCACAAGGACAGCCAGGGACTGTACGACGAAGCGCGGCTCGCGTCCGTTCCCGCGGCCACGGGGATCCCTTCGGCGAGGATGTCGGCGACCGGCGGGACCGCGTCCAACGAGCCCGGCCCCCACGCCGCTTCCGACGCCGCGGCCTTGAACACCTGGTGGTCGTCGAGCACGATCCCCGCGCCCAGAGCCTTGAGCCGGCGCAGGTTCCGAGCGCCGACCCGGTCCGCGTGCGACAGGGTGAACCGCAGCCCGTGCAAGGGGATGAGCTGGTCGACCGCCTCCCAGCAGTCGAGGATCACGTCGATCGAGGAATCCAGGACGGCGTGGATGTTCATCGGCCAGCCACGCGCGGCCGTGGCGTAGGTGATGTCGTAGAGCTGAGCGGCGGCCGGCTCACTTATCCGGAAGTCTTCCAGGCCCTCGAAGTCGTGGCAGCCGAAGTGGACGACCTCGCCGATACCGAGCACCTGCAGCATCCCATCCCCGAACCGGGACCGCGCGTGCCGCAACCAGCCGTCGAGCTGAGCCTGTTCCTGCCCCGGGTCGACCGCGGACAGGAACAACCGCGTGCGCATCGACAGTTCACCACGGCGCCACAACGTGAACAGCGGGTCGTAGCGCTCCGGGCCCATCCCGAAACCACCCGCGTCCACGATCCCGGTGAGGCCAGCGGCATGCAGGTCGGCGAACATCGCGGCGGTGGAGCGCAGCTGCTCGTCGGCGCCGGGAACGGCCATCGCATCGAGGCAATGGGTGAAGGCACCCATCCCGTGCACCCGCCCGGTCGGCTCCCCGGTCGCCGGATCACGCTCCACCCAGCCGCCCGGCGGATCGCCGGCCAGACGGTCCAGGCCGGTCGCGCGCAGCGCGGCCGAGTTGAGCACCGCTACCTCGTACAGGGCCTGCAGGTACACGGGATGGTCGGGGGCGATGGCGTCGAGCTCCGCCCGGGTGGGTTCGCGGGACTCGGCGAACTGACAGGGGTGCCAACCGCCGATCGCCCGGACCCACTCCCCCGGGGGACGGTCGCGCACGGCCGTCTCGATCGTGACGAGTGCGCTCGCCACGTCGGGCACCCCGGTCCAGTGCAGCTCGGCCGTCCAGGTCGCACCCGCCCGTGCGGCGTGCAGGTGCCCGTCGATGAGGCCGGGGATCACCCGGCGGCCCCGCAGATCCACCACACGCGTGCCGGGACCGGCGCACTCCCCCGCCTCCTCGCCGCAGGCGAGCACCCGCCCGTCGCGGACGGCGAGCGCCCCGGCCTCTCGTCCCCGGCCGGTCCAGATCCGGCCGTTGACGTAGAGCTCGTCGGCGGCGTTCTTCGTGGAGTCAGCCACGTGACCTTCTTCCTTACAGAGACCGGTTCTTCAGCAGATCGTCCCGGGAGGAGCGGACCCGCTCGCGCAGCACGGGCAGGTCGTGCCGCAGCATCCGCCCACCCGCCTTCACCTGCTCGCCCGCGACGAACACGGCTTCCACGTTCTGGCTGTCGGCGAGGGTGATGGCGGCGGGCAGGTGGTTGACCAGGAACAGGTTCGGCAGCTCGACGTCGAGCAGGATCAGGTCGGCCTCTTTCCCTGGGGTGATCGAGCCGATCCGGTCGTCGAGTCCGAGTGCGCGAGCGCCTTCGATCGTGGCCATGCGCACGACGTCCGCCGCGGTGATGGTCAGCTCCGGCAGAACCTCGCCCCGGCTCAGCGCGAGGTGGTTCTGCCAGCCCCGCTCGGCTTCAAGCGTCCCGCGCATCTCGGCGAACAGGCTCCCGCCGACGCCGGACACCACGTCCACGCTCAGGCTCGGCTCGAGCCCCGCCGCGCGCACCCGGCCGGTCGCGGGATAGCCGTGCCCCATCTGCATCTCCACCCTGGGTGACAGGGAGACGTGGCCGCCCGAGTCGGCGATCATGCCCAGTTCCTCGTCCGTGCAGGTGTTGCAGTGCACGAAGACCAGATCGGGGCCCAGCAGGCCACGGCGGTGCAGGTCGGTGACCGAACGGACCTGGCCCAGGAGCCCCACTCCAACGTGCGTGGACAGGCGGACGTCCAGTTCCCTGGCCAGCTCCAGGTCGGTCACGGCTTCCTCGACCGGGCCGAACTCCGGGCCGAGGCTGGCGATCGCGAAGGTCAGCAGCGAGTCCTTCGACGGGAAATAGCGTTCGGCGACCCGGACGACGTCCGAGCGGTACCAGCCGGCCTGCGGTGACCAGGGATTGCCGTAGCCGAAGACGGCC
This sequence comes from Amycolatopsis endophytica, assembly GCF_013410405.1. Lineage (NCBI taxonomy): Bacteria > Bacillati > Actinomycetota > Actinomycetes > Pseudonocardiales > Pseudonocardiaceae > Amycolatopsis > Amycolatopsis endophytica. The sequence continues at coordinate 1,201,475 of NZ_JACCFK010000002.1, forward strand.
CGGACACCGGACTCCGCGAGCCCGTGCACCGCCTCGTCGGCGTGCTCGGGAGTCCGGATGATGTGCGACCAGTCCATGATCGTGGTGATGCCCGAGTCCAGCGCCTCGATCGCGCCGAGCAGGTCGGCGACGTACACGTCGTCCGGGGTGAACCGCGGTCCGAGCTCGAGCAGCATCTGCTCGACGTACTGCCCGAGCGTCCAGTCCGCGGCGATCTGCCGGACGGCGGCTTGCCACAGGTGCCGGTGCGTGTCGACCAGACCGGGCAGCACGATGCGGTTCTCCGCGTCGACGATCCTGGCGTCGGTCACCTCGAGTTCCGGGGCGACCGCCCGGATGACGCCGTCCTCGATGAGTACGTCGCCTCGGGGCAGAGTACCGATGGCGGGGTCCACGCTGAAGACGATGCCGCCGGTGATGAGGGTTCTCGTTCTCGTGGTCATGGCTCTCACCACTCGACCGCGATGTACTTGGATTCGGTGAACTCGAGCATGCCCTCGTGCCCGCCCTCGCGACCGATCCCGCTTTGCTTCGTGCCGCCGAAGGGCGCGGCCGGATCCGAGACCACCCCGCGGTTCAGCCCGACCATGCCGGAGTCCAGAGCTTCGGCGACCCGCAGCCCCCGCGCGAGGTCTGCGGTGCAGACGTAGGACACCAGCCCGTATTCGGTGTCGTTCGCCAGCTCCACCGCCTCCGCTTCCCGGTCGAACGCGACCACCGGCGCGACCGGCCCGAAGATCTCCTGCGTCAGCACGGGCGCACCCGGCGGGACATCGGCGAGCACCGTCGGCGGGTAGAAGTGCCCCGGCCCGTCCACGGAAGAGCCGGGAGTGACGACGGTCGCGCCCATCGCCACCGTTCGCGCCACCAGGTCCGCCACCTTGTCCCGCGATTCGGCGTTGACCAGCGGGCCAAGTGCCACACCTTCCTCGAGTCCGTGCCCCATCCGCAGTTCGCCCATCCTCGCCGCGAGCAGCGCGGTGAACTCCTCGGCCACCGGACGTTCGACGTAGAACCGGTTGGCCGCCGTGCACGCCTCCCCGCCGTTGCGCATCTTCGCGACCATCGCGATGTCCACCGCGGCCTCGAGGTCGGCGTCGGCGAACACGAGGAACGGCGCGTTGCCGCCCAATTCCATGGACGAACTGACCACGGTCTCACCCGCGCCGGCCAGGAGCCGCCTGCCGACCTCGGTCGAGCCGGTGAACGACACCTTCCGCACCCGGGGGTCGTCCATCATCGCGCGCACGACGACCCCGGATCGGGCCGAGGGCAGCACGTTCACCACGCCCGCCGGCACGCCGGCTTCGGTGAGGATTCCGGCGATCGCGAGCGCCGCCAGCGGAGTTTCACTGGCAGGCTTGAGCACCACGGTGCAGCCCGCGGCGAGCGCGGGGCCGATCTTGCGCGTCGCCATCGCGGCCGGGAAGTTCCACGGGGTGACCAGCACGCACACGCCGATCGGTTGCCGCAGCACGAGAATCCGGTTGGCCCCGGACGGTGCCGTCTGGACGGTGCCGAGCCCGCGCACCGCCTCTTCCGAGTACCACCGGAAGAACTCCGCGGCGTAGGCGACCTCACCGCGGGCATCCGCCAGCGTCTTGCCGTTCTCCAGCACGATCAACGCGGCGAGGCCGTCCGCGCGTTCGGTCATCAGCTCGAAGGCGCGGCGCAGGATTTCGGCTCGCTCCCTCGGGGCGGTCGCCGCCCAGCCCGGCCCGGCCTGGTGCGCCGCGGTGACGGCGTCGAGCCCGTCGTTCACGGACGCGCTCGCGACCGAGGCGATCTCCTGCTCCGTGGCCGGGTCGGCGACGGAGATGCGGGCACCGTCCGAGGCAGGCCGCCAAGCGCCGCCGATGAACAACTCGGCCGGCACCGCCTTCACGATCCCGTCGAGGTCGATGGTCTTCACGGCACTCCTGTCAGTACTCGTTGGCGATGAACAGTTCCTGCGCGGGGAACTTGGTGATCACGTGCGCGCCCTGCTCGGTCACGACGACCTCCTCCTCGATCCGTGCCGCGGAGAACCCGTCGGCGGCCGGACAGTAGGTCTCGAGCGCGAACACCATTCCCGGCTGGATCTCGACCGGGTTGCTCAGGCTGTTGAGCCGGGAGATGATCGGCCGCTCGTGGAGGCCGAGCCCGAGCCCGTGGCCGAACTGCAGACCGAAGGCCGCCATCTCGTTCGCGAACCCGAACTCGGTGGCGGCCGGCCACACGCGGGCGACCTCGTCCGTCCCGACGCCCGGGCCCACGACCTCGATGGCGGCGTCCATCCACTCGCGAGCCCTGGTGTAGGCGTCACGCTGGGCCGCGGTGGCGCTGCCGACGCTGAACGTGCGGTAGTAGCAGGTCCGGTACCCGTTGTAGGACTGGATGATGTCGAAGAACGCCTGGTCGCCAGGGCGGATGAGGCGGTCGGAGAAGTTGTGCGGGTGTGGGTTGCAGCGCTCCCCGGAGACCGCGTTGATCGCCTCGACCTGATCCGAGCCCATCTCGTACAGCCGCTTGTTGGCCAGCGCGACGATCTCGTTTTCCCGGATGCCGGGCTTGAGCACCTCCACGATGTCCTGGTAGACGCCATCGACCATCGCGGCGGCCTGGGTGAGCAGGGTGATCTCGTCAGCCGACTTGATCTGCCGCGCGTCCAGCATCAGCTGCTGCGCGTCGAGCACCCGCAACCCTTGCCGCTGCATTTCGAACAGGAAGGGCGGCTCCACGATGTCCACGCCCACCGGCTGGTCCGCCAGTCCGGCGTCGGTGAGCATGCCCTTGATCTCCCGGACCGCGGACTCCATCAGGCCCGCGCTCGGCGCGATCGCCCCGCGCAGGCCCAGCATTCCGGCCCGCGAGTTCTCGGGCAGGAGCCACGGTGAGTACAGCTGGTGGTGTCTGGCGGCAGAGCCGAAGTCCCACAGCACCGGCTCTCCGCCGCGGGTCAGCAGCGCGTACCGGGTCATCTTGTCGCCGAGCGCGCCGCCGATCCACGTCTGTGTCACGTACCGGATGTTGTAGAAGTCGAACAGCAGGAAGGCACCGCACTCGGACGACTCCAGTGCCGCCCTGGCCCGGCCGATGCGGTAGTCGCGCAGCCGTCCGAAGTCGACCCGCTGTTCGAAGTCCACCGCGCCGTGGCCCGGCGCGGGCAAGGGGCGCGCGCTCACGACGGCGGTCATCTCAACCCTCCAGCCCGTCGTCGACGGTCGCGTGCTCGGACTTGAGCTCGATCCCGGACCGCCGCGCCTGCTCCAGGAGCAGCTCGGCGAAGTCGTTCTCCCGCGAGCCCCCTCCGATGGCCTCGCACACCAGCTGTGCGGCCGCGGCGGCGACCGGCATCGGCGCCTCCAGTTCCCGGGCCGCCTCGAGGCCCAGGTCGAAGTCCTTGCGCAGCAACGGCATGGTGAACGTGGGAGTGAAGTCCAGGTTCACCAGTGCGGGTGTCTTGTACCGGCTGAACACCGACCCCATCACCGAGTTGTTCAGGAACTCGAGGAACGCCTCGCGGCTGGTACCACCCTTCTCGGCCAGCACGGTGATCTCCGCGAGGGACTGGGTCACCACGCCGAGGAACACGTTGTGGGCGATCTTGACCAGGCGTGCCACCTCTCCTTCGCCGACGTAGGTCACGCCCCGGCCGAGCACCTCCAGCAACGGGCGGGCGGCGTCGAACGCCTCGCGCGGCCCGGAGACGGCGAGCGTCAGCTTGCCCGATTTGACGACCTTGGGGTTGCCGCTCACCGGGGCGGCCAGGAAGTCGGTGTCGCGGCCGGCCGCCGCGGCGCGGGCTTCGGCCGAGGCCCCGGTCGACACCGTGGACGAGTCCACGATCAGCCCCGGTGCCGCGTCGGCCCGGCTGAGCACGCCGTTCTCGCCGGTGGTCACCGCCGCCAGGTCCGCCGAGGCGGACACCATCACGAAGACCACGTCCTTGTCGGCCAGGTCCGCAGGACTGTCCACAACGGAGGCGCCGAGTTCGGTCAACGGCTCGGCCTTGGCCCGGGTGCGGTTGTAGACAGCCACGTCGTGGCCGGCCTCGAGCAGCCGGGCGGCCAGCTGGAAGCCCATCCGACCGGTGCCGATCCACCCGATCGTCGGGCGCTCGGTGGCGCGGTAGCCCATGTTTCGTCCTCTCGACGATGTCGATTGATTCCGGGTTCGCACCCGGTCGCGGCGCGGCCAGCAGGCGGATTCCTGAGCATCACGCGACAGCGTCCACAACCGGTTGCATCAGAGCTTGGCGATGCCTGCGGACCTTGTCAAGCTTGTCCGGGAAATTGCCTGGCCCTGACCGTGCGACCGGTTGCACAGCACGTACCATGAGCGCATGGACAAGCCGCCCACGATCGCCGATGTCGCCAAACTCGCCGGAGTGCACAAGGCGACTGCGTCCCGAGCCCTCAACCCGCGAACCAGCGGCCAGGTCAACCCGGCGACGGCACGGCGGGTGCTGACGGCGGCGAAACGGCTGCGCTACCAGCCGAACACCGTGGCGCGCAGCCTCAGCACGAACCGCTCGGCCACGGTCGGCGTCCTCATCCCCGACCTCACCAACCCGTTGTTCCCGCTGGTGGTCCGAGGTATCGAGGACGCGCTGGGCAGCCAGGGCTACACCGCGCTGCTGGCGAACACCGACAACGCCCCGGAGCGCGCCGAAGCCCAGTTCGACGCGCTGCTGTCCCGGCGCGTGGACGGGTTCCTGATCGCCACCGCACGCCGCGAGGACCCCTTGCTGACGCGCGCGCACGAGCAGGGCATCCCGGTCGTGCTCGTGAACCGGTCTACCGACGTTCCGCTGTTCCCGGCCGTGCTCGGAGACGACGTCGCCGGGATGGCCGCGGTGGTCGACCACCTGACGGAGCTGGGCCATCGACACCTCGCGCACCTGGCCGGGCCGGCCGGCTTGTCGACGGGGTCGCTACGGGCGCGCGCCTTCCGGCAGTGCGCCGGTGACGAGGCGCCGATACTGACGTGCGCGTCCTACACGGAGGAAGCGGGCCTCGAAGCCACGCACCGGTTGCTCGAGGAGCACCCCGGCACCACCGGCATCGTCGCCGGCAACGACATGATCGCCCTGGGCGTGTTGCAGGGCCTGCGCGAACACGGCCTCGACTGCCCGCGGGAGGTGTCCCTCGTCGGGTTCAACGACATGCGTTTCGTGGACAAGCTGGTGCCGCCGCTGACCACGGTGCACGTGCCGCATCACCGGCTCGGCGCGGAAGCGGCCCAGCTGCTGCTGGAGCAGCTGGACCGCCCCGACCCCACCCCGAAGACGGTGTCGCTTCCGCTGCACCTGGTGGTACGCGGATCGACGGCACCGCCGCGTTAGGCGAGAAGCCGCAACGGTTCCTCGAGAACGCGTACCAATGCCGCCATCCAGCGGGCGGCAAGCGCGCCATCGATGGCGCGGTGATCCACCGACAGCACGAGTGACACCTGAGTCGCGACGCCGACGGCTCCGTCGACCACGACCGGGATCTCGGCGGCGGCTCCGACGGCCAGGATCGCCGCATGTGGGGGGTTGATGATGGCCGAGAACTCGTCCACGCCGTACATGCCGAGGTTCGTCACGCTGATCGAGCCGCCCTCGAGATCGCTTTGACGCAGGCTCCCCTCGTCGGCGGCCCGGGCGAAACTGCGCACCTGCGCCGCGATCGCGCTCGGCGCGGCCTTGCCTACGTCGCGCAACACCGGGGTGACGAGCCCCCGCTCCGACGCGATGGCGACGGCGATGTCGACCGAGTCGAACTGCCGGAGCGCGTCTTCGGTCCACACGACGTTCGCCTCGGGGACCTCCTGGTGGGCCACCGCGACCGCACGCAGCACCAGGTCGTTGACCGAGATCTTGTGCGGCGACACCTCGTTGAGCCGCTGCCGCAGCGTCAGCAGCTCGTCCACCCGCGCGGCGCGTTTGAGGTAGAAGTGCGGGACCGTCCGCTTGCTCTCGGTGAGCCGGGCGGCGACCGCACGCCGCAGCCGGGAGTGCGGGATCTCCTGGAATCCGCCCCCGGCCGCCGGTTGGGCGGTCGCGCCGGCCGGGGACGGAGCGGTGGGTGCCGGCAGCGTGGCGTTCTGCCGCCGTGCGACGGCGATCGCCTGCGCGACGTCCCGGCGGGTGATCCGACCGTTCGGGCCGGTGCCCGGTACCTGCTCGGGGGTCAAGCCGGCTTCCTTGAGCAGTTTGCGGGCCAGCGGGCTGATGAAGATGCGCCGCGTGTTCTCGGCCGGGACGGGTTCCGGTGCCGGAGCGGGCGTGGGTTCCGGGACGTCACGCCGGGCCGGGGCGGGCGCCGGCGCGGGGGCGTCCGCGACGCCGAGATCGGCCAGTACGCGGTCGAGGTCAGCGACCTCCTCCCCGTCGGCCCCCAGCACCGCCATCGGGGAACCGACCTCGACCGACGAGCCACCCGGCACGAGCGCGCGCAGGATCGTCGCATCCTCTTCGGCCGCGAGCTCGACCGACGCCTTGTCGGTCTCGATCACCGCGATCGGATCGCCCGCCCGGAAGGGGTCGTTCTCCTTCACGAGCCACTCGGACAGCACGGCTTCGGTCGCACCGGCCGCGACTTCGGGCATACGCAGCAGCGTCGCCATGGTTTGGGCTCCTCGTTCTCTGGACGTCAGTGGGCGGCGATGTCGCGCAAGGCGGTGACGACTTCCTCGGTGCGCGCGATCGCCGCGCGCTCGAGGACCTTGCTGATGCTCGGCGAAGCCTCCCCGCCGGTGACGCGCTCGATCGGCGCGTCGAGCCAGTCGAACAGGCGACGCTGGATCTCGTCGGCCAGCCAGCCACCGTAGGACATGCCGCGGGCACCCTGCTCGACGATCAGCACCCGGTTGGTCTTGCGCACGCTGCGCTCGATCGTGTCCCAGTCCAGGCTGGCGTGGTCCAGCCAGCGCAGGTCGATCAGGTCGGCCTGCAGCTGCGGCACCTGGTCGAGCGCTTCGAGGCAGTGGCCGACCATGGACAAGTAGGAGATCACGGTCAGGTCACCGCCCTCGCGGCGCAACGCCGCTTTCCCGACGGGTATCCGGTAGTCCACATCGGATACCGGTCCGGTTCCGGTCGTGGTGTAGAGGTCGACGTGCTCGAGCACGACGACCGGGTCCTCGCAGGCGATCGCGGTGTTGAACAAGCCGACGTAGTCGAACGGGTTGGACGGTGCGACCACACGCAGCCCCGGAGCCGTCACGAGCACACCGGCGGGATCGTTCGTGTGCTGCGAGCCGTACCCGGTGCCGGCCGCGAGCTTCGTCCGCAGCACGAACGGCACCGGACTTTCGCCACCGAACATGTGGCGCGCCTTGGCGACCTGGTTGAACAGCTGGTCGGCCGCCACCCACATGAAGTCCGCGTACATGTACTCCACAACCGGCCGGAACCGCCCGTCCAGGGCAAGCCCGCCGCCAAGCCCGGTGAACGCGTTCTCGCTGATCGGAGTGCCCAGCACCCGGCCGGGTGCGACTTCGATGGCATCGCGGGTGGCGCCGTTGGTTCCGCCCTTGAGCCGGTGCACGTCCTCGCCCAGCACGACGACCCGCTCGTCGGTCTCGAGCCGGCTGGCGAGCACCTCGCTCACCACGTCGATGAACCGGCGTTCCCCGAGCTCGCCCGAGAACGTGTCGGCCTCCTCGTACCGGCTTCCCGCCAGCTCGCTGAGATCGCCACGTACTCCGACGTCGACAAAACCGGGGTCCGGCCACGCGGACGCCTTGATCCGCCGCTGCCCCGGCTTGCCGTCCGGCACGGGTTCGAGCAGCGAGTCCCCGATCTCGCGCAGGGCGGCGGTGGCCTCCTCACGGAACGCCGCCACCTCCTCCGATGTGGACAGTTCGCGCCGGATAACCTGTGCCCGCAGCAGATCCACCGGGTCGCGATCGCGCCAGGCCTGCTCCTCGGCCTTGTCGCGGTAACCGAAGGCGCTGCCCGGGTACGGCCCGTTCTGGTGGAAGTACCGGTACACGTCGGCTTCCACGATCGTCGGACCGTTCCCGGTGCGCATATGCGCCAGCGCCTCGGTCATCGCCAGGTGCACCGCCAGTGGATCCATCCCGTCCACTCGCCAGCTCGGGATCCCGAACCCCGGGCCACGGCCGGAGAGCCGTGCTTCCCCGGTCGCCTCGGCCACCGAGGTCGAGACGGCGTACTGGTTGTTCTCGATGAAGAAGCACACGGGCAGCCGCCACGCCGCGGCGAGGTTGAACGTTTCCAGAACCGATCCGATGTTCACCGCCCCGTCGCCGAAGTAGGTGACCGTGACGGCATCGGTGCCCGCGCGGCTTTGGTTGAAGGCGAAGCCCGCCGCCTGCGGGACACCGCCGCCGACGATCGCGTTGGTGCCCATCGCGCCCGCCTCCCGCCAGCGGAGGTGCATCGAGCCACCCCTGCCGCGGCAGTACCCCTCGGCCAGCCCGCAGATCTCGGCGAGCGTGCGGCGCAGCACCGTGCGCACTTCGTCGTCCAGTTCGGGCAGCACCCCGGACTTGCGGGACATCACGTGCCCGAACGCCTTCGCGAGGAACTGGTGGTGTCCGCGGTGCGAGCCGTTGACGTAGTCGTCACTGCGCAGCGCCACGATCGAGCCGACCGCACCGCCCTCCTGGCCGACGCTCGAATGCGCCGGCCCGTGCACGAGCCCCTGCCCGGCCAGTTCCAGCACGTACTCCTCGAACGTCCGGATCCACAGTGCCTGGCCCAGCATCCGCAGCAGCAGATCCGGATCCGCGCTGTCCCAGTCCTCGGGTGACGTGGCGAGGTGAACCCACGGGGCGGCGGCGGCCAGGTTCTCACGGGTGGGCATCAAGGCTCCTCTGAAGATGAACTCCCGCCAAATGGATCCAACTGGCGGCTACATCCCGTACTATGCGCGCTAGCTACCGTAAATGCAAGCTAGATTGGATCCATTGGAGGCGCTGTGCCTGTCCCCGGCCTAGCGGGTGTCGATCACATCGGGATCACCGTTCCCGACCTCGACCAGGCCCGCGAGTTCTTCGTCGACGTTCTCGGGTGCGAATACCTGTACACCTTGGGCCCCCTGCGCGACGACCACGGCAACTGGATGCGGGACCATCTCGACGTGCACGAACGGGCCGTCGTGCCGCGCCTGCACTTCTACCGGCTCGGCGGGCGGTCGATCCTCGAGGTGTTCGAGTACCACGCGCCCGATCAGCGTCCGGAGCCACCGCGCAACAGCGACATCGGCGGTCATCACCTGGCGTTCTACGTGGATGACCTCGATGCGGCCGTCGCCGATCTCCGCCATCGCGGCCTGCGCGTACTGGGTGAGCCGACCTCCAGCGCCGGTCCCCACGAGGGGCAACGCTGGGTGTACTTCCTGTCGCCGTGGGGTCTGCAGTGTGAGCTAGTGTCCTACCCACACGGCAAGGCCTTCGACCGCAACCCGGAAGCCTTCGCATGACGGAAGGAGCCGAGCGTGACTGGTCGCAACGGCGTCCCGGCGGCCGTCGCGAGCCAGCGCATCGCCGAGGAGATCCGCGAGCGGATCCTCAACGGCACGCTCGCGCCCGGTGCCCGGATCATCCAGGACGAGCTCGCCGAGGAGCTGCGGACCAGCCGGCTGCCGGTGCGCGAGGCGCTGCGCATCCTGCAATCCCGCGGTCTGGTCACCCTGCGCGCGAACCAGGGCGCGTGGGTCGCCAGCATGGACATGCGCGAATGCGAGCTCAGCTACAAGATCCGGGAACGGGTGGAACCGCTGTTGCTCGCCGAATCGGCACCCCGGCTGTCCGACGACGACATCGTCGAACTGACCCGGCTGCAGGAGCAGATCGAGCGCGCCCACGACGTGGAGGAGTTCCTCGTCCTCGACCGGCGGTTGCACTGGGCCACCTATCGTCATCACCGTGCCGAAGAGCTGGCTTCGATCGTGGCGCGCCTGTGGGACACCACCCAGCACTACCGGCGCGCGTTCACGAGGCTCACCGGCGAGCACCGACGCTGGATCATCGGTTCCGAGCACCACCTGCTCATCGAGGCCCTGCGCGACCGCGACCACACCTCCGCCGAGCGCATCCTCGAACTCCACATCCGCCGCACGCGCGTCGAACTGGGGCGGCACCCGGAGCTCTTCCAGGTCACGTGAGCTCGTGCGTCCGTGGCGGCGCCGTGGACTCCCGGACCATGAGCCTGCCCTCGAAACGCATCACGTTCGGTTCCGTCCGCCGGCCGTCGCGCGGGTGCTGGATGCGGTCCAGGAGCAGCCGCGCGGTCATCGCGCTCATGTCCTCCAAAGGCAGGACATACCGTGTGAGAGGCGGATCGGTGACGTCGAGCCACCCGGATCCGAGGAAGCCCACGAGTGAGAGGTCCGACGGCACGGACAGGTTCCGGTTCCGCAGGGCTTTGAGCGCACCGAGGGCGCCGCGTGCCCCGGCGACGAAGATCGCGGTCACGGCCGGGTGACGTTCCAGGACGCGATCGGTGGCGGCTTCGCCCCACTCGACGTCGTAGGACGGTCCGTGCAGGATCGGACAGCCCCGCTTGGGCAACCCGGACCGGGCGCACGCGTCGTGGAAGCCGCGCACCCGGTCCACGGTCGTGCTCAGGTCCGCCGGCCCGGTGATCATGGCGATACTCCGATGGCCGAGATCGACGAGATGCCGCACCACTTCGGCGGCACCGCGCTCGTCGTCACCGATGACGCTGTCCACCCCCCGGGCCGACGATCGGCGGGCGTACTCGACCACCGGAATCCGCGGGTCGAGTGCGCGTACCGCGTCGGCGCCCTCGGACGTGCACGGGACGTGCACGATTCCGTCCACGCGGCTTTCCATCAACGATCGCAACAGTTCCTGGTCGACGTCCGCCGAGTTGTTGTTGCACGACACCAGCAGCCGGTAACCCTCGGTGCGCAGCACCCGCTGCACGACCGAAGCCGCCGTCGTGTAGAACTCGTTCTCCAGATCGGGGAGGATCAGGCCTGCCGAATAACTCCGGTTGCGACGCAACGCCCTCGCCAGCACGTTCGACGAGTAACCGAGCTCTCGAGCGGCCGCCTCCACCTTCCGCCTGGTTTCCGGTCGCACGTTCGGGTGCCCGCTCAGCGCACGGGACACCGTGCCCAGACCCAGGCCGGTGTACTCCGCCACGTCCTTCAAGGTAGCCATGATGGAAACGTTATTCCATGGAACCCGTTTCCAGGAAGATGTGCGTCGTGCAACTCGGTGTCGACATCCCCTTGACAAGCCGTTTCATTGGATTGAGACTTCACGCAGCCGTTGGAAAGGTTCCCAACGAGCTCGCGCCGGCGGACACAGCACACCATCTCGTGTGTCGGCGCCGGACTCCCCGGACTCGGACAGAAACCATGACCACCCGGGGACTCGACGAGAACGACCATGACGGGTTCCGCAAGACTTGCACCAGCAGTGCGGAAGGCCGCCGGGTCCGCAGAACCGGCAGTGAACCCGAATCGGGACAGCACGCACGGATCCGGCGGAACAGCGGTGCGATCCGCGAACGGACCGACACGACCTCGGCCCTCCCCGTCCCGGGCCTGAAAGGTGAATTCATGGAAAGCTTTCCAAGCCGCAGCGGCGTCGATCTCGCCGTCTTCCCCACTCCACACCGGCCAGGTTCGGTCGTGGCGGTTCCGCGGCGGTCGCGTGTCACCGGGGCCGGGAGCGCTGCCGCGTTTTCGACAGGACAAGGAGAAGCACACCGTGGCATCTGAGGCACCGGCCGCGCACCTGACCGATTCGCGCGCGCTGGGCTCGTTGTTCGCGTCCGCGGAGATCCGGGATGTTTTCACCGACCGGGCGATGATCCAGTCGTGGCTCGACGTCGAGGTCGCGCTCGTGAGGGCACAGGCCGATCTCGGAATCGTCCCCGCGGACGACGCGGACACCATCGCCGCGAGCGCGCTGGCGACGGAGTGGGACCTGAACGCGCTCGCGACCGAGATCGGGCGCACGGCACACCCCCTGGTGCCCGTGATCCGCGAGCTGGCCGCCCGCAGCGGCGACGCCGGTGGGTGGGTCCACTACGGAGCGACCACACAGGACATCACCGACACGGGCCTGGTCCTGCAGGCGCGCGCCGCGCTCGACCTGACCGCCGCGCTCCTTCGCGACCTCATCGGCACATTGACCGGACTCGCGCGCCGTCACCGCGATCTGCCCATGATCGGGCGTACGCACGCCCAGCACGCGCTGCCGATCACACTCGGGTTCAAGTTCGCGGTACTGCTGGCCGAAGCCGAACGTCATCTCCAGCGGCTCACCCAGCTGCGGCCACGTGTGCTCGTCGCCGAACTCGGCGGGGCGGTGGGATCGATGGCCTCGTTCGGCCCACAGGGCCCTGAATTGCTGCACCGCATGGCCCGGCACCTCGATCTCGGCACTCCGGACATCGCCTGGCACACCGCGCGGGACGGCTTCGCCGAGCTGACCTGCGTGCTCTCGATGATCTCCGCCACCTGCGGGAAGATCGCGAACGAGATTCGCGTCCTGCAGCGCACCGAGGTCGCCGAAATCGAGGAGCCGTTCGTCCTCGGCAAGGTCGGCAGCAGCACCATGCCGCACAAGCGAAACCCCATGCTGGCCGAGTTCGTGCTGTCCAACGCGATCCTCACCCGGCAGTCCCCGGCGGCCATGCTCACCGCGATGCTCCAGGAGCACGAGCGGGACATGACGGTGTGGGGCGTCGAGTGGTCGGTCCTGCCGGAGACGTTCATCCTCACGGGCGGTCTGCTCGAACGCGCCACCCGATTGCTCGACGGCCTGATCGTGCACCCGGAAGCCATCCGGCGGAACTTGCACCGTCTCGGTGACCTGATGCTGTCCGAGGTCGCGATGATGCGCCTCGCGAACGAGCTGGGCAAGACCGAGGCGCACGAGGTCGTCTACCAGGCGGCCATGGCCGCATGGGAATCCGGCCGGTCGCTCAAGGACGCGCTGCTCGACGACGAACGGGTCAGGGCGGCGACCGATCCGGCGGAACTGGACCGGCTTCTGGTCCCGGAGTCCTACCTGGGCTCCTGCGCGAGCTTCGTGGATCAGGTGCTGGCGGGGTCGGCGGCGCGACAGGCCGAGGAGGACTCCGGTGCCTGAACCCATCGGCGTGATCGGCACGGGGGCCATGGGCTCGCGCTTCGCCCGGCGGCTGGCCGGGCTCGGCCATCCCGTGCACGCCTGGAACCGCACCCCCGCTCGTGTCGAAGCGCTGCAGGACGCGGGCGTGGTCGCCCAGTCCACGCCGCGCGCCGTCGCCGAACGGTGCGAGCTCCTCGTGTGCATGGTGTGGGACTCCGAGGCGCTGCGCTCTGTCGCAAGAGGACCCGGCGGCTTCATCGCCGGGATGTCACACCGGCACGTGGTACTCGACGCCAGCACGGTCGAGCCCGAAGTGAGCGCCGAGATCGCAACCGCGGTCGCGGGCGCCGGAGCGGCGATGCTCGACACACCGGTGTCGGGCAGCCTCGACGCCGCCGAGAGCGGGCGACTCATGATCATGTCGAGCGGGCCCGTGCGGGCATTCGACCGCGCACGTCCAGTGCTGGACGCACTCGCGCGGTCGGTCCGGCACGTCAGCGAGGTCAACGGCAGCGCGCTCGCACTGAAGCTGGCGATCAACCTGCAGGTGGCCCTCCAGGAGGTCGCGTGGGGCGAAGGCCTCGCCCTGGCCGCGGAATTCGGCATCGATCGCGTCCAGGCGACGAGTGTGATGCTGGACAGCGTCATCGCCTCACCGATGCTGCACTACCGGGCACCGTTCGTGCTCGATCCTCCCGGTGAAGTGTGGGCGAGCAGCGCACAACTGCTCAAGGACGTCTCCTACGCGGTCGCTCGGAGCGGCGGGCACGCGGTCGCCGGCCGCCACGCTCGCGACCTGCTCGCGAAGATCTGCGGGGACGAGCGGGCGGACCGCGAGGCCGCGGAGCTGATGATCGCCGTCGCCGACGGCGAACGACCGGATGGGCCGACGCGGTGAAGGCCGCCGTCCTGCACGGACCCGGGGACCTGCGGGTCGAGGAAGTGCCCGATCCGCCGGTCCCGCGCCCGGACGAGGTCACCATCGCCGTGCACCGGTGCGGCCTCTGCGGTACCGACGCGCACGAGTACGCGCACGGTGGTCCGATGACGCCCCTCCGCGAACGCCACCCGTGGTCGGGACACCTCGGCCCGACGATCATCGGTCACGAGTTCATGGGCACGGTGACCCGGGCGGGAACGGCGGCGGGTTTCGCCGAAGGTGCGCGGATCGTCGCGGGGGCGGGCCACTGGTGTGGTGACTGCCCGCCTTGCCGCGCGGGACGGACGAACCTGTGCCGTCGCTACCACACCTACGGGCTGAGCACGCACGGCGGGATGGCCGAATTCGTCACGGTGCCCGCGGCGATGTGCGCAGGTGTACCGGACGGGTGCACGGACGACAACGCCGCACTGGCCCAGCCGGTCTCGATCGCGATGCACGCGCTGGACCGGGGACAGGTGCCCGAGGACAGCGAGATCCTCGTGATCGGTGCCGGCGGCGTCGGCGCGCTCCTCGTGGCCGCCGCGGCGGATCGCGGACTGACCGTCCACGTGGCCGACCTCGACCCCGTCCGCCTGGCTGCCGCACGGCGCCTGGGCGCGGCCACCACTCAGCAGGTGGACGGGCAGACCGGGGCGACCGCGTTCCGCGGGCTGGCCACGGTCTTCGAGACCTCCGGCGCGGCCGCCGGCCTGCGCATGGCACTCGATGCGACGGCTCCCGGCGGCCGGATCGTCGCGGTCGGCTTGCCCGGCGGCACCGCCGAGTTCGACCTGCGGGCCGCCGTAGTGTCCGAAAAGGACATTCGAACGTCCAGTGCGCACGTCTGCCGGCGCGACCTGCCGGCGGCGGTCGACCTGCTGTCCCGCTTGGACCTGGCCACCGAGATCGTGGCCAGGGTGCTGCCGTTGGACCGGATCCACGACGGACTGGCCGGCGGGGGCAAAACCCTGATCGACATCCGGGGAAAGGAATAACGATGACACAGCGACGTCTCATCAAGAACGGCACGATCGTGTCGATGGATCCGACGCTCGGTGACCTGGCCCGCGGTGACGTGCTCGTCGAGGACGACAGGATCGAGGCACTCGCCCCGGATCTGGGGCCGGTCGACGCCGAGATCATCGACGCGTCCGGCTGCATCGTCATGCCCGGGCTGATCGACACGCACCGGCACACCTGGCAGGCTTTCCTCCGCGGTATCGCGGCGGATTGGACGCTGGGCCAGTACATGACCGGCCTCCACCTGGGGCTGAGCGCCTTCTTCACCGCGGAAGACACCTACGCAGGCAACTTCGCCGGTGCCGTCGAAGCACTCGACAGCGGCATCACGACACTGCTCGACTGGTCGCACAACGTCAACACCCCGGAGCAGAGCGACGCCGCCGTGCACGCGCTGGCCGACTCCGGGATCCGGGCCGTGTTCGCGCACGGGGGCGGCGCGGACATGTACCAGGTGCCCAGCGACGTGCCGCACGACCGGGACGTGCGCCGCGTGCGCGGCGAGCACTTCTCAGCCGGAGACGGTCTCCTGACCATGGCGATGGCCCTGCGCGGCCCGCAGTTCGCCACCGTGGACGTCACCGAGTCCGACGTGGCGCTCGCGCGGGAACTCGACCTGCCGATCACCCTGCACGCGGGTGACGGCGAATGGGGCCGCTCCGGGCCGATCCGCCGGTTGGCCGAGCGCGGGCTCCTCGGTCCCGACACCACCTACGTGCATTGCAACACCCTCGGCGACGACGAGCTGCGACTGATAGCGGACTCGGGGGGCACCGTCTCGATCGCACCCGACATCGAGATGCAGATGGGGCACGGCTGGCCGGCGACCGGCCGGTTGCTCGCCGCAGGAATCCGTCCCGGCTTGTCGATCGACACGTGCGTGTCGAACGGGGGTCACCTGTGGGGCACCATGCGGGTCGCCCTCGCCACCCAGCGCGCGCTGGACAACTCGGAACCGGGTGCCAGTGACCGCCCGGAGGTCTCGCTGGGCTCCCGCGACGTGCTGTCCTTCGCCACCCTCGACGGCGCGCGCGTGCTCGGACTCGGCCACAAGGTGGGCTCGCTGACCCCCGGCAAGCAGGCCGACATTCTGCTCGTCCGCGCGGACACCGTCGCACTGGCCCCGCTCAACAACCCCGTCGGCCAGCTCGTCTACGCAGCCCACCCCGGCCTGGTCGACACGATCCTGGTCGCCGGTGAAGTGGTCAAACACCACGGTGTCCTCATCGGCGACCGCGCCAAGCGGGCTTGCCGCCTGGCCACCGAGCACCGGGACGCGTTGTTCGATCGCGCCGCGCGCAGCGAACGGCTCACCGATGCGCGGACGGGCGGCGGCTGGCAGCCGGCACCCCTGACGGCCGCGAACTGAGAACAAGGAGAAAACGGAAATGGGTATCGCCACCTACGGCAGCACCAACGTCGACTGGGAAGCGCGGATCGACATGGACCGGCTGCGCACCGAACGACTGGCGCGGCTGCGGGACCACCTCGAGCGGTCCGAGTTCGGTGCCGTGCTGGCATTCGACTTCTACAACATCCGGTACATGACCGCGACGCACATCGGGACCTGGGGCATCGACAAGATGGTCCGGTTCGCGTTGCTCATGCGCGGCGCCGAACCGATCGTGTGGGACTTCGGTTCCGCCGCCAAGCACCACCAGCTGTACAACCCCTGGCTCACCGACGAAGACGGCACCTCGCGGTCCCGGGCCGGAATCTCCACGCTGCGCGGAGCGATCCACCCCGGGGCGGGCCGGGCGGAGTCGGTGGCCGCCAAAGTCGCCGAGGAGCTGCGCGCGCACGGGCTGGACAAGGAACCGCTCGGCGTCGACTTCATCGAGCTGCCCGTGCACCGGGCCCTGCTCGCCGAAGGGATCGACGTGCAGGACGGGCAGCAGGTCTTCCTCGAAGCGCGCCGCGTCAAGACGCGCGACGAAATTTCCCTGCTCACGCACGCTTGTGGCCTGGCCGACATGGCCTACGAGGAGCTGTACCGGGCTCTGAAGCCGGGGATGAAGGAGAACGAGACCGTCGGGCTGGTGTCCAAACTGCTCTACGACAACGGCTCGGAGTTCGTCTCGGGGATCAACGCGATCTCCGGTGAGCGCTGCAACCCGCACCCGCACCTCTACTCCGACCGGATGATGCGGCCCGGCGACCCGGCCTACTTCGACATCGTGCACACCTACCTGGGCTACCAGACCTGCTACTACCGGACGTTCGCGGTCGGCAGCGCCTCGCCGGCGATGCGCGACGCCTACAAACGGGCGCGTGAGATCATGGATGTCTCACTCGCCGCGGTCAAACCCGGTGTCACCACCGCCGACATCGTGTCCCTCTGGCCGAAGGCACAGGACTTCGGCTTCGACAACGAGGAAGCGGCCTTCGCGCTGCAGTACGGGCACGGCGTGGGTATCTCCGTGTGGGAAAAGCCGATCTTCTCCCGTCTGACCTCGCTCGACCACCCCGAGGTCCTCGAGGAGGGCAACGTGTTCGCACTGGAGACCTACTGGCCCGCCAAGGACGGCTGGTCGGCCGCCCGGATCGAGGAGGAACTGGTGGTGACCGCCGACGGATGCGAGGTCATCACCCGTTTCCCCGCCGAGGAGCTCCTGGTCGCAGGGCAACGCTACTTCGCCGCGACCGGTCCGCTGCCCGCCGTCCGTGAGTCCCAGTCACATCTCAACACCCCTGAGGGACGGAACGGAGCCCCCGCGTGACAACCACACTGGCGGAGTACCGGATGCGCATCGGCGCCACGTGGGCCGAAGCGGCCGACGGCAGGCGCTACGACACCGTCAACCCCTTCACCGGCCGGGCGTGGGCGAGCGTGCCCGACGGCGGACCGGAGGACGTCGACCGCGCCGTCGAGGCGGCCACCGCGGCGATGACCGGCGAGTGGGGACGAGCCACCGGTTTCGAACGAGCCCGCCTCATGCGCCGCCTGGCGGACGTCCTGGAACGCGACGCGGACGAGCTGGCCCGCCTGGAAAGCACCGACAACGGCAAGTTGATCCGGGAGACCTCCGGGCAGGCGAAGGCGCTACCGGAGTGGCTCCGCTACTTCGCCGGCGTCGCCGACAAACTACAAGGCGACGTCATCCCCGCCCAGAACCCGGATTTCCTCATTTACACCCGGCACGAGCCGGTCGGGGTGGTGGGGGCCATCGTGCCCTGGAACTCGCCACTGTCGCTGCTGATGTGGAAGTTCGCCCCGCTGCTGGCGGCCGGGTGCGCACTGGTGGTCAAGCCGTCCGAATACACCCCGGTCACCGCGCTCGCGCTCGCCGAGCGGGCGGTGGAAGCGGGTCTGCCACCGGGTGTGCTGAACGTCGTGACCGGGCAGAGCGCCGACCTCGGCCGAGCGCTGGTGGCTCATCCCGGCGTGCGGCAGGTGGCGTTCACCGGTTCACCGGAGGTGGGCATCAAAGTCGCCCAGGGCGCCGCGGCACACCTGGCCCGGACCACCCTCGAGCTCGGCGGCAAGTCGGCCCAGGTCGTCTTTCCGGACAGCGACCTCGACGCGGTGGTCGACGGCGTGATCGCCGGGATCTTCGCCGCCTCAGGACAGACCTGCGTCGCCGGTTCGCGCCTGGTGGTGCACGAGGAGGTCGAGCAACCCGTCCTGGACCGCCTCGTGGAGCGGACCCGCGCCATCAAGCTCGGTGATCCGCTCGACCCGGCGAGTGAGATGGGCCCGCTCGCCAACGAGACGCAGCTCAAGACCGTCACGGGCTTCGTGGAGCGGGCGGCCGCCGAGGGGGCGCGGATCGTGCACGGCGGAGGGGGCGACCCGGCCCTCGGCGGCATGTTCTACCTCCCCACCGTCGTCACCGGGGTGCGTCCGGACATGGAGATCGCGCAGGAGGAGATCTTCGGCCCCGTGCTGTCGGTGCTGCGCTTCCGCACCGAGGACGAGGCGGTCCGCATAGCCAACGGGACGCGGTACGGGCTGGGGGCCGGTGTCTGGACGAACGATGTGCGCAGGGCCCACCGGGTGGCGCACCGACTGCGGGCGGGCAACGTGTGGATCAACGCTTACCGCATGGTCGCGCCGAACGTGCCTTTCGGCGGCAACGGCCACAGCGGCTGGGGCCGGGAAAGCGGGATGGACGCCGTGCGTGAGTACACCGACACGAAAGCGGTGTGGGTCGATCTCGCGGGCAACGCCCGCGACCCGTTCCGGCTCAACTGAACCCGAACGGCGGGGCCACGAGCACACGGATGTCGTCGTGGCCCCGTTCGCGGACCGCGCACCGGCGTGCGACCGCGCACCCGTCGCCGTGCCGTGCGGGTCGAGAACCGGCGCCCGGATGCCGCACTGCCCGACGAACCCACACCCGCCGGCGCCACCAGACCACCACATGGCTGTCCGCGTCATGCCGGCACGAAGCCCTGACATCGGAGTCACCCCATGGCAAACCGTACGAAGTGGACGGTTCTCGCGAGCTGCTTCCTCGCCTACACCTTCGACGCCGTCGAGCTCGTCGCTCTGACGGTCGCGCTACCCACCATCCGCTCGGATCTGCACCTCACGGCCGTGCAGGGCGGGTGGCTGGCCACCGCGACACTGCTGGGCATCGGCTTCAGCAGCCTGTCGGCGGGCTGGTTCGCCGACAACCACGGACGCAAGACCGCATTGCTCACCTCATTGCTGGTTTTCGGGGTGTTCACGGCACTCCTCGCGGTCCCCGGCGGTTTCTGGCTGCTGCTCACCCTGCGGTTCGTCGCCGGGTTCGGGCTGGGTGGCGTGTGGAGCGCCGTCTCGACACTGGTCGTGGAGGCCTGGCCCGAACACCAGCGTGCCCGCGCGGTCGCGTTCGTGATCGCGGCGTTCCCGGTGGGCGGCGTGATCGCCTCGCTGGCCGGCTCTCTGCTGCTACCCGACTGGCGGTTGATGTTCCTGGTTCTGGGCGCGGCGGTACTGGTCCCGGTGCTCGTCGTCGCCGTCACGATCGAGGAGTCCACCAGCTGGCTGGCGCAGCGCCGCACCGGCGCCGGGGAACGCTCCAGGTCCGTCACCATCAAGGAAATCTTCGCACCGGAACTGCGGAAATCCACGGTGCTCGGGACGGTCGTGGTCGCGCTGGCCCAGGTCGGGTTCTGGGGGGTCAGCACGTGGCTGCCCACCTTCCTGACCGGCCGCGGTCTCGACATCAAGCTCGTCGCTCTGCTGGTCGCCGCGAACAACGCCGCGATGTTCGTCGGCTACAACGTTTTCGGCTACGTCGCCGACAGGATCGGCCGCAAGGTCACCATCATGCTCACTCTCCTGGCCTCCGCCCTGATCCTCCCGGTCTACGTACTGACCACGAGCCACAGCGTGCTCGTCTGGATCGGGCCGTTGTTCGCCTTCCTGGCCTCGTTCGGGGCACTGTTCGGCGCCTATCTCGGCGGGTTGTTCCCCACTCGGGTGCGTGCCAGCGGCGCCGGATTCTGTTTCAACGTCGGCCGCGGTGTCTCGGCCTTCGCCCCGTTGGCGCTCGGCGGACTGGCCGCAGGGTACGGACTGTCCTCGGGTCTGATCGTGTGCGCCGGGTTCTTCGTGTTGTCCGCGCTGGGGATGATCCCGCTGCCGCGGCTCGAGGCGGCGGGGGCGGCGGACCGGGCAGTGGCCGCCTCGCCCGACACGGTGAGCGGGTGAGGACCTCGGCCGTGCTCCCGTCTCGTGCCTCACTCGGCGGTGAGCGCACCGCAGAGCGCGCAGAACGCCCGGGCCGCCGGACTCGCGTGCGCACCATCGCCGACAGCGAGCGACACCCGCCACAGCACCTCGCCCGGCAGCGGTCGCGACACCAGGCCCGCTGCCTTGTCCTTCATCGCCACCGGCCGCGGCACGATCGCCACACCCAATTCGCACCGGACCAGATCCAGCAGGCTGTGCACGTCGTTGACCTCCAAAGCCACGCGACGAGTGAGTCCCTGCTCCGCAAAGGCGTGATCCGTCACCTGGCGGATACTCCAGTCACGATGGAAGTCCACAAAGGTCTCGGCGGACAACTCCGACCAGGCCGGTACGTCGACGGTTGCCAGCGGATGCCGCGGCCCGGTCAGCAGAACCATCGGTTCGGCCGCCAGGGGCACCGTGCGCACGCTGTCCTGAACCGGCTCGTCCCCCGCGACGAAAGCCACGTCGAGCTGCCCGGCGACGAGCTCTCGCATCAAATCGGCCGACCCGCTGTGCCGGAGCCGGATCTCGATGCGAGGGTGTGCCGCGTGGAGCTTCGCGAGGGCCCCGGGGACGTCCACGACGCCGATGCACTGCTCGGTCCCGACCGCCAGCACGCCTCTGACAAGTCCCTGGACCTCCGCGGCGGCCTGCTTCGCCGCCTCGGCGCCCGCGATGGCGCGCCGCGCGTCGGTGAGGACCGCGCGACCGATCTCGGTGAGTTCGACACGTCGCGTGGAACGGACGAACAGCGGTCCTCCCAGTTCGCGTTCCAACGTCCGGATCGAGGCGGACAAGCCGGACTGGGACACCATGAGCCGGCGCGCTGCGCGGGTGAAGTGCCGTTCCTCGGCGACCGCCACGAAGTACTCGAGATGACGCAGCTCCATGATTGTGCAGCCTAGCCGATGAATCTGTGCGATTTCTTCTGTTGGACAGGTCAACCCGCCCGCGGAAGAGTGGACTGCGAACGCAGCAACCGGGATTTGAGGAGAGAACCTTGTCCTTGCCAACGGCACCCCTCGGCGACACCGGGATGGATCTGACCCGCGTAGGCTTCGGCGCCTGGGCGATCGGTGGCGGTGACTGGGCCGCCGGCTGGGGGTCCCAGGACGACGACGAGTCGATCTCGGCGATCCGGCACGCGGTCGACCAGGGGATCAACTGGATCGACACCGCCGCGGTCTACGGGCTCGGACGATCAGAGGAGGTCGTCGCTCGTGCATTGGCCGGAATGCCGGAATCCGATCGGCCGTACATCTTCACCAAGTGCGGCTTGGTCTGGGACCAGCAAAACAGGCGAGCGGCACCCGAGCGGATCATGTCGGCAGCGAGTGTGCGACGGGAAGTCGAGGACTCGCTGCGCCGGCTGGACGTCGAGCGGATCGACCTCTACCAGGTGCACTGGCCCGCGGAGGACGGAACCGCCCTCGAGGACTACTGGCAGACGATGGTCGACCTGCGCGACGAGGGCAAGGTCCGGGCGGTCGGCCTGTCCAATCACGACCTCGCGCAGCTGGAGATCGCCGAGAAGGTGGGGCACGTCGACTCGCTGCAGCCACCGTTCTCAGCCATCAAACGAGAAGCGGCCGCGGAGCTGGCGTGGTGCGCACAGCATGCCACCGGGGCCATCGTCTACTCCCCCATGCAGTCCGGGCTGCTCACCGGCGCGTTCACGGAAGAGCGCGTCGCAGCCCTGCCCGAGGACGACCACCGCCGGGAGAACCCGGAGTTCACGACCAACCTGGCCGCGAATCTCGCGCTGGCCACCGCGCTGGAACCGATCGCGCAGCGGCACGGTGTGTCGGCCGGAGCTGTCGCTGTCGCCTGGACACTGGCCTGGCCTGGTGTCACCGCCGCGATCGTCGGAGCACGCAGGCCGGAGCAGGTGGACGGTTGGCTGCCCGCGGCGACCCTCACCCTGACCGCTGAGGACCTGGACACCATCGCCCAGGCGATCGTCCGGACCGGTGCCGGATCCGGTCCCGACCGGCCATGAGGGCACCCGGCAGAGCACCGGCAGAACCCATCCGGTGATACGCGCGGCACCGCCGGGGCGGGCGGAGCGGGACCCGGCTCCGGCGGTGCGACAGTGTCGTTATCGGGGGACGTGACGGCGGGACCGACGAGGGCGGACATCAGGTCCCCGGTGCGGAGCGGGAACCGCCGGACTTCCGACCGCGTGGGCCCTGCGCCGCCGAGGCGTCGTCGGTCCCGGGCGGACCTCCGGCGCGCGCTGCTCCCGCTGCACGCCGATGCCCGTCCGCGGGACGCCGTCGTGCGGGCTAGCTTCGGGCGTGATCGCCGCGGGCCTCTCGTGGACCGGACAAGCCCGCTGTCCCGGCTGCCGGAGCGACAACGACCGTGACGCCGGGCCGGGCGCGGAAGCAGGCGAGCTGCTCCTCGGTGGCCGAGGGGTCGGTGATCAAGGTCCACTCCGCGGGCAGGGGCGTCCACCAGTGCGAGCTCGCGCGCCCCAGCTTGCTCGCGTCGGCCAGCACGTACGTCGCGCCGGCCTGCTCGATCAGTCGCCGCTTCACGGCGGCCTGCTCGGCACTGGCCTCGCACACGCCCCGGTCCGCCGTGACGCCATCGCCGCTGAGGAACACCGCATCGGCGGTCAGTGTGCCCAGCACCAGCTCGGTGAGCGGACCGACGGTGCCCTGACTGATGTGGCGCACCACGCCGCCCAGCGCGATCAGCTCCACGCCCTCGGCGTCCGCGAGCGCGTTGAGGGTGGTCAGCCCCGTCGTGGCGACCGTGATCCCCTTCCACGCCACCAGCCGTGCGGCGAGTGCGCCGACCGTCGTCCCGGCATCGAGGAGCAGCAGCTGTCCCGCCCGGATGTGCCGCTCGGCCTCGCGCGCGATGGCGGCCTTCTCCACGCCACCCAGACTTTCCCGCTCGTGCAGCGATTGTTCGTCACCGCTCGGGGCGAGCGCTCCACCGTAGGTGCGCACGATTTCGCCGGCCTCGGTCAAGGCGGCGAGATCGCGCCGGATGGTGGAGGCTGTGACATCGAAGCGCACGGCGAGCTCGTCGACCCCGACCGGACGGGTGCGCAGCAGATCCCGGATCGCGGCCCGCCGCGTGCGCGCGTTCACGACGCTGGTTCCTCCTCCACCTCCGGTGCCAGCTCGACCGCCTGCCGCAGGGCCTCCAGCATGCTCGCCTCGTCGGCCCTGCCGGTCCCCGCGATGTCGAACGCGGTGCCGTGATCGACGCTGGTCCTGATCACCGGTAGGCCGATTGTAATGTTCACACCGACGTCGAGGCCGAGAACCTTGACGGGCCCGTGGCCCTGGTCGTGGTACATCGCGACGACCAGGTCGAAGTCGCCCCGCACGGCGCGGAAGAACACGGTGTCGGCGGGCAGGGGGCCACTCACGTCGATGCCCTCGCCGCGGCAGCGCGCGATGGCGGGCGCGATCTTGTCCTCCTCCTCACCGTGACCGAACAGGCCGTTCTCGCCTGCGTGCGGGTTGATACCGCACACGGCGATGCGGGGCCGCTCGACGCCGGACTTGCGCAAGGTCTCATGCCCCCGCCGGATGGTGCGGGCCACCAGACCGGGCTCGATCTTCGCGACGGCGTCGACGAGCCCGATGTGCGTTGTCACGTGCACCACGCGCAGCTTCGGCGCGGACAGCATCATCGACACTTCGGGGGTCCCGGTGAGCGCGGCGAGCAGCTCGGTGTGCCCGGGATACCTGTGCCCGGCGGCCTGCAGCGCCTCCTTGTTGAGCGGTGCCGTGCAGATCGCGTGCACCCGACCGGCGACGGCCAGTTCGGTCGCCGCCCTGACGAACTGGTAAGCGCCCTCACCGGCGACCGGGGACAGCACCCCGAACGCCAGGTCCTCGGGGATCACGCCCAGGTCGAGGCAGTCGATCGAGCCGGCACGGTAGGTGCCGTCCTCGGGCGCGTCGACGGATCGCACCTCCAGCCCGACGCCGGTGATGTCGACGGCCTTGCGCAGCCGGTTCGCGTCGCCGACGACCAAGGGGCGGCACGAGCGGTAGAGATCCGGTGCGGCCAGTGCCTTCGCCACGACCTCCGGGCCGACGCCGGCGGCGTCCCCCATGGTGATGGCGATGACGGGACGTGCCATGAGAATCGTTTCTCCCTCTCGTTCAGTGTGATGCCGCGGCCGGGGCGTGCAGCGTGCGCCGCGCTCGCTCCAGGGTGTCCGGTGCGCCGAAGGCGCCGGCCTTGGTGATCAGCGGTAGCCCGCCGAGCGCGGGGATGGTCGAGTGGACGACGCCGGGCGCGATCTCGCCGTGCACCGCGAACCCGCGTACTCCTGCGGCGAGCAGCACGGCGCGCGCGGTTTCACCGCCGGTGAGGATCAGCCCGGCCAAGGTCGTGCGCCGCTGGGACACGTGAGCGGCCGCGACGGCGGCGAGCGCGCTCGCGACCTCGCGGGCGTGCGCGCGCTCCACCGGGGCGTGCGGATCCGGGGCGAGCAGCACGTCACCGTCGGCCGCGGACAGTTCGGCGGCGGCCCGGCTCTGCTCGCCGGGGCCGAACGGAGCCGCGATCGTCACCGTGGTCACCTTCCCTGAGGCCGTCAGCGCCGCGCGCTGCTCACGCGCGAGCGTCGAGTAACTCCCGAGCACCGTGAGCACCGAACCGGTACTGGCGGGCACGGACAACGGCCCGGCGAAACCACGGGCGCGCGCCGCGACCCGCGTCAGCCCCGCCGAGCCGACCAGGAGGGCGTCCGGCCCCAGTGCCGCACCCGCCGCGTGCAGGACCTCCAGATCGGCCTCGGTCACCGCGTCGGCGCACACCACGTCGGCCTCCGCGGAACGGTATGCGGAAACCACTTCGGACTGTCCACGCCGGACCACCTCGAGCGGGATCAACGCGGTGCGCAAGCCACTTCCGGCGAAGCGATCCCGCACGTCTCCCCTGACGATGCCACCGACGCGCAGGACACCGCCGGTCACGGTGCGGCCCATGTCCGGGAAGGCAGGCGCGAGCAAGGCGGTGGCCGACAGCTCGTGCAGGGCGGCGCCGATCTCGACGGCGATGTTGCCCCGCAGTGTCGAGTCGATCTTCTTGTACAGCGGGATCCCCGCGGCGACCGCGGCGCGGACGGCGGCGGTGACGGCGCGGCCGGCGAACTCGGGGCTGCGGTGCCTGCTGTCGGTGTCGACGGCGATCACCTCGGCGCCGGGCAGCACCCCGGTGATGTCGAGCATCACCGAGACCTCGGCGAACGGCCCGTACGCGGCGGCGGCATCGGCTGCACCGGTCAGGTCGTCGGCAACGATGACCAGCCGCTTCTTCATGTCGAGGTCCCTTCGGTCACCCGTGCCTCCTCCTTCCTCCTGGCTCTCGCGGCGAACCACGCGGTGGCGAACGGAACGAGCAATGAGGTCACCACCACCGAGGCTGCCACCAGGATCGTCGCCTGCGGGGCCGCCGCCTGGTACGCCGGGTTGGCCGAGGCGACGATCGCGGGAACCGCCGCGGCGTTGCCCGCCGTCGACGCGGCCGCGATACCCGCCACACCTGTTCCGCCGGTGAACTTGTCGGCCAGCAGCAGCACCGCGCCAGTCACGACGAAGACGAAGAGCCCGAGCCCGATGCCCAGCAGGCCCGCCCGCCACACCGATGTCAGGTCGATGCTCGACCCGAGCGCGAAGGCGAAGAACGGGATGAGCACCGGCACGGCGCGGCCGAGCCACTCCCGCATCTGCGGGTCGAGGTTGCCCAGCAGCATGCCGACCAGCAGCGGCAGCACGGCGCCGACGAGGGTCTGCCACGGGAACGCGGACAGGCCGGCCGCGCCGAGCGTGAGCATGGTGAGGAACGGCCCGGACTCGATGGTCATGATCGAGTACGCGGCGACGTCCTTGCCCTTGCCGAACTGGCCCATCAGCGCCATGTACAGGCCGCCGTTGGTGTCGTTCATCGCCGCGACGACGGCGAGGGTGGACAACCCGGCGAAGGCACCCGAGCTGATCGGCAGCTCGCCGAGAAGACGGCCGAGGATCACCCCGACGACGACGGACGCGAGCACCTTGGCCGCGAACAAGGCACCGCCCTTTTTGAGGATGTAGGGCGTGGCCCGTACCTCGATGCCCGCGCCCATGCAGACATAGAAGACGGCGAGGATGGTGAGTGAGCCCGAGAAGAGAGCTCCGGTGAAGGAACCGAAGAACTTGCCGGTGCCGGGGGCCACGGTGTACAGCACGGCACCGATCAGCAGCGGAACGATCATCATGCCGCCCGGGATCGCCTCGAGACGGCGTTTGATGGGAATCGCCACGACGCTCCTCCTTGAACGAGCGAAGCCCGGAGCATCCGGACTGCGTTGTTCGCGCAATACTAATTCGGATTGCGCGTTGTGCGCAGTGTGATGCACGTAACCCTGACTCGTGCTGCCGCCGGTGCACGAGGGCCGGCGACGGGAGCCGCCCCGACATCCTGGTCTGATGTCCACGGCGGGTGGGGTCCGGCCGCAGGCCATCCGACGGCGCGGCAGGTTGGCCGCCAGTGCGTTCTCCACCGCCCGCCCAAGTCGTGCCGACACTCCTGCTCACAGGCCGATGAGTGTCTCGAGGGCCGCGGCGAACGGGGCCGGGTCGAGGTCGCCGCGCACGGCGAGTTGCTGGTTGTAGCCGACGCAGAGGGTCACGAACGCTTCGGCGAGGCGGTGCGCTTCCGCTGGCGGGCGGCCGGGCAGCAGTGCAGCGACGGCGCTGTGCAGTTCGTCCAGTTGCCGGCGGACGAGAGTGGCCAGCGGCGGGGAAACCGCGGCCTCGGCGTAGATCTGGGCCACGAGCCGGGCATGGTCCTCCTCTCGCGCGGCGGTGCGGATGCCCTGGAGGAACTCGCGCACCGACCCGGCCGTCAGTTCGGCGGGCAGTACCTGGCTGGCCTGTTCGCAGATCGCGGCGACGATCTCGTCCTTGCTCTTGAAGTACCGGTAGATCGCTCCGACGGAGAGCCCGGAGGCTTCCACGATGTCGGTCATGGAGGTGCGCGCGAAACCGTGTGCGGCGAAGCGTGCGCGGGCCGCGTCGATGACCTGCTGCCTGCGCGCGTCGAGGTGGGCCTGGGTGACCTTCGGCATAAAGAACGACCATTCGTTTTTCTGGTAGCGTCTGAACCCTACCCCATCACGGCTCGCACCCGGAGGAGATCCTCTTGCGCTACCAGACCTTCGGACGGCAGACCGGCTTACGCGTCTCGGAGTACGTGCTGGGCACGGCGAACTTCAGCTCGGCGGCCGCCGGCCAGGCAGGCGCGAGGGAGATTTTCGAGGCGTTCGTCGCGGCCGGCGGCACCACGTTCGACGTCTCGAACATCTACCACGACGGCGAAGCCGAGAAGCTGCTGGGCGATTTCCTCGGTCGCGAACGCGACGAGTTCGTGGTGATCACCAAGTACAGCGGGACCCGTCAATCACCGGCCCGGACGGGGACCACCGGCAACAGCCGCAAGACCATGATCCGTTCCCTGGAGGAGAGCCTGCGGCGCCTGCGAACCGACCACGTGGACGTCTTCATGCCGCACTTCCCCGACGGCGTGACGCCGATGCCGGAGATCCTGGCCGGGTTCGAGGACCTCATCCGGGCGGGCAAGATCCGCTACGCCGGGCTGTCGAACTTCCCCGCCTGGCGGGTCGCGGGCGCCGCAGTGCGGTCGGAGCTGAGCGGGCGCGCCGCGCTGGCCGGCATCCAGACCGAGTACAGCCTGGCCGAACGTTCCGCGGAGCGGGAACTGATCCCGATGGCGCAGGCGCACGGCCTGGGCGTGGTGCTGTACTCCCCGTTGGCAGGCGGGTTACTGACCGGGAAGTACCGGCGCGGCGAGCACGGTCGGCTCAGCGCCCGCGCCGGCGGAACCTCTGTCGAGGACACCGGCCGGCGCAGCGCCGTACTCGACGCGGTCCTCGCCGTCGCCGAGGAGGCCGGGACGGGACCGGTCCAGGTTGCCCTGGCCTGGCTCCGTTACCGCGCCACCCGCGTGCAGGCCTCGATGCTCCCGATCGTGGGACCCCGCACCACGGCCCACCTGGCGGGCTACCTCGACGCCCTGAACGTGGAACTCAGCCAGGAGCACTACCGGCACCTGGACGAGGTCAGCGCGATCCGACCGGGGGCGCCGCACGCCGACGTGGCGGCCGCGCTGGCCCACGGGACCGACGGCGACCGCAGCCGTCTCGACGCCCCGCTCGTCCCCGTCGCGTGACCACCGACCGGCCCACTCGCACATCGATCGCCCGGGAGCTCCCGATGCCCATCGCCACCCTCGCCGCGATCAACGTCGACTGCACCGATCCCCTCGCCCTGGCCCGGTTCTGGGCGGCACTACTCGGCGGCGAGGTGGTGATCGCGACGCCGGACTTCTGCGCGGTGCAGGCCGGCCCGGTGCACCTCGGCGCGGTCCGGGTGGCGGCCCACCAGGCACCGACCTGGCCCTCCGCGGAGCACCCGAAGCAGCTCCACCTCGACCTCGCCGCCCAGGACCTCGACGCCGCCGAACACGAAGCGATCCATCTCGGCGCCACCAGGGAAAGCCACCAGCCCGACCCGGCACGGTTCCGCGTGCTGCGTGACCCCGCCGGCCACCCCTTCTGCCTGCGGGCTCGCTAGGCCGGCGGCCACGATCGACGCCCCGGCGTCCTGGCCCGGCTCGGCGCCAGGACTCTGGCCGCGGCTCCTGATGAAACAACGCCGTCGAAGCGGTAAATCAGGTGGACGTCTCGCCGTCCGGATCTCAGTTCTCCATCACAGACGAAGCGACACCACCAAGCCCGACACGGCAGATCGCGCACCAGCCCTAGTCGAAGCCCTGGTCGCCAAGGTCACTATCACCGGCGCCGACCGGCTCGTCCCGGTCTTCCGCATCCCCAACCCCGCAACAACGACGGGACTGCATCCGCTCCACCAGCGGAAACGGCCCCGAACGCGTCTATTGAGGCACGGGCGGCGACGACCAGGTAGTTCTGGTTTCGGTGGATCGGGCGTGGGTGCGAGCGAGGCACGGATGGACGATGGTTCGTACCCAAGTCCAAGTCTTGACGAGCGCGACGGCGCCGCGCGACACGCTGGCCCCCCCGCAGTTTCGCAATGTAAAGTTAATCTCGAAACTAATCGAGAGTCAGGGCAGGATCACCCCGTGAGCGGCACAACCAGCACCGCGCGGAAGCGGCCCTGCGCCACGGCATTCCCCGCGACCGGTTCGCACCGGGACACGGGCTCCGGCTCACCGGCCCGCAGCCCGCACTGCCACCGACCGCGGGAACATCGAGCACGAACGCGCCATGCTCGCTGCCCCCACGTGCCCGCCCCCTCACCGGGAAGGACCGCGACGCGCGCGAGGACTGAAGCGACCGCCACGAAACCCTTCCACCACACGGTGCTGCGGGGCACGGTCACCTCCGCGGCGCGGAGCCGGAACGCCCTGCCCGGTTCCGGCTCGAACATCACAGCCCCGCATGCCAAGCTGTGACGGCCATGGACGGGAATCCGACAGCGCGGTCGATGGGTAACCTGCCCAGCCAGACGAGCTCCTTCATCGGCCGCCACCGCGAGTTGGGCGAAGTCAGGCGGGCGATGGAGGCAGGGCGCCTGCTGACTCTGACCGGCCCCGGCGGGGTCGGCAAGACACGGCTGGCGATCCAGGCCGCCGCGCGGGCGCGCCGGGCTTTTCCGCACGGTGTGTGGCTGGTCGACCTCGCCGCACTCCAGGAGCCCGCACAGCTCGCGGACACGGTGGCAACGGCGCTGGGGGTCAAGGACCAGTCGGCTCGTCCTGCCGTGGAGCAGATCATCGATCACCTGCGGGACCGGCGCCTGCTCATGGTGCTGGACAACTGCGAGCACGTCACGGTGGCGTGCGCCGCCCTCGTCGACCGGGTGCTCAGGCATGCGCCGGGGTTGCGGGTCCTGGCCACCAGCCGCCAGCCACTCGGGATCACCGGAGAGCGCGTCCTCACGATCGAGCCGCTCGCGGTGCCCGGCGCGGTGGATGTTCCTCCGACAGCGGTACTCGCGAAATACGAAGGGGTCGCGCTCCTCGTCGACCGGGCGAGCGCGGTACGGCCCGGCTTCGTCCTGGACGAGGAAAATCGAGAGACCGTCGCGCGCCTGTGCACCCGGCTCGATGGTCTCCCGCTCGCGATCGAGCTCGCGGCGACCAGGCTTCGCTCCCTCTCGGCCGCCCAGGTGGCGGACCGCCTCGACGACCGGTTCGCGCTGCTCACCAGAGGCAACCCAGCAGCCGTCTCCCGCCAGCAGACGCTGCGCGCCTTGATCGGCTGGAGCTACGACCTGTGCTCGGAGGCGGAGCGGCTGCTCTGGGCGCGGCTGTCGGTGTTTCCCGCCGAGTTCGACCTCGACGCCGTGGAAGGCATCTGCGCGGATGACATGCCCGCGCACGGGCCGGTGGTGGACCTGGTGGACGGGTTGGTGGCCAAGTCGGTCGTCACCGCGCGCCACGAGTTCCCGCGTGCGCGGTATCGCCTGCTGGAAACGATCCGGCAGTACGGGCGCGAGCGCCTGGCCGCCGCGGGGACGGAGGCCGAGCTGCGCCGGCGTCATCGCGACTACTACCTCGCAGCGGCCGAACGACTGTGTGAGTCCTGGTGCGGGCCCGGTCAGGCCGCCAATCTCACCGAACTGCGCGTGGAAATGGACAATCTGACCGCGGCGCTCGACTGGTCACTGACCGAACCGGGCGGCGACGTCGCGGCGCTCCGGCTGGTCTCGGCGCTGCGGTACCACTGGACGGTGGGTGGCTTCCTGTCGACGGGGCGGCGCCGGCTCGACCAGGCGCTGGCCCAGTCCCGGCGGCAGACACCGGATCGCGGCCACGCGCTGTGGGTGGCCGCGTGGATCGCGGTCCTCCAGGGGGATCCCGGCTCCGCACATGCCCGCCTGGTCGAGGGCGCGCGGATCGCCGAGGTCAACGACGACGACCACCTGCGCGCCTACGTGGAGATGTTCCGGGGCACGACAGCCCTGTTCGAAGGAGATGCGGGGGCCGGAGTCGCTCGCCTGTGTCAGGGCATCGAGCTCATGAAGAAACTCGACGACAGCGCCGGGGTGCTGTTGGGGCTCTTCCAGTACAGCGTCGCGCTCTCCCTGACCGGTGATCACACCCGCGCCAGGTCCGTGTGCGATGAAGCCATGCGCATCTCCGATCGGCGGCAGGAGTCCTGGGCGCGGTCGGAAACCCTGTGGGCCCGCGCCATGGACCTGTGGATCGACGGCGAGGCGGGCGGCGCGACCGCCGATCTGGTGCGCCAATCCCTGCGCGCGACGCCCAATGCCAACTACATCAGTACGGTTCTGGACATCGAGCTACTGGCCTGGACGGCAGCCTCCCGGCACGAATTCGAGGAGGCGGCCCGCCTGCTCGGGCAGGCCGAGGGGATCTGGAAGTCGTTCGGGACCACCATCGAGGCGTTCGGACCGCATTTCGCCCGGTATTCCGCCGAGTGCCGGACTTCGGCGGCCGGGTCACTCGGTCGTGCCCGCTTCGAGGCGCTCTTCGAGGAGGGCCGGGACCGGCGACTCCCCGGCGGTCCCGGCAACGCTCCCCCATCGCCGGTACAGGGTGAGCCTTCGCGTGCGGTCGATCTCAGCCGGCGTGAACGGGACGTCGCGCGTCTCATCGCGAAGGGCATGACGAACAAGGAGATCGCCGCGAAGCTCATGTTGTCGCCGCGAACCGTCGACGGACATGTGGAACGACTGTTCGCCAAGACCGGTGTGTCGAATCGGGCACAGGTGGTCGTCTGGATGGCCGAGCACGGCACCGCGCACCGCCGAGACGACGAGAACCCTTAGACACCGTACAACTTCTCGGCGTTCCCGTGGGTGATCAGCTACGAGTGGTCGCCTGCCGGACGGATCCGGTCCGCCCCGAGCGTCGGCCGGCCGTCGTCAGATCAGGGGTGTGATCTGGTCATCCCGGCGCAGGAGGGCCTTGCCGTAGATTTCGTAGTTGACCGTCGGAAGGGTGACAGCGTGCCGGGCGGCGACGGCCGAGTCCCGCCAGATGCGCTGCAGGGGATTGACTTCGGCGAAGCTGCCCGCACCGTGAGCGAACAGCAGGATGTCGATCGCCCGCGTGACGTTGTCCAGCACCCACGCGGTGTCCGCGCGCACCCGCGCCCGGGCCAGCTGATCCGGGTAACCGCCCTGGGCGGCGGCGGTGTCGATGTCGTCCGCGGCTCGGTAGGCGTGCAGATGCGCGGTCTCGATCCGCATCGCGGCTTCCGCCAACTGGAGCTGGAAGCCCACCGAATCGGACTGCGCCGCGAAGTGGGTGTAGGAGATCGGCTTCGTGGCGGCTTTGGCCTGCACGATTTCGAGCGCCCTGCGGCCGAGCCCGAGCTGCGGGCCGGCGAGCACGAGGGCCAGGATCGGGACGAGCGCGGAACGGTAGAGCGTCTCGTCGGTGTGCTCGGTGCCGTAGTGACCCTCGATCAGGGGAGGAACAGACAGGACCCGGTGTTCGGGGACGAACACGTCTTCGGCGACCATGCAGTTGGAGCCTGATGCCCGCATTCCGGCGACGAACCAGGTCTCCTCGAGTTTCAGGTCGCTACGGGGAATGAGCGCCATCCCCTGGTCCACGACCGCGCCCGACTCGTCGGTGATGGGGACACCCATCGTGGCCCAGTCCGCGTGCCACGATCCCGAGTTGTAGTACCAGCGGCCGGTCACCCGGTAGCCACCGTCCACTTTGGTGGTTTCCGACGTCGGTGTGATCACGCCGCAGACCTTCGCGTCCGGCGTGTCGGCCCACACGTCGTCCTGGGCCTGCTGGGG
This sequence comes from Amycolatopsis endophytica, assembly GCF_013410405.1. NCBI lineage: Bacteria > Bacillati > Actinomycetota > Actinomycetes > Pseudonocardiales > Pseudonocardiaceae > Amycolatopsis > Amycolatopsis endophytica. The sequence goes on from NZ_JACCFK010000002.1 coordinate 1,234,935, forward strand.
AAAGAGCCCGACCACCCAGGCGCAGACGTTGCACAGCGTCACCACCCAGGCCGTGCCACCGTCGGCCTCGGCGACCGCCGCGGAAACGTCGAGCATGGTGCGCATGGACGTTTCATAGCCGCCGTAACGCTTCGGCTGCGCGATCTTGAACACTCCCGCTTCGGCCAAGGCGGTGATGCTTTCCTCGACCACCCGCCGATCGGCCTCGCCCTGCGCCGAGTTCTTGGCGAGCATCGGTTGCAGGGCCCGGATCCGGTCGACGAGTTCGGCCCCGGTGGGAATCGTGTCGGCAGGCCGGTCGGCGATATGCGTCATGGTGAAGACTCCTTCTGTTCGGTGAAGACGCCGGCGGTCGGTGCGCTCAGCGAGAACAAGCCGCGATCAGATCGGTGACGGACGTACGGGCCCTCGTCCCGTAGCGTGAGTGAGTTCCGAAGACTCGGTGCGCGTACACCAGGGGCGGCATCTCGGTCCGGCTGGCATGGGTGACCAGACCGAGCAGCATCAGGTGATCCCCGGCCTCGACCACCTGGTGCAGGTGACAGGTCATCCAGCCGGCAGCGGCCTCCAGCCGGGGCAGACCGCGGTCGGCGTACCAGGCGGTGCCGGTGAACCGGTCGGCTCCAGGGGTCGCGAACAGGGTCGCGACGCCCTCCTGGCCGTGGCCCAGCAGACTGACCGCGAAGCGGCCGGCCGTCCGAATCCGCGCCAGCACCGTCGAACGCCGGTCGAACGCCACGCTGACCAGCGGCGGCGTCAACGACAGCGACGCGAACGACGACACCGTCGCGCCGCACGGCTGGCCGTCGGCCATGGTGGTCACGATGGTCACCGGGGTGCACACCGCCGCCATGACGTCGCGGAACCGCTGAGGCGGAACTGGGGCTTCCGTCGCCTGTGCCATGCCGACGATCTTCAGGTGCGTGCCCGCGTCCGACGTAGGGGGAAATCACCCCACCCCACTACCCGATCACCGGAGCCGGGGCGTCGTGCTCCCCGCGCGGGCCGCCCGGTCCCCCATCACGCCCCAGCGGCAGGGTTACCGCTTTCCCGGGACGGCACTGGCTGCGCCGCGCGCGGAGCCGGCAAGGGCACGTTCGCGACAACGCGGAACTTCCGCGGCACCGCTCGTCTGGCGGAGGAGCGCGAGTGCCTCGTCGGAGGGTGAGCCGGCAGGTGTCGTGCACACGATCAGCACCTGGTCCGGCGAACGGGCGATCGACAGCGTCTGCTGGGTCACGGTCACCGCGCCGACGACGGGGTGGTGCAGTTCGTAGGACGCGGCGTCACAGGGCGCCACGCGGTGGTCACCCCAGAGCGCGACGAACTCCGGGCTCCGCATCGTCAGTTCGCCGATCAGCTCCGCGAGCAGCGGATCCCGCGGGTGCTTGCCGACGGTGATCCGCAGGTTGCCGACCACCGCGCGGACCTTGCGCCGCCAGTCCGTGTACAGCTCGCGACAGTGCGGGTCGAGGAACAGCATCCGGGTGATGTTCGGCCGCCGCGCCGGATCGTCCGGACTGTGGAAGTCCAGGTGACCGGCCAGCAGGGCGTGCCCGAGCGCGTTCCACGCCAGCACGTCCGTGCGCCGGCCGAGCACCAGCGCCGGAACACCGTCGACGGCGCGCAGGAGGTCCCGCGTCTCGTCGGCGAGTTTTTCCGGCCGGGGGCGGGGCACGCGGGGGGCGCGGCGGGCGGCCTCGGCGAGCCGGGCGAGGTGCTCGCGCTCGTGGTCGTCGAGCCGGAGGGCGCGAGCGATCGCCTCGAGCACTTCGGCCGAGGCCCCGCGGGACAAACCCTGCTCCAACCGGGTGTAGTACGACACGCTGACCCCCGCCAGCTGGGCCAGTTCTTCGCGCCGCAGCCCCGCCACCCGTCGGCGGGGGCCGACGTCGCGCAGACCGACGTGCTCCGGTCGCAGCAGCGCCCTTCTGGCCTGCAGGAAATCGCCCAATGGCCCAGGTCCGTCCATACGCCCAGTATCCGGCGCACGGCCGAGCCCAGCCACACCCCGCGAGGGGTAGGACAACGCGGGAGTGGTTCGCACCCGCCCGCGTTCCCAGACTCGGTGTCATGGAGCACAACCCCGAGCAGATCGCACTGGGCGAGGTCACCGTCACCCGCGTCAAGGAGTTCTACGGTTCGGTCGAGATGAACCCGGAGGAGTTCTTCCCGGACAGTCCCGATGGCGCGTGGGACGAGCACCGCGACTGGCTGGCGCCGGACTTCTGGAACCCCGACACCGGCCAATGCCAGTCGGCGATCCAGTCCTGGCTGCTGCGCAGCGAGGGGCGCACGATCCTCGTCGACACCGGCGTGGGCAACCACAAGGACCGGCCCTACGCCCCGGTCTGGAGCCGCCTGGACACGAGCTACCTCGACAACCTCGCCGCCGCCGGGGTCCGGCCCGAGGACGTCGACATCGTCATCAACACCCATCTGCACATCGACCACGTGGGCTGGAACACCCGGCTCGACGGCCGCACCTGGGTGCCGACCTTCCCGAACGCCACGTACCTGATGCCGCGCCGGGACTTCGAGTTCTGGGACCCGGCCAACGAGAACGAGTCCGTGCTGGGCCGGGGGAACCAGAACGTCTTCGAGGACAGCGTCGCACCGGTCCACCAGGCCGGCCTGACCCGGCTGTGGGACGGGTCGTACCGGATCGACAAGAACCTGCGGCTCGACCTCGCACCCGGGCACACTCCCGGCTCGTCCGTGCTCACCCTGGCCTCCGGCGGCGAACGGGCCCTGTTCGTCGGAGACCTGGTGCACACCGCGCTGCAGATCGCCGAGCCGGAAACCAACTCCTGCTTCTGCGAGGACCCGGCCGGGTCCCGGGCCACCCGGCACAAACTGCTCGGCCACGCCGCCGAGACCAACGCGCTCGTGTTCCCCGCGCACTTCGCCGGCGCCGGCGCCGCCGAGGTCGAACGCCACGGATCGAAGTTCGCGATCAAGGAGTGGGCGGCGTTCTCCCGCATCCGCTGACCCCGCCCGGAAAGGAAGCGTGTTCCATGACCCACAACGGGAATCCGGTGGCCGGCACCCCGGCGGGCGCCGTGCGCGGCATCCGCGACGGCTCCGGTGAGTTCTACCGTGCCATCCCCTACGCGGCAGCACCGGCCGGCGCGGGCCGGTTCGCCCCGCCCGAGCCACACCCCGGCTGGCCCGGCGTCCGCGACGGCACGCGGCCTTCGCCCACAGCGCCCCAGCCCACCCGCGACTTCGGCCGGCTCGACATGACCCCCTACTTCGGGCCGGGCTGGGTACCGGGCGAGGAGTACCTGACCGTCGACGTCCGCACACCCGCCGCGGACGGCGGCAAGCGCCCCGTCCTGGTCTTCGTGCACGGAGGCGGGTTCGTCACCGGTTCGACCCGCGCCGCGCTCTACGACGGCAGGGCTTTCGCTCGCGACGGCATCGTGCTCGTGACGGTGAACTACCGCCTCGGCATCCCCGGGTTCCTGCACCTGGAGGGCGCTCCGGCCAACCGCGGGCTGCTCGACGTGCTCGCCGCGCTCAGTTGGGTGCGCGCCACGGTCGCGGCGTTCGGTGGTGACCCGGACAACGTGACGATCTGCGGTCAGTCCGCGGGCGCGACGCTCGTCGGAGCGCTCCTCGCGACTCCCGGGGCCAAGGGGCTGTTCCGGCGGGCGATCGTGCAGAGCGGCAGTGGAACCGGCGCCTTCACCCCGGAACAGGCGCGCCGGGTCACCGCCGCGGCGGCCGCCACGCTGGGTACCGAGCCGACCGCCGAAGCGTTCGCCGCGATCCCGGACGAGCGGTTGGTGGAGATCCTGCCGTCACTGGCCGGCCTCGACCTGCGCACCAGCACCGCCACGGACCCGCTGGCCGGCCTCAGCCAGTTCAGCCTCGTCCTGCCGGTCCAGCCCGCCGACGGGCTCGCCGACGGTCCGGCCCGTGAGGTCGACCTGCTGATCGGCACCACCACCGAAGAGGGCCACCTCTACCTCGTGCCACAGGGCAACCTCGAATCCTCCACGGAGGAGGACGTGCTCGCCCTCGCCGCGCAGGTGCACCCCGCTCCGGAGACGGCGGTCGCCGCGCACCGCGCCGCACTGCCGGACGCGAGCCAGGGCGAACTGCGCTCGGCAGTGCTCGGGGAGGCCCTGTTCGGGGCCGGGACGGCACACCTGGCCGGAGCTCACGCGCAGATCTCCGGCGGCCGCACCCACGTGTACTCGTTCGGCTACCGCTCGACCGCTCTCGACGGACGGCTCGGCGCCGCCCACACCGTCGAGTTGCCCTTCGTCTTCGACATCGCCGACGAGCCGTGGCTGCACGGTGACACCGGCCTGCTCGGCCCGGACCCGGCCCCGGACGGGCTCGCCGCCCGGATGCACGCCACCTGGGTGTCGTTCGCCCGGACCGGGGACCCGGGTTGGGCCGCGTACGATCCGCGACGACCTGTGGCGGAGGTCTTCGGCACCGCGCGGTGACCGGACCGTGTCCGGTCGGCTGCCCCGATACCGGCGGGATCGGGGCAGCCGCGCTCAACGTCCCGGTCTCACCCGTCCTCACCGGGCTTCGTGAAGGCAGGCACGCCGCAACCCGCCCCTGCGCCCGGATTCTCGACGGGAGTGTCCAATGCGGACAGTGACATCCCCTTCGTTTCACGGGTCGCGACCACCGCGATCGTCGAGATGATCGCGGCGACCGCGAGGTACAGCGCGATCGGGATCGACGAGCCGAAGCTCTTGAGCAGCGTCGCGGTGATGAACGGCGCCAGGGAACCCGCGAAGATCGACGTCGTCTGGTAGCCGAGTGACACACCCGCGTAGCGCATCCGCGTCGGGAACAACTCGGCCATCATCGCCGGCTGCGGGGCGTACATCAGGCCATGCACGGCGACCCCCAGCACCAGCGCCAGCACGATCAGCACCGGGGATCCGGTGTCCATCAACGGGAATCCGGCGAATCCCCAGCCGGTCATGGCGATCGAACCGGCGAGGAACACCGGACGGCGTCCCCACCGGTCCGCGAGGTGGCCGAACAGCGGGACCAGGACCAGGTGCGCGAGGTGCGCGAACACCAGGAGCAGCAGGATGTCGGTCGTGCTGCTGCCCACCCGCAGCGCCAGGTACGTGATCGAGAACGTCACCACCACCTGGTACAGGATGTTCTCACCGACCCGCGCGCCCATCGCCACGAGGACGCCGCGCGGATACTGCCGCACCACCTCGATGATCGAGGTCCGCTCGTTCTCCCGAGCCTGCGCCTTCTCCAGCGACGCCAGGAAGATCGGCGCCTCCTCCACCTGCGTGCGGATGTAGTAGCCGATCAGCACGATGACGGCCGAAGCCCAGAACGCGGCACGCCAGCCCCAGGACAGGAACTGCTCCGGTGAGAGCAGCCCGGACAGCCCGAGCAGGACCACCGTCGCGACCAGGTTGCCGATCGGCAGCCCCGCCTGCGGCCAGCTGGACCAGAACGCCCGGCTGCGGTCCGGGCTGTGCTCTCCCACCAGCAGCACCGCGCCACCCCACTCACCGCCCAGCGCGAAGCCCTGGACGAACCGCAGGAGCACCAGGATCATCGGCGCCCAGTATCCGATCGATGCGAAGGCAGGAACACAGCCGATCGCGAACGTCGCCGCCCCGACCAGCAGCAGGCTCAGCTGCAGGAGCTTCTTCCTGCCGAGCCGGTCGCCGAAATGCCCGAAGACGATCCCGCCGAGCGGGCGGGCGACGAAACCCACCGCGTACACGAGCAAAGCGTTGATCACGCCGTCGAGCGGCTGATCGGACTGCGGGAAGAACAACGCGCCGAAAACGAGCGCCGAGGACGCCGAATAGAGCAGGAACTCGTACCACTCGGCCACGGTGCCGGCCATCGAGGCCGCCACGACCTTGCGCAGCCCGCTCGGCGGCGGGCTCGCGTGTTGTACTCGCATCAGTGACTCCTTTGTCGAGGAACAAATGCACAATCGGTTGTGCACTTGGTGCGAACGCTCTCCGGGAGAATGTCCGGCAAGGGTCGGGTTCCGCTCAGCCCGTGGCGTGGCGGGAGCCGCCGAGCAGGAGCCCGTCAACCGTCCGGGCCCAGCTGGCCCCGGACACGGCCACGGCGAGCGGGTCGTTCGTCCGTGGACGGGACAAGCCGTCAGCGGCCGCCGAAGCGGGGCGGTCGCTTGTGGACGAACGCGGCGATCCCCTCCCTGCCGTCCGCCGACTCGAACAGAGCGGACAGCTTCGCCCTCTCCAGCCGGAAACCCGCGCCGGCCGACGCTTGCGCCGCGGCCGGCACCGCGGCGGTCACCGCCTCGCGGATCGCGGCGACGGCCAGTGGCGCCTGTCCGGCGAGGGTGGTGGCGACCGCGGCCGCCCGGACCGCGAGTTCGTCCCGCGCGCAGCGGTGGGTGACGATGCCGGCCGCCTCGGCCGCCTCCACGTCGAGGCGCTCGCCGGACATCACCAGCCACTTGGCGCGGTTGGGGCCGACGTGCCAGGTCAGCCGCTGCGTACCGCCCCAGCCCGGCAGGAGCCCGAGTGCGACCTCGGGCAGGCCGAACGACGCCCCGTCCGCGGCGACCACGACATCGCAGCTGAGCACGAGTTCGAACCCGCCCCCGAGCGCCAACCCGTTCACCGCGGCCACGACGGGGACCGCACATCTCGCGACCCGGTCGCACAACGCGTTGCACCGCTGGGTGAAGGCGTCGAACGACGCGCGGTCCGCACCGGCGTAGAAGGCGATGTCGGCACCCGCGGCGAAGGCCCTGCCCGCCCCGGTCAGCACGATCGCGCGAACGGCGCGATCGCCCTCCAGTTCGGTGAGCGCGTTCTCGAGCGCGTCCACGACCTCGGCGTTGATCGCGTTGTACTTCTCCGGCCGGTTGATCGTGACGACCGCGATCGGCGCGGTCCGCTCGACCAGCACCGGGCGCGGCGCCGCCTCAGCCACGGACCGCACCGCCTTCCAGCAGGCGTGCGATTTCCTCGGCCGGGTACCCGAGTTCGGCGAGGACCTCCCCGGTGTGCTCCCCGAGCGCTGGGGGCAGGCGGCGGATTCCCGGGCGCTTCCCGCCGTAGCGGATCGGGTGGGCGAGGACCTGGACCGGACCGGCCGAAGGGTGATCGAACGACAGGAACGTCTCGTTGTTCCGTACCTGCGGGTCGGCCACCACGTCGTCGTAGTTGTTGACCGGGGCGTGCCAGATGCGGAACTCGGCGAAGCGCTCGGTCCAGTACCTCGTGGTCTTCCCCGCGAGCAGTTCGGCGATACGCGCGTTGATCTCCTCGCGCATCGCGTACTCGGCGCCGGGGTCGATTCCGCGGAACCAGGGTTCCTCCAGCACCTTGCTCAGAGCATCGGTGCTGGTCAAGGAGATGGTGAGGTGCCCGTCGGCCGTGGCGAAGACGCCGTAGGGCGCCTTGTAGAACGGCGAGGAGATTCCGCTCGCGCTCCGCTGACCGCGGAAGCCGTTGAGGTAGTACGACAACGGTTCGATCTGCAGGTCCAGCGCGGCGTTGAGGAGGTTGCTCTCCACCCGGGTGCCTTCGCCGGTGCGCGCGCGGCCGTGCAGAGCGGCGAGGATGCCCAGCGCGCCGAGCACGGCACCGTGCTGGTCGACCAGCGACGCGCCCACCGGGGTCGGCGGCACGGACGCCGGGCCGGTCGTCGAGGCCAGTCCGGACAGCGACTGGATGAGCACATCCTGCCCGGGGCGATCCTTGTACGGGCCGTCGGACCCGTAACCCGACAACGAGCAGTAGACCAGCCCGGGGTTGGTCTCGCGCAGCTCCTCGTAGCCGAACCCCAGCCGGTCCATCACCCCCGGGCGGAAACTCTCGACGAGCACATCGGCGTCGTCGATCAGCCTGCGCAGCACCGCTTTCCCGTCCTCGTTCTTCAGGTCGACCGCCATGCTGCGCACGTTGCGGTTACCGAGCAGAAAGAACACCGACACACCCTCGACGTAGGCGTCCGGACCGGACCAGCCGCGCTCGAAGGCACCCTGCGGCGGCTCGACCTTCACGACGTCCGCGCCCAGATCGGCCAGGATCTGCGTCGCCGAGGGGCCTTGCAGGAAATGGGTGAAACTGACGATCTTGATTCCGGAAAGCATTCTTGCCCTCGTCCTGTCAACGAGGAGCCTCAGCCGACGAGCATCGGCAGGGACCGCAGTTACCGGCAGGGGCAGCTGCCCGGCGATCCCGGGGCTCCGAACGGAAATGTCCGGGCTCGAGTGAAGTGCCACAGTGGACACTGCCGACGATGGTAAGCAGCGACCGCCTTCCGGTCAAGACACCGGCCGCGTCGACTCCCGGACGATCAGCTCCGGCGCGGGCTCCTCGACCACGACGTCGCCGAGCCGTTGCCCCGCGAGGTGATCGAGCAGCATCCCGCACGCGCGGTGCCCCAGTGCGCGCAGCGGCATCCGCACGGTGGTGAGCGCGGGCGCCCAGGTTTCGGCGACCCAGGTGTCGTTGATCGCCACCACCGACAGGTCCTCGGGCACCCGGACATCCAGGCGGCTCAGCGCCGACATCGCCCCGATTCCGGCGTTGACGCTCGAGACCACCAGCGCGGTTGGCCGCGTTTTCCGCCGCATCATCCTGGTGACGGCCGCGGCACCACCGGGCGCCTCCCAGCCGGAGCGCTCCACCCACGACGGGCGCACCGGAAGTCCCGCCGCGCGCATGGTCTCGGTGAAGCCGCGGTGGCGGCGGACGGCCGTGTCGTGCTCGGCCATGCCGGCGAGGTGGCCGATGCGCTCGTGACCGAGGTCGATCAGGTGGCGGGTCGCCGTCGCCGCGCCGCGCACGTCGTCGAGGACGACCGAACCGGCGCGCCCGGGCAGCCTGGAGTTGATCAGCACCACCGGCGGATCCCCGGCGAGCACCTCACGCAGGCGCGGATTGCCGAAATCCTCACGACGTTGCAGGAGAACCCCGTCGACCCGGCCTTCGCCGACCAGGCGGCGCAACTGGTCGCGCCCGGCCGGCGGCGGGTCGATCTGGCCGAGCAGCACCGACATCGCCGCGTCGCGCGCCCGGTCCTGCACTCCCGCCAGCATCTCGGCGAACACGGCGTTGTTCACGTCCGGGACGATCAGGCCCACGGCGCCCGACCTGGCGAACCGCAACGCCCGCGACCGGTGATTGGGGACGTACTGGAGCTTCTCGGCGACCGCGCGCACCCGTCGGCGGGTCTCCTCGCTCATCCGGGTCGTGAAGTCGCCGGTCAGGGCACGCGAAGCCACCGCCTTGGACACCCCCGCCGCCTCGGCGACCTCCCGCAACGTGGCCATGGCCTGGAGCATATCGCGATCGGACACCGGCGGCACAATCGGTTGCGCAGTTCGCACAACCGGTTGTGCAACCCGGTTCCGCCGTGTTCTACTGCTTCCGGGTTCGAGTGAGCACCATCGAGATGTCAGCGAGGCACCGATCCGGTGGGCAGCCGGATCGGTGCCTCGCCCACGGAAGCCGGGAAAGGCTGGTCGGTCATGAGCGAGGAACGCTTCCCGATCACCGGGGTAACACGGCGCGGCCGGGCCGGGAAACGGGGAAGAGGCGGCGGTCCGGCGAACGTCACCGGCTGTGATCTGCCTGCCGCCCGGCGGGCGTGATCCGCACCTGCGGTGGCAGCTTGGTCCACGCCAGATCCGCCGGATCGGCGGCCATTACCCCGGGGGCCTTCGCGACCAGGATGTGCGCCGCCATGGGCGCGAAGTCGCCGCGGAAGTGCACGGAGCTCTTGACCACCACGATCCGCTGGCGCTCGGGCTCGATCCCCACCATCCGGAACAGGTTGCGGTCGAACACCTGTGTCCGCCCGGTCGTGACGCCGATCCGCACGGAACCGCTGCGCAAGCATGCCGACGGGCCGAGGTCGACGACGTTGCCGCGCATCATCGGGCCGTCGAAGCGGCAGCGGCCGTCCGAGAGGTGTTCCACCGTGAACCTGCCGTGCACGGGACTGTCGCCGGGCACGGCCGGTTCCCCGCCGAGAGCCACGGTGATCGTCGCGCCGGTTCCGGCCGCGTGTGCGGCGGCGGCCGCGTCCGGGTCGGTGAACAGGCCGATCGCCGCGGGGCCGGTGCCGGCGTCGAGCAACGCCTTGAGCAGCCCGGTGGTGCGCGCGGTTCCGCCTGCCCCCGGGTTGTCCTGCGTATCGGCGATGACGACCGGTCCGTCGGCGCTGAGCCGGATCGCGTCCGCGACCGCCTGCCGCGGGCCGGGCAGCGCGATCGCCCAGTCCGCTTCCCGGCTGGTGACCTGCTCGTGGACCCGGTCGACCTCCTCGGCCGCCCCGTCGCCACCGTAGCCGAACACCACCGGCCCGCAGTCCGCGATGTCGGCGGCCGGGAACCCCGCGGCGAAGGACATCCCGTCGGCGAGGTCCCGGTAGACCGTCCCGGCCGGCTCCAGGTCGGTACAGCCGGCGTTGATCGGGATGAGGAACGGCACCCGCCGCCACACCGCCCGCGACCTCTCGCCGGCGATCCGGCGCGCGAGCAGCCCGGCCGCGCGGGCGCCGGTCTCCGCCATGTCGACGTGCGGGTAGGTGCGGTAGGCGACCAGGGCGTCCGCCATGGCGAACATCTCCTCGGACAGGTTCGCGTGCAGATCCAGGCTCGCCACTACGGGCACCCGGTCGCCGACGACCGCGCGCAGGCGGCGCAACAGCTCGCCCTCGCCGTCGTCGTGGTGCTCGGTGACCATCGCGCCGTGCAGGTCCAGGTACACCGCGTCCGGGCGCGCGGAGCGGGCCGCGTCGAGGATCTCCCCGGTGATGCGCTCGTAGGCGTCGGCGGTCACCGGCCCGGACGGGGACGCCGCCGCCCAGATCACCGGCAGCACCGTCGCGTCCCGCATCGCGCGCAGGAATCCGCCGATCGGCAGGTTCACGTTCGCCAGCCGCGACACCTCCTCGCCCCGGCACAGCGCCGGAAACCCCTCCCCGTTGAGGAAGTTGCCGTAACCGGCGGGGGTGTCGGCGAACGTGTTGGTCTCGTGCTGGAAACCAGCGGCCAGGATCTTCATCGTGCCTCGTTCCGGATCTTGGTGAACAGGATGAGCAGCCCCCCGAGCAGGAGCAGGGCGACCATCGACAGCAGTCCCGTCTCGGTGCTCCCGGTGGCCTGTTTGACGTAGCCGATCAACGTGGGGCTGACGAACCCGCCGAGGAGCCCGATGCTGTTGATCAGTGCGATGCCGCCCGCCGCGGCGGTGCCGCTCAGGTACGCCGACGGGATCGCCCAGAACACCGTGTAGGCCCCCCACATCGCGGCGGTGGCGATCGTCATCGCGAGCATCGAGACCGCGAAGGACTGCGCGGTGAGCGCGGCCACCGCCAGTGCCACCGCGGCGATCAGTGCCGGGACGGCGCTGTGCAGGCGGCGTTCCCCGCGGCGGTCCGAGCGGCGGGACAGCCAGAACATCAGGACCAGCGAGCACGCGTACGGCACCGCGGTCCACAGTCCGATGTGGACCGCGCTGGCGACGCCGTTCTCCCGCAGGATGGTCGGCAGCCAGAAGCTCACCGCGTACAGGCCGCTGATCAGGCAAAAGTAGCCGACGGCGAGCGTGTAGACCTTCGGATCGGTGAGCACCCCCCGGAAACTGTGCTGCCGGGTGGTCGCGGGATCCGCCACGTCCGCCGCGATCCGGGCCTTCTCGGCACCGGTGAGCCAGCGCGCGTCGGCGGGCCCGTCGGGCAGCACCTTCCACACCACGAACGCCAGCACCACGCACGGCAGGCCCTCGACGAGGAACATCCACTGCCACCCGGCGAGCCCGAGCCCGCCGTCGAACGTGCTGAGCACGAGGGAGGACAACGGGCCGCCGATCATGGATCCGAGCGGGCCAGGGATCATCAGCACCGACATCGCCACCGCCATCCGCGCGGGCGGGTACCAGTAGGTGAGGTAGAAGATGATGCCCGGCGCGAACCCGGCCTCGAACACGCCGAGCAGGAACCGCAGCACGTAGAAGCTGGTGCTGTCGTGGACGAACAGCATCGACGCCGACGTCAGGCCCCACAGCAGCATGATGCGGAACACCGTCTTGCGCGTGCCGATCCGTTGCAGCAGCAAGTTGCTCGGCACCTCGAACAGCACGTAGCCGAGGAAGAAGATGCCTGCCGCCAGCCCGTAGACCGACTCGCTGATCCCGACGTCGGTGGTCATCTGCAGTTTGGCGAAGCCGATGTTCACGCGGTCGAGGTAGGCGAAGACGTAACACACCACGAGCAACGGCAGAATCCGGCGGCCGACCTTGCGGTACAGCGCGTCCGGCACGACCTTCTCGGAGATGTCCACCATGGTCACTCCCTGGTCCGGTGATTTCCGTTTAGACTCCAGAAGAACCCGCAGTTGCCCGGAAAATCGATGGATACTGACCCTGGAGGCCCAGCACGCGATGGATTGTGACAACCAGTTGCTGGGAGAGACCGATCTGGCGCTGGTGGACGCGTTGCAGGTGAACCCGCGAGCCAGCTGGACGAGTCTCGCCGGGGCCCTGGACCTCGCGCCGGTCACCCTGGCGCGGCGCTGGCAGCACCTCGTCGAATCCGGCTCGGCGTGGATCACGGTGGCGCTGAGCAACAGCGCGATGCGAGGCGCGCTGCTGGAGCTGACCTGCCGCCCGCGCACGGCGGAGCGCGTCGCGCTGGCGCTCGCGGAACTGCCGAACGTGCCGACCGTCGGCATCACCACCGGGGAGTTCGAGGTGTTCGCGCTGGTGCTGGCGCCGAGCCTGCCCGCCGTCGCCGAGGCCCTGGTGCGGACGCTGCCGATCCCGCCCGAGGTCACGAAGGTCCGCTCCTATGTCTACAGCGGACTGTTCGGCGGAGTGGTGTGGCGGCTCGGCGTGATGAACAGGGCCCAGACCGAGCTGGTTCGCGAACCCACCGGGCCGTCACCGGAACAGATCCGGCCCTTCGGCCCGGCGGATCGCGCGCTGTTCCTGGCGCTGGGGCACGACGGGCGGCGCGCCTACACGGACCTGGCCGCGGAGCTGGGCACCTCGCCGCAGGCGGTCAAGCGGCGGCTCGACCGCCTGCGGCGGCACGGCGACATCACCTTCCGGTGCGACCTCGCCCGCCCGCTCGCGGGGTGGGAGTCCATGGCGCTGCTGTGGCTCGCGGTGCCGGACCTGCTGGTGCGCGAGACCGGCCGCAGGCTGGGGGCCTGGCCCGAGACCCGGCACTGCGCCGCGGTTCCCGGCCCGGCCAACCTTTCCCTGATCGTGAGCCTGCGGTCGCTGGACCACCTCGGCGACCTGCTCACGCGGATCGGGCTGGAGTGCCCCGAGGTGTCCGTTGTGGACCGCCGGATCGTGCTGCGGCAGATCAAGGTGCACGGCCGGATCGTCGACGAGCTGGGCCGCAGCGCCCGCGTCGTCCCCGTCGATCCGTGGTCTACCCCGTCGTGACCGCCGGGCGGGTACCGGCGGAGTCGATGTCGCGGCTGCGGGTTTCGGGCCCCACGGCGAGCGCGACGAGGGTGAGCACCGTCAGCAGTCCCAGGTACACCGCGACCGGCCACCAGTGGCCGGACCAGGCGAGCAGCGCGGTCGCGATCAACGGCAGGAATCCGCCGGCCAGCACCGAACCGATCTCGCGGGCGAACGCGAACCCGGCGAGCCTGGTCGTGGTGTCGAACAGTTCCGCGAACCACGCCGCCTGCGGTGCCAGCATCGCCGGGTAGCAGATGCCGAAACCCACTACGAACCCGGCGACGACGGCCAGCGGCTCGCGGGTTCCCAGCAGCAGGAAGAACGGCACGGTCCACAGCGCCGACGCGATCGCCCCGGCCGCGTAGACCGGCCGCCGTCCCCACCGGTCGGACAGCAAGGCGAACAGCGGTACCGCGGCCACCTGCACGGCCGACGCGACGAGCACCGCGGTCAGCCCGAGCGACTCGGACAGGTCCAGCTGCTGGGTCAGGAACGCGACCGCGAACACGGGGAACAGGTAGGCGAAGCCGTTCTCGGCGAACCGGGCGCCGATGACGACCAGGACGCTCTTGGGCTGGCGCCGGAGCGCGGCGAACAGCCCCACCTTGGCCACCTGGGCCTGTTTCGCGTGCTCGAACGCGGGGGTCTCCGCCACACCACTGCGGATGAAATAGCCGATCGCGAGCATGACGATCCCCAGCAGGAACGGCACGCGCCAGCCCCACTGCCGGAACTGATCGTCGGGCAGCAGCAGGAACAGCTGGTAGATCCCGGTCGCGAGCAGGGTGGCGAGCGCGAAGCCGGCCGGTGCCCACGCCCCGGCCAGCCCGCGCCGCCGCTGGTCGCCGTGCTCGACGGACAGCACCACGGCGCCCGCGTACTCACCTCCGGCGCCGAAGCCCTGCACGAGCCGCAGCAGGATCAGCAGCACCGGCGCCCACACGCCGATCCGGTCGTAGGTGGGCAGCACGCCGATCAGCGCGGTCGCGACGCCCATCAGCACGATCGTCAGCACCAGCATCGTCTTGCGGCCCAGCCGGTCGCCCAGGTTGCCCAGCACGATGCCGCCCAGCGGCCGGGCCAGGAATCCGACGGCGTAGGTGGCGAAGGTGGCCAGTGTCCCGGCGACCGGGCTGATCGCGGGGAAGAACAGCTTGTTCAGGATCAGCGCGGCGGCCGTGCCATAGATCAGGAAGTCGTACCACTCGAGCGTCGTGCCGACGAGTGCGGCGAGCCCGGCTCTGCGGGCGTGGCGACGGGTTTCGGTCATCGGAGCCAGCTCCTTCGGTGGCTGGGGAAACGTCAGGGCCGGGCGGGACGGCGCAGGACCGCGCCGCGCTGGATGGGGCCGACCAGCGCCGCGTACTGGCCGAGCCAGCCGCGTTCGGCGCCGGGATCGCCTGCGGTGACGGGCTCGCCGTCGCGCACCGGCGCCGCGTCGATCAGTCGCGCGTCGAGGTCGATCGAGATGACGTCCCCGTCCCGGACTCCGGCGAGCGGCCCGCCATCGGCGGCTTCCGGCATGACCTGTCCCACGACGAGCCCGTGGTTCAGCCCGGACAGCTCGCCGTCGGTCACCACGGCCACCTGGCCACCGAGGCCCGCACCGTTGAGCGCGGCCACGAAGCTCGCGGCGAACACCGTGCCCGGGCCGCCCCTCGGGCCCATCCCCCGCAGCACGATCACGTGCCCCGGCTCGATCTCGCCCCGGCCCAGCGCGGCGATGGCCTCGTCCTCCCCGGCGAAGACCGTGGCGGGACCGCGGAACTGACGCCGCGCCGCACCCACCCCGGCGACCTTGACGATCGCACCGTCGGGCGCCAGCGAACCACGCAGGATCAGCAGGCCCGGTTCGGCGGCGACGGGGTTTTCCAGCGGGTGCACGACGTCACCGTCCGGTCCGGCCACGTCGGCGATCAGCTCGGCGACGGTGCTGCCGGACACGGTCAGCGCGCCCGTGCGCAGCCGCGGCGCCAGCGCGCGAAGGACGGTGCGGACCCCGCCGACCCGGTCGAGGTCCCACACCTGGTGTGCCCCGTTCGGGCGGATCGCGGCGAGTTGCCTGGCGCCGCGGCCCCTGTCCTCGAACAACGCCACGACGTCGAGGTCGAGATCGGCCTCCGCGGCCACGGCGGTGAGGTGCCGGACGCAGTTGACCGAGCCTCCCAGTGCCAGCGCCACCTCGACCGCGTTCCCGACGGCGTCGCGGGTGAGCACCTGGCGGGCGGTGAGCCCTTCCCGCACCAGCTCGACGGCACGCCGCCCCGCGGCCGCGGCCCGTTCGAGCATCGCCGGGGAGTTCGCGCGCGCCGGCGCGGAACCGGGCATCGTCATCCCCAGTGCCTCGGCGAGCACGTGCATCGTGTTCGCCGTGGCCAGCCCGGCGCACACACCGGGGCCCTCGATCGCCCGGTCGGCCATCTCGCCGAGCTCGTCCACGCCCAGCTTCCCGGCGGCCACGGCGCCGACCGATTCGTACACCGAGTCGATGTCGACCGAGCACCCGGAGAACGTGCCTCCGCGCTGGTAGCCGCCGATGACGATGATCGAGGGCAGGTCGAGCCGCGCGGCGGCCATCAGGTGGGCAGGGGTCGTCTTGTCGCAACTGGACAACAGCACCATCCCGTCGAGCTGGGCGCCCTCGACCGCGGCTTCGACGTCGTTGACGATCAGGTCACGGGTCGGCATCAGGTACCGCGCTTTGCGGCCCGCGCTGGTGACGAAATCGGACGGCGCGGTCGTCCGGATCTCCAGCGGCAGCCCGCCCGCCTCGCGGACGGCGTCGGCGACCACTTTCGCCACGTCGTCGAGGTGCGCGAAGCACACCGACAGCTTCGACGACGTGTTGACGATCGCGATCTTGGGTTTGCGCTGGTCCTCGGCGCTGATGCCCATCGCGCTCCACTGCGCGCGGCGCACCGCCCAGCGGGTGGTGCCGGGCTCGAAGTTGCTCCGCAGCTGCTCCATGGTTTTTCTCCTGTCAGGAAAGGGAAAGGGCGCTTCCGTTGGCGACCATCGCCGACCGGATCTCGCGGCCGTCGAGTGCGCGGTAGGGCAGGCCCTTGTCCAGCGACATCAGGGTCGCCACCGCGGCCGCGTGTCCGTATTCGAAGCACTGCGCGGTGACCCGCGCCGAGGCGAGTGCCTCGTGCTCCGCGCTGAGGCAGCGGCCCGCGACGATGACGCCCTCGCCGCGTTCGGGCACGAGCGCGCCGTAGGGCACCTCGTAGTAGTCGTCGAGCAGCCAGGTCAGCTTGGGCCGGTCACCGGCGTGCAGCTCGATCGGCCACGGAACCCGGCAGATCCCGTCCGCGCGCTTGCGCGCCGCGACGACGTCCTGGTTGGCGAGCCGCTCGGTCCCGGCGATCGTGCGGGTCTGCCGGATCCCTGCCTCGACCCCGGTGTCCACGACGAACGCGTTCTCGCAACCGGGGATCCGTTCGACGAGGAACCGCGCGTACGACCGGACCTGCCGCCGGCCCAGCACTTCGGCTTCGGTGAAGTCCGCGGGATCGATCACGTTGAGCATCCGGCCGTCGCGGCCGGCCAGCCGGGTCGCGTTGACCAGCAGCTCGCCGGGTCTCGGGGTGGTGAAGACCCAGATCTTCTGCCGCGGCAGGTCCAGCCCGCTGTTCCGCGCCCGGAGGATCTCTTCGCTGACGTAGGGCGGGCAGATCGTGTCCTCGCCGTAGAACTCCAGGAACCGCTCGACGTCGACGTTGCCGAGGCGGAAGAACATGGTCGGGTTCTGGATCGCACCGTTGTCACCGAAGGTGTAGCGGTGCCCGGCTCGGGCGACCACGGCCGCGTCGCCCGATGCGTCGATCGTTCTGGCAGCCAGTACCACGGCGCGTCCGGCGTTCGACTCGATCACCACCCCGCGGTGGGTGTCGCCGTCGAGAACGACGGCGGTGACGGCCGTGTGGTAGAGCACCGTGACACCCGCGGCTTCGAGGAGATCGTCCGCGGCCTCGCGCCAGACGAGCGGATCGTGTGCGACGGTCCAGGTCTTGCCGTAGACCTGCGGCGCGGTGAGACCGCCCCGTGCGGCCAGCTCCCCGCGGAACCGCTCGGTGAACCCCGCGACGACCTGCCGCGGCTCCCGGTCGGCATCCGAGGCCAGGTACATGCCGCAGATCGTGCCGGACATCCCGGCGACCGCCGCGCCGCCGGCGAAGCCGTACTTCTCCACGACGAGCACCGACTTGCCCGCCTCGGCCGCGACCACCGCCGCCGCGACCCCGGCCGCTCCGGCCCCGACGACGAGCACGTCGACCTCGGCCAGCACTTCGAGTCCCCGCTCGACCGGACCGCCGGTCAGCGACCAGCGCGATATATTGGTCATGTACCGGTTGTACATCGCCGGTCGCGGTACTGTCCAGACCCAGCGCTGCAACGACGAGGAGGCACCCGTGGCGAACAAGGCCGACCAGGCCTACGACGTGCTGGAACGCATGATCACGTTCCAGGAGCTCTCGCCTGGTTCGCTGCTGTCGGAGGCCCGGCTGATGGAACGCACCGGGCTCGGCCGCACCCCGGTGCGCGAGGCGCTGCAACGACTGGCGCGCGAGCGCATGGTGGAGATTCACCCGAGCCAGGGCGTGTTCGTCGCGCCGACCTCGATCGAGGCGCAACTCAAGGTGCTCGAACTACGCCGCTCCATGGAGGAACTCGCGGTGCGCCTGGCCGCCCACCGCGCCACGACGGATCAGCGTGACCGCATCCTGGCATTGGCCGAGGTGCTCAGCGAGTTCGACGGCGACGATCCCCGGCGGTTCGGGGACCTGCTCAAGTCGACCCACACCCTGATCGTCGAGGCCGCGCACAACGAGTACCTTTCGGTGGCGATGGCCCCGCTGCAGGGGCTCTCGCGCCGGTTCTGGTTCGCCCACCTGCGCGACCCGAAGGCGGAACTGGCCGAGGCGGCCGACCTCCACGGGGACATCCTGCGCGCCGTGTGCCACGGTGATCAGGCCAAAGCCTCCGAAGCGTCCCTCAGGCTGAACGACTACCTGACCGACTTCACCTACCGGACCCTGCGGGGCCAGTGAGTCCCGCCGGCTTCGAGCCGTACGGAACAGCCGTCACCAGGCAGGCTCCTGCCTTCCAGAGCTGACGTGACGCTGGTAGTCATTCGCGCGCTCGACGCTGTGCTCGGCGATGGCGTGCCGGACGAGGCCGGGTTCGCCGTCGGCGATGGCGTCGACAAGAGCCGCGTGCACCTGGTGTCGAGTGCCCAGCAATTCCTCCGTGGTGTGCCCCCCGGCCGCGTGCACCTCCACCGCGTGCGAGCGGATGACATCGAGCAACGCGAGGTAGATCGCCCGCAGCAGCGGACTCGGATTGACCTGCGCGAGCAGTTCGTGAAGGTGCCAGTTGGCCTGCATGAAGCCCGCGATGTCCGAGCGGTCGCGGGCCTCGGCCATGGCCGCGACCTGCACCCGGTAGCGCGCGACGTCCGCCGGTGAGGAGTGCCAGGCGGCATCGGAGATGATCAGCTCGTCGAGGTGGTCGCGGATCCGGATCGCATCGGCGACGGAGCACTCGTCCGAATTCAGCGCCAGCACCGAGTTGCCCAGGCGAACCAGCGGCGGTTGCTCCGCCGCGAACAGTCCGCCGCCGGGCCCCGGCCGTACCTCGACCAGGCCGCGGGACTGCGCCAGGCGCAGAGCCTCGTTGAAGGTGCCGACCGACACGCCGCACACCCGGCGGAGCTCTTCCTTGGAACCGAGCCTGGTACCGGGCGAGACCGCACGGACGGCCTCCGCGATCCGGCGTGCCGCGGCCTCCGGCCGGGTGACGTTGCCGTTGTCGCCGCTCACCGCACCTCCCGTCGCCAATAAGCATGATGATTATGTCAGAAGCCTTGACAACAGGCCAGCAGACGTTCAGGCTCGACCATATTCGTCATGGTGATTTTTCCAGGACGGGGAATCCTCGTATGCGACGACGCTGGAGGGCGTGATGGTAGCCGGGACGGTCCGGTCACCCGAGGCCGGAAACCCGCGGGCGCCGGTCCGTCCGGACTTGCTGCGGGCCTACGAACGCTATCGGACACGCAGCCCGGAGGCCGCCGCGATGGCGTGCGCGCCGTTCCTGTCCGCGCATCGGCTCTCGGTGGGCCGGGATCGCACCGGCTTCCAGGCGCGAGGACGCTTCGCCGACGCGGGCGCCGCGGCCGTGGGCGACCTGAGCTACGGCTCCGAAGTGACGATCGACCGCGCGGCGCACCACCGCTACCTGGCGATCGGGATCCCGGTCGCCGGACACCTCGTGACGACTCACCGCGGGCGGCGGCAGGTCGTGTCCGCGGGCCGCTCGATGGCGCTGATCGGCCCCGGCGACCAGCTGCGCCTGGCCTGGAGCCCGGACTGCGAACTCCTCACACTCCGGATCGACACGGAGGCGTTGCGGTCCACGGTGCGCACGCTCGCGCCACAAGCCGGCAACCGGCCCCTGCGGTTCACCACCCCGGTCGTTCCCTTCGACACCGGCATTCCCATCTACGGTGCCGCGCGGTTGCTCGCCGACGTGTTCGAGCGCTACCACGCCTCCGGAAGGATCCCGCACCGGATCGTCGACCGGCTGTCCGACCAGATGGTGAGCACGGTCCTGCTGAGCCTCGATCACACGTACAGCGACGAACTCACCAGGGCCGCGCAACCATGCCGGCCGGCGAGTGTCACTGTCGCCGTCGATCTCGTGACCGCCGAAACTTCGGCGATCCACTCCGTCACCGACCTGGCACGGCGTGCGGCCGTGAGTGTGCGCGCACTCGAACTGGGCTTTCGCAAGACCCTGAACGTGACCCCGCAGACCTTCCTGCGCCAGACGCGGATGGCCAAGGCGCACCGCGATCTCGTGGCGGCCGACCCCGATGACGGGACGACCGTCACCGACGTGGCGCTGCGGTGGGGATTCGCGCACACCGGCCGGTTCGCCGCGCGGTACCGCGAAACCTACGGCGTGATGCCCTCGATGACACTCCGGCGCGCGAAAGGAACCGAATGAAGACAGCCAGCGGCCTGGTGGACGTGCACGCCCATTTCACCACCCGTGACTACATCGAGTCGGCGAAGGCGGCCGGCCGCGTCGAGCCGGACGGGATGCCGGAGGATTTCTGGCCACAGTGGACCGCGGACGAGCATCTCGATCTGATGGACGAGGCCGGGATCGCGCGCGCCATGCTGTCGCTGTCCTCGCCAGGTCTGCACTTCGGTGACGACGGCGCGGCCCGGTCGCTGGCTCGCGAGGTCAACGAGTTCTGCGCCGGCGTGGTGCGCGAGCACCCGGACCGGTTCGGCCAGTTCGCTTCGTTACCGCTGCCCGATGTGGACGGTTCGCTGGCCGAGCTGGCCTACTGCTTCGACGAGCTCGGCGCCGACGGCGTCGCGCTGCTGTCCAACCACGACGGAGTCCGGCTGGCCGACCGCCGGTTCGCGCCCGTCCTGGCCGAGCTCGACCGCAGGGCCGCGGTCGTGCTGCTGCATCCGACGACCTGCCGCGGCCACGAAGAGCTGTCCTCGGGCCGGCCACAGCCGATGATCGAGTTCCTGTTCGAGACAGCCCGCACCGTGGTCGACTTCATCCTCACCGGGGCGGCCGAGCGCTTCCCCCGCATCCGTCTCATCGTGCCGCACCTCGGCGGCGTGCTGCCCTTGCTCGCCGAACGCGTCGAGTTGTTCCGCACGATCGGCGGCGCGCCCGCCGACCGTGCCACCGTCGCCGACGTGCTCAGCCGGTTCTACTACGAGCTCGCCGGCACACCGTCGAAAACCCAGATGACGGCGCTGAGCAGCATCGCGAAACCGGACCGGCTGCTCTACGGCAGCGACTACGCCTGGACGCCACGCGAGCACGCGATCCACCTGCTGCACGCACTCGACACGACACTGGCCGGCGAACACGGCGACTGGCGGGCACTCACCACCGCGAACGCCGGCGCCCTCTTCCCGGCCAGGGTCACCGCTCACCACGGATAGAGCCGAGCACGGCCGCCTTGACCCGCAACTCGGCGTACTCCGCGGCCGGCCGCGAGCCCCAGGTGATCCCGCCACCGCTGCCGTAGACCGCGATACCCGTATCGCGGTCCACGAGCACCGTGCGGATCGCGACGTTGAAGCGCGCGCGGCCGCCCGGAGCGACGACGCCGACCGCTCCGCAGTACACGCCGCGCGGCCCGTCCTCGACCGCGGTGATCAGCTCCATGGTGCGTTCCTTCGGCGCGCCCGTCACCGAGCCGCACGGGAACAGGGCGCGGAACACCTCCGGCACCGTGACGCCGGGACGCAGTCGCGCGCGCACGTCGGAAGTCAGTGTGTGCAGGGTCTCGTACTTTTCGGGCGCACACAGCGAGGTGACACGGACGCTGCCGGTCTCGGCGATCCGGGAGACGTCGTTGCGCACCAGATCGACGATCATGACGTTCTCCGCGCGTTCCTTCTCGCTCGCACAAAGCCGCCGGAGGTTCTCGGCGTCCGCGGCGGGTGTGGCGCCCCGCGGCGCGGTGCCCTTCATGGGCCGCATCAGCAGATCCCTGTCGCGGAGGTCGAAGAACAGCTCCGGACTGGCGCTGGCGATGACGAACCGGCCGAGATCGAGATAGGCGTTGTGAGCGCCGCGCTGCGCGAGCGCGAGGTCGGCGTACAACGCGGACGGATCGCCCGCGAAGTTCGTCGTGAGCCGGGTGGTCAGGTTGGTCTGGTAGGTCTCGCCCGCCTCGATCCACTTCCGCACGGTCTCGACGCGTGCGCGATGAACGTCCGCGGTCCACTCCGGACGCCAGTCCACCTGGTACCTTCCCGGCCGCGCCGCGAATGCGGTGGGGACCAGCGGAACCCGCGCGGGTCCCGCGGAGACGCCGAACCAGGCGAGCGGCAGCCCCGGGACGGGATCGACCGCGGGCAATCCGAAGCCCGCGGCGGCCTCGTAGGAGACGAACCCGAACGCCCACCAGCCGCGGGCCGTGGCGCGCTCCACTTCCGCCAGTACGGGCCCGACTTCGGACGGACGCTGCGCGACGAGGTCATAGGCGAACTCCGGGAACGCCACGGCGACACCCGCGTGCAGGTCGTCGAAGCGCGCCGAGATGTCATGCGGTCTCACGGACACCTCCCCTGCCTGTGCGGGCGGCAGGCACGTTCCGCTCTCCGGAGTTGCGTGGTATCGCGGCCCGCCGGTGTGCCCGCCGCGAACAGGCCGCGTTCGTGCGCGGGTCCAGCGACGCGTACGCCGCCGCCTCGCAGGCGGCGGCGTACAACGCGGCCTGGCACGATCGTGTGCCTGTCGGGTCGCGGCCCTCAGACGAGGGCGGTGGTGCTCAGCGTCGCCCTGATCGGGATCTGGGCGTGGCGCTCGACGCCCGGCCTGCCCGACCCACCGTCCGGCTCGCCCCACACCACGACCACTTCGGCGCCATCGCGGGCGTCGGCCTCGTCCACCATGGCGAGCGAGCTGAACCCTCCGACGTTCGTCGTGTACGCGGCCCAGGTGGAGACGCCGACCGGGCGGTCGTCCAGCAGCACGGTGTCGTACTGGTAGGTCGAGTACACCGGCGTGGGGATGTCGAGGTACCTCGTCCGCTCGGCACCGAAAAGCCCGCCCGCCAAGGCCTTTGTGGCGTCGTCGTCGTGCCACCGCAGCCACACCTTGCGGCGATGCGGCTCCTTCGCCTTGCGCCGCAGAGCATCCGCACCGATGAAGTCCCCGTCCAGCCGCAGCGCCCGCTCGTATCCCAGGTCCCACGGTGTGACGTAGTAGTCCTCGACACGATCGGCCACATAGCTGCCGCCGAGTGACGCGTTCGCCTCCATGGAGTCCGCGCCCAGCCATTCCCGGTAGGGACGCATGTCCTCGCCACTGTAGATCGCGGGAACGGGGATCGGGATCCATCCGGACTCGACGGTCACCGACGAATACGCGAGTGATCCTCCTTCGCGCATCCCGAACTCGGCACCGGCCTCGATCAGTGCCGCCTTCACCTCGTCCCGGTGCTCGGCGGGCCCGAAGATCTCCAGACCGGTCTTCTCCAGGCCCGGCACGCCGATCATGGTGTGGTTGAGCGCACGGACGCCGACTCCGGCGATGCTGAACTCACCGATGCGGAAGAATTTGATGTCCGGCAAGGTACCATCGGATGCCTTTTCGACGATCCGCAGCGCGGCCGGTCCCTGCAGCTGATAGCGGAAAATCAGGCGGCGGCCGGTCTTGTTGAACAAGATCGCCTCGTCCCGGACGATCTCGACATCGTACCCACCCTTCTCCACGTGATAGGAGAGCCAGTCGCTGCCGATCGGTCCCCCGACGACGCTGCACTCGTCATCCTCGAGTCCGAAAAGGATCGCATCGGCGATCATGTTCCCGTCCGGGGAGACCGTGATCAGCTGCTTCGCGCGGTTCCGCCCGAAGTTCGCGACCTTGTTGGCGGTGACATCGGCGAGCAACCGCTGCACGTCCGGGCCCTTGAAATACACATCGGTCATGTGGAACGACTGGTCGAAAAGCGTCGCCGTTTCCTTCCACGCCGTCTGCTCGTCCCGCCAGTTGCTGTACTCGGGCGGGATCGGAAACGGGAACTGCCCCGCCACGGAACTCCGCAGCATCGTCAGCGGATCGCCGGCCTGGCGGATCCTGCCTTCGAGGGTGTGCGCATCAGCAGCCATTGCAGTGCCCCTTTCGCGGAATTCCGGAATTGCTTCACGGAATTTCGGGTGTTCGCGGTTGAGACCGCTCCGGCATCCCGACGCGGTCAGATCGACCCTATGAACCACCCTGATCGGCGCCAAGCCACAAGGCGAAGACCCGCGATACACCTTCCGAAGCATCGCGCGAGCCGTGGGTCAGCGGCGGTCCGTGGTGGTGCCGGGCACCGGATCGGGAACCGAGATTCCCGGTGCGCTCAAAACGATCGGATGGGTCGTGATGGTGCGTTCGATCGTGCCCGCGCAGTCCCGCAGGCGCGGAAGCACCGAGCCGAACAGGGTTTCGTCGTCGACCCGGCCGGTGTGGGTGCCGATCGTGACCGCGGCGACGACCGTGCCCGTCATGTCGTGGAGCGGCACCGCGACGCTGCGGACCCCCTCTTCGAGCTCCTGGTCGATCATCGCCCAGCCGCGTTCGCGCGTCTCGGCGACGGCGGCGGCCAGCTCGGCCCGGTCGGTGGTGGTGCGGGCGGTGTAGGCGACCGGCGGGAAGCGGTCGAGGTACCCGGCCAGCTCGCCGGGGGTGAGCCCGGTCAGCAGCGCGCGGCCGACCGCCGACGCGGCAGCCGGTACCCGGGCCCCGGGCGCCAACCTGATCGACATCACGCTCCGGACCGCGGCGCGGGCGAGGAACACCGCGCTGTCGCCGTCGAGGACGGCCAGCGAGCAGGAGTGCTCGACGGCCTGCGCGGTGTCCTCGAGGTAGGGCTGCACCAGCTCGGGGAACGTCGCCGAAGCGACCGTCGCGTAACCGAGTTCGAGAACCTTGGCGGTCAGCCGGTACCGGCTGCCGGTGGACTCGACATAGCCGAGGGAGGCGAGCGTGCGCAGCAGCCTGCGCGCCGTCGCCCGGTCGAACCCGCGGCCGGCCGCGACGTCGGTCACGGACAGTTCGGCCCGGTCGGCGGAGAAGCAGGTCAGGACGTCCAGGACCCGGTCGAACGTGCGCACGAAAGGGCCGAGGGTAGGAGTGCCGTCACCGTCGGCCATGTCTCCGCGCCTTTCGATCAGTGGCTCTCCGATGCTGCCGACATTTCACCACGCTCGGGCGCCGGGTCGGCGCTCCGGGTTTCCGGACTGGCGAAGACAGCGGCGGCGGACGCGAGCGCCGTGCCGACGACGAACACGCCAACGGCCCAGTAGGAGCCGGCCGCGGCGAGCAGGGCCGTGGCGATCAGCGGGGTGAAACCGGCGAGCGGGTCCGAGGCCGAGCGGGCCAGGTTCACGCCGCTGTTGCGTACCCGCGGGTCGAACATCTCGGCCAGGTAGGCCCCGGACACCGAGAGCGCGATCTTGACGCCGATCCCGTAGGTCAGCACCAGCGCCAGTACCACGAGCACCGGGTTGCGGGTCTGGAGCAGCCAGAAGAAGGGAAACCCGAGCGCCGCGACGAGCAGCAGGCCGGTAAGGAACACGGGGCGGCGCCCCCACCGGTCGGCGCCCCGGCCGGCGAGCGGGATCACCGCGAGTCCGACGAGGTTCGCGATCAGCACGCCGGTCAGGGCAGGCGCGGCCGGCATGTCCAGTTCGCTCGTGCAGTAGGAGATCGCGAACACGTTGAAGATCTGTCCGCCGACGGCGTCGGTGGACCGCGCCAGCGCGGCGAGGCCGACACGCCCGCGGTGCGTGGTGAGCAACTCGCGGATCGGGCTGCGCGTCACCGTTCCGGACCTGCGAAGCTCGGTGAACTCGGGCGACTCGTCGACCCGCAGCCGGACGTAGAGGCCGACGACCACCAGCGCGAACCCGACCAGGAACGGGACGCGCCAGCCCCAGGCGAGGAACGCCTCCCGCGGCAGACCGGACAGCGCGGCGAACACCCCGGTGCCGAGCAGGATGCCCAGCGACACCCCGAAAGCCGGGATGCTGGACAGCAGGCCACGTTGCCGCGGTGTCGCGTATTCGGCGCTCATCGTGACGGCCGTGCCGTACTCGGCTCCGGCGCCGATGCTCTGCAGCAGCCGCAGCAGGACGAGCAGAATCGGCGCGAGCGCGCCCACCTGGGCGTAAGTCGGAAGCAGGCCGATGCATCCGGTGGCGACGCCCATCAGGATCAGGCAGATCACCATCACGTTCTTGCGCCCGATGGTGTCACCCCACCGCGCGAGCACGACACCGGCGACGGGACGGAGGACGAAGCCGATCGCGTAGGTGGCGAACGCGGCGAGCGTTCCGGCCAGCGCGCTCGCCGTGGGAAAGAACAGCGCACCGAACGCCAGCGAGGTCGCGGTGCCGTAGATGTAGAAGTCGTACCACTCCAGGACGGTGCCGATGAGATTCGAGGCGATCGCGCGGGTGCGGCCGCGCGTGGACGGCTGGGTCACCGTTGACCTCCAGGTTCAGGTGCCGGTCGGGGGTTGCGTTCAGCGGTGGGCCGCTTCGGTGAGCGGCGCGGCGGCGGATGGCCGGTCGACGATGGCGCCCTGACCCCTGAGCACCGTGCGGATGCGGTCGGCGGGTACGAGGCGCGGGAGCACTCCGAGATCCGCGGCGAGCGCGGCCGCGACACCGGCGGCGTGGCCGGTGGCCATGGCGGTGCCCATGTGCCGGGCCGCACCCATCGCGGTCCCGGTCGCGGACAGGCAGCGGCCCGCGACGAGCAGACCGTCGACCTCCAGCGGCAGGAGGCTGCGGTAGGGCACCGAGAACGGAGCGGGCGGTTCAACGAGCCGGAGCCCGCTGGCGTTGTCGTGCACGTCCAGCGGGCCGCCGGCCTGCGCGATGGCGTCGGGGAACTGCGTCCCCGCCAGGACGTCCGCTTCGGTGAGCAGGTAGTCGCCGACGATCCGCCACGTCTCCCGCACTCCGATCCAGGGCGCCAGCGCCGAGAGGTGAGCGCGTTCGAATCCGGGCACGGTGCGGCGGAGGAAGGTGAGCACGGATCGCACCTGTGCGCGTCCGGCGATCTCGGCCCGGCTCAGGTCCTGGCTGTCCGCTCCGTCGAGACCGGTGACCCTGGTCATCAGGATGAACGCGTCGTCGCCGTGCGGGGCACTGACCACCGAGAGCAGTTGCTGGGCCAGTTCACCGGTCTCGACCCCGAGCCTGGCCAGCCGCCGCTTCTCGGCCCTGTCCAGCGCCCGGAACCGCTGGGTATCCACACTGGACAGTCGCGCCATCATGGTCATGGGCTGGCGTTCCCGCCGGTCGTGTGCCGAGTTCTCGGTGCGGCACCCGCAACGGCGGCTCACCACGGCGTTACCCGTCGCGTCCACGACCACCGGCGCGCTGACCGCCTCGGGTTCGTACAGTCCTTGCGTGACCAGGCCGTGCACCGCGCCGTCCCGGGTGACCGGGCTGACGGCCTGGGTGTGCAGCCGCACCTCGATTCCCGCTTCCGCCGCCATGTCGTCCAGGACCAGCTTGAGCACCTCCGGGTCGAAGGGGAAGGTGCGCACCCGCAGCGGGGTTTCCGCAGCCTCGGCCAGCACGTAGGGCGTGAAGCCGGTGGCGCCACCCGCGGCGACCAGCCGCTCGGTGATCTCCTTGCCGATGCCGCCGCCGACCAGCACGTCGCGCCAGTAGAAGCCCATGAAACTCGCGACCATCGCACCGGTCGCGGTGCCACCGAGGAACGGCCCGCGTTCGACGAGCACCACCTCGGCGCCGGCGCGTGCCGCGGCGATCGCGGCACAGAACCCGGCGGGCCCGCCGCCGGCGACCACGACGTCGGCGCTGCTCCGCACCGGAAGCTCCGCGTCGGGTACGTGCACCGTGTCCTTCGCCGAAAGCTGGGGCAGTGATGCGCGCTCTGTGCGCACGTTCGTTCTCATAGCGCCCGAGTATGACCACCGCAACGCAGAACCACAAGGGCATGGTCCAGGTCGCGTCAGGTCGAGGTACAGTTGTGCGCAGGGCGCGCACGCTGGTCAGGAAGGGCAGGCGAACGGAATGGACGAGGACCGGGCGGAACCGGAAGTCCTCGCGTCGGTCGAACGCGGACTCGCCGTGCTCAAGGCGTTCCAGCCCGGACAGGCGGCGATGACACTCAGCGAGGTCGCCAAGGCCAGCGACCTCGACCGGGCCTCCGCGCGGCGGTTCCTCCACACCCTGCTCGCGCGCGACTACCTGCGGGCCGACGGTCAGCAGTTCCGGCTGCATCCGTCCGTGCTGGAACTGGGCAACGCCTACCTCGAAACGCTGCGGCTGCCGCGGATCGCACTGCCGCACCTGAGGAACCTGTCGGCGCGGTTCAACGAGCCGGTCTCCATGGCCGTGCTCGACGGGGACCAGGCCGTGCACGTCGCGCACGTGCCCAGCAAACGCCTGATGGCCGCCAACGCGACCATCGGGAGCACCACACCCGCCCACCGGACCGCCCTGGGACGAGCACTGCTGGCGGGCAAACCCGACGCGTGGCTGGATGGCTACCTGGCCGCGGGCCGGGCGGGCACACCGGATGATCAGCCGGACGCCGGGACACTCCGGGCGGACATCGCCAGGGTGCGGCGAAGCGGGTGGCTCACGACCGGCAGCGAGGCCGGCGTTCGCTCGATCGCGGCCCCGGTGCACGACGCGACATGCGGCACCATCGCCGCCATCGGTATCTCCAGCCACGCCGATCGCGTGCCCGAGTCCACGCTCGTCGACACCGTGCGGCCGGCCCTGCTCGAAGCCGTCCAGCAGATCCAGCAGGCTTACCCGCGAGGAGAAAACGATGCCGATCGTCCATGACGCGCTGGTCCGCGTGGAGGTCGAGGACCTGGACTCCGCGCTCGAGACCTACCGCGCACTCGCCGGCACGAACGAGGTGACCCGGTTCCGCTTCGGCGGGATCGACTTGGCGTGGGTGGGCCGGTTCCTCCTGCTTGCCGGTCCCACCGCCGAACTGGCCCTGGTGCGCCGGACCGCCACCCTGCTGGTGGAAGACATCGATGCGGCCAGGACACTCGTCGCGGACAGCGGCGGAAAGATCCTCGAAGAACCCTCCCCCGCACCCAACGGTGCCCGCATGATCGCCCGGCACGCGGACGGAGCCGTCTTCGAATACATCGAAACCCCAGGCGCGACGAAGGCATCTGACGCCTGACCTGCACCCCGTTGCCGCGTGCCGGAGCACCAGCACCACGTCACCAGCCGCCGCGGAGCGCGAGGAGACGGGTCTGCAGCTCCAGCGTGAAGCGCTGGACGGGGTCGTCGAGGTCGATCGCGCACAGCGTTTCGATGCGCCGCAGCCGGTAGCGGAAGGTGTTGCGGTGCACCCGGAGCTCCGCGGCGGCCCGGGTGACGTCACCGCCCGCGTCGAAATAGCACCGCAGCGTGTCGAGGTATTCGGCGCCACGGGGCGACCCGTCGCGGCGCAGCACGTCGAGTGCGCCGTCGAGCAGGCCGGGATGCTCGACGGCCAGGTCCGCCAGTTCGGTCATCAGGACGTGCGGGCGCAGATCGGCCAGATCGGCGGTGACCGGGGCGGGCCGCGCGGCCAGCACCGTGGCGGCGCGGACGAGCGCCCGGCGTTCGGCACGGGCCTCTTCGCCGGTGCCACACGGCCGGCTGACGCAGGCCACCATTGGCACTCCGGTGCTCGTGGAGGCGCGCCGCCGCAGGCGCTCGGCGAAACCCGCCGGATCCGAACCGGTCCCGGCGGGGAACAACACGAACACCAGGTGGCCCAGGACCACGGTCGCCGCGCCCGGGTTGAGCATGCGCGCGCAGCGCGCCAGCCCCCCTTCGACGTCCGGGGTGATCGCGGGCGCGCCTGCGTGGGCACCGAGGCTCGCGAGGTGCCACCGCGGGGTGGCGGGCGTGCCGGGGCGCTCGGACAGTGCCGCCAACGATCCCGCGCCGGTCAGCAGGCCGCGCAACAGCTCGGCGCGAACGACGTCTTCGTCATCGCGGCCGGCGGGCTCGTCGATGAACCAGGCCGCGGCGGCGGCCGCCAGATCGCTCAGCACCCGCGGCGCGGAACCGGGCGTGTCGGGTCCGGGCGCGAACACCACGTAGCCGCCGACCACCTTGCCGACGCGGATCGCCGCGGCCCACCGGGTTCCCGCACCGGGGAGGTCGAAGCGCGCGACACCGCGCACCCGCGCGAGCCGCTTGCGCAACACCTCCGGGACACGCCGGGTCAGGATCGTCTCGCTGGTGAGGTCGTCGACCACGTTCCGGCACCCGAAGGCGAGCACGCGGAGGGCGGCGTCGGTGACCACGACGGCGCCGTCCAGCGCGAGAGCCGCGCTCTCGGCCAGTTCGTAGAGCCCACCCGCGGTGGGCGTGGCGCCGTGCGCCCCGAACCGGGCTCCGGACAGCAGCGACCGCACCAGTGTGCCGATCTCGGCCCAGCCGGCCTGGTCGTTCGCCGCGAGCACCGGCACACCGGCCCGAGCGGCGGCCCCGGTGACGTCGAACTCCGGCGGCAGGCAGCCTTCGCGCACGACCAGCGCGGCAGCGCCCGCACGGCCCGCCGTCGCCAGCGCCCCGGCAAGCTCGGGCGCGGTGTGGCGGGGTGCCGTCACCAGCACCAGCTGATGGCGGCCCGGCGAGAGGCCCGGATCCCACCTCGTCACCCCGGTCAGCGGCCGGTCCAGGCCCGAAGCCGGGGCCAGCACGCTGAACCAGCCACGCCGTGAGCCCACGAGCAGCGGCAACGGGATTTCCACCGCCGCGGCCGGGAGCGGGGCCACGCCGGGGGCGGCCGGTTCTCCTGGCCGGTCATCAACGGTGGTCATCGGACCGCGCTCCTTCCGTCCACGCCGCGTCGCGTTGGCGCAAGGTTAAGCACCGGCCGGAACGCCGTCAGTGGGCTCGCAGCACTGTCCGGGCCGCCCGGCCGTGCTGTGAGCACCGCGTGTGTCCACCGCGGAGGGTCAGCCGGCGGGGTCGTGCCAGTCGACGTCGACGGCGCGCGTGGCCAGGTGCACGGCCAGGCGGTCGTCGGGGTCACCGAGGTCGGCCGGCAGCAGTTCGGCGATCCGCTCCATGCGCTGCATGACCGTGTTGCGGTGAACTCCGAGTACGGCGCCGGCCGCTTTCGGCGAGGACTGGCAGTCCAGGTAACACCGCAGGGTGCGGATCAGTTCTCCGGACGGGTCGGCTTCGGTGAGCGGAGCGAGCAGATCCGCCGCGGCGCCACGCAGGGGAGCCGATCCGTACCAGCCCGCGATCAGCCTCCGGGTGCTGCCCGCCTCGATGTGCTCGACGGCCGCGGGACGGTGCGCGGTGTGGGCGAGCAGGGCTGCCCGGCGGGCCTGGTCGGCGGAGCGGCCGATGCCCGCCGTGCCCGCGTGGGCACGGCCCACGCCGGCGCACAGGCGCAGTCCCGGGTGCTCCGCTTCGACGGCGGTCAGCGTCCTGGTGAGCCGCTCCGTCAACGGACCGGGATCCGCCGCGTCGGCTTCCGCCTCGGTGGTCGACCAGAACACCCAGCCTTCGGCGCGTTCCACGAGCGTCGCGCGCAGACCGTGCCGGGCGAGTTGTTCTTCCAGTTCCCCGCCCAGTGCGGACATCCGGACGGTGGCGGGCGCGGCCGCGACCTGGACCTGCACCGCGGTGTGCCAGCCGGCGAGGCGCCAGCCCAGCGCGACGGCCCGCTCGACCGTGCGCCGTCCCGGTTCTTCCGGCTGTTCGAGGATTTCGTTGAGCAGGAGCGACCGCCGCCGGTGTTCCCGTTCGATCCGGATGGCCTCCCCCGCGACGCGGACCGCGAAGGACAGGGCCGCGATCGCCATCGCGCGGCGGACCGGTTCGAGCAGGACCCCCGCGGCGGACGGTGGCCGCCGCACGGCGATCCAGTAGACCGCCGGTCCCGCCGGGTCGACCTGGACCGGTTGCAGCATCACGTCACCATCCGCGGCCTGGACGATGCGGGCCACCGGATGCGGATCGCCCAGCTCCCCGGCACCGGAGCGCAGCAGTGCGGGATCGCCTGCCACGAAACGGGATTCGGCGTCGAGGAGGGCGACCGGTTCGGTGAGCATCGCCGCGAGCTGCGACGTGAGCGCGTCCGCGTCGGCGGGCGGGCGCTGGAACCGGCGGGAGGCATCGGCGAGCACGCGCAGCCCCGCGATCTCGGGGGCGCGGACGTAGGGGTCGAACGCGGTGATGACGCGGGCGGGCGCGATGTCCTCCACCCCGATGAGCGGCAACGCCAGCCGGTCGGCGAGGCGGCGGGTGACCAGGGGGATCCGCCGGGGCGTGCGCGCGGCGATGATCCCGGACAGGCCCGCGCCGCCGGCCAGCCGGATCGCCAGATCCGCCGCGAGGTCGTCGAGGGTGAGCTGTTCCCGGCCGAACACCACGACACTGCGCGGCGCGAGCTCGGAGATCTCGCCGACCGTGGAGCCGGTGACGACGCTTCCGACCGGCCGCCGCAGTCCGGCCTCCCCGGCGAGCACTTCGTGGTGCGGGAGCAGGCCGAGGTCCAGGAGCTGGCCGAGGGTGACCGTCGCGGAAGCCGTCACGGTGACACCGGCTCCAGGAGCGGGCCCACGGCGGTCACCCGCAGGCGCGCGGCGGGGACCGGGACGTAGGTCATCAGTGCCTCCTGCACCGGCGTTTCCCGCAGCACGCGGGGATCGGCGCCTGCCCGGACGGCGGCGTCCCTGGCCAGCCGCCGGGCCCGGGCCACCGAGTCGGCCCGTCCACCGGTGCCCTGCCAGAAGATCCGGTCGATCGAGCCGGCCGCCTCGGCGCTCGCCGCACCCACCGCGGCCGCGAGATCGCCGTCGGACGGCCGGATCACCGGGACGCGCGGCGGATCGGGCAGGACGTCCGCCCGATCGCCGATGATCACGACCGGTATCTCGTCGAACCCGTGCCGGGCACGGGCCAGCGTCGCGAGCAGCCGGGACGTGAACGCCTCGTCACGGGCCACCGCGGCCAGCGATGGTGCGCGCAGGCCGGTCCGGACACCGGCGATCTCGCGGCGCAGCCCCGATTCCGGGAGCAGCCCGGCGTGCGTGGTGCCCACGATCGCGTGGTCGGCGGTCATCTCGACCACCGTCGCCGAAGTCAGGCCGGCCAGCCTGGCCGCGCCGTGGATCAGTGCCGCGCGCGCCGCTCCGGTGGACGCGGTGGCGTGGCGCGGCCCGTCGAGCGCGGGCAGAACTGTTCCGTCACCGCGGACGATGTACAGCTCCGCCTCCGGGTTGTGCGCGCGCATCGCCGTGTCCAGTTCGTCGATCCGGGCACGCGCGGCGCGGGCGAGCGCGGCGTCGAGCACGGCCGTGTGCTCCCGCTCCAGGAGGCCGAGCGCCTCCGTGGCACTCCCCTGGATCACCGGCGTGTCCGGCCCGAGCTCGTCGGCGATCACGGCCGCGGCGCGCTGTTCGTGCTCGGGGTTCTCCAGTCCGTGGATCCCGGCCACGGCGACGGCACCGACGGCACCGGCGCTTCTCCGGGCGAACCGGGCCACGGCCGCGAGGTCCAGGGGCGCCAGGACCCGCCCGTCGTACTCGTGCCCGCCACCCACCGTGGCCACCGGTCCCGCGAGCGCCGCGGAGAGGCACGCGGGCCACGCCGCGAGCGGCGGCAGCGCGGTTTCGGCCGGGGCACCGATGCGCAGCACCCCGACGCGGGACCCGGTGATCACGTCGGTGACCGTCGGCTCGGGCAGGATGGCCACGACCCGGTCGATCACTGCGGCGCCGGTCCCGCCGGCGATCAGCGCGCCGAGGAGCCGTGCCGGGGAGTCGCCGGGACGGCCGCGGTGCGAGGCCACGATCCGGTTCCGCTCGTCCAGGACCACCGCACGGGCGCTGACGGCGTCCACGCCGACACGCAGCCGCGTTCGCTCGGGCGTGTTCACCGCGTGCCCGCCGCGGGACTCGCGCCGTCGAACCCGACCGGGTCGACGGCATAACCGAACGCGTGGGGCCCCACCATCGCGAGCCCCTCCGGCGTGTGCCACCGGTCGTCGACCGGACTGGTGATCACGTGCACGTCCTGGCCGACGGCGAGGTCGACGGTCTGCACCAGATCGCCGGTCTCCGCGTCGGCCACGCCGATGAGGTCCGGCACCGTGGTGAGCACGGTGCCCTCCTGGCTCAGGACCAGGTTCTCGTTCTGGAAGTCGATCCGGACCAGGCCCCCTGGCGTCTGCACGGACACGACGCCACGGGGCCACCCGTCGGCGGAGTGCTGCACGACCTCGGCGACCGTTCCGGTGCACGCCAGCCGTCCACCACAGGCCCGCAGGTACGGCTCGTGCCCGTCCGGGCGTGCCGGACGGACGTCGGCCAGTGCCGAGCCGATCCGGCCGCACTCGCTGACCGACCCGGCCACACCGAGCCGGGTGCAGTCCCCGGCAGTAAGCCGGTACGCGCTGATCAGGGCGACGAGGCCCAGTGCCGGCATGACGGCACGCACGAGTTCGCCGAGCACGGTGCCGGCGCCACTGCTGAACTCCGCGACGACCCCGGCGCCCCCGACGACGGTGATGGGCGGCACGGGGTGCCCGGCCAGCCGCGGCAGCGTCAGGTCGATCGAAGGCAGGGTACGGCGCATCAGGTCGGCGTCCAGGCACGGCAGCCCGAGCTCGGCCGCCACGACCAGTGGGAGTGCCACGTTGATGCTGCCGAGCTGGACCGGCAGGACGGCACCGCACTTCCGGCCGGCGCGGGCTTCCACCGCCGCCAGGAGGGTCTCCGCCTCGGCGGCGTCGTGTGCCTTTTCGAGGAGGGCGTGCGGCGTCCCCCCGGACACCACCGGCAGCACGAGCGTGTCCGGGGCGAGTTCGTCCGGCCGCGCGAGCGGGACCGGCCCGTGCCGCCGGACGGCCGCGGTCAGGAGCTGCCGGCCCAGGTACGGATCGCCACCGCCGCCGCTGCCGAAGTGCACGGCCCCGCGCATCACGTCGTCGATCGCCGCTTCGGCAACCTGATCCATGCGGGAGACCCTAACGGGCATCGTGCCTGCTCACGAAGTGGTGACACCGCGGAAGGTCGCGTACAGGGCGGCGAACGTGCGTGCCGCGGTGACGAGTTCGCGGACCGGAACGTACTCGTCGGCGGTGTGCGCGACGCGCATCGAACCGGGCCCGTAGACCACGGACGGGATGCCGAGCTGGTTGCGCAGGAAGCGCGCGTCCGTGCCGAGTTTCAGTCCCCGCACCGGTGCGGCCCGCGCCGCCCGCCGGACTTCGGCGACGAACGGGTGCCCGGCGTCCACTTCGGATCCCTCGGCGAAGGCGAGGACGTCCACGTGGTAGTCGAACTCGCCCGCGGCGTCGATCGACCCGGTCAGGGTCGCCAGCGCCTGCTCCCGGGTCTCGCCGGGCAGCACCCGCCGGTCGACGCTCAGCCGGCATTCGGCGGCCACGATGTTGGGCGCGGTGCCTCCCGAGATGGTCCCGACGTTGCAGGTGGGCGACCCCAGGAACGGGTGCGATCCGGTGCCGAAGTCGGCGAGGTGGAGCGCGGTGGCGATCCGCGCCGCGTCGGCGACCGCCGAGTGCCCTGCCGCCGGATCGCTGCCGTGCGCCGCCCGGCCGCGCACCACGATCTCCGCCATCAGTGCTCCCCGCTCGGCAACGCCGACCTGGAGTTCACTCGGTTCGGGGACGACCGCGGCATCGGCGCGCACGAGCCCGGCGGCCACCAGCGCTCCGGTGCCGGCGCGGCCACCGGTCTCTTCGTCGGCCACGAAGTGGAACGCGATGGTGGCCGGCGGTTCGACGCCGGCGTCCCGGCAGGCACGCATCCCTTCCAGCGCCGCGGCGATGCCGCCCTTCATGTCGCAGGCTCCGCGACCGTAGAGCAGGCCGTCGCGCACCTGCCCGCCGAACGGCGGCACGGACCAGTCCGCTTCGGACACCGGAACGACGTCCACGTGCCCGTTGACCAGCAGCGTGGGACCGGCGCCCGAACCGATGCGGGCGAGCACGGACGGGCGGCCCGGCTCGGGTTCGAAAGTCTCGACCTCCGCGCCCAGCTCCCGCAGCACGGCGCGCAACGGTTCGACGGCCGGCCGCTCACCGCCGGGCGGGTTCCTCGTGTCGCACCGGATCAGCTCCGCGGCCAGCTCGGTGACCCGGTCGGCGCACACCGCCCGGACAGCGTCCGCGGCGTTCATGCCGCCCCGCCGGTGTGCGCGGTGATGGCCGCGAGGGCTTCGCCGTCGAGAAACCCGAGCGGGGCCAGCCCTTCGGCGAACCGCAACAGCGCCGGCCGGAACGCCACGACGTCGGCGAACAGCTCGGCGGCCTCCCGGTGCCGTCCGGCGCGGGCGAGCAGCACCGCGCGCCAGAAGTCGGCCTCGCGGTTGTCCGGCCCGATGACCTCCGCCGCCGAGGCGAGCGCACGCAGGCGTTCGTCCAGTTCGTCCGGTCCGACGCCGTCGAACGGCCCGAGCGTCAGCCCGCGCGCGAACATCACGCCGCCGACGGTGTCGAACGCCCGCGACCGGGGCAGCAGCCGCGACAACTCGGCCAGCGGTTCGGGGTGATCATCGACGCGCAGGTCGACGACCACTTCCTGCCACGGTGCCGGACCGCGCCGACCCGACACCACCCGCAGGGCGGCCGACTGCGAACCACGCACGTCTCCCCCGGCCGCATCCGCGCCAAGGAGGCCGGCGAGGATGCGGTCGGCGAGGTCCCCGCCCGCGGACTCGAAGGCGGCCAGCGCGGCCTGGCACACCTCGGGGGCGGCCAGCATGTTCCCCTGCACCGAGACCTGGTGTCCGCGGGCGGAAGCGGCGTACGGTGCGCACGACCCGCCGGTGTGCACGCCCAGCGAGCCCCGCGCGTCGACCACGCCCACCTGGCGGTAGGCGGCGTCCGGGTCCTCGGCCAGCAGAAGGTCCACCGTGGTCGCCGCGGGCACCCCGGCCCGCAGCAACTCCAGGCCGCGGGGGCCGTAGCCGACGTTGACGAACGCCTGGGTGGCCACCGCGCCGACGCCCGCTTCGGCCCAGGGCAGCAACGTGCCGACGCCGAAGAAGTGGGTCTGGGCGCCGACACCGAGCTGACCGGTGGCCGGATCACGCGCGACGATCGAGTACGTCACGGCTGTCCCTCCCCGGCGGCGGTGTGCTGCCGGAGGAGGGCGGCCACCCGCTCGGTCTCTTCGAGCATCGGCAGGTGTCCCGTCCCGGCCAGTTCCCGCGCGCTGCCGCCGGTGACCGCGGCCAGTTCGCGTGACATCGCGGGCGGGCAGGTCGGATCCTCGGTGCCCGCCACGGCCAGCACGGGGATCCCGGTCGTGGCGACCCTGCCCGCCAGGTGCCGGATGTCGGCGCCGAAAGCACCGTGCAGGATCCCGGCGACCACCGCTTCGGGCCGCGCCCCGACCGCCTCCGCCATCACCTCCCTGATCCCGGCGGATTCCCGGTGTGCCCGGCCCACGATGTCCGGCACCAGATCGGCGAAGTACCCGGCGGTGCCCTTGGCGTCGAGTTCGCCCACCATCGCCTCGATGGCCTCGGACGGCACACCGGTGCCCAGCGTCGAGCCGAACGTCGTGACGCTGGCGACCCGGTGCGGGTGCAGCGCGGCCAGCGCCACGGAGATCGTGCCGCCGAGCGAACCGCCGGCGAGGTGCACCCGGTCCAGCCCGAGACTTTCGAGCACGGCCAGGACGTCCGGGACGTAGCCCTCCTCGACGGTGAACGGGCCGGCCTGCCCGGACTGCCCGTGCCCGCGCAGGTCCAGCGCCACGACCGGGCGGTCGAGGAGCGCGGCCACCCCGGTCCAGACCACGGCGGCGGAGTTGATGGGGTGGACGAGCAGCAGCGGGGTCCCGGGCCGGTTGCCGGTGCTGCGCAGCACCGACAACCGGCCCGACGGTCCCGCGACGTCCACGCGGTCCAGGCCCATCCTCACTCCGTCCCGTGCTTGGGCATCTGCGGGTCCTGGACGCTGACGTGCATGTGCCAGATCCGCCAGTCCGGGTTGCCCTTCCCGTCGTCGCGGCGGAAGAACTCGGTGGTGCGGAACGGGGTGGGCACCGCGTCCGTCTGCCCGGGGGCCACGACGTCGGCGGATCCTTCGGCGGTGAGCAGCGCGACGTCGCCGAAGATCTGGACGTCGGGGCCCACCGTGTCCTTGATCGCGGTGATGGTCAGCCCGATCTTCGCGGCGTTGACCCACAGGCGGTGCTTGTCCAGGACACCGTGGTAGGTGTGGCCGTTGAGGTTGAACTGGTGGTACCCGTCGCCCTCCGGGAAGTACACCGGCATCCGGTCCGCGACCAGACCGACGTTCACCTCGTACCAGCCCTGGTGCACCGCGAGAATCCGTTCGAGGTCACTGCTCATGGTTCGTCCTTTCAGCGGGTGAATTCGCCGGTCAGTTCACCGACGGTGGCAAGCGTTTCTTCCGCTCCGTCGGCGACGACGGTCGCGATGGCGACGTTGTCCGCGCCGGCGTCGAGGTACTCCTGGATGCGTGCTCGCGCGGTGTCCTGGCCGCCCACGATCCCGAAGACGTCGAGCCACTCCTCGGGCATCTCCGCGGCGACCGTCTCGGCACCGCCACGGGAGAGCATGTCCGCGAGGCGTTCGTTGGCGCCGACCGCGCCGAACAGCGGGGAAGGGCCCGTCGCGGCGAGGTAG
This sequence comes from Amycolatopsis endophytica, assembly GCF_013410405.1. Lineage (NCBI taxonomy): Bacteria > Bacillati > Actinomycetota > Actinomycetes > Pseudonocardiales > Pseudonocardiaceae > Amycolatopsis > Amycolatopsis endophytica. The sequence continues at coordinate 1,273,555 of NZ_JACCFK010000002.1, forward strand.
AAGGCGAGGACGTCGCGGAGCGCGGCGCGTGTGGCGGGCACCTGCCCCGGGTCGCGCGTGACGTTGGTGGCGGCCAGGACGCTGATCGCGATGCGCTCGTCGCGGCCGGCGGCCTCGGCTGCCGCGTCGAGTTTGCGCCGCGCGGCCCGCACGTACTCGACCGGTGCGAGAGCGCTGACGAGCAGGCCGTCCGCCAGACGTCCGGTCAGTTCGAGTCCCTTGTCGCCGAGCACTCCGGTGAACAGCGGCACGGGTTCGGGGACCGGGTGGGTGATCCTGACTCCGCGGAAGGTGGCGAACCGTCCCTCGGCGTCGACCGTGTCCCCGTTGAGCAGCGCCCGCACACCGGTCAGCGTTTCGCGCAGCGCGCTCATCGGAGACTGCTGGGTCAGTCCCATCTGCGCGGTCCAGCCGGGGACGCCGTGCCCGATTCCGGGGAGCAGCCTGCCCGGGTAAGCACGGGCGAGGGTGCCGATCTCCATCGCGAGCAGCGCGGGGTGGCGCACGACCGAGGACACGACGCCGATGCCGACCGGAATGTGCGACGTGGCCCCGAGAGCGAGCGCGGCACCGGCCACGCCACCGAGGAAGAAGTAGTCCTCCGGGAGCCACAACTCGCCGAAGCCGGCGGACTCCACGGCCGCCGCGTGCTTGCCGATCTGTTCCGGCGGGGTCGTGCTGCCGAGCAGCACTCCCAGCCGGCTGCGAACGGGATGGGTCATCAACGGCTCCTGTCGTACGGACCGGATCACAACGTCCCGGCCGACGTTACGAACCGGATCGGTGCCCGCGCTTCGGGCACGGTGACGAACCGGGAAGAGGAGAATTGTGCGCGGTGCACGACGCGCACGGGCTCGCGCTGGGTTCTGTTCCTGAGCGGCGGAGCCGCTTGCTGTGGGCCGTGCGCTGGCTCCGCCGCGCGAAGCGCGTCCGCCACCCGCACCGCCACGCAAGCCGCTTCACGCCACTTCCTAGTACAGCGTGTGTTTGTAGTGGTCGTCGATGACGGCGTGGAGGCCGCCGCCGACGAGGTCGCCGAGGTTGTCCGTCATCTTCCGGGCGTTCTCGGCGATGGTCATCGTGTAGTAGTCCCCGCCCAGGAGCACGGCTTCGGCCAGTCCCCGCTGGTCGCCTTCCCACAGCTTCGACCGGATGACCGCCTTGCCGCACTGCCCGAACACTTCGCGGATCCGGACGACGGTGGCGAGCACGGCGGGTCTGCCGTCCGCGCCGAGCATCCCGAGCAGCTCCGGGGCGTCGGTGATGAACGCGTCGCCGTTGACACGCAACACTTCCCGGAGACCGGGCACGAAGAAGACCAGACCGACCACCGGGTTCCGGCTGATGTTTTCGAAGCTGTCGGCGAGCTTGTTCCCCGGTCGGTCCGGAATCGCCAGCGTCCACCGGTCCAGGATGCGCACCGAGCCCGGCGGATCCCCCTTCGGGCTGGTGTCGAGCTGTCCGTCGGCACCGACCGTGGACATGCAGAAGAACGGGCTGTGGGCGATGAAACGTGCGGCGAACTCGCCCAGTGCCGGTTCCTTCTTCTCGGCGATGAACGGTTCCGGGAACCCGACGACCTCCCGGACCCGCTCCATGGTGATGGGCCGGTAGTCGTCGGCGGCCGTTCGCGAATCCGCGGTCATTGCGTCACTCCTGTTCTACAGGTCGAGGGTGAGGTTCGGGGTGTGGGCGCGGGACACGCAGATGAACATCCGGTCGCCCGCGGCGCGGTCGGCCTCGCCGAGGATTTCGTCGCGGTGCTCGGGCACGCCGTCGAGCACCCTGGTCTCGCAGGACCCGCAGATCCCGGAACGGCAGGACGACGCGGTGGCCACCCCGGCCTCGTCGAGCGCGGTGATGATGCTCCGGCCCGGCGGCACCGTGACCGTTTTGCCGGAGGCCGCGCACACCACGTCGAACGGGGTGTCCTCCGTGGTCGACGCACGGGCCCGCGACTTGAAGCGTTCGAAGTGGACGGTGCCGTCGGGCCAGTGGGCCGCTGCCTCCCGCAGGCCGGCGATCAGCGGTTCGGGGCCGCACGCGTAGACCTCCCGTCCCGGACGCACCTCTTCGAGCGCCTCGGCCAGCGGGATGCGGCCCACCTTGTCGGCGGGGTAGAAGCGGACGCGCCCGCCGTGGTTCCGCAGCTCGTCGCGGAAGGGCATGGACGCGTCGGTGTGCCCGCCGTAGAGCAGCGTCCAGTCCACGCCCCAGGCGTCGGCCTGGCGGACCATCGGCAGGATCGGCGTGATGCCGATCCCGCCCGCGATGAACAGGTAGGACCCGGCGCGGCGGAAGCCGAAGTTGTTGCGCGGCCCCTTGATGCGCAGCCGCTGACCGGGGCGCAGGAACGCGTGCACGTACTCCGATCCACCACGGCTCCTGTGCTCCCGCCGGATGCCGATCCGGTAGCACGACCGGTCCGCGAGCGGGCCGCACAGCGAGTACTGCCGTTCGATCCCGGTGGGCAGCACGAGATCGACGTGCGCACCCGGATCCCACGGTGGAAGCGGATCACCGGCGCGGGACCGGAGTTCCAGCGACACCACGCCGTCCGCCTCCCACCGCAGCTGCCGGACGATCACCTCCTGCTCGACGACGGCCATCCGACTCTCCTCGTTAACAATGTTACTGATCCGGAACCGGGAGTGTAGTGATAACGTTGTTAACGTGTCAACGAAGCCGAAGACCAGCGACCGGGGCACCATCGCGGCCCTGCGCGGCGGAAATCTGGTGCGGGCAGCGCTCGACCAGGTCAACGACGGGGGCCTGGAGTCGCTGACGATGCGACGGCTGGCCGAGCGTCTCGGCACGCACCTGCCGACGATCTACCGGCTCTACGCCGACAAGGACGCCCTCCTGGACGACATGGCCGAGTCGATCCTGGCGAGCGCGCTGGCGTCGCGGGATCCGGACGCTACCGAGTGGTCCGCCCGTGCCCGGCGGCTGGCCACCGGGTTGCGCTCGGCGTTGCTCGCGCAACGCGACGGTGCACGCATCGTCGGCGGGAACTACGCCGCGAAGCGGAACAATCTGTCCTTCGTGGACACGCTGGTCGGCTGCATGCGGGATGCCCGCCTTCCCGGGGAAACGGCGCTGTGGTCGGCGAGCACGGTCTTCTGCTTCGTGCTGGGCGAAGCCCTCGAGCAACAGGGGGCGGGCGGCGACGAGGTCGGCGTCCTGCTGGACGCCGTCTCGATGGGCGGATTCCACCACCTGTCCGCCAGCCCGGTCCAGCACCTGTTCGACTTCGACGCGAGGTTCGACTTCGGGCTGGAGCTGATCCTGGGCGGAGTGCGGCGCTACACCGCCTGAACCGCGCTATGCCCGTGGCGGGGCCGGGTGGGTGCGCAGGGTCCCCTCGGCCAGGGTGAGGACGGTCAGGACGAGGCTGACGCCGATCATGATCCAGGCGATGACGTGGATGCCGTGGTCGCTGACCTGCTGGTGGAAGACCACGCCGGTGATGGCGGAGGAGGCGATCGAGCCGGCGTAGCCGAAGGTTCGCAGCAGACCGGAGGCGGTGCCGAGCTGTTCGGGCGGGGCGTGGGCGTAGAGCGCGGTCTGGTAGCCGGCGACGGCGAAGCCCGTGGAGGCGCCGAAGAAGAAGGTGAGGATGGCGACCAGCCCGATCCACGCACTGGAGCCGAGCAGCAGCACACCGGCGGAGCCGGCCAGCGCGGTCACGGCGGCGGCGATGACCGGGCCGCGCACCGAGTTGCGGCGCGAGACCAGCGCGATGACCACCCCGGAGACCAGGGTCATGGGCAGCAACAGCAGACCGGAGGCGGACTCGCCGTAGCCGCGCACCGCTTCGATCCACTGGGTGAGGCCGTAGAGCACGACGTACTGGCACAGCATGACCAGCCCGAACAGCACATAGGTGTTGGTCAGCGCCGGGCGCGCGGCCAGCAGGCGGACGTCGAGGAAGGGACTGGATGCCCGTAGCTCCCAGAGCACGTCGAGGACCCACAACACGACCGAGATCGCCAGGATCCACCAGTGGGCCGTGGGAAGTTCGAACAGGAACACCAGCAGGGCCAGCATCGCGGCGGCGAAACCGGCGATGCCGGTCAGGTCCAGTCGCGTGGCAACATCACGCACTCCCCTGCCGCGCAGTGGTCCGTCGGCCTGGATCCAGGCCAGCGCCGCGACGAGCGTGACGAGCGCGACCGGGAGGTTGACGAGGAAGACCGCCCGCCACCCGAAAGCGCCGACCAGCAGACCCCCCAGCGGCAGGCCCAGCGACGCGGTCGCGACGCCGGTGATCTGGAGCCCGCCGAGCACGAGACCCGGCGGCTGGTCCATGCCCGCCTCGCGAGCGCGCTTCCGGATCAGCAGCATCGCGGTCGGGTAGGCGCACGAGGTGCCCAGCCCGATCAGGACGCGGCTGATCAGCAGGGTGAGCAGATCCCGCGCGACCCCGCCGACCAGCCCGCCCGCGGCCACGGCCACGACGCCGGTGACCAGGACGCGGCGCGGGCCGAACACCTCCGCCGCCTTGCCCGCCGTGGGCTGCGCCACCGCGCTGGCCAGGTAGAGCGCCGTCACCAGGGTGGCCGTCTGTCCGATCGGCACACGATGCCGTGCGCGATCGGCACCAGCGCGGTCGCGATCAGCGAGCTGTTGACGGGGTTGAGGACCGAGGCGAGATACAGCGGCGTGGTGAACCGCCACGAGAACGGGCGCTGCCGGATCTTTCCCGGCGGAGTCACCGGAAGTTCGCGGCGAGCAGGGCGACGACGTCGTCGGTGCTGCCGGTCTCGGCGCGCTGCGGGAAGTGGTGGGTCACCGAGAACTCGTGCCGGACGGCGACGCGGTCGGCCATCGCGTCGGTCGGGGTGGTCACGTGGAAGCCGAGCTCGAACGCCTGCTGCACGGTGGCGGCGACACCGTCGCTGGTCGCGACACCGGTGACGACCACCTGGGTGACGCCCCGGCCGCGAAGGTAGTCCTCCAGACCGGTGCCGGTGAACGCGCCCGGGGTGCGCTTGGTGATCAGCTTGTCGGCCGCGCCCAGCTCGGGGACGACCGGCAACGCCTGCTCCGGCAACTCCCAGGGTTCCCCGCCGGGATTCTGGTCGCTGCGCGCGCCCGGCGCGGCGGCGACGTTGACCAGGACGACGGGCAGTCCCCGGCCGCGGAAGGCGCCGGCCAGCCGGGCGGCACGGGCGACCACGTCGGCGGCGGTGTGCGGCACCAGGTCCATGCCGACACTGCCGGCCTGCAGATCGATGACGATCAGGGCCGTCCTGGAATCAAGGGTGGTGATGGGCATCGAAGCTCCTCACGGGAAAAGTCGATCGAGTAGCGCGTGCGCCGCGGCGAGGGTCTGCCGCTCGGCGGGCGAGAGCGTCTCCAGCTGCTTCGCGAGCCAGTCGGTACGCACGCTGCGGCCCTCGGCGATGAGGTCCCTGGCCGCATCCGTGACGGCGACGACTTTCCGACGGCCGTCGCCGGGGTCCGGGGAGACCGTCACCAGCCCCCGCTCGCGCAGCACGCCGACCGTCGCGCCCATGGACTGGGGCCGGACGTGCTGCCGCCCGGCCAGCTCGGTGATCGTCATCGGGCCGTCCCGGAAGACATATCCCAGTGCTTCGGTCTGACTGGCGGTCAATCCCCTGCGGCCACCCTGCTCGCGCAGCGCCCGCTGGGCTCGGCCGAGTACCTCGCGTAGCGATTGAGCCAGGTCCGCGGCGTCGGTCACGTTCTCCAGCCTAGCTGGTACGAAGGCAACCTACAAAGGTTTCCTTCTTAGTTGCCGGTGGGGGGCCCACTTCGTCCCAGGATGAACGAGGCCCTGTTCGGCGCCCCGTCCACTGCCCGGCGCTGGTTGAGTACGGGGCACAGGCACAACGCCGAAGCGAAGGAGAGAAGACGGAATGACTACTTGGCTGATCACCGGCGCTTCCCGCGGCCTGGGCGCGGAGATCGCCCGTGCGGCACTGGCCGGAGGCGACACCGTGGCGGTCGCGGTCCGCGATCCCGGCCGCCTCCCGGAGGACCTCAGGACCGGCGCGCGCGTGTTCCCCGTCGCGCTGGACGTCACCGACACGGCCGCGATCGCCCCGGCGGTGAAGTCCGTCGTGGAGCGGTTCGGCGGGATCGACGTGCTGGTCAACAACGCCGGACGCGGGCTGCTGGGCGCGCTGGAGGAGATCAGCGACGCCGAGGCGCGGTCACTGTTCGACCTGAACGTGTTCGGGCTGATCAACGTCACCCGCGCGGTGCTGCCGTTCATGCGTGAAGCGGGCGGCGGCAAGCTCGTCCACATCGGATCCCGCTCCGGATTCGAGGGCGAGCCAGGGGTGAGCGTGTACAGCGCGTCGAAGTTCGCCGTGGCGGGTATCAGCGAGGCGCTGTCGGCGGAGCTGGCACCGCTCGGGATCCAGAGCATGGTCGTCGAGCCGGGCGTCTTCCGCACCGACTTCCTCGACGCCAGTTCGCTGTCCCTGCCGGAGCAGCGGATCGCCGCCTACGACGGCACCCCGGCGCACACCACTGTGGACTGGGCCGGCGACGCCAACCACACCCAGCTGGGCGATCCGGTCAAGGGCGCGGCCCTGCTCCACGAGGTCGCGTGCCAGGACAAGCTGCCGACGCACCTGCTGCTCGGCCGGGACGCGATCGACCGCTGGCAGGTCAAGGTCGACCAGATCGCCGACGACACCGAGCCGTGGCGGGCGAAGTCCGTCGCCACCGCCCACCAGGACTGAGGCCCGGTCAGCGCACCGGCGACACCCGGACCGGGTTCTCGCTCCGCGAGCCGGCCAGCAGGCGCATCGCGGCCTCCGAGGCGCTGCCGGGCTCGGTGGTGTAGACGAACAGGGTCTGGTCGGGATCGTCCGCCGGGTGCAGCGCCTGGTACCGCACCGTGAGGTCGCCGGCCACCGGGTGGTGGTAGCCCTTCGCCCCGGTGGTGCGGCGGTGCACCTGGTGGTCCGGCCACCAGTCCCGGAACTCCGCCGAGTGGATCGACAGATCCCCGATCAGCGCGGACAGCTGCGGGTCGCCGGGGTTGCGTCCGGCGTCCAGGCGCAACATCGCCACCGTGTCCCTGGCGACGGCCTCCCAGTCCTGGTACAGCTCCCGCGCGCGCGGGTCGAAGAACACGAACCGCGCCTGGTTCCGGTCGACGGCGGGCAGCGCCCGGAACTCGGCGATCAGGGCACCCGCGATCCGGTTGTGCGCCAGCACGTCGAGCCGGCGTCCCAGCACGAAAGCCGGCGAGTGCACCTCGTCCAGCATCTCGATCAGGCGCAGCGTCGCCGGATCCACCCGCTGCGGGCGGGCGCGCCGCCTGCGCCGCGCGGGTTCCGGCCGCCCGAGGTCCATCAGGTGCTGCCGCTCGGCGTCGTCCAACCGCAGCGCGGTGGCCAGCGCGTCGAGCACTTCGGCCGAGGCGCTGCGACTGCGCCCCTGCTCCAAGCGGGTGTAGTAGTCCACGCTCACCCCGGCCAGCCGCGCGAGCTCCTCCCGCCGCAAACCCGGCACCCGGCGCCGGGACGACTCGCCGTCGAGCCCCAGCTCCCCGGGGCCGACGCGGGACCGGCAGGTGCGCAGGAACTCCGCCAGCTCACTGCTCTTCATGCCGCTCATGGCCCGATTCTGGCCGATCCCGGACCGCGGCGCAGGCGGCGTCCCGGTCAGCCGCGCAGCCCGAGGATGCCTGCGATGTCGTCCAGGCATTCCTCGAAGACGGGTTCCAGGTCGGTGTAGGCGAAGTCGAGCTGGTGCAGGACCTCCATGCACAACAGGCCGTACAGCCGGATCCAGCAGGACAGGAAGACGTGCGCGGCCGCGGGCGGCAGCCGTCCGTCGATGCTCGCGGAGTAGGCGGTCAGCTGCTCCCGCAACGATCCGGGCAGGTCCGCCGGATCGGGCACCGGAAACGGCCGGATCTCCCAGAGCTCGATCGTCAGGTCGAGCAGGACCTGCTCGAAACGCTGCCCGGCCCGGTGGCGTGTCGAGCCCGGATCCCGGTTGGGCGGGGTGACCGGGCCGGCGAAGATCCAGCCGAACTCGGCCGGATGGGCGATCGCCCAGGCGCGCATCGCCCGGCATACCGCCACGATGCGTTCGCCGACCGGGGCATCGGCGCGGGCGTCCCTGGCCTGTTCCATCGCGGCGGCCAGTTCGCGGAAGAAGCCGGCGGTCACCGCGCCGACGAGCTCGTCGTGGCTGGCGTAGTAGTGGTACAGCGCCGGGCCGCTCATGCCCACCTGCCGGGCCACCCCGTTGATGGTCACCGCCGCCGGTCCCCGCTCGACCAGCAACGTGCGCGCGGCCCCGTGGATCTCCTCCAGCGCTGCCTGGCGCACCCTCGCCCGCCTGCTGCTCGTGCCCGCGGCCATGGTCATCCCTTCCGTCACCGTGTTGACATCCTAGACCAACTATGCTTCCTTAATGGCTCTAAGTAAACCTAGAGATGCTAGGGGCTTCGATGGAACGCTGGTGGTGGGTCGTTGTCGCGGCACTGCTGGGGATCACGGCCGTGTGGTGGGGGTTCTCCAGGGCCGCGCACCTGCGGCGGGAGCGGGAGGACCGGCGATGAAGGCGGTCATCGTGGGCGGCGGCATCGGTGGACTGGCCGCGGCCGTGGCCTTCCACCAGCGCGGCTGGCAGATCGAGGTCCTGGAACGGGCGCCCGGGTTCACCGAAATCGGCGCGGGACTGGCGGTCCACCCCAACGGGCTGCGTGCACTGGACACGCTCGGCCTGGGCGACGCGCTGCGCACCGGCGGGCCCGCCGATCCGCCCGCGGGCATCCGCCGCGCCGACGGGAAATGGCTGATCCGCAACGACATCGCCGGTCTGAAACGCCGGTTCGGTCCCTGGACGACCGTGCACCGCGCCACCCTGATCGACCTGCTGCGCGAGGCGCTGCCCGCAGCGGCGTTGCGGCCCGGCACGGACGTGCACGAGGTGCGACCCGACGGCACGGTCCGGCACAGCGGCGGCACTTCCACCGCGGACCTCGTCGTGGGCGCGGACGGCGTGCACAGCGTGACCCGACGGTCCCTGTGGCCCGATGTCCGCGAGCCGCGCTACGTCGGCTACACCACCTGGCGCCTCATCGCACCGCCCCACCCGGTTCACGGGAACGTGGAAACCTGGGGCCGGGGCGAACGGTTCGGGCATGTGCCGATGCCCGATGGCCGCGTCTACTGCTACCTGATGGCCAACGCCCCGGCCGGCTCCCGCGCCGGCCTGGACCGGCTCCGCGAACGTTTCGCGCGCTGGCACGACCCCATCCCCGCGCTGCTGGACTCCGCCGGAGCGGACGACGTGCTGCAACACGACACCTACGAGCTGCCGGAGCTGGACACCTACGTCTCCGGCACGGTCGCCCTGCTCGGCGACGCCGCACACGCCATGACCCCCAACCTCGGTCAGGGCGCCTGCCAGGCACTCGAAGACGCCGTCACGCTCGCCACCGCGGTCGGCACACTCGGCGTGCGTCAGGGGCTCGCGGAATACGACCGCGCCCGCAGGCCACGCACCCAGATGATCGCCCGCCGGTCCCGCCAGGTCGGCGCTCCCGCGCACTGGACGTCGCCGGCGTCGGCCGCCCTCCGGGACGCGGCGCTCCCCCTCCTGCCCAGCTCGCTCTTCGGACGGTCGATCACGCCCGTCTACGCCTGGACGATCGGACCCCGTCCGGAAAGGTTCACCCGATGACCCTGCCCCGAATCCTGATCGTCCTCGCCGGACTGATCACCACGGCCGGCGCGGTGCTCGCCGACCTGGTCATCCCCGACCTGGCGGCACAGCACGCCTTCAACCCCGGCTGGCCGCCCCACGCCAAGTTCCACGACGCCCAGTACCTGGTCATGACGGTGTTGCTCGGCCTGCTCGGCCTCGTCCTCGCTCTGCGGCGGGGCCGGGACACGCGCGGCAGGCTGCTGAACGCCACCGTCGTCCTCGCCATCCCCTGGCTCGGCATGCTCGGCGCGCTCCTGTTCCCCGGCACGGCCACCTACGACCCGGAGTTCGCCGGCCGGACCCTGTTCGTCCTCGGCCTGCACGGGCAGGTCGTCCTGGCCATCGTCGTGATCCTCATCCTGCTCGGCGCGGCAGCCGCGGCACTGCGCACGCCCAGGGAGCCCAGCCCCCGGCCCTGAGCCACGCTCGATCAATACCGAACGTTCTACCTGTATGCTGGAGGTGAGCAGGAAGCAGGTGACCAGGTGTCCGAAGCACGAGCGAGGCTGCTCGGCACAGCCAGCCGGCTCTTCTACGCGGAGGGGCTGCACTCCGTCGGCATCGACCGGATCGTCGCCGAAGCGAGCGTGACGCGGGCGACGCTCTACCGGCACTTCCCCAGCAAGGACGATCTGGTCGTGGCCTACCTGACCGGGGCCGACGAGCTGATCCGGAGCCAGGTGGAATCGATCCGCGCGGCCGGGCACTCCCCGGCGGACACGGTCCGGGCCGTCGCCGAGTCGATCACCGACAGCATCGGCTCCGACGGGTTCCGCGGATGCGCCTTCCTCAACGCGGCCGCCGAATACCCCGCGCCCGATCACCCGGTGCACCGAGCCGTCGTGACCCACCGGGAATGGTTCCTGGACACGGTCATCGATCTGATGGCCGACACCGGCGAGACCACTCCCGAACCACACGCCAGGCACTTCGTCATGCTGCGGGACGGTGCGATGGCGGCGGGCTGCCTCGCCGATCCGGCACCGATCTGCGAGACCTTCCTGCTCGGCGTCGAAGGAATCCTCAAGTACCGCGACGCCGCCGTGGTGGACCAGGACGCCGTGAAGGCCCGCCGACGCCGGTGAAGCCGAAGCTCTCCGGATGACGATGACGGGTGGCGCCGTCCGTTTTCCTTGGCGCCGCTGACGAACCGCCGCCTGGCCGGCCTGAGCACCGTCGAGGTGGCGGGCACCGCCCGGGAAGGGACATGTCCCCGGGCGGTGGCCGTTCGTCACCGCGCGCGGTGACGGCACGCGAGGCGGCCCGGCGGAGGAACCCGGACCGGGCCGCGGCCCGGCGGGGTCAGCTCTTCCAGACCACCGGCGAGTCGGAGTAGGCGTCGCCGTCGCTGAACTCCGCCGCCGTGACAGTGCTGCTTCCCGAGGCGGCGGTCAGAATGCACGTGTCGTACTTCGCGCCCGCGGTCGTGAAGTCCCGTGCGGCGCTCTCGTTCTCGCACTTGTCGGTGTCGCCGCTGATGATCACGCCCGTCGAGCGGCCGTCCGGGCCGAGGCCGCGCAGACGGACCGAGCTGTAGGACAGGTCGGTGCCGCCGACGTTCTCGACGGTCGCGCGCACGTAGAACGGGGTGAGGCCCTGGGCCCGCTCGCCGAAGGCCGCCAGGTCCGCGCTGTCCCCGCGCTCGATGGCGGTGACGGTGATCGCGATGGTGCCCGACTTCGACGAGCTGTACTCGAACGGCAGAACGGCGCGGTCGCCGACCTTGAGCTCGGTACCCGGCGCGGTCGCGTCACCCGCGGCGGCGGGACTCGCGGGGGCGGACGGTTCCGATGACTCCGACGACTCCGCGCTGCTCGGCGCGGTCGTGGTGACCGGCGCGGCCGCGCCGGTCGTGGGCTCGTCGTCACTGCCGCAGGCGGTCAGCAGCACCGGGGCCACCAGCGCGGCGAGCAGGACGGAACGGACGTGGTTCATGGATCTCCTTGCCGTGAAAGAACACTCGGGCCGCGGACCGCACGGGGCCGGTCATCACCCGCGGCGCTCCGGTTCCTCGTGCACCCCTGCGCACGAGGAACCGGTTCCCCCCGTCCGGCGTGCCCTCGCCGGGACGTTAACGCTCCAGGCCGCCGTGTGGTGTGGGCCGTTCACACCACACGGTCACAAGTCGTCGACGCTGATCAGACCGTCCTGGATCGCGCGCGCCACCAGCGCGGCCTTCGTCGGCGCCTCCCGGCCGATCTGCGCGTACTTCACGCGGATGCGTTCCAGATGCGAGTTGACCGTGTTCTGCGAGATCCCGAGCCGGTGGGCGACGAAGTCCTTGGACTCCGACTGGAACCACTCGACGAGCACCTCGGTCTCCCTGGCGGACAGGGCGGGCCGGTTCGTCGACCGGTCGGCGGCGAGCGCGCCGGCCAGTGACGGTGGCGTGTACGGCCGTCCGCCCGCCGCCGCGCGGGCCGCTTCGACGAGGTACTGCGCGCCCTCGGCCTTGGTGAGGTAGGACAGCGCGCCGAGTTCCAGGCACTGCAGCGCGATGTCGTCGTCGGCGCGCATCGAGTACACGACCACCCGCCGCCCGCCTCCGGCCAGCCGGCGCAGGTCCCCGAGCGCCGGCGTGGCTCCGCCGAGGTGCAGGTCGAGAATCACCACGTCGGCGTCCGCGCCGTCGAGCCACGCGACCCGCACGTCGTCGCCCTCGGCGATGGTCCGGATGGGCGGGTCGCCGGAGGCCAGCCAGTGCGCGACACCCGCCCGCACCGCCGGGTGATCGTCGACGACCACCGCGGTCAGCTCGTCACCTGCCATCTCGCCTCCATCCGCGTCCGGTCGCCGAGGGTGTCGCTCGTGACTTCGACGTCAGGGGAACGGGACGGGCTCCCCGTCGTGACGGCGGAATCCGCGATCACGGCGAGCCGGACCTCCTCCGCGGTGCGCAACAGGCTCACCCTCGCCCGCGTGCGCGCCGCGGACAGCGCGGTGAGCACCGGTTCGGCCAGCATGCGGCGCACCGCCGTGGGCACCGGCACGACGTCCCCGCTGACGGCGAACGACACCGCCACCCCGCGCCGCTCGGCGATGTCGACGGCCGCGGCGACCTCGTGCACGAGCGGATCCGGCACGTCGTCGTTCTCGGCGAAGAGCAGACGCAGCCGGGCCGCGGCGAGCGCGCACTGGTGCCGCACGTCGTCCGCGCGCGGGTCGAGTGCGCCGTCCGCGAGCCCCGCGAGCAGCGGCAGCACGGAACCGAACTGTTCCGCGGCGCGGAACCGCTGGTCGAGTTCCCACTGTTCGGCGAGCGCGGCGCGGGTGGCGGCGCGGTCCCGTTCGGTTACGGTCGCGGCCATCGCACGCAGCCTGCGCATGACCATCTGGACGATCAGCCCGACCGCGATCTGGAAACCGAGCACGCTGACGATCGCGATGGCGGTCTCCCCGAGCGAGACCCGGTTGAGCGGCACCACCAGCAGGAACTGCGTGGTGCCGATCGCGGCGTGCCCCGCGAACGCCGCCAGCACCGGGCGGGTCCGTTCGAGCAGCAGCACGAGCAGGTGCCAGCCGGTGAGGCCGAATGCCCAGTGCCGCGCGTGCAGGTACCACTCGCCGGGGGTGGTGGCGGTCGCCGTCGCGGAGGCGATCAGCACCACGCCCGCCGCGGGCAGCGCCACCCCGGGGGGAACCCGGCGGCCCCGCAGGATCCAGCCCGCGGCGACCACCAGCACCAGCGCCAGCGCGGCGAACGCGGTCTCGGCGAGCCAGCGCGGTTCGTAGAAGGACCGGTTGCCGAACAGGTAGGCCGCCGACATGCTCGCCTGCAGGACGGCCGTGACGCCGAGCAGCACGATCCGGATGGCGGCCAGCACCCGCCCGAGCAGGGCCTGTTCAGACATCCGGCCACGCCAGCCGCACGGTCGTCCCGGCGCCGGGACGGGAGGTCACGGTCGCGCTGCCGCCGGCCGCCGCCATGCGTTCGACCAGCGAACCGCGGATGCCGCGCCGCTGACCGGGAACCGCCGCGGGGTCGAATCCCGCGCCCTCGTCGGCCACGGTGATCACGGCCCCGTGCCGGTGCGACCCGACGGTGATCCGCGCCCGTGCCACCCCGGCGTGACGTTCGACGTTGCGCAGCGCTTCCCGCACCGCGCGCGTGAGGGCGAGAGCGGCCGACGCGGGCAGCAGCGGCACCGGTGTCCACTCGATCGACGTGTCCAGCGGGCTCTGCGCCGCGATGCCGCGCAGGGACGCTTCGAGGTCGACGAGGCTGTCGTGCGCCCCGCGTTCCCCCGTCAGCACCGCGAGATCACGCCGCGCGTACCCGGCCACGGCGGCCGGTTCCACCCGGTGCAGCGCGACCATGAGGAACGTCGCCGACGCGGTGTCGTGCAGCAGCGCCAGGTACTCCCGGTCCTGCCGCCGCCGCTCCAGCGCCAGTGTCCCGGCCCGTTCCAGCGCGGTCTGCCGGTCACGGATCCGCTCGATCCAGCGGGTGACGCGCAGCAGCAGCGCGAACGCCAGCCGCGCCAGCGTCGACTCGATCACCACGCGGACCAGGACGGGCGCCGCCTCGCCGACGCCGATCACGGCGGCTTCCAGCGCCAGCAGCCCGGTCACGACGGGCACCGTGACGCGCAGCGGCCACTGCCATTGCACGGTGATCCCGGTGATCGTCAGCACGTTCGGCGCCCACAATCCGGGCACGGTCCACGGTTGCGCCGCGCAGATGGCGACCGCCCGGCCGCACGTCAGGACGCAGGCGAGCACGCCGGCCCTGCCCGTCACCGCGTGGTAGCAGTCCGCCGCGCCACCGGCCAGCGCGAGTCCCAGCAGGGCGAAGGCCAGCGGTAGCGCGGATGCGGGCGTGGCCAGCACACCGAACACGCTCAGGACCGCGAGGGCGATCCCCCGCACGAGACCGCCGAACTGGCCGAGCGCCCGCGTGAACTCCGCCTCGACCTGGCCTCTCTCGCCGCCCAACCCCCCTCCTCGGTGGTGCCCGGACCCGCGGCAATGATCCTAGAGCGAGGTGATCTCGCGCCTGACTCCCCACCGGAAGATCCGCGGCACCGGCCCGCTCGGGGTGCGCCGAGGCGGGCGGCCGCGGCGGGTCATGGCTGGATCCCGAGTGTCGTCAGCCAGATGTGGGTCAGTGTCGCGGTCGCCTCGTCCAGCGAGCCGCCCGCGAGGTGTGCCTGGTAGAAGACGCGTTCGGTCATCCACACCAGCGCCGCGACGACAGCGGCGGCGTCACGCGGCCCGGAACCGGACGGTGTCCCGGCACGTTCGGCGATGCCACGGGTGGTGGCGGCCAGTGCGATCACGGCGGAGCGCCACGCTTCGTCGACGGCGGGGACCACCGGGGACAGCTCGACCGCGGCCCGCATGACGGTGCCGTGCTCGCGCCACATCCGGGCGGTCTGCTCGAGCCCCCGCCGCAACGCCTCCCCGGGAGCCGCCGCCGCGTCCGCGGCGTCGACCGCACCGCGCAGAATGGACACGGTCCGTTGCACGAGCGCGGCGAGGACGTCGTTCTTCGAGCCGAAGTAGAAGTAGAACGCGCCCCTCGTGATGCCGGCCGCCTTCGCGATCGTCTCCACGGTCATGCCCTCCGGGCCCCCGGCGTCCAGCTGCCGCTCGGCCGCGTCGAGGATCGCGCGCTCACGCAGGTCACCCTTCGTCGGAGCCACCTTGCGCCGCCGCCGGACCTCCTTCTCCTCACCCACTCCTTCTTATAGCACACGTCGAGAATCGTCTACACTGTGTCGAATTTTCTCGACACAGTGTAGACTCGGCTCTTGATCATCGACACCGTCCGCCGTCAGGCCGACGCCGACGCCTTCGAGGCGCTGCACCCGGGGCGGTCGGTCGCCCGGATCCTCGACGTCACCGACGACGACGCCGTGTTCCGCACCGTCGACGAGATCGAGGCCACCGTCGGGCCGGTCGACGTCGCGATCGCCAACGCCGGCTACGGGCACGAAGGCGTCTTCGAAGAGTCGACGATGGCCGAACTCCGGGCCCAGTTCGAGGTCAACGTGTTCGGCGCGGTGGCCACCGTCAAGGCCGTACTGCCGTACATGCGACGGCGCCGCGGCCACATCCTCGGCGTCACCTCGATGGCGGGCCTGATCACCGTGCCCGGCACGTCCTTCTACCAGGGCAGCAAGTACGCGCTCGAAGGCATCCTCGAAACGGTCGGCAAGGAGGTCTCGCGTTTCGGCGTGCACGTCACCGCGGTCGCGCCCGGGTCGTTCCGCACCGACTGGGCAGGCCGCTCGATGGTCCGCACCCAGCGGTCCATTCCGGACTACGACGAGGTGATGAACCCCGTCCGCGAACGCCGCCTCGCCGCGCACGGACACCAGCTCGGCGATCCGGCGGAGGCCGCGGAAGCGATCCTGAAGATCGTCGACGCGCCCAACCGCCCGCGCACCTCGTCCTCGGCTCCGACGCACCGCGGCTCGTCACGTCCGGGCGCGCCGCCGTGGACGAGCAGTTCCGGGAGTGGGCCGAGCTGACCCGGTCCACCGACTTTCCCGACGGCGCGCAACTTCCCGGCTGAGGGCCCGTACCGGATCCGCACCGCACCCGCACCCGGCGCTTGACGAGAGGTCACGCGCCGGGCCGACGGTGGGCCCCGCCACCAGCGGGATGCGCGCTCCGCGGGAGGCCGGGGTGCGAGCATTCCCGGATGCCGCCACCCCGGCGGCCCCGCCCGAAAGACGAAGGTGCGAGGAAACGTGCACGCGAACTCGCCGGCCTCGTCAGCGCCGGTGTCCTCACCGCGACCGCGCTGCCGAACGCCCCGGAAGCCGCCGCCATCGACCATGAGGTCAAGACCACGGACGGTGATCCCGGCGGCGTCGCCTGGTTCACCGAGCACGGTGACCACGCCTACGTCTGCGACATCGAGGCGGACGGCTGGGCGGCGGGCCTTTGGGTGTACTGGAACGGCGGCTCCTACACGCTCAGCGCGGGCGGAAGCGGAAACTGCGCCCTCGCCGACGCCAGCGAGGCCGGGCACGACCTGCCGGAGAACGCCTACCTCAACTTCCGGCTCTACCTGCACAAGTCGGGCACCGCATATGCGTACCAGCGGACCGCGCAGTGGTACAACGACAACTGAGCGCTCACCCTCGGGGGCCTGAGCGTTCCTTCGCCACCCGCCGGGTCTCGATGTGCACACCGTCGATCAGTCGGCCACCCGTCGTCGCGGCCGCGGTGAGGCAGAAGCGGACCCACATGTTGAGCTGCACCTCCTTCGCGAACCGCAGGCGCGAGTACAGCAGGTGCACCAGGCGGTTCGCGGCCCTGGCCCACAGCTCGATCTCGAACACCAGCAGCCGGCCGTCCTCGTGGGCCCGGAACTGCACCTGCCCCGACTCCAGGTGCCCCCGCAGGGTCACCAGCCGCACGGTGGTGCGGTCCCGGTGAGCGATCCGCACGGGACCGTTCCACGGCCCGGGCATCCCGACCACCAGTTCGCGGCCGGACCGGCCGCTGCGGACGTCCACCACCTCGTCGGGGACGAAGTGCCCGAAGTCGGCCACGACGAGGTCGACCAGCCGCGCCGCGTCCAGGTCCGCCCCGGCCACCCGCACCCGGAAGACGCGGTGGAACAGCGGTCCGAAGCCGTCGAGCTGCACCCGGTCGTCGAGCACGTCCGGGGGCAGCGGTGGCGGCCGGTCCTCGTCGCCGCCAGGGCGTTCGGTGCGGTGCAGCGGCGTGGTCGACCACAGGTAGCGCCACGTCACGAGCGCGGTGCCCGCGAACCGGCGGGCGAGCAGGCCGAAGGCCCGGCGAGGTGATGGCATCGATGCGCTCCCGCATGGGTGGAACCGGGATTTCCGGGTACCGGACACCAGATACCCGTCCATCCACGGCTGACACGGAGACGCCCATGGTGGTTCGGCTGCTGCACCGGGCCCACGTGCGCGGCGCGCACCTGCACCTCGCCTCGCTGGCCACGGTCGGCCTCTGCCTCGGCCTGTGGGTGCGGGCCAAGACGATCGACCAGGACCAGCGGGGCAACGCCGAACGCCGCGCCCTGTTCGTGGGCCTGTGGCCGCCCATGTTGTGGCTGATCGGCGACTCGCTGGAGGACCACGAGTGACCCGGGCCGGAGCGTGGGTCTTCGGCAGGCTCGACGCCGGGCGGGCGTGGCGCGACCTGGCCGCGGCCGAGGTCAACTACTCCGTGTCCGAAGTGCGCCGACCGCAGTGGAACATCGACACGCACCGCCACCGGCTGCCCGGCGAACGGCCCGGGCCACCGGAGCCGGGCGGCGCGTGGGACCAGGCGTGCCGTCTCGTGCGCGACTACGAGTTTTCCCCGCCGGAGATCGTCCGCGCGCTCTACGACCCCGCCGCGCCGCTGCTCGGACGGGACATGCTGCTCGAAGCCCGCTGGCACGGCATGCACTTCTACTGCGGAGTCCGGGTCACCGAGGTCGTCGACGAGACCCGCGACAACGGTGACCGGGTCTGGGGCTGGGCCTACGAAACCCTCGAAGGCCACCTGGAGCGGGGCAAGGTCACCTACCAGGTGATCAAACACCCCGGTACCGGCCAGGTCGAGTTCGTGGCCGACAGCTACTCGCAGGGCGCGCCGTCGCTGGACCGCGTCACCTTCCTCGGCTGGCGGCTCTTCGGCCGTCGCACGCAGCTGCGGTTCTACCGCCGTTGCGGCCGTCGGCTGCGGGCGTTCACCGAGGCCGCGCTGCGCGGGGAGACGGTGCCCTCCGGCCCGCCCACGCGGGTCGGGCATCTGGTGAGCGCCCCCTCCGACACGGTGGTCTCGCGCCTGGACACCCTGGCGATCCACCGCGTCGGCCCTGGCAGGCGCGCAGGGCGGTGATCCGCCGGGTTCCATTGTGGACGAGCGGTCAGCAGGCCGGTCAGTGCCGAAACCACGGCGCCGCAACGAACGCGACCCGGGTGCCGGGCCTGGCGAAGGCCGCGCCGAGCACCAGGGACCAGGTGAAGTACCACGGCAGGCCCGCCGATCCGCCGGTGACCAGCAGTCCGATCATCAGCAGGTCGTTGTGTTCACCGGCCACGAGGCAGAGCAGGACGAGCGGGTTGGCCACGCCGAGCCACAGTGCGTGCTCCGGCCGGGTCCCGAGGTGGCGGCACGGGCGCGGCAGCCACACGCACGGCCACCCGAGCCCGGTGGCCATCACCAGCCTGGTCAGCACCGTGCCCAGGATCAGATCGTCGCCGCTGAGACCGACCACGGTCCGGACGATCAGTGCGCGACCGCGCCCTGGGCGAGGTAGGCGTAGAACTCGGTGCCGAACAGCGGCGGGGCGGCCGGCAACGGCGCGGTCCACACCGCGATCGCGCGCACGGCCCGGCGGTGACTCGAAGCCCCGCGGCCAGCGGGATCGCCATCGGGGCCGCCCGCGACCGGATTCGGCGGCGCGGGGTTGTCGAGTTCGACATGGACTCCATTGGCACTTCACGCGGTAGCGAGGAGCTATAACGACACGGGAAGGAGTGTCAATAGCGGAAGTGAGAAGTTCTAACTAGACTGGGAGCGTGACGAACCCGGGCGAGAGCCCGCGCGAGCGCTACCGCGCTCAGGTGCGGGAAGAGATCAAGCAGCACGCGTGGGAGCAGATCGCCGCGGCGGGAGTGCCCGCGCTGTCGCTGAACGCGATCGCCAAACGGGTGGGCATGAGCGGTCCGGCGCTGTACCGGTACTTCGCGAGCCGGGACGACCTGATCACCGCGCTCATCCGGGACGCCTACCGCAGCCTCGCCGACACCGTCCAGGCGGCCGCCGGTGCCGATCTGGCCGGGCTGGCCCGCGCCATCCGCGACTGGGCCCGCGCCGACCCGCAGCGCTACTTCCTCATCTACGGCACCCCGGTCCCGGGCTACCACGCGCCCGACGACACCACCGCGATCTCGAACGAGATCATGACCGTGCTGCTGGAGGCCTGCGCCGCGCTACCGGTCGACAAAACGGCAACACCGTTCGACGTCCACCTCGACACCCACCGCGACTGGGCCGGTGACAACCCGGCGCCCTCCGCGACACTGCACCGCGCCCTGTCCTTCTGGACCCGGCTGCACGGCGTGGTGTCACTCGAACTCGCCGGGCACTTCACCGGCATGAAATTCGACCCGGCACTGCTCGTGGCCGACGAACTGGACGAGCTGACCGAGCGGTGATCCACCCGGTGCCAGGACAGCGGGACGTGTCTCACCGCGCGAGACGGCGGGCACTCCCCTGCCGTGCGCCGAGGACCGGCAGGGCCGCGGGCACCGTCGCGGCGTGCACCATCCGCGCGACCAGTTCCTCGTACGGGACGCCCGCCGCCGCGAACATGCGCGGCACCTGGGACTCCGCGGTCATGCCCGGCATCGTGTTGACCTCGTTGAGCACGGGACCGTCGGAGGTGAGGAAGAAGTCCACGCGGGCGACCCCGGCGCAGCCGAGTGCCTCGAACATCGTCAGTGCCGCCCGGGTGAGCACGGCGAGGTCCGGTCCGGTGAGGTCGGCGGGCACCGTGAAGTCGGCGGTACCGTCGTACTTCGTGGCCGTGTCGAAGAAATCCCCGCCGGGGTGGATCTCCAGTGGCGGCGCGGCCCAGCAGCCGCGGTCGGCGTCCCGGAGGACCGCGACGTCGATTTCGCGGCCCTCGACGACGTGCTCGACGAGGACCCGGTCGTCGTAGCGGGCGGCCAGGCGCACCGCCTCCGCCAGCTGGCCGGCGTCCCGGGCGAGCGAAACGCCGTAGCTGGAACCGGCGGACACCGGTTTGACCACGACCGCCGTGCCGAACTCGATGTCGTCGCCCGCACGCACCAGACGTCCTGGCGCCACAGGGATTCCGACGGCTTCGGCGACCAGTTTGGTCATCCACTTGTCCATGCCGACCGCGCCCGCCCGCAGATCCGAGCCCGCCACCGGTTTCCCCGCGAGAGCGCACAACGCCGCGAGCGCGCCGTCCTCCCCGAGCGGGCCGTGCACCGCCGGGAAGACCACGTCCGCCCGTTCCAGCAACGGCAGCGCGGCGGCCAGCGACGCGGCGGCGGTGAGCCCGAGTGCTTCCCCGTGCCGCCATCGCCCGTCGCGGCCGATGGTGAGATTGGTGGCTTCGAACCCACGGCACCGCAGCGCGCCCGTGACGGCGGCGGCGGTGGCCAGGGAAACCTCGTGCTCGGCGTTCTGCCCGCCGCCGATGACCAGGACGTGGGTCATGCGCTCGTCCTCACTCGTGCTCCGATTCCGGTGACGATGGTGTGCGGGATGGTCCCGGCCCAGCGGGCCCAGTCCTGGATGGTCGGCGTGATCCCGTCCCGCGGCCCGAACACGGTCGCGGTCGTGCCCGGCGGCACGGGAGCGGCGCCGGTGTCGACGACGATCTGGTCCATCGAGACGCGGCCGACGATCCGGTGGCGGCGTCCGTGGATCGCCACGCAGGCTTCCGGCGAGATCTCCCGCGGAATCCCGTCGGCGTACCCGAGTGGCAGCACGCTCAGGTACGTG
Source organism: Amycolatopsis endophytica (assembly GCF_013410405.1). NCBI lineage: Bacteria > Bacillati > Actinomycetota > Actinomycetes > Pseudonocardiales > Pseudonocardiaceae > Amycolatopsis > Amycolatopsis endophytica. Next base: position 1,294,720 of record NZ_JACCFK010000002.1, read on the forward strand.
GCGGTCGTCGTGACGTACGTACCGCCGTAGCCGACCGGTGTCCCCGCCTCGACGGCCGCGCTGTGCACCACCGGTGCGGTCAGGCGGGACGCGCCGTGCAACTCCGTGGTGCCGGACGGGTCGATGCCGACCAGGCCGGCCCCGAACCGCACCATGCCGAAGTGGGTGGACGGGTCGGTCAGCGTCCCCGAGGTCGCCGCCAGATGCGTGAGCGGCACGCCCAGGCCCGCGGCCCGCACCGCCGTCCGGGCCTGCCGCAGGCGTGCCACCGCGGGCGCGTTCGCCGCCGGATCGGCCTCGTCGGCCAGCGGCAGGTGCCCCATGAGACCCACGACCTGCGCCTGCCCGTGCCGCTGGGCCCCCGCGGCGGCCGTGATCAACGCGTCCCACTCGGCCGCCGGGCAGCCTTCCCGGGCCATGCCGGTGTCCACGTGCAGGTGGATCCGCACGCCGGCGGGCGTGGACCGCGACACCAGTGCCGCCAGCTCGCCCACCGATCCGACGGCGACGTCGATCCCGCCTGCCGCGGCGGCCTCGGCGTCGGCGCCGGACGGGTTCAGCCAGGTCAGGATCGGCACGGTCAGCCCCGCCGCCCGCAGCGCCAGCGCCTCGGCGAGGTCGGTCGTGCCGAGCCAGTCCGCCCCGGCGGCGACCGCGGCCCGCGCGACCGGGACGGCGCCGTGCCCGTACCCGTCCGCCTTGACCACGGCCAGGATCCGAGCGGAGGTCCGCGCGCGGGCGATCGCCAGGTTCGCCCCGATCGCCTCCGGGAGCGTGCGCAGGGTGGGTGGCACGAGGCCGGTGCGGACCGTGCTGGTCACCGCCGCATCCTCGGATCATGCGTGGGATCGGCGTAGAGCGGCGGAGGACCGGCCGAGACGGCGTCGGGCCGCAGCTCGTAGTGCCAGGGTTCGTTGCGGTAGATCTGGCACAGCCCGTACCGGGCGCCGTGCTCGCGCAGCCACGTCGCGGCCGCCGACGGTCCGATGTCGACCGCGTCCCCCGACACGTGCGCGGACGTCTCCGCGGTGGCCACCCACCGCGCGGCTTCCTCGTCCGAGCCGTACTTCGCGACGGCCTCGCGCCGCAGGTGCTCCTGGTACTCCGGAGACCGCCAGCCGCTGTTGACGACGAACCGGATCCCCTCGCGCGCGGCGTCGGTCGCGGCGTGACGCAGGGCGGCGAGCAGGTCGGGATCGAGGTTGGCCACGGCGGGGAACTCGTCGTCGAAGACCGTCACCCCGTCCGGGACCGCGCCGTCCGCCCGGCCGATCGCGACGGCGAGGAGCGCCGACCGGGACCGTCGGGCGAGGGTTCGTGCTCGTTCGCGGAAGGTCATGGCGCCCAGCGTCGGCAGTGACGTGTTGCCGTCCCGTATCCGCTTTCCGATATGCCCGCGATAGGCGGCGGCCCGTAGGATCCCCGGAATATGCGTGTGCTGATCGTCGAGGACGAGCCCTACCTGGCCGAAGCCATCCGCGATGGCCTGCGCCTGGAGGCGATCGCCGCGGACCTCGCCGGTGACGGGGACACCGCGCTGGAGCTGTTGAGCATCAACGACTACGACCTCGCCGTGCTCGACCGCGACATCCCCGGCCCCTCCGGTGACGAGGTCGCCGAGCGCATCGTCGCCTCCGGCAGCGGCATGCCGATCCTCATGCTCACCGCCGCCGACCGGCTCGACGACAAGGTGTCCGGGTTCGGGCTGGGCGCGGACGACTACCTCACGAAACCCTTCGAGCTGCGGGAACTCGTGCTCCGGTTGCGGGCGCTGGACCGCAGGCGCGCGCACCACCGGCCGCCGGTGCGGGAGATCGCGGGCCTGCGCCTGGACCCGTTCCGCCGCGAGGTCTACCGCGACGGCCGCTACGTCGCGCTCACCCGCAAGCAGTTCGCCGTGCTCGAAGTCCTGGTCGCCGCCGAGGGCGGTGTGGTCAGCGCGGAGGAGCTGCTGGCGCGGGCGTGGGACGAAAACGCCGACCCCTTCACCAACGCCGTGCGCATCACCGTGTCGGCTCTGCGCAAACGCCTCGGCGAACCGTGGGTCATCGCCACCGTGGCCGGTGTCGGCTACCGCATCACCGAAAGCGCCGGAGGGAACCGTGGATAGAGCGCCCGGGCCGAGCGTTCGCTTCAAGCTCACCCTCAGTTACGCCGGGTTCCTCATGCTCGCCGGTGTCGTGGTGCTCGCGGCCGTGTGGCTGCTGCCGTTCGTCCCCGACCGCGGGCTCCCGACCAAGTTCCTCCTCAACCGGTCCGTGCTGTTCCACGAGTACGCGCCGATCGCGGGCACCGCGCTGGTCTTCCTGCTGGGGTTCGGCCTGCTCGGCGGATGGGTCCTCGCCGACCGCATGCTCGCCCCGCTACCCGCATCACCGAGGCCGCGCGCAAAGCCGCGAACGGGTCACTGTCCCACCGGATCCGCTTGCCCGGCCGCCAGGACGAGTTCCGCGAACTCGCCGACTCCTTCGACGCCATGCTCGCCCGGCTCGAAGCCCACGTCGCCGAGCAGCAGCGGTTCGCCGCCAACGCCTCGCACGAACTGCGCACCCCGCTGGCGATCACGCAGACCCTGCTGGAAGTGGCGCGCGGCGATCTGGAACGCGACCCCGGCGAGCTCGTCGACCGGCTGCACACCGTCAACACCCGAGCCATCGACCTCACCGAAGCGCTGCTGCTGCTCAGCCGCGCCGACGCACGGGCCTTCACGCGGGAACCGGTCGACCTGTCGTTGCTCGCGGAGGAAGCCACCGAAACGCTCCTCCCCCTCGCCGAAGAGCGCGGGCTCACCATCGAGACCACGGGTGGGGAGTCGCCCACCGTGGGCTCCCCCGCGCTCCTGCTGCAGCTGACCACGAACCTGGTGCACAACGCGATCGTCCACAACCTGCCCGAGCAGGGCAGCGTGCGGGTCACGACCCGCACGGAGCCCGGCGCGGTGGTGCTCACGGTCGAGAACACCGGCGAGAACCTCGCCCCGGACCTGGTCGCCACGCTCGCCGAGCCGTTCCAGCGCGGCACCCGGCGCGCTCGCGCCGGCCGCACGGGTGTCGGCCTCGGCCTGGCGATCGTCGACAGCATCACCCGCGCCCACGACGGCACCCTCACGCTCGCCCCCCGCCGGGGCGGCGGCCTCCGCGTCACGGTGCGGCTTCCTGCCGCCGACTGATCAGGGCTTGACGCCCCGACGGGACGGAAACTCGGGGGGCCGGCGCTCCGCGAACGCGTTCAGGCCCTCGCGGGCGTCCGGGGAGGTGAATGCCTTCTGCCCGTACCGGGCTTCGCTGTGGAATGCCTGGTCCTGCGGGAGATCACCGAGCCGGAGGACGGCCTCCTTGATCGTCGCCAGGGCCGTGCCGCTGCGGGTCACCAGGCGGTGGGCCCGCTCCAGCGCGGTGTCCAGCAGCTGGGCCGCCGGGACGACCTCGTTGAGCAGGCCGTACCGCAGCGCCTGCGCGGCCGGGATCCGGTCGCCCTGCAACATCAGTTCCATCGCCCACACGTACGGGATCTGCCGGGTCAGCCGCGTCAGCGTGCCGCCCGCCGGGACCACGCCGACACCGCTCTCCGGGAGCCCGAACTCCGCGCTGTCGGCGGCGATCCGCAGATCGGTGGACAGCATGATCTCGAACCCGCCGCCCAGGCACAGGCCGTTGACCGCGGCGATCACCGGTTTGAACAGCGTCGTGTGCTTCTGGTGCGCGGCGTCCCATTCGGAGATGTCGAACCGGCCCTCGGCCAGCGCCGGGATCGACTCGGTCAGGTCCGCTCCGACGCAGAACGCGCGGTCGCCGCTGCCGGTGAGGATCGCGACGGCGAGCGAATCGTCGTCGCGCACCTCGGCGAACGCCTCGCCCAGTTCCTCATACATCGCCAGCGTGAGCGAGTTGAGCTTCTCCGGCCGGTCGAAGGAGATGACCGCCACCGCGCCGTCGCGGTCCAGGCTGATACCGGCCATCAGATGACGCCCTTCCCGCGCAGCTCCGCGATGCGCTGCTCGTCGAGATCGGCGAGCGCCCGCAACACGGTGTCCGCGTGCTCGCCGACCTTCGGTGCGAGCCCGCGCGGCTGGGTGGGCGTGCCGCCGAGCTTGATCGGCGAGCCGAACATGCGCAGCTCCCCGAACTCCGGGTACTCGACGTCGACGACCATGTCGCGCGCGGCGATCTGCGGGTCCTCCACGACCTCGCCGATGTCCTTGACCGCGCTCAACGGCACCGCGTCACCGGCGATCTCCTCCAGTTCGGTCTTCGTCCTGTCCTGGAACCACCGGTGCAGCACCGGCCGCACGCGCCGTTCGTAGGTCTGTGGGTCGAAGCGCTTGGCCATGGTGTCGATCTCGGGATCGTCGGCCAGCTCCGGTTCGCCGAACAGGCCACAGGACAGGCGCCAGAACTTGTCGGTGTAGCCGCCGAAGAACACGAACCCGTCCTTGCACGGGTAGAGCTCGTAGGGCTTGACGAACGGGTGCTCGTTGCCCAGCGGGCCGGGGACCTTGCCGTCGACGGTGTAGGACACGACGGCGTTCTCGGTCAGGCTGAGCACCGAGTCCTGCTGGGAGACGTCGACCAGCTGCCCCTGTCCCGTCCGGTCCACGTCGCGCAGCGCGGCCAGGGTGCCGATCACCGCGTACAGCGTCGCGGACAGGTCGCCGATGATGGTGCCGACCCGCGCGGGCGGGCGGTCGGGGAACCCGTTCATCGACCACAGCCCGCCGGTGGCCTGCGCGCTGTTGTCGTAGGCGGGACGGCGCCGGTACGGGCCGGTCTGGCCGTACCCGGAGATCGCCGTGTACACCAGGCGCGGGTTCTCCGCGCGCAGCACGTCGTAGCCGACGCCGAGCTTGTCCATCGTGCCGGGACGGAAGTTCTCCACCAGCACGTCGGCGCGCCGCACCAGCTTCTTCAGCAGTTCCTTGCCGTCCTCGTGGGACAGATCGAGGGTCAGCCCGAACTTGTTCCGGTTGAACTGCGCGAAGAATCCGCTGAACTCCTCGCCCGAGCCGGAGGCCAGCTTCGGCGGGAAGTCCCTGGCGTAGTCCGGATCCTTCGGGTTCTCGATCTTGATCACGGTCGCGCCGAGGTCGGCCAGCAGCATCGAACAGAACGGGCCCGCCACGACCCGGGTGATGTCCAGGACGACGACGCCGCGCAGCGCGCCCTCGGACAGTCCGCCGGGCATCATGCCCGCGATCGCGCCTTCGTCGAACGTCATGTTCCGCCTCAGCTTTCGTCGACCCGGATCGTGGCCTCCAGCAGGGTGCCGCACGCCGGGCTGTAGTACTCGTCGATCATCACACCGGCGCGCGGCCGGGCCCGGACCCCGTACCCGGCCAGGCGCTCGGTCGCGGCACTGGTCACCTTCCGCGCCGCGTCACGCCAGTCCGCGCCGTTGCCCAGCCGGGCGCCGCTCGCGGGCACGTACCAGCCCTCGGCGTCCCGTTGCGGCGCGGACGAACCGGCCGGGCTGCTCGCCGGGACCTCCCGGTCCGGGTCGGCGCCGAGCCGGTCGCGCCGCAGCCCGGCCCGCGCCTGCCGGGTGGCCGCCTCGTCCACCCTGCCGCCGGTGACGACCACACCGTAGGTGCGCCGTGCGGTTTCCGCGCTCACGTAACCATCGCGGACGTCGGCGGCGACGAGCTCCGGGTCCCGCAGCAACGGGTCACCGTAGCCGCCGCCACCGGCGATCCACTGCACCAGCACGTCCCCGGCGCCGATCGTGACCGACTGCTGGTTGATGGCCAGTAGTTCCTTCTCCGCCGCGCCGAGCGTGTCCGCGGCCGGGACCCGTCCCGCGGCGAGTAACCGGGCCGCGTCGGTGCCGCGCCACACCTCGTGACCGCTGCCACCGCCGGGAAGACCGCCACCGAAGCCGTCGGCGGTGACCTGCGCGCTGGGCGCGAACACGGTCTGCGTGACCTCCCGCGCGCCGTGCAGGGTCCAGGCGAAGCGCAGGCCGAGGCCGCCGCGGTGCGCGCCGTGCCCGGCGCTTTCGGTGTTGAGCTGCTTCCACAGGTAGAGCACCGGGTAGAGCATCTCGTTCATCTCGACGTCCGGCAGCATGTTGTTGACCTGCGTCATCATCCCGGCGCAGTCGAGACCGTCCCGCTCCGGCTGGGCACCGGCGCCCATGCCGCCACCGTCCATGTTGAACAGCACGAAGTACTCGCCCTCGTCCGTGGTGCCCGCCGAGATGCCGCCGGTCCACGAATCGCCCCACACCCCCTGCGTGCGGTCGCGCACGGTGGCGTCCTCGCTGCCGCGGCACGCGTCGTTCATCAGCTTGGTGACCACCCGGCTCACCCGCGCGCCGGTGGTGAGGTGCCCGTTGCTGATCGGCGCCGGTGGCCGCGGGTTCACGATCGAGCCGGGCTCGGCGACGATGTCGAACGCGGTCATCACGCCCTCGTTGAACGGCACGTCCCAGGCCAGGATCGGCACAATGGCGGTGGCGACGCTGCCGACCAGCGCACCGTAGCTGCAGTTGACGAACCCGTCGGTCTGCTCCGCGGAGCCGGTGAAGTCGAAGGTGATCTGGTCGTCGCGTTTGGTCATGGTGCACGCGACGCGGTACAGCTCGTCGACGTGTCCATTGTGCTCGGTCCACTCCTCGGCGGTGTAGGTGCCGTCGGGGATGGCCGCGATGCGGTCGCGCACCACCTGCTCCGCCAGCTCGAACGACAGGCGGGTGTAGTCGCGGAACCGCTCCAGCCCGAACTCCCCGACCGTGCCCAGCAGGCGGCGGATGCCGGTGTTGTTGCTCGCGACGAGGCTGCGCACGTCGTTCCAGAACAACGCGGGCACGCGCACGTTGTTGAGCAGGATGCGGCGCACCCATTCGACGGGCTCGCCGCGCTCGAAGATCTTGACGCCGGGCGGCAGCCGCAGCGCTTCGGCGTAGCAGTCGTGGGCGCCGGGCGCGAACCCGCCCGGCGTCATGCCGCCGACGTCGACCAGGTGCGCCTGCGACTGCGCCCAGCCGATCAGCTCGTCGCCGTGGAAGATCGGCGAGATCACGTTGGTGTCCGGCGGGTGGCTCGCGCCGGCGGTGTGCGGGTCGTTGCAGATGAACGCGTCGCCGGGCGCCAGCGGCTCCCCCTCGATGGCCTTCACCAGGTTCTGCACGGCCACGCTGCCGGATCCGATGTGGAACTGGACGTAGTCGGAGTAGGCGTAGATGCGGCCTTCCGGGTCGAACAGCGCGGTGTTGAAGTCACCCGCCTCGGTGATCACCGGTGACCCGGAGGAACGGATCATCGCGATGCCCATCTCCTCCACGATGGAGTCCAGGCGCATGCGGATCACTTCGAGGGTGACCGGGTCGAACCCGTCGGGCAGCGTGTGCGGGGTGCTGGTCATGGTCGTCTCCTTGGCCGGACGAGGTCAGCGGACGGCGAGGGTGAGCAGGAAGTCCCCGGCGGGGGTCAGCTCGACGGTGGCGCCGCTGGGCACGTACACCGTCGTGTCCGGTTCCTCCAGCAGGCAGGGTCCGGACGCCCGGCCCAGCGCGCCGAACCCGCGGTGCACGTCGACCTCGGTGCGCTTGCCGGTGAGCGGTTCGATGACGGTGCGGCGCGCGAGTTCGTGGCGTTCCCCGTCGGCGCCCGCGACCTGGTCCACGGTCTGCACGTCGCTGCGGCCGATCGCGCGCACGCGGGAGTTGACCAGCAGGATTTCGGCTTCGGTCCAGGCGGTTCCGGCGCCGAACTCCTCCTCGTAGTCGGCGATGAACCGAGTGCGCAGCGCTTCCTTGTCGGCCTCGCCGAACGTGCCCGCGGGCAGACGGGTGGTCACCTCGAAGATCTGCCCGACGAACTTCATGTCCGCCTCGCGGTAGAGCTCGCGCCGGTCCTCCGGGATGTCCTCGGACTCGAACCAGGCCCGCGCACGGGCTTCGAGCGCGGCGAACTCCTTGTCCAGCGCGGCCGCGGGCTGGGCAGGGGTCCACGGGCTGGTCTGCACGGCCGGGAACACCGAGTCGGCGTGCATCAGGCCGTGTGCCGAGAACACGGCGGCGTTGCGCGGGATCACCACCTCGCGCACCCCGGCCTCCGCGGCGATGCCCGCCGCGAACAGCCCGCAGGCGCCGCCGAAACCGACGAGCGTGAACTCGCGCGGGTCGTGACCGCGGTTCACCGTGATCTTGCGCAGCGCGTTGGACATCTGCGACGTCGCCAGCCGGTACACGCCTTCGGCCGCGGCATCCTCGGTGATGCCCAGCGGTTCGGCCACCTGCTTGCGCAGCGCGGCCCGCGCCTGGTCCTCGTACAGCGGCACCGTGCCGCCGAGGTAGTAGTCCGGGTTGATCAGCCCGAGCACCAGCGCCGCGTCGGTCACCGCGGGCCGGGTGCCGCCCTTGCCGTAGCAGGCGGGTCCGGGGGTGGAACCGGCGCTGTGCGGGCCGACGCGCAGCAGGTTGCGCCCGTCGACCCAGGCGAGGCTGCCGCCGCCGGCGCCGATGGTTTCGATGTCCACGGCGGTCAGGCTCGTCGGCAGGCCGCCGATCTCGGCGCGCGGCAGCAACCGGAACTCGTCGTCGATGATCGCCGCCGCGTCGAGACTGGTGCCGCCCATGTCGGCGGTGAGCACACGGCTGCGGCCCAGCTGCCGTCCCAGCAGCCGCGCCCCGGTGACCCCGCCGACCGGACCCGAGTTGAACATCGAGATCGGCGCCTTGCCGGTCTCCTCGACGGACAGGAACCCGCCGTGCACCTGCATGATCTGCACACGGGTGCGCAGGCCCCGGCTCCGCAGCTCCTCGGCGAGGTGGTCGAAGTGCGAGGCCACGATCGGCTTGACCGCCGCGTCCAGCGCCGTGGTCACCATCCGCTCGTACTCGCGGTAGACCGGGGTCAGCTCGCTGGAGAGGGTGTAGGGGATGTCCGGGTGGTGCTTGTCGAGGTAGTCGCCGATCGCCTTCTCGTGCGCGGCGTTGCGGAACGACCACAGCAGACAGACCGCGATGGCCTCGGCGCCGGTGTCCAGAACCGCGTTCACGGCCGTGGCGATGGCGTCCTCGGTGAGCGGCACGAGCACGGTGCCGTGCGCGTCGACCCGTTCGGCCACCTCGACGATGCGGTGGCGTGCCACGATGTCCGGGGGCGCCGCCATCTCGTGCGGGTCGCGTTCGTCGGTGCGGGCCGAGCGGGCGATGCGCAGGGTGTCACGGAAACCCTGGGTGGTCAGCAGGCCGACGGCGGCGTACTTCTGCTCGTCGACGGCGTTGGTGACGATGGTGTTGCCCAGGACGAAGCGGTCGGCCGCCGCGAAGAACTCCGCTTCGGTCAGGCCCGCGCGCTCCTGGAGCACCCCGAGCGCGCCGAGGATCCCGGTGGTCACGTCCCTGGTCGAGAACGCCTTGCCCCGGATCGCACGCCCGTCGACGATCGCGACGGCGTCGGTGAACGTGCCGCCGACGTCGATGCCCACGTGAAGCGTCATGCTCGCTGTCTCCTTTGACTGCGTCGGTGCGGATCGTGCCACCCTCCGGACGGTACGAGCGCGCGTCCGTTCGGGCTATGTGTCGTTGGTCCAGAAAGGCGGCCAGGGCCCTGGGTGTTCGGCCCAGGGCGCCTCAGGCCCTCGCGCGAAGTTCGGCGAGAACCTGCTCGGCGTGGTCGGCGCGCACCTTGCGGTCGGCCAGCAGCCGGGCCACCACGGCCGGGACCTCGTCGGCGGTGGCGCCGACGGTGGTGGCGATGTTGCGGGCGTGCAGGGACATGTGGCCGCGCTGGATGCCCTCGGTGGCCAGCGCCCGCACCGCGGCGAAGTTCTGCGCCAGCCCGACCGCGGTGATGATCTCGGCCAGCTCGCTCGCGGTCCGCACGCCCAGCAGGGACACGGCCGCGCGCGCCACCGGGTGGACCTTCGTGGCGCCGCCGACGAGACCGACCGGCATCGGCAGTTCCAGGGTGCCCACCACGTTGCCGTCGGCGTCCTTTTCGAAGCGGGACAACGAGGTGTACTGCCCGGCGGCGGAGATGGCGTGCGAGTGGGCGCCGGATTCGACGGCGCGGGTGTCGTTGCCGGTGGCGAGCACGACGGCGCTGATGCCGTTCATGATGCCCTTGTTGTGGGTGGCGGCGCGGTAGGGATCGGCCTCCGCCAGCGCGGCCGCGTGCACGATGTCGTCCACGACGGCCTCCCCGCCCAGCGCTTCGGCGTCGAACACCGCACGGGCCCGGGACAGCCGCAGATCCGCCTTGTTGGTGAGGATCCGCAGCAGCGAACGGCCGCCGGCGATCTCCGCGGCCCGCGCGGCGACCGCCTCGGCCATGGTGTTGACCGCGTTCGCGCCCATCGCGTCCCGCACGTCCACCTGCAGGTGCGCCACCACGTAGGTCCCGGCGCGGGAGGGGACGAGGCGCACCGCGATGTCGCGGACGCCGCCACCGAACTCGACCAGCTTCTCGTCCTGCGCGTCGGCCAGCGCGATCAGCTCGTCACGGGCCTCCAGCAGGCGCACCCGCCCGGCCTCCGGGTCCGTGACGCCGACGAGCTGGACTTGGGCCTGCATGATCGGCGCGGTCGAGGAGGTGTGGAACCCGCCGTGGATGCGCGCGATCTTGGCCGCGTTGCTCGCCGCGGCCACCACGGACGCCTCCTCGGTCGCCATCGGCACGAGCACGTCGTGACCGTTGACGACGAAGTTCGTGCCGACACCCAGCGGGATGCCGAGGATCCCGACCACGTTCTCGATCATGTGGTCCGCCGCGCCGGTGGCGAGGCCCTGCTCCGGGGCGAACGCCGCGATCGACGCCGGGTCGACGCCCGCCGATTCGGCGACGGCCTTGCGCCGGGCCTCCACGGAGAGGTCCCGCAAACCCTGGATACGACTGCTGCGCGCCATGACGCCCCTTCCACCCCGATGTGTCTCGGGACAGGACGCTAACTCCGGGTGCTGCGGCGAGGAATGGACCGATCGTCCAGCACTGCACGCGCTGGTGTGGACTCCCGGCCACCACACGATGGCTTTGCCCGCGCCCAATAGGCTGCCCGCCGTGACCAACCTCCGGTGGGTGCCGAAACGGTGGCGCGGCGGCGCGGTGTGGTTCCCGCCGATCGGGCTGGCGCTGTTCGCCGCATCGCTCGTGCCGGACCTGCAGAGCCACGGGACCCAGTTCGGCGGTCTGCCCTCGCGTCCGTTCGACGTGCTGGCCGTCGTGGCGGTCGCCCTTCAGTGCGCCCCGCTCGCCGTGTGCCGCCGGTGGCCGGTCCCCTGCCTGGCCGTGGTGTCGCTCGGCTTCGCCGTCGACCAGCTGGGCGGCTACCACTCGGTCGCGGGCACGGCGCTGCCGCTCGCGCTGCTGAACGCGGGATCGCGGACGGCGGCGCACCGCCGCGCGACCGCGCTCGGGTTCTCCGCGGCGTTCCTGGTGCTGGTGGCCGCGTTCGAGTTGCGCGGCGCGGGCGAATCGCCGGGCGAGTACGTGGCGTTCTATCTCGCGCTGGTCCTCGCGTGGGGCATCGGCACGTGGTTGCGGTCCACCCGCGCCGCGGAGGCCGAACGCCGCCGCCGCGTCGCCGAGGACACTCGTGCCGCGGAGCGGACCCGCATCGCGCGCGAGCTGCACGACGTCGTGACCCACCACGTGACGGCGATGGTCGTGCAGGCCGAGGCGGCCCGTTACCTGACCGCCGCGCCGGAGCGGCTCGACGAGACCCTGGCCGCGGTCGGCGACACCGGGCGCCAGGCCATGGGCGATCTGCGGAAGCTGCTCGACGTGCTCGACCCCGGCCACGACGGCGAGGAGCTGCGGACCCTCGTCGAGCAGACGCGCCGCGCCGGGCAGCCGGTGGAGTTCACCGAGGCGGGCACCCCGGCGGATCCGGCGGGGCGCGCCGCTCCGGTCGCCTACCGGGTCGTGCGGGAGGCGCTGACCAACGCGCTGAAATACGCCCACGGCACTCCCACCACGGTGCGGGTGCACCACGGCGACCGGGAGATCACGGTGGAGGTCAGCACGGCCGGTTCCCGCGCCGGGTCCCTTGGCGGGAGCGGGCGGGGCCTGGACGGGCTGCGGGAGCGCGTCGACGGGCTGGGCGGCGAGTTCAGCGCGGGCCCGCGGGCCGGCGGCGGGTTTTCCGTGCGGGCCCGCATTCCCGCGGGCAGCGCGTCGTGACCGCGCCCGTCCGCGTCCTGGTCTGCGACGACCAGGCACTGGTGCGCACGGGGCTGGTGACGATCATCGACGCGCAGCCCGACCTGGAGGTGGCGGGCGAGTGCGGCGACGGGCAGGCCGCGGTGGACCTCGCGGGACGGCTGTGCCCGGACGTCGTCGTGATGGACGTGCGGATGCCGGTCCTCGACGGCATCGCGGCCACCCGTCTGCTGGCCGGCACCGGTGTGCCGAAGCCGGCCAAGGTGCTCGTGGTGACCACGTTCAACCTGGATTCCTACGTCTACGAGGCGCTGCGGGCCGGGGCGAGCGGCTTCCTGCTCAAGGACACGCCGCCCGCCCAGCTGCTGCAGGGAATCCGGACCGTGGCCTCCGGCGCGGCGCTGCTGGCGCCCGAGGTGACGCGGCAGCTCGTCGGCCGCTACGCCAGCCGGATCCGGCCCGCCGGGGACACCACCGGCGAGATTCCCTTGACCCCGCGCGAACTGGAGGTCCTCCGCCTGGTCGCGGACGGCCTGTCCAACCGCGAGATCGCCGCGGCACTCGTGATCAGCCAGGAGACCGTGAAGACGTTCGTGTCCCGCATGCTCGCCAAACTCGGGCTGCGCGACCGGGTGCAGGCCGTCATCTACGCCTACCGCCACGGTCTGGTCACCTGAGGTTCGCACCGTTCCCCGATTCCACAGTGGGAAGGCGCTGGGGTGTCGGGTGAGCGTCACCGGCAGGCCGGGACCGCTGCCGGGCCTTCGAGGAATGACCTTCCGGCCGGACTGAGCGATCGCCCGGGTTCACAGTCTCCCGGCGCGTTGCAGCGTCGCGACGGCCCGCACGGTGGCGTAGCCGCGCCATTCCAGTGCGGCGGCCGGGGAGAAGCTGGCGAAGTCGACGACCCAGCCACCGTCGTCCTGCTGCTGCCCGGCGAGCCGGTCGAGTTCTCGGTCGAGCACGCCGGGCGCCAGCAGCCTGCTCGCCGGGCTGCCCGGCACCGGCGCGAAGTCGAGCGCGCGCATCGTCTCCCCCTCGGAGCCGCCCTCGACCGGGACCAGACCGGTGCCCGGAACGGATTTCCCGAGCTGCTCCAGCAGGTTCGCGGCCTCCGGGTAGCGGTCGTGGATCGTGTCGAGGAACCGGACGGCGAACGCCAGCGCGATCGCAGGGGGTTGCTCGTCCAGTGCCGCGATGGCGTCCAGGCAGTACCGGGTGGCCCGGCCGAGCCACGGATGCCCGGCGACGGCGGGATCGTGCGCGGCGACGCGATGTGCGGCGCCAGCGGCGAAGGCGGTGCTCTGCAAGGTCGACACGACGGGATCGGCCCGCACCCAGAACGGCGCGCAGGCCGCCGGGTCACTGACCGGGAGCGCGAACGGCAGCCCGCCGTCGGGCAGGGTCACGCTGTCGAGCCAGTCGCACAACTCCGCCGCACGAGGACTCGTGACCGGCGCGATGTCCTCGAACACCTCGAAGGCGTGCAGCGCCCCGCCCGGCTGACTTTCCGGCGCCCGCAGGTCCGGTTCCAGCCCCCAGCCGTAGCCGCCGTCCGGATTGCGGTAGCCCGCCACGGCGGCGAGCACCGCAGCCGGATCCCCGGTCCCGGCGAGCAGCTCGAATCGGCGGCGGTCGAGCAGCCGTCCGTGCGCGGCGAGGAATCCCGCGGCGCGGTGAAGGTCAACGGTCATGGGCACAGCATGACCGTTCCCACGCGGAGCCGTCTTGAACGGAACGGACACCGCGCCGCGGGTCGCCGGGCTCAGGCGCCGATCGTCGCGGTGTCGATCACGAAGCGGTACCGCACGTCGCTGTGGGAGACGCGCTCGTAGGCTTCGTTGACCTGGTCCGCGGAGATCGTCTCGATCTCGGCGCCGATGCCGTGCTCGGCGCAGAAGTCGAGCATCTCCTGCGTCTGCGCGATCCCGCCGATCATCGAACCGGCCAGGATCTTGTTGCCGCCCAGGAGCGAGAAGGCGTTGTAGGACAACGGCTCGCCAGGAGCGCCCACGTTGACCATGGCGCCGCCGACGCGCAGCAGGCCGAGGTAGGCGTCCACCGGCAGCTGGGCCGACACCGTGTTGAGGATCAGGTCGAACCGGCCGCGCAGCGCCTCGAACGTGTTCTCGTCGCTGGTCGCGTAGTAGTCCTGCGCGCCGAGGCGGAGCCCGTCCTCCTGCTTCTTCAGGCTCTGGCTGAGCACGGTGACCTCCGCGCCCATCGCCGCGGCCAGCTTGACCGCCATGTGGCCCAGCCCGCCGAGCCCGATCACGGCGACCTTCTTGCCCGGGCCGGCACCCCACTGCCGCAGCGGGGAGTAGGTGGTGATGCCCGCGCACAGCAGCGGCGCGGCCACGTCGAGGCCGATGCCGTCGGGGATCCGGCACACGAAGGCGTCCCGGACGACGATCTGACGGCTGTAGCCGCCGTAGGTGTTCTCGCCGTCGAAGCCGACGCCGTTGTAGGTCTGGATGTTGCCCTTCACGCAGAACTGCTCGGTGCCTGCCCGGCAGTACTCGCACTCACCACACGAGTCCACCATGCAGCCGACCCCGACGCGGTCCCCGACCCGGTACTTCGTCACGTCCGAGCCGACGGCGGCGACCACACCGGCGATCTCGTGGCCCGGCACCATCGGGAAGATCGCCTGGCCCCAGTCCTCCTGGGCCTGGTGGATGTCGCTGTGGCAGATGCCGGCGTACGCGATGTCGATCAGCACGTCGTCCGGTCGCAGGTCGCGCCGCTGGATCGTCGTCGGCGCCAGTGGCGCTCCCGGCGACGGGACAGCGATAGCGTGCGTAGTCGTGGTCACAAAGCCTCCCATGAACGACAATGCAGGGCATGGAGTAAGAGCCCTCATACATCACCTACGTAAGAACGCTCTTACATATTTCGATCCGAGGATGTGATCCACGCCATGGGGGACAGGTACCACCACGGCAACCTGCGCGACGAGCTCGTGCGGGTGTCGCTCGACCTGATCGCCGAGCGCGGCGTGGCCGGGTTCTCCGTCGCCGAGGTGGCGCGGCGGGCCGGGGTCAGCCCCGCCGCGCCGTACCGGCACTTCCCGGAACGGGAGAGTCTGCTCGCGGCGGTCGCCGCCACCGTGGCAGGCCAGCTCGCGGACCGTGCCCGGGAGGCGATCGCCGCCGAGGACGACCCGGTCGGCGCACTGGCCGCGGCGGCCGGCGCCTACACCGCGTACCTGATCGACCGCCGCGCCGGCATGAACCTCATCTACGCCGACGGACTCCAGGGCCGCAAGCACGCCGAACTCCACGAGCACACGCGCTCGCTGACCGACCAGTTCCTCGTGCTGTGCCTGGCGGTGTGCGACCGGCCGCAGGACGGGCTCGAACTGATGGAACAGCTGTTCACGCAGGCCCACGGCTACGGCATGTTCTGGCTCGACGGCGTCTTCGTCAAACAGGGCTACTCCCCCGGCCAGGTGGTGACGAAGTCCGTGGCCGCGGCCCGCATCCTGATCGAAGGCCACCGACGGCGTTAGGGCACGCACCGAGCCAAGCGCGTCCCGCACCCGGCAACGCAGCCCACTCACCACGCCGACCCCACCTCCCCCGCCCACCTCAACGATCGACAGCGGGGTGGCCCACCACCAGCGCCAGGGCGTAGCGAAGCGAAGCCGCGCCCTCTGCCGCGTGCAGCGCGACCAACCCGCGTAGCGACAGCGAGCATCGACCGAGCTACTCGCGCCAATCTTGGCGTAGATATTGTCAACAATTTCTTCGACCGTTAGTGTGCGAGCAACGAGCCACGACGCACGAGGAACGACCTTGATCATCGACTGCCACGGCCACTACACGACCGCCCCGCCCGCACTCGCCGCCTGGCGCGACCAGCAGATCGCGTCACTGGACGGTTCCGTCGCCAAGCCCGACCGCGCCGACCTGCGGATCAGCGACGACGAGCTGCGCGAGACGATCGAGCCGAACCAGCTGCGGCTGATGGACGAACGCGGCATCGACCTGACGATCTTCTCGCCGCGCGCGTCGTTCATGGCGCACCACATCGGTGACTTCGACACGTCGTCGGAGTGGGCCGCCATCTGCAACGAGCTGTGTCACCGCGTCAGCACTCTCTACCCGGAGCGGTTCGTCCCGGCCGCGATGCTCCCGCAGTCGCCGGGCGTCGATCCCGCCACCTGCATCCCGGAGCTGACCCGCTGCGTGGAGGAGTACGGCGCCGTCGCGCTGAACCTCAACCCCGACCCCTCGGGCGGGCACTGGACGGCACCGCCGCTCACCGACCGCTCGTGGTACCCGATCTACGAAAAGATGGTCGAATACGACATTCCGGCCATGGTGCACGTCAGCACGAGCGTGAACCCCGCCTTCCACACCACCGGCGCGCACTACCTCAACGCCGACACCACCGCGTTCATGCAGCTCGTCCAGGGCGATCTGTTCCGCGACTTCCCGTCGCTGCGGCTGATCATCCCGCACGGCGGCGGCGCGGTGCC
Organism: Amycolatopsis endophytica; assembly: GCF_013410405.1. Classification (NCBI taxonomy): domain Bacteria; kingdom Bacillati; phylum Actinomycetota; class Actinomycetes; order Pseudonocardiales; family Pseudonocardiaceae; genus Amycolatopsis; species Amycolatopsis endophytica. Next base: position 1,311,303 of record NZ_JACCFK010000002.1, read on the forward strand.
CTACCACTGGGGCCGCTTCCGCGGTCTGGCGATGGCGCTGGGCAAGCCGGAGCTGGAGGAACACGTGCTGAACAACGTCTTCTTCGACACCTGCGTGTACCACCAGCCGGGCTCGGACCTGCTCTTCGACGTCATCCCGGCCCGCAACATCCTCTTCGCCTCCGAGATGATCGGCGCGGTGCGCAGCGTCGACCCGCGCACCGGTCACCACTTCGACGACACCCGCCGCTACGCGGAATCCTCGACGCTGTCCGAAGAGGACTGGGCCGCGATCAGGGAGCACAACGCCCGCACCGTCTACCCGCGCCTGGACGCGCTGCTGAAGGGACAGGGCCGGTGACCGCGCCCAAGACGCCGGGCTGGCTGGACTGGTACGACGGCCCGTCCACACCGGGCTTCCGGCTGCCGCCGGGCACCGTCGACGCCCACTGCCACGTGTTCGGACCGCAGGCCGGGTTCCCGTTCGCGCCGGAGCGCAAGTACACGCCCTGCGACGCGAGCAAGGACCAGCTGTTCGCCCTGCGCGACCACCTGGGCGTCGCCCGCAACGTCATCGTGCAGGCCACCTGCCACGGCGCGGACAACTCCGCCATGGTCGACGCCGTCCGCGCCTCGGACGGCCGCGCGCGTGGCGTCGCGACCGTCCGCCCCGAGGTCACCGAGGCCGAACTCCGCGAACTCGACGCGGCGGGCGTGCGGGGCGTGCGGTTCAACTTCGTGAAGCGGCTCGTCGACGCCGCGCCCCACGAAGCACTGAGCACGATCGCGCGGAAGATCGCCCCGCTGGGCTGGCACGTGGTGCTCTACTTCGAGGCCGCCGACCTGCCCGAGCTGGAAGCCTTCTTCGGCTCGCTGCCCGCGCCGCTCGTGATCGACCACATGGGACGGCCGGACGTCACGAAACCCGTGGACGGCCCGGAATTCCAGCGGTTCCTGTCCTTCGTGGACCGCAACGACGTGTGGGTGAAGGTGAGCTGCCCCGAGCGCCTCACCGTCAGCGGTCCCCCTGCGCTGCACGGCCAACGCCACGCCTACACCGACGTCGTGCCCTTCGCCCGCCGCGTGGTCACCGAATTCGAAGACCGCGTGCTGTGGGGCACCGACTGGCCGCACCCCAACCTGAAAGACCACATGCCCGACGACGGCCTGCTCGTCGACTACGTCCCGCAGGTGGCCGAAACCGCTGAACTCCAGCGGAAACTGCTGGTCGGCAATCCGATGCGCCTCTACTGGCCCGGCGAATCCGCCTGAGCCCACTCCCCTTCCCGAAAGAGCATGCAGTGCAGCACGCCAACGCGCTGAACCGGCTGAACCGCCTGCCGGTCGCCCGGTTCCACAAGATCACCCTGTTCGCCGTCGCGTTCGCCTACTTCTTCGAGTTCGCCGACATCAACAGTTTCGCCACCACCGCGCCCAAGCTGATCAAGCTGTGGGGTGTGACGGTCGACCAGGTCGCCTACGTGACCTCGCTGTCGTTCGTCGGGATGTTCTTCGGCTCGATCGTGGCGAGCAAGTTCGCCGACCGCTGGGGCCGCAAGAACGCGCTGGTGTGGACGACGGTCTGGTTCGGCGTCTTCTCGTTCGCGGCCGTGTTCTCCTGGGACGTCGTGTCGCTGGGCGTGTTCCGGGTGCTGACCTCGGCCGGCCTGTCGGCGATGACCGTGGTCGCGGTCATCTACGTCAACGAGCTCTATCCCGCGACCAGCCGCGGCAAGTACCAGGCGTACGCGATCGTGATCGGCATCTGCGGCACGCCGGTGACCAACCTGATCGCGAGCCTGGTGGTTCCGCTGAGCGACTGGTCGTGGCGGCTGGTGTACCTGTGGGGCGCGCTCGGCATCCTGCTGGTGGTCTTCACGCGGCGACTCAAGGAATCGCCCCGCTGGTACGAGAGCCGGGGCGAGCACGCCAAGGCCGACGCGGTGCTGCGGGAGATCGAGGAGCAGGTCGAGGCGGAGAAGGGCCCGCTGCCGGAGCCCGCGCCGCCGGTCGAGGAAGCCCCGGTGGCCAAGGCGCCGCTGCGGCTGTTGCTGCGCAAGAAGTACCTGTTCCCGACGCTGCTGCTGACGGTGCTGTGGGTGACGCAGACGATCGGGTTCTTCGGCTATTCGAGCTGGGCTCCGACACTGCTGGCCAAGGAGGGTTTCAGCGTCGAGAAGTCGGTGTTCTACGTGGCGCTCACGACCGTCGGCGCGCCGCTCGGGTCCTACCTGGCCGCGCTGGTGACCGACCGGTTCGAGCGCAAGTGGTGCCTGGTCGTGTTCGGCTCGGTGATCGCGCTGTGCGGGCTGTTCTACGGGCTGACGTTCAACCCGCTGCTGATCGTGGTGTTCGGGTTCCTGGTGAACCTGTTCGAGCGCGGCTACACGGCGCTGGGTTACGCGTATTCGCCGGAGCTGTTCGACACGCGGGGCCGGTCGCTGGGCACCGGCGTGTCCTACGGTCTCGGCCGCCTGTCGAACGCGGCGGGACCGCTGATCGTGTCCACCCTGTACCAGGGCAGCGGCTACCAGAGCGTGTTCCTGTTCATCGCCGGGACGTGGCTGGTCGGCGCGATCGTGCTGGCGATCTTCGGACCGCGCACCCGGCCGGCGAAGGTCGGGGAGCGCGCACCGGAGCCGGTCGAGGTCTGACCGCCCGGCGCGCCGGGCGAAACGCACGGCCACCGGTCTCCGGCTTCCGGGGTGGACGGATGATGGTCACGGTCGCACCGGCGGCCGTCCGACGACCACGACCGCGGAGGCCGATCGTGTCCCGACCCGTGCCCGGACCGTCCCGGCGCGCACCGCTGCACCCGATGACCGCTCTCGGCTGTGCCGTGGTGTCCGTGGGCCTGTTGCTGCTGCTGCCCGCCGTGGCGGCCGAACCGGAGCTCGGACCGGTGCCGCGTCCCGGAGACTCCGGATGGTGGCCGGCGGTCGCGGTGCTGGTGGCCCAGGCACTGGCCGTCGTGTGGGTGGCGAGGTTCCCCACCGCGGTGCTGCCGGGTCTGGCCGCGGCGCCACTGCTGCTGGCCTGGCTGACGCCGGGCGCGGCGTTCAGCTTCGGCGGGGTCGCCGAGCTCGCCGGGGTGTTCCTCGCCGTGGTCGCGCGGCCGGTGCGCCGGTTGTGGCCGGCGCTGGTGGCCGCCGCACTGGTGATGGTGGCCGGGCAGTCGCTCAGCACGGTCCGCGCCGTCACCTCCGATGTGCCCACGACGGTCCTCGGCGCGCTGGCGCAGTCGCTGGCCATCGCCGGGCTCCCGTTGTTGCTGGGCTCGGTGGTCGCCGCGCAACGGAACCTGCACGAAGCCCGCCGCCAGGAGGTGCGGGCGTTGCGCCGCGAACAGGACGCCTTGCTGCAGGCCGCGGTCTCGCGCCAGCGGGTGGCGATGTCGCGCGAGCTGCACGACATCGCCGCGCACCACATGTCCGGAATCGCGATGATGGCCGCGGCGGTCGGACGGCAGATCGACTCCGATCCGGCCACGGCGAAACAGTCGGCACGGCAGATCCGGGAGCAGAGCCGGTCCGTCCTCGACGATCTGCGACGGCTGGTCGGCTTGCTGCGCGACGATGCCGACGAGGTCCTGCCGATGGACGCGCTGGAAGCCGTGTCCGCGCTCGTGGAGAACCGGCGGGGCGCGGGGATGGAGATCGATCTGCGCATGCCGCCGGGACGGGGGAAGACCGGTGCCGGGCCGCTGGCCCAGCTCGTCGCCTACCGGGTGGTCCAGGAGTCGCTGGCCAACGCCGCGGCGCACGCGCCGGGCGCGCGGTGCGCCGTCGAGATCACCGAGCCACGCGACCACCGGTTCACGGTCACCGTCCGCAATGGTCCGCCCACCGGGCCCGATCCCGGTCCCGGCGGCGGGTTCGGACTGGTCGGCATGGCGGAGCGGGCGCAGCTGGTGGGCGCCGAACTCACCTACGGGGCCACGCGGGAGGGCGGCTGGGAGGTCCGTCTGACCCTTCCGGAGGAGGACGCGGCCGATACGATGCGCGCACCTGCCCGCCCCCCGGAGGACGCTTCATGATCCGCGTGCTCATCGCCGACGACCAGCACCTGGTACGCGCCGGCCTGTCGGCGCTGCTCGGAGCCGAACCCGGCATCGAGGTGGCCGGGGTGGCCCGGGACGGGACGGAGGCGCTGGAGCTGGCCCGTGAGCTGGTGCCCGACGTGGCCTGCCTCGACGTCCGGATGCCGGGCCGCAGCGGCATCGACGTGGCCGGGGAGCTGTGTGCTCCCGGTGCCCAGCCGCAGGTGCCGGTCCTCGTGCTGACCACGTTCGGCCTCGACGAGTACGTCTTCGGTGCGCTCGAGGCCGGGGTGTCGGGGTTCCTGCTCAAGGACTCCGAGCCCGACGTCATCGTGCGCGCGGTCCGCCAGGTCGCCGCCGGCCAGGGCACCATCGACCACACGCTCACCCGGCGGATCATGCGTGAGTTCGTCCAGCGCCGCCGCCTGCAGCCGGTGACCGCACAGCGTGCCGGTGACCTGCTCACCCCCCGCGAGCTGGAGATCCTGTTGCTGCTCGCGCAGGGGATGTCGAACGACGAGATCGCGCGCACCCTCGTGGTCGAGGTGTCGACGGTGAAATCGCACCTCGCCCGGATGCTGCCCAAGCTCGGCGTGCAGTCCCGGCTGCAGGCGGTGGTCTGGGCCTACCAGAACCACGTCGTGGCGGTGCCCGGAGGATGATCCCGGTGCACGCGGGTCAGCGCACGTCCGCGGGCCGGTACCCGAGCCGCCCGCGCGTTCCGGCGAGGACCAGCAGGGCCGCGACGACCGCACCGGCGGCCATGGCCCGCATCACCTCATCGGCGTCGATCGTCGGGAAGACCTCCGCCCAGACGATCGAGGCGAAGTTGTTCACGCTCACGTGCAGCAGCATCGACAGCGGGAGGCTCTCCCCCGAGCGGTTGAACACCCAGGTCATGACGATGTTGAACCCGATGCAGAACACGGTGAAGGCGACCGGGCGGGTCCAGTCCGCGTCCGGCCAGCCGCCCCACTCGGTGGCGAACAGCGGCAGGTGCCACACCGCCCACAGCGGTCCCAGCACCATCGTCCCGGTGAACGCACCGAAGCGGCGCTGCAACCGGGGAAGCGCGAAGTCACGCCAGCCGGGTTCCTCGGCGAGACCGGTCGTGACCATCTGGAGCAGCAGACCCGGGAGGTAGGCGGACACGACCATCAGCGACGGCGCGCTCATCTGCCCGCCGGAGAAGACATAGCCGATGGCCAGCATGGCCGCGGGCACGCCGAGCAGGGTCACCGCGTACCAGTGCCACCGCACCCGCCAGCGCCACATCCGCCCGGCCCACTGCCGCAACCCGGCCCGCCCGCCGGTGACCGCCGTGACGAACAACGCCGAGCCGATGGGGCCGAGGTAGGCGCCGGGCAGCACGCCGAGGAGCTGGCTGGTGCCCAGCACGTCCGGGAACCGGTAGCTCCAGATCCCGAGACCGTTCCGGGACAGGATGTAGGGCACCCAGGCCAGCCAGCTCATCAGGTTGGCGAGCGCGAAGAAGCTGAGCAGCGGCCGCCGCCGCACCACGTCGAGAACGGAACGCCGCCGCGCGGCGGGCGGGTCCGCCGGGTCGTGCCGGAGGCTGTCTTGCTGGGGATTCCTGGTCCTGATCGTCATGCACGGAGTGTGCGATCGGGCGGCACTCCGGCACGACGTGCGAAGGATCGAAGACCGCGGATGCCATCGAAAGATGCAAGCCGTGCTCGCGTGCGGACGCCGGTCAGTGGGCGAAGTCCCAGCGGGTGGCGCCGTGCGGTTCGGCCGTGGCGACGCCGAACGCGGTGTGCACGGTGAGCCGGTAGAGGTGCCAGGGTGGCGGGCCCGCGCTCGGGGCGGTGAACGGCGCGGTGAAGGCGCCGCCCTCGACGGAGGTCGGCCAGCCGCTGTCCCGGTAGAAGGCCGCGACGTGGTCGAGGGTCGCGGAGCCGGTGACCCGTGTGGCGTCGCCCTCCAGGACGAGGTCGATGCCGCGCAGCCGGACCGACACGGTGCAGGCGGGGTTCACCGCGAGGTTGCGGGCGCGGCGGGTGCGCGGTCCGCTGACGAAGTACAGCGTGTCGTCCACCCACACGGCGCCGACGCCGGCCGAGTGCGGTCGACCGTCCGGCCGCACCGTCGAGACGAAGAACGTGAGGTCGACGGAGGCCGAGTCGCTGGTCAGGACATCGCGGGGACGGCTCCACGGCAGCTCCGCGTGTCCGTACTGGTCGAGGTTGCGAGCCGAGATCGGCTGGTTCCTGGTGTCAGTCATACCCGCACGTCGGACGAGCGGGCCGCGTTTCGACACCCGTCCCGGACCGATTTCCGCGGCGTCGCCGGGAATGGACCGTGACAGCGGTTCCGCTATCACGAGGGTCGTGAGCGGGGACGTCGATGAGGCGCGGACCGGTACCACCGCGGCCCAGCTGCTGTGACGGCCACCAGCGTGGGCTGACCCAGCGGGAACTCGCCGCCGCCGCGGGCGTGCCGCAGTCGACGGTGGCCACCATCGAGTCCGGCAGGCGGCAGCCGTCGTTCGCCATGCTGGAACGACTTCTCCGGGCGGCGGGTTTCCGCCTCGCGACACACCTGGTGAACGCGATGCGCCCCAGCCGCCTGCTCGATCGCTACCGCCGTGACGTCACCGGGATCCTCGGGCGGTACCCGATCGCGCGGGTGTGGCTGTTCGGCTCCGTCGCCAGGGGGGGACGACCGCCCGGACTCCGACCTCGACCTGCTCGTCGAACTCCACGCCCACGCCTCGGTAGCCGACGTCCTCGGGCTCGACGACGAACTGTCCGGCCTGCTCGGCTGCCCGGTCGACATCGTGACCACCACCGACCTGGACTCCAACCCCCTGCTCCGCCGAGGCGTCGACCGCGACCGCCGCCCCTTCGACTGCACAGTCTGATGGCCGACGGCTCGCGGTTGGGCCACTTGCCGCAATTCCCGCGAAGCTCGTAACGCCACCCTGCACGGCGACGACCAATGGCGGAAAGCTGAAGCGGTCACCACTACCCCGAAGTGTGCCGGGAATGCCTGACGCCCTCGCTCGATCCGGTTCCGTGCTCAGGATCGCCGTGCCGTGCGCTGTTCTGGCGGGCGGTCTCATGCTGGCGCTCGCGGCACCCGCTCCGGGGTCACCGGCCGGGCCCAGCGACCGGAACGTGATCGCGTCGCTGCGGGGGGACGGCGTGCCCGGCACGAGTGACGAGGTGGTGCGGTTCGCGCATCCGGTCCGTGCCGCGGTCGCCGGTGGGTCATCCCGCGCGACATCCTCGGGCAACTGCGGCGGTCGGGGTTGCCGGACGCCGTCGCCTCCACCAGTGCGGCCGCCTACTGTCCCGACACGGTTTTTCCCGGTCCGTGATCGCAGATCGCCACCGCCAGGGTGGTGTCGCTCTGGCCGTAGTAGGCCAGCCACCTCTCGCGGAACCACACCAGTCCCTCCACGAAGGTCACGTTCGCGATCATCCCGTGCGTGTCCTCGTAGCTCGTCGGAGTCAGCCACGGCTCCGGGGTGCGTGCCACGACCGTCGCCGGGTCGTCCACGGACACGGCGATCTGCCCGCAGCGGTAGTCGACCTCGGTCGGGGATGACGCGGTCGCCCCGTTGGTCAGGAAGACCAGCAGACCGTCACCAGTGCGGACCGGTGGCGCCCCGATCTCCACCAGCGTCGAGTCCCACGCGCCGGGCGTCGGCGTGTGCATCGGGTGCTCGTCGTCGGCGACCGGGGTCCAGTGCAGCAGATCCGGCGACGTCGCGGCGTGGATCGTGCCTTCGCCGAACCACATCCAGTACCGCCCGCCGAGCGGCTCGGGGTGGATGACGCCCGCCTTGCTCCACGTCGGCCCGCCCGGACCGTAGGGCAGGGTCCGCCACGTGTTGAACCCCGGGAACAACGGACCGTGCTTGGCCCAGCCGCGCAGATCGGGCGAGGTCGCCAGGCACAGCTGCGCGCGGGCACCGTCGAAACCGGTGTAGGTCAGGTAGAACGTGTCCCCCACCCGCGTGACGCGGGGATCCTCGCAACCCGCCCGTTCGTAGTCGTGCTCGGGGAACAGGACCGGGTCGTCCTCACGGTCGAACCGGACACCGTCGTCGCTCCACGCGAGACCGATCCGCGACACGCGATCCTCGGCGTGGGCGCGGTAGAGCAGGGCCACCCGGTCGTCCACGACGATCGCCGCCGGATTGTAGAGGTTACCCGACTCCCAGCCCTCGCCACGCGGACGGAGAATCGGGTTGGCCGGGCTCGGCGTGAACGGGCCGAGCGGGAAGGTCGCGGTCATCGGTTCCTCCCGTGGTCGAGGAGTGCGTCGTGGAGCAGGGCCTGCGTCATCTTCTGCAACGGCGGCGCGGTGTAGGACAGCAGCTGGATCATCCCGACGTAGAGCAGGTCGTGTTCGGGATCCACCCAGAACCAGGTGCCCGCCGCGCCGTCCCACTGGTAGGTGCCGCGCCCGACCGGTGCCCCGGCCAGCGCCGGATCGTGGAACACGGCCCCGTTGTAGCCATACCCGAAGCCGGGCCGCAGGTACATGTGCCCGGCGCGGAAACCGCGGGCGAGCAGGTCCTCGGGCAGCTGGTTGGTCATCTGCGCCGTCACGGCCTCCGCGCTGACGATGCGGCGGCCGTGCCAGTCGCCGCGGTTGAGCAGCAACTGGGCGAACCGCGCGTAGTCGCCCACGGTCGACACCAGTCCCATCCCGCCGAACGCCGCCTCGGGCGGCCTGCTGCTGTCGCCGAAGACCGGGTTCGGGACGGGCAGCAGCCGGAACGGCCCGCCGGTGTAGTGCAGCGTGGCACGGCGCCGCTGTTTCGCGGGCGGGGTGTGGAACGCCGTGTCGGTCATGCCGAGTGGTTCGAAGATGTGCTGCCGGAAGAAGTCCGGCAAGGACTGGCCGCTCAACCGCTCGATGATCGCGCCCTGCAGGTCCATCGCGATGCTGTAGCGCCAGCTGGTGCCCGGCTGGAAGGCCAGCGGGAGCCGTCCGGCGCGGGCGACGAGATCGTCGAGATTCCGGGCCCGCAGCGGCTTTTCCCGGCGGTAGAGCGGGGTCAGCGGATCGGCCCTGTCGGTGCCGTAGGTGAACCCGGCGGTGTGGGTCAGCAGTTCCCGCAGCGTCGGCGGATGGTCCGGATCGGCCAGAACGGGACGGCCGCGGTCGTCGAAGCCGGTGGCCACCCGGAGGTTCCGCAGTTCGGGCAGGTGGTCGGCGACCGCGTCGTCCGGCTTCCACAGACCACGGTCGGCGAGGATGCCCATGGCCAGTCCGGTGACCGGCTTCGTCATCGAGAAGACGCGGAAGATCGTGTCGGTGCGCGACGGCTCGCGGGGAAACCGCCTGGCGAGCCCCGTCGCGCGGGTGCGCACGATCCGGCCGTGCCGGGCGACGAGCGTGACGGCACCGGCGATCACGCCGTCGTCGATCTTGCGCCGCACGGCGGCGTCCACCCGGTCCAGGCCCTCGGACGAGAGCCCGGCCTCCTCCGGGGTCGCGGTGGGTGTCACGACGGCACCGCCATCGTGCTCAGGGCGGCCACGCATTCGGCGTGCCACCGCCGCGCCGCGGGCAGCAGCTCCACAAAGGACTGCGTGCCGTGCACGATGCCCTCGAACACGCTGACCCGCGCGGAAACCCCGGCGCCGGACAGCGCGGCGGCATAGCGGACCGCGTCCTCGCGCCACGGGTCGACGTCCGCGGCGAGCAGCAGCGCCGGGGGCAGTCCGGCGAGATCGCCCGCCAGCAGCGGCGACACCTCGGGGTCAGCAGGATCCGCCCCGGCCTCGACGTAGCGACGGGCCGTGCGGCGCCGCATCGCGTCGAGCGCGGGGAAGTCACGCTCGACCTCGTCGCGGGAGGCGCTGGGCGTGCCGGTCACGTCGAGCACCGGCGCCTCCAGCAGTTGCAGGGCGACGGCGCCGCGCATCCGCGAGGCGGCCACGGCGGCCAGGTTCCCCCCGGCGCTCTCACCGCCGACGGCGATCCGCGCCGGGTCCACTTCGGACCCCGACACCGCCCACTCCAGTGCGCGCGTGACGTCGTCGAGCCCGGCGGGGTGTAGACCCGGACGTCCGGGCCGCCGGGGACGCGCAGGTCACGGATGTCCAGCGCCGAGGACACCGGGCGCGTCAAGGTGCCCGCCATCGCGCGGGCCGCGGCGGCACCGGTCTTGCGTTCCAGCACGACATCCGTGCCGTCGCCGGGGTCGTACCCGTCGAGCAGGGGCAGCAGCAGCGGGTCGACGCGCATCAGGCCGGTACCCCGGACGGCGCGAGCGAACCCAGCCACGCCAGCGACGGCTTGGGCGTGCGGGCGAACGTGGCGCGGTCGACCCACACCAGACCGAACGTCGGCCCCCAGTGCCCCCACTCCCAGTTGTCGAGCAGGCTCCAGTGGAAATAGCCGCGAACGTCGGCGCCGTCGTCCATCGCCGCGCGCAGCGACTCCAGCGCGCCGGTCGTGTACGCGACGCGGCGGGCGTCGTCGGCCGTGGCGACACCGTTTTCGGTGACGATGATCGGCACGTCACCGGCCACCCGCGCGACCCGCCGCACCGCGCCGCCCAGCGCGTCCGGGGTGTACTCCCACCCGGTCTGGGTGCGCTCGGCGTCCGGGTTCACCACCGGCGAGCCGTCCGCCCCGAGCAGGCCACCGGTGTAGGTCTGCACGCCGACGAAGTCGTCCCCCTCACTCGCGCGCAGGAACACCTGGTCACGCGGTTCGGCGTACGCCTCCAGTGCCGCTTCGGCGCCGGGTTCGGCCCGGTAGTCCTGCACCGACACACCCCAGCCCACGCGCAGGCCGGGATGGTTCGCGCGCAGCCGGTCGACGCTCGCCCGGTGAACGGCGATCATCGCTTCGGTGGTCGCCTCGTCCGGCACCGGCAGACCGTCGGAGAGCGGTCCCTCGAGATTCGGGAACATCGCGACGATGTTGGGCTCGTTGATGGTTTCCACGCGTTCGACACCGGCTTCGAGGACCGGAGCGAGCGCGTCGACGTAACGCAGGAACCGCCCGGTGGCGCCCTGGCTGAGCCAGCCGCCCGCCGCCGCGAACCACAGCGGCCGCGTGAAGTGGTGCAACGTCACCAGCGGGCGCAACCCGCGCTCCACCGCGCCTTCGACGACGCGCCGGTAGTGCGCGACCGCGGCGAGGGAGATCCGGCCGTCCGCCGGTTCCACCCGCGACCACTCGATGCCGAACCGGAAGTCGGTGAACCCGGCGCCCGCGGCCAGGTCGAGGTCCTCGGGCCAGCGGTGGTAGCTGTCCACCGCGTCACCACAGGGTTCGGCCACGGGCGAATCGGGCATGGTCTCGCGGTACCACCAGTCGCTGGCGACGTTGCCGCCTTCGGTCTGGTGCGCCCCCGTCGCGACTCCCCAGAGGAAGCCCGGCGGAAACGAAACGGGTGCACGGGTCATCTGACGCTCCTTATCCCGAGTACGGCGGCGGCCGCGGCCACCGCGAGCACGAGCGCGGCCACGAAGACCGCGAGATAACCGGCCGAGGCCGCCAGCACACCGCCGACGGTCGGCGCGACGACGGCGGGCAAGGTCGAGCCGATGCTCAGCACCCCGAGGTCGCGCGCCGCCCTCCCGTGATCGGGCAGCACCGCGACCATCAGCGCCTGGTCCACCGAGAGGTAGATGCCCAGCGTCAGGCCCACGACGGCGAAGAAGACCAGGTCGGTGACCAGGCCCGGCGCGGCGAGCAGCGGGACGAGACCGATCGCGAGCAGCAGCGGGGCACCCAGCACGAACGGTTTCGTGCGGCGCAGCCGGTCGCTCAGGACACCCGCCACGACCACGGCGGCACCGGCCAGCACCCCCGACCAGCAGGGTGGCGAGGCTGACGATGTCGCCGGCGTCGGCCGTGGGCAGGCCCAGGTAGTCGGTGAGCAGGTAGAGCTGGAACACGGTCACCATGAGGATCGCCAGGATGAACAGGAACCGCCCGGCGAAGGCGAGCCAGAAATCGCGTCCGGCGCGCGGAACCAGGTCACGCCAGGCGATCCGCCGTGCGGGGGCGGGCGCGCCGCGGTCGCGGATCGCGACGGCGAGCACCACCGCGACGACCACCATCAGCCACGGGGCGATCAGCAGACCCGTCGACGGCCTGGTCACCAGCGCCCCGGCGAGCACTCCCCCGGCCGTCTGCCCGGCGAGGAAACCGAACCCGGCGAACGCGGACGCGCGGCCGACCGAGCCGGCCGGCACGTGGTCCGGGATCAGCGCGGCGAGCGCGGCCGACCATACGCCGATGGCGAGCTGGAACACCGCGTACAGCGCGCCGCCGAGCACGTGGCCGGTGGTCAGCCCGGTCGCGGCGAGGCTGAGCACGGCGAGCACCGACGAGCCCAGCAGCCACGGCGAACGGCGGCCGAGCCGGCCACGGGTGCGGTCGGACAGCAGACCGCCCGCGACGGTGCCGAGTGCGCTGGTGACGCCACCGGCGACGGCGTAGGCGGTGAAGATCCCGACCTTGTGGCCGGGATCGGTGGTGGCGAGCAGCGCGGCCAGCAGGGTTCCGCTCGCCGCGCCGGGCAGTGCCCACGCGAGCTGGCCGAGCAGCAGCAACGGACCGAGCCTGCCGAGCCGGACGGTCTGGGCGGGGGCGGCGGCCGAAGGCGGGGCATCGATCATCGTCGACCTCCTCCGGAACGAGTGACACTCACGGTAGCACGAAAACCCAGCAATGCTGTGTTTTCGTGGGCCGGGTACGGTCGGGCCATGTCCGAACCCTCTCGCCGCGGCCCGTACGCCAAGGGAGTCGCGCGACGGCAGCAGATCCTGCGGGAGGCCCTCGCCGCCTACGCCGAAAGCGACAGCTCCGGGCCGTCACTGCGCTCGATCGCCGCGCGGGCGGGTCTCAGCGAACGCGGGTTGCTGCACTACTTCCCGGCGCGCGACGAACTGCTGGTGGCGATCCTCGCCGAACGCGACACCGCCGACCGCGCCTCGTTCGACGCCGACACCCCGCTCGACGATCTCGCCGCGGTCGCCGCCCACAGCGCCCGCACCCCCGGTCTGGTGCGGCTGTTCCTGGAGATGAGCGCGGCGGCGCCCGACCCGGACCACGCCGCGCACGGCTTCTTCACCCGCCGCTACCGCGATCTGCGCGAGGTCGTGGCCCGCAAGTTCCGCCGCTCCGGAGGCGGGAACCCGGCACCGGCCGTGGATCCGGAGTTCGCGGCCCGCATCCTGATCGCGGCCTCCGACGGCCTGCAGGCGCAGTGGCTGCTCGACCCGTCCCTCGACCTCACCGCGGACCTCAGCCGCCTGGCGAAACTGCTGGAGTCGGCGGTCAGCCGCTGATCAGCCCGGCGGCCCAGGCGACGATCGTCCTCGTGAACAGCGCCGGATCCGCGCCGTGCATCGAGTGCGGCATGCCGGGGAACGAGTGGTAGGTGACCGGCTGCCCGGCCGCCTCGATCAGATCGCGGGCCCGCCGCGCCTGCACGTCGGCGATCGCGCCGATGAGGTGGCCGGTGTCCGGGTCGATGTGGCGCGCATGATGGGTGAACAACACCGGCACCCGGACCGCCGCCAGCATCGCCGCGTGGTCGCAGCCCGCGGTGACACTCCCGGAGGCGAAGGCCCGCCCCCACTCCGGGTCGTACTCGCGCAGGTTCCGCGGTGGCCCGTCGTCGCCGGGCTCGTTCTCGTCGCGGTTCGCCACCATGGCGGCCGGGCCGTCCAGCAACACGGACGGCACCTCGGCCGGGAACGCCTTCCGCAGCCCCGCCCAGTCGCCGATCGACCACTGGTCCCCGAGCCATTTGCTCCACGCCGCGAACACCGGGCCCGCGCCCTGGCGGATCGAGGGACCGCAGGCCGGGTTCGTCTCCGACGAGAACAGCGGCGGTCCTCGTACACGGCGCCGAGTACCTGGCCCGGTTTGGCGTAGGCCGACAGCCACGCGGCCAGCACACCGCCGGAGGACAGGCCGCTCACCAGCGCCGGGCGCCCGACGACGAGATCGAGGAACCGCACGAGGTCGCCGCCGATGAGGTCGAGCGTGTAGCGACCCGGCGTCCAGGTCGAGCGGCCCTGGCCCCGCAGATCGACCGCATAGGTGCGGAAGTGCTCGGCGAGCAGGGGCATGGCCTGCTCGTAGCCCCACCACGACTCGGTCTGCCCCGGGATCAGCAGCAGGGCGGGCGCGTCCGGGTCACCGGCCACCGCGTAGTTCATCCGCACCTCGCCGAGATCGGCGCGCTGCTCGGGAAAGGCGTGCGGGGTGAACGTGTCTTCCCGGTCTTCGGCTTCCAGCCCGGCCATGGTGGCTCCCCTCGTCGGTTCCGCCCTGCCGAACGTACCGGCGCGGACGATCATCCGGCACCGGTTGCCACTCCTCGCGCATTTCGGGAGCAAGGGGGCGTTATCGGACGTTCACCTGCGGAAACACGCGGCGGGCACGTGTACGGCGCCGTGACGCGGGTAGCCGGGTGATCGTCGGCAACCAGTGTGAGGAGTGTTCGATGTCGGAGACGGTCGGTGATTTCCTGGTGCGGCGCCTGCGGGAGTGGGATGTGGGGCAGGTGTTCGCCTATCCCGGTGATGGGATCAACGGGATCGTCGCCGCGTTCGGCAGGGCGGACAACACGCCGCGGTTCGTGCAGGCCCGGCACGAGGAGATGGCCGCGTTCGAGGCGGTGGGCTACGCCAAACTCAGCGGCCAGGTCGGGGTGTGCATGGCGACCTCCGGGCCGGGCGCGATCCACCTCCTCAACGGCCTGTACGACGCCAAGCTCGACCACGTGCCGGTGGTGGCCATCGTCGGGCAGACCGCCCGCAGCGCGATGGGCGGCTCCTACCAGCAGGAAGTCGACCTGCAACCGCTCTACAAGGACGTCGCCGCCGAGTACCTGGTCGAGGTCAACGTCGCCGAACAACTACCCAACGCGCTGGACCGCGCCATCCGCACCGCGCTGGCCCGCCGCGCCCCCACCGCGCTGATCATCCCCGCGGACCTGCAGGAAGAGCCCTACACCCCGCCCCAGCACGCGTTCAAACAGGTGCCCTCCAGCCCACCCGGCTTCCCGCACCCGGTGCTCCTCCCGCCCGAGGACGAACTCTCCCACGCCGCCGACATCCTCAACCACGGGGAGAAGGTGGCGATCCTGGTCGGGCAGGGCGCCCGCAACGCCGCCGCCGAAGTCCGCGAAGTCGCCGACCTCACCGGCGCCGGTATCGCCAAAGCCCTGCTGGGCAAGGACGTCCTGCCCGACGACCTGCCCTACGTCACCGGCTCCATCGGCCTGCTGGGCACCCGGCCGAGCTATGAGCTGATGCGCGACTGCGACACCCTGCTCATCGTCGGCTCCAACTTCCCCTACAGCCAGTTCCTGCCCGAGTTCGGCCAGGCCCGCGCCATCCAGATCGACCTCGACGGCAGCATGATCGGCATGCGCTACCCCACCGAGGTCAACCTCGTCGGCGAAGCCAAAGCCACCCTCCGCGCCCTCCTCCCCATGCTCCAACGCGCACCCGACCGCACCTGGCGCGACACCGTCGAACACAACGTCGCGTCCTGGTGGGAGACGGTCGAACGGGAGGCCATGGTCGACGCCAAGCCGGTGAACCCGATGCGGGTCGTGCACGAGCTCTCCCAACGCATCCCCGACAACGCCATCGTCACCGCGGATTCGGGTTCCTCGACCAACTGGTACGCCCGCAACCTCAAAATCCGCGGCACCATGCGCTCGACGCTGTCCGGCACGCTCGCCACCATGGGACCCGGCGTGCCCTACGCCATCGGCGCCAAGTTCGCCCACCCCGACCGGCCCGTCATCGCCCTCGAAGGCGACGGCGCCATGCAGATGAACGGCCTGGCCGAACTCATCACCATCGCCCGCTACCAGCACCTGTGGGCCGACCCCCGGCTGATCGTCTGCGTCTTCCACAACAACGACCTCAACCAGGTCACCTGGGAACTGCGCGCCATGGGCGGCGCACCCAAATTCGAAGAGTCCCAGAACATTCCCGACATCTCCTACGCCGACTTCGCACGCTCGCTCGGCTTCGAAGCCATCGCCGTCGACACCCCCGGCCAGCTCGGCCCGGCATGGGACCGGGCACTGTCGGCGAACAAACCCGCACTACTGGACGTCCGCTGCGACCCCGAAGTCCCCCCGATCCCACCCCACGCCACCTTCGAGCAGATGAAGTCGGTCGCCGAGGCGCTGGTCAAGGGCGATCCGAACGCGATGCACCTCGCCGTGCAGGGCGCCAAGACGAAGCTGCAGGAATTTCTGCCCGGCAAGCCGAAGTGATGCGTGGCGAAGACCCGGTGGTCGACGGTGTCGACGCGAGCGCCTATCGCGTTCCGACGCCGTCACCCGAGGCGGATGGCACCCTGTCGTGGGAGGCCACCACCCTCGTCGTGGCCGAGGTCACGCCGGCCCGGTCACCGGACTGGGCTACACCTACGCCGACGCCGCGTGCGTTCCCCTGATCCGGAACGTGCTGGCGCCGGTCGTGTGCGGCCGTCCGGTGCTCGACGTGCCCGCCGCGTGGACGGCGATGCAGCACCGGATCCGCAACCTCGGCAGGCCCGGTCTCGTGTCCTGCGCGCTCTCGGCGGTGGACATCGCGCTGTGGGACGCCGCCGCCCGCGTGCTGGACGTGCCGGTCAGCCGCCTGCTCGGCCGGGTGCACGAGCGGGTGGCAGTCTATGGCAGCGGCGGGTTCACCAGCCAGAACACCGCACAGCTGACCGCTCAGCTGGACGACTGGGTACGGCGCCGGGGCATCCCGCGGGTGAAGATCAAGATCGCGGAGTCGTGGGGCACCGAGGTGTCCCGTGACCTCGAACGGGTCCGTCTCACCCGGAAAACGGTCGGCGAGGACGTGGAGGTCTACGTCGACGCCAACGGCGGCTACTCGATCGGGCAGGCCCGTCGCATGGCACGGCACCTCGCCGAACAGGGCGTGACGTGGTTCGAGGAGCCGGTGTCCAGCGACGACCTCGCCGGGCTGGCCCAGTTGCGCGAGTGGTGCGAGCCGGACGTCACCGCCGGGGAATACGGCTACGACCTGACGTACTTCGCGCGCCTGGCGCCGGTCGTGGACTGCCTGCAGATCGACGTGACCCGCTGCGGCGGCTACACCGAATGGGCCAGGGCGGCCGCGGTCGCGGCGGCCGTCGGCCGCGAGGTGTCGGCGCACTGCGCCCCGAACGTGTCCGCGCACGCCGGTGTCGCGACCGCGAACTTCCGGCACATCGAGTGGTTCGCCGACCACGACCGGATCGAGAGCACGCTGTTCGACGGGTGCCTCGATCCCTCCGGCGGCACCGTCGCCCCGTCACCCGGGGCACCGGGACACGGGCTGACGTTCCGGCCCGACGCCGCCGCACCGTACGCACTGTGAAGGAGGCCCGTTCCCGTGGCTGTCGCCGATCTTCCCGCCCCCGTCGCGCGCATTCCCGAGTCCGATGTGGACATACCAGAGCTGGTGGCGGCGCTGCGCGAGCGAGTGGAGGGGGAGGTCCGCTTCGACCGCGGCACCCGCGCGACCTATTCGACCGACGCGTCGAACTTCCGCCAGGTCCCCCTGGGCGTGGTCCTGCCCCGCACCCCCGAGGACGGGGCGGAAGCGGTGGCGGTGGCCCGCGAGTTCGGCGCCCCGCTGCTCTCCCGCGGCGGCGGCACGAGTCTCGCCGGGCAGTGCACCAACACCGCCGTGGTGCTGGACTGGTCGAAGTACTGCACCGCGATCGAGTCGGTGGACACCCACGCCCGCACCTGCGTGGTGCAGCCGGGCATCGTGCTCGACGAACTCAACCGGCGCCTCGCCGACACCGGCCTGCGCTACGGGCCCGAACCCGCCACCCACATGAACTGCACGCTGGGCGGCATGATCGGCAACAACTCCTGCGGCGCGACCGCCCAGCGCACCGGCAAGGTCGTCGACAACATCGCCCGCCTGGAGGTCGTGCTCCACGACGGAACCCGGTTCTGGTGCGGGGAAACCAGTGACGAGGAGTACGCCGCGATCGAGCGTCACGGCGACCCCCGTGCCGCGATCTACCGGCAGCTGCGCCGGTTGCGTGACGAGTACGCCGACGAGATCCGCCGCCGCTACCCCGACATCCCGCGCCGCGTCTCCGGCTACAACCTCGATTCGCTGTTGCCCGAGCACGGCTTCGACGTCGCCGGGCTGCTCGTCGGCAGCGAGTCCACTTTGGTCACCGTGCTGCGGGCCGAGCTGGAACTGGTGCCGGTGCTGCCCGAACGCACCCTCGTCGTGCTCGGCTACCCCGACATCGCGACCGCCGCCGACGCCGTCCCCGCGGTGCTGCCGCACGAGCCGGTGGCGCTGGAAGGCGTGGACAGCAAGCTGATCCGGGACGAGCGGATCAAGCACCTCAATCCGAAGGCGCTCGGGGAACTGCCCGAGGGCCACGCGTTCCTGATGGTCCAGTTCGGCGGGCGGACGCGGGACGACGTGCAACGGCAGGCCCACGACATGCTCGACGCGCTGCGCGGCACCGGGCACGAAGCCGACGTCTCCTTCCTCGACGACCCCGCCCGCGAAGCGGAACTGTGGCAGGTCCGCGAAGCCGGTCTCGGCGCCACCGCCCACGTCCCGGGCAGGCCGGACACGTTCGAAGGCTGGGAGGACTCCGCTGTCGCGCCCGGGAAGCTCGGTGACTACCTGCGCCGGCTTTCCGCGCTCTACCGGGAGTTCGGCTACGCCAGTGACACCGGGCCCAGCCTCTACGGCCACTTCGGGCAGGGCTGCGTGCACACCCGCATCCCGTTCGACCTCTACACCGCCGACGGGGTCGCCACCTACCGCCGGTTCATGGAGCGCGCGGCCGATCTGGTCGCCGAGTTCGGCGGCTCGTTCTCCGGGGAGCACGGCGACGGGCAGAGCCGGGGTGAGCTGCTGGGCCGCATGTTCGGCACCGACATCGTGACGGCGTTCGGCAGGCTCAAGGCGATCTTCGACCCCGGCAACCGGATGAACCCGGGCAAGGTCGTGGCTCCCTACGGCCTGGACGAGAACCTCCGGCTCGGCGGGCACTGGTCGCCTGCCGATCCGCAGAACCTGCACTTCCGGTTCCCGCACGACGGCGGTTCGTTCGCCGAGGCCGCGAACCGGTGCGTCGGGGTCGGCCGCTGCCGTCAGCACCACCCGTCCTCCGGTCAGGTGATGTGCCCGTCCTACCAGGTCACCGGCGAGGAGGAGCACTCCACCCGCGGCCGCGCGCGGCTGCTGTTCGAAATGCTCGACGGGCACCGCGACGGCCCGCTCACCGACGGCTGGCGCTCCACCGAGGTCCGCGACGCGCTCGACCTGTGCCTGGCGTGCAAGGGCTGCAAGACCGACTGCCCGGCCAATGTGGACATGGCGACCTACAAGGCCGAGTTCCTCGCCCACCACTACGCCGGCCGCCCCTGGCGCAGGCCGCGGTCGGACTACACGATGGGCTGGCTGCCCGCGTTCGCCCGGGCCGTCGGGCGGCTGCACGCGGGACGGGCGGTCAACGCGCTCAGCCACGCCCCGGTGCTGTCGCACCTGGCCACCAGGGCAGCGGGCGTGGAAGACCGGGAGATTCCCCGGTTCGCCGGACAGACCTTGCGGCAGTGGTTCGCGCGCCGCGGTCCGGCCGGGACCGGCGCGCGGGGCACGGTCCTGCTGTGGCCGGACACCTTCACCAACCACTTCCACCCGGCGGCGGGCCGCGCCGCGGTGGCGCTCCTGGAAGACGCGGGGTGGCGGGTCACGATGCCGGACCGGGCGCTCTGCTGTGGACTGACGTGGATCTCCACCGGTCAGCTCGGGGTGGCGAAACGGATCCTGACCCGCACCGTGCGCGCGCTCGCGCCGCACCTGCGGTCCGGCGGTCTCGTGCTCGGACTGGAACCCAGCTGCACGGCGGTGTTCCGCGCCGACGCGTTCGAGATGTTCCCCGGCGACCACGACGTCCGCCGCCTGCGCGACCAGACCGTGACCCTCGCCGAGCTGCTGACCCGGCACTCCCCCGGCTACCGGCCGCCGCGGGTGGAGGCCAACGCGCTGGCGCAGGTCCACTGCCACCAGCACGCCGTCCTCGGCTGGGACGCCGACCGCGAGCTGCTGGGCGCGGCCGGGGTCGACACCGAGCGGCTGGACTCCGGTTGCTGCGGCCTGGCCGGGAACTTCGGCTTCGAACGCGGGCACCTCGAAGTGAGCAAAGCCTGCGCCGAGCGGGTGCTGCTGCCACGCGTCCGCTCGGCGGATGCCGGGACGGTCGTCCTCGCCGACGGTTTCAGCTGCCGCACCCAGATCCACGAACTCGACAGCGGCGGCCGCGAGGGCCGTCACCTGGCCGAACTCCTCGCCGCCGCCCTCCCCACCACCGACGACGCTCCCCCCACGCCACATCCGTAGCGTTCGACGCCGGGCGCGTTTTCGGCCGCGCGGGGCCGGGTATGCGCCACTCGTTGCCTGACGGGGAGTGATGGTCATGCCCGGGTTCCGGGGCGAGATCGCCGCACTCGCCACGCCGCTGCGTGGTCCCGGCGATTTCGATGTTCTGCTGGACCGGATCGGGGACGCGCGGGTGGTGATGCTGGGCGAGGCGAGCCACGGCACGCACGAGTTCTACCGGTGGCGGGCGCTGCTCACCCAGCGGCTGATCGCCGAACGCGGGTTCTCCTTCGTCGCGGTCGAGGGCGACTGGCCCGACTGCGACCGCGTCGATCGCGCGGTCCGGTGCCGCGCGGACGCGCCGGACGATCCGCGGGTGGCGCTGGCGGCGTTCGAGCGGTGGCCGACGTGGATGTGGGCCAACGAGGAGGTCGTCGACTTCTGCCGCTGGCTGCGGGTCCACAACGTGCGGCGCGACGAGCACGAGCGCGCCGGGTTCCACGGCCTGGACGTGTACTCGCTGTGGGAGTCGCTGCGCGAGATCCTGGTCCACCTGCGCGACCACGACCCGGAGCAGGTGCCCGCCGCCCTCGCCGCCTACCGCTGCTTCGAACCGTACGGCGAACGCCCCCACGACTACGCGCGCGCCACCCGCCTGGTCCCGTCCGGTTGCGAGAACGAGGTCGTCGACCTGCTGGTGCGGCTGCGGGGCCGCGCCGGCCCGGACGGCGCGGAACGGTTCGGTGCCTGGCAGAACGCCGAAGTGGTCGCCGGGGCGGAACGCTACTACCGCGCGATGGTCGGCGGCGGGAGCGAGGCGTGGAACGTGCGCGACCGGCACATGGACGACACGCTCGACCGCCTGCTGGACCACTACGGCCCGGATTCGAAAGCCGTCGTGTGGGCGCACAACACGCACGTCGGCGACGCCCGCGCGACGGACAGGGCGGCCGCGGGCGAGGTCACCATCGGGCGGCTGGCCCGCGAACGCCACGGCCACGGCGACGTCGTGCTGGTGGGCTTCGGCAGCCACGAGGGCACGGTCATCGCCGGTGACGCGTGGGGCTCGCCGATGCGGGAGATGACCGTCCCACCCGGACGCCCTGGCTCGGTGGAGGAAACCCTGCACCGCTCCGCGCCCGAGCGTGCCCTGTTCGTGTTCCCCCGCACCGGACGGCCCGACGTGCTGACGGCGACGCTGCCGCACCGCGCGATCGGCGTGGTGTACCACCCGGAACGCGAACGGTGGGGCAACTACGTCCCGACGGTGCTCGGCGACCGCTACGACGCGCTGCTGTGGTTCGGCCGCACGCGGGCGGTGCACCCGCTGCACCTGCGCCAGGCGGACACCCTGGAACCGGAGACCTACCCGAGCGGCACGTGATCCCGCCGGACCGGGATCTCAGCCACAGCACCCGCCGGGTTCGGTGAGCAGCGGCAGTTCCCGCCCCGGAGACGCCGACCGGGGTTTGACGGCGCGCACGATCGCCGCGTGCATCCCCTCCGCGGCCTCGTGCGTCGGCGTGATCTCCACCTCGGTGAACCCGGCGGCCGTCAGGCCCTCCCGGTACTCGGCGAACGAGAGGGCGCCCGCGATGCAGCCGACGTAGTCGCCGCGCTCGGCGCGGTCGGCCGGACTGAGGTGGTCCTCGGCGACGACGTCGGACACGCCGACCCGCCCGCCGGGTTTCAGGACGCGGAACATCTCGGCGAACACGGCCGGCTTGTCCACGGACAGGTTGACCACGCAGTTGGAGATGATCACGTCGACGCGGTCGGCGGGCAGCGGGATCGCCTCGATGTGGCCCTTGAGGAAGTCCACGTTCGCGGCGCCCGCCTTCTCCGCGTTGGCCAGCGCCAGCGCCAGCATCTCCTCGGTCATGTCCAGCCCGTAGACCCGGCCGCCCGGCCCGACGCGGCGGGCGGAGAGCAGCACGTCGATCCCGCCGCCGGAACCGAGGTCGAGCACGGTCTCGCCCTCCCGCAGCTCGGCCACCGCCAGCGGGTTGCCGCAGCCCAGGCTCGCCAGCACCGCTTCCTCCGGCAAGGACGACCGCTCCGCCTCGTCGTACAGGCCGCCGGTCAGGTCGGCGGACTCACCGCCGCAGCACGAAACACCGGCACCCGCCGTCCGCGCGGCCGCGGCATACCGGTCCCGCACTTGGTCACGCAGTTCCTCGTTCATGCCGCGAGCCTACTTCGATGTGCGTCAAAATAGAAGTGTGTTTAGATAGAGGAGTGTCAAATCAGTGTTGTTCGTCCCTGGCCGGCGAACCCCTGTCCGAGCCGCGGGCCGCGGAACTGGCGAGGGTGTTCAAGGCCGTCGCCGACCCGGTGCGGTTGCGGCTGCTGTCGCTGATCGCCTCGCACGACGGCGGCGAGGTGTGCGTATGCGATCTGACCGGCACGTTCGCCCTGACCGGCCCGACGATCTCCCACCACCTGAGGGTCCTGCGCGAAGCCGGCCTGATCACCGGTGAGCGGCGCGGCACGTGGATCTACTACCGCGCCGAGCCGGAAACCCTGGCGCGGCTGGCCGCGGTACTGACCCCCGGCCGGGCACCGGTGTCGGCGTGACGGCCACCGGAGTCGCCGGCCGGATGTCCACGCTGGACCGGTTCCTGCCCGTGTGGATCGGCGGCGCCATGGTCGTGGGCCTGCTGGCGGGCCGGTGGGTCCCCGGCCTCGGCGGCGCGCTCGACGCGGTGGCGGTCGACGGGATCTCGCTGCCGATCGCGCTCGGCCTGCTCGTGATGATGTACCCGGTGCTGGCGAAGGTCCGCTACGACCGCCTCGGCGGCGTCACCCGCGACCGCAGGCTCCTGTGGCCGTCGCTGGT